>NZ_JBEPRQ010000024.1:0-110100 GCF_040548425.1 Bradyrhizobium sp. i1.15.2 | reverse complement strand
CGCTGCGACGATGAAGCCGAAAACCGAGGAGTCCGACGAGCTCTAACGGTTAACTGGAAAGATCAGCGCGCTGCGGCCTACCGCGTAGGGTTACCGATCTGCTGGACGGTCGTCCGGAAATCAAAACCTGTACGTGCCTTTAGGTCCACGGCCAGTTTCCGGCGCTGCGTGCGGAGATCATCCAGAGCCCTCCGATTGTTCAAGCGAACGTAACCGTCCACAATCAGCTCGATTGCGTTTGGCATCCCACCCCCTGTCGTGATCGACCGGCGCCGAACCGCTTACCCAGCAACACGCTTCAAAACTTCAAAACGGCATCTCTTCGCAAATTGTGTGCAGCAGCCGTCAAATGAGACCCTATGATCAGACCCAAGTCGACCTCACGCCAGGAGAGCAAGGGGGCTGCACATTCAATGGAAGACCGGCTCCCAATATCGCAATTGCGCGTTGTTCATCCCTTTGGAGATCGGCACATGAGATGCCGTCCATGACGGGTCTCCGTCGCAAAAGAACTATTTAAAATCCAAACGCGCGACCGATCTGCCGCAGCATAGCCATGGCCGCGTCGGTGTACCGACCGTGGGTTAGGTATTGATCCACTTGCGCTGTACTGATCAGCGCAACAACGAAGACCGTGAAGCCCTTAAGCATTCGGGCGTCTCCTGAAAGAGACCGCCAACCGGGCGTGTCGAAGTAATAGACTGTTCTCAGAATGCGCTGCCGCATAATGCGACTGTATGTAAATGGTGACAGTGACCGGTAACCAATCCCTTAACCGGCGTTAGGTGCGCCGCCCCATGGACGAGGCGAAGGCGCTGCAAGAGCCGTTGCTCATGTGCTCAAGGTCGTGATGCGAGAGGTAGGAAAGGAAGATAAAGCCGCTGCACAGAGGCGCGCGGTTCCTCGATAGCGCAAACAAAACCGCCGCCCAGAAGAAGCGGCGAGTGTTAGTCCCCACATAAGGGAAGTCACTTCTTCATGGCGTCTGCTGCATCCCGCGCGGCATCCTTAACGTCACCGGCGGCGTTGTGCACGGCGCCCTTGGCCTTGTCGGCCCTACCTTGTCTTTGGAGGTCCTTGTCGCCACTCAGCTTGCCAGCACCTTCCTTAATCGTGCCCTTGGCCTTATCGGCGACGCCTTTCACGTGCTCGCGATCCATAACGCGCTCCTTCACTCTTTAGATCTTTCGATGACGCACAACGCGCGAGCAAGTTCAGCGTTCCGAGTAGCCCTGTTCACCTTGGAATTTCGCATCAGGCACCCGTGTGCGCTCCAAATCTAAATTCGACCTGGTGCTGACCTGTGTTTGCACCAGAACTCGTGGAACCTCGAAATCTCGGGTGAGTTACAGAACCGGAGAAGCGGTAATCTAACCATGCGCCCAGTAGCACGGTGGATTTCTGTTTATCCGTTCGTCCTCTATTGGGCAGTACTTAAACAGAGAGGTGACAATGAAAGCATCCCTTCTTGCTGGCGCGCTCATCGTCGGATGGGCTGCTCCAGCACTTGCTGACGAGTTCTACGTCGTGCAAGGACCTAGCCACAACTGTACGATTACCACCACGCGCCCGGCGGACAAGGAAGTCGTGACGCAGATCGGTCCGATGGCCTTTAAGAGCCGCGTCGAAGCTGAAGACCGCATCAAGCAGACCAAAGTCTGCGACGAAGGCACCGTTGGTAGCAGCACCAGCAGCACGACCGTTATCAAAGAGAAGCAATGAATTCCTGATCGAATTCTGGCGAACTTCGAGAAAGATCGCGCCCGGTGGGCGCGACCTTTTTGTTTGCAGATGCCGCGCTATTTCAGATCGTGTATTCGCCTCCCGCAGAGGGCTCGACAAATTGGTTGGCGGTTGCCTCTACATCACATCCATGCGGCATTTGGATGACTAACCGGCCCGCCGCGCGAAGACACGTCCGCTAGTGCGGCTTACTCGACCCTGCTGCTTATGGAAGCGTTGCAATCGACTGTAAACCGCAAGGCGAGTGCGGCCTAGCCACTGGCCGATCCCGCGTGCAGTCATGCCACTGTCGAATAGCGCAAGAAGTTGCGCTTCTTCCTCGGGGGACCACGAACGGATTTTCCGGTCTATTGTTTGACATCGCCCATCCATGCCAGCGAAACAACCGCGAATTCCATTGTAGGGCAGAGCTAACTGACCCTTCTCCGCCTAAAGATCATCCTCGAACGAGACCCCGATAAGATTTCCACTCGACCAGACTAGGCGGCAACTTCGGATGATGCGATCTGTCTCGAGCATTAGTTTGAATGTGGAGGCCACGTGCCGCTTCGACGGAAGCTCAACTGATGCCCCTTCTTCCGACATGTTGACCACGCGGCAGCGTAAGCTGGCGCCGTCGCCTGAAATGTAGGCGACCTCGTCCACATCGATGCGCTCCAGCTTTCGACGTTCTATCATTTCATTATAGCCGCAACGAGATCATCTGCGCCCGATGTGCACCTTGTCTCTAGCAGCCTAAATTGTCGCGCGATCTGTGTTGCTAGGTCTGATCGTTCCTTACCGAGAGCTTTTCTTTGCTCAAGCATGTCGTGTCCGTCACGCTCGAGCACCTGGATCAAGATGGTTTGACTTTCGATATAAAGCTGCTTGGTTGCGATTGCTCGAGCGATAGCCGCTAGTTCATCATTGCAATCCGAAGTCATTAGCAATCTCATGGCTGGCCTGCCGGCGAGTAAAGCTCCATCCTACCTGGCCTTACCTGCGAAAACGTTACACTTGATGCGGTGGAGTCCCAGCAGCCCGGCGCCTCCTTTGCCGACGGATTAGTCTGAAGGCGCACACGCGACACATTCTCCCGTTTGTGCGGCGCCAAAGGGATTTGCCGCCTTACGTTGTCCGTACTCTTACGGACGTTGCGCATCCGAAAGCTTTGACGTCTACTTCTGATTGTTTTTATGACGATCTTGTTTCCCGACGAGAGGGCCCATGAGCGTTAAAGCCATGATGGCGATGATCCTCCAGAACCAACTGGCCTTGCGAGGCGTGCATTCGCTGAAGGCGTCTGACTACGACCAGATCGTAGAACTTCTGATTGAGCAGCTCAGAGAGCTGGAGCTGAGCTTGGCTGTGCGAGAGATTGCCGACAAGCCCCGGGAATAGCAGCAGCACCCGATTTTTTAAGGGAGGACGAAGACGAATGCGGAGATTATTGTTCAGACACCGGTGCCCAAAGCCGACAACCGCTACTGGCTGATCCGATAGAACAGTGGCGGATACCCGGCCAATCGGGTCCAGAGCCACGCGTTGGTGCGGCCTTCAGTCAGATTTCGTCCGTGCAGCAATCTCTTTGACCTTTGTCAACGTTCGTTCGAATTCGGATTTGAGATATTGCTCGTGCGCCAGGTCTGTTGGCTTCAGCAGAAATGCGACTTTCACGAAAAAGCGGTTCAACAGCGAAGTAATTAAAAGATTGTCCGAGTGTTTCGACCGGAGCGCCGTAAGTCGGCGACGCATCTCGATGAGATCAAGCGTTTCGTGGTCCGGCTGCTCTCTCAAGTGAAGCTCGCGCGACTGTCCAGCGTCGAAGTCGCTGCACCGAATATAATGGTGCGGCGACTTCGCTGGGGTGGAGCGGACAAGGACAATGTCCCTGTGCGCAAACCTAGTCCTCTAGCGCGCGGCAGCAATCACGGTCTGGAATTAAGCTTGATGTTCGTGTTGCAAGTTAATTCTGGAACTGAGCGTAGGGCGAACAATAGGAGGTATTGAATTTCGGATGCACTGCCCGGGCTGTTCCATGTTGAGCGCAAAGTGGACACTCCCCATCTGCTGCTTTGCCGAGCTGTCTTGCGAATTCTTGTCTGAGGTCTTGCGTCTCCCAATGTGCACCATCGCTCCTGACGATCTTCTTGGCGCGCTCGAAGGCGTGGCTTTCGGCTGCATCGTCGCCGACGCGGACATCCTAAAGACGTTGGCCGTCTTCCGGCTCGGCCCCGGGGCGATCATCGGCGGCTCGTACGTGACGCCTTCGTCTCTCGTCAGAGAGGCAAGCCGGTCCAATTGATTAGCTAATCCGGTGAGGGTCCTTGCGACGCTCTTCAACAAAATTGCTCGTTCGGTGGAAATAGCGGATGATTTAGCAAGGGCCTTGTATTCAATCGCGAGTTCTTGACGTCGGGCGGCAACATACAACCAACGGCCGGTCTGTCCGGTAGCGGACACACCCACCTGACCTGAGGCCGGCTCGCGGCCTTTAAATAATAAAAGGAACTTAATTTGTTTAATTGCTTTAAATTTCGTTCGGCTTAATATCCGCACGCCACCAACCGGAGCTCAGCATGCCAAGCGCCACAGAAGACGAGGATCGCCGCGAGTTCTTAAAGACCTGCGGTAGGTTTGCCGTCGTGACGCCTCCAGCGATGACGCTCCTGCTATCAACATCGCTGACGTCTAACGCCATTGCGCGGTCTGGCGGGGGCAGCTCGCATGAGCATCACCACCATCACCACCATCATGACGATTAAGGCAGTGGCATTTCGATAGGCGGTGCCTTGGGCAACGCCGTAGGCGATCATGCCGGCCTTACGCCGTCGCCGGCATGGAGTGGGCGGCCCTGGGGCGCTCCTGAAGCCCCCCTGCGCTCCAGGGCGCTTTCCCCTCACAGGCACATGACCCTAGCCGGGCGAACATCACCGGCGCGCCTCGCTCCGCGACCAGCAGCACTTTCATTCTGGCCGATCGCCGACCAGCAGCCCACCTCGCTTGTTGGGCGCGAATCTGCGAACTGTATAGGCAGGCATAGGCGTGCAACAGGCTGGGGGCCGCTGGCGCGATGGAACAGTCACGCTACCCACTGGTGAGAAGGTGGACGCCGGAAGATCATCAGCGGCTGATCGCTCTGGCCGCCGCAGGAAATCGACCCGACGATATCGCTCGCGCGCTGGGATAGGAGAACTGCGCGGCTGGTGCACGATAGTTCGAATTTCCATAAGACGAACATCGAATCATGGAAATCGAACCCGTTTTCAGGCAACTCCCGCTAACTGGTGGTTCGGGAACAAAAATGCCCGATCGACGCGACGATATTCCGTCTCGGCAAGTTGGCAACGAATGTCACTCGTTACGCTTGATGCTACCGAGATGCGTTAAACCTGAAACTGCTGACCAGAAATGGATCTGCACGTGAGGCCGGCTAGCTATACGAACACGCGAGATCGAAAAGCTCCGAATACTGACGATGCCAAACCACGAACATAATACCGCAAATGTTCGTTGCGAGTTGCGGCCTTCTGTTTGAGCTGTGGAGAATAGTGAAAACCAGAAGAATTAAGAGCGCAGCTCGCATTTAATCCGACGCAGTGAGTCGGAGTCCCTGAAGTGCCGGACATTTGGTTTCCACTTCTCGCGACCGCCATCGTCGGCACACTCCTTTTCCTGGCGTTCCGACGATAGCCCGCCGTGTGGCAATGAATCCTCAGCGGCCGCTGAAATTGCGGTTCCCTACGTGATGCCTTTGACTGTGCATAAACAGGAAGGTTCACTTCCAAGACAGGAGGTGGACGTGAGTACCTGGTTGCTCATTTTTCTAGTTATTTTGAGCGTGGGCATTTTAATCGCCCACGCTATCGACGCGATGCGCTCCTGAATCGCCGGACGTCACTTGCCATTTAATTGGATTTTCGTGAAGAAGACCAAAATCGCGCACTTGTCTAATCCTAAGCGCTGCTCCGGCTCGAAATAGAGCGGCTGAGGGCTGAGTCTTCCCGCATCGCTCGTCAAAGAGGCAGACTGGTGAGTCGAGAAGCAAGACAAAGGAATGCATGTTGTTTTTGCACTAACGAGGCGAAGGCTGCCTTCGCGCAGCTATGCAAGTCGCAAAGCGTTCATTGTTCAGACGCCTAGCGGCCAAGTTTGCTCTCTCAAGAGAGAAGAAACCCCGTGGATCACCAGCCGGAGAGCGAGACCGACATCCGGCTCGCGCCTTACGCAATCGAAGTACTGCTACCAGAAAGAGGGAGAACCACCGCATGAAAGCCGCGCAGATCGGCCGGTATTCGCAATGCTCAGCAGATGCCCTGAAACTAACCTCCTGCGAAACGATCAACCGCCCGATGGCAAAGAGCCGCGCGAGCCGATATCCCGCGCCGGAGAGAGCCCCGTGTTGAGATCCACGCTCCTCCGCTTCCCCGCGCCAGCGTTTCGCGGCGCTCGCTTCCAGCTGTCGAACCCCGGGACCTTTCGAGATTAGGTAGCCAAGGCCAAGCAGAGATATCGTCGTCATCGGCCGAAACGCGCGATCTGCCGATTTTCCTTGGCGCGGGATACTACATCCGGCTGATCCAAGCTAACGCGCGCAGATCGCGGCGGTGCCGGGGCCGTAGACGGGCTGGCGGTGTTTTGTGCGATCGCGAGATCCAAGGCCCGGCCTTGTCTGCGGCGGCAGTCGCCTGGAAGTCGTCCATTTTGCGAATTCGAAAACCGTGAGGCCCGAGCGGCAGGCCAGCAGCAATATCTTGCTTGCCCCTCGCAGCAACTCGACGCGTGGCGATCCGCGGAGGGAAAGCATACAGCGAATGTGCGAAAGCGAACAGACCTGATGGGTCAATTTGACTAGTCTCGCGGTGGTCCCAATTGCGGGCCACGTCTTCTGGGGCAGTACCATAGAGGGGCGTGCAATGGACGCTCGTGCGCGACTGGATGGTTGTCATTTCGCTCTGCACCAACATTGTGAGGCACTCGCGTCTCAAGTATCCGAACTTGAGACCCTTAGAGACCGAGTAGCCAAGGCCGAGCGCAGAATCGTCGGTGCGACACGCGAAACTAGAGCTGGGAAGGCGGTTTATGAGGGCAGCGCGGTCGGCCCGGCCAGCAACGCGATCATCTGATCAGCGTAAGGGTCCGGGCTTTCAAGACTGACTTCGCTGCTACCCGCCCCAGCCGGGGGCCGGACTGTGGACATTCGTGATTACCAACCGCAATTTGAGCAGATGTCCCTCGATGAGTTGTGGGCTCTCTACACGGATGTCGATCAGATTCTCGCCGCGAGGATCGTTGCCAAAAAACAAGAACTCGACAGGCGACTCCAACAACTCCACCAAACTAATGGACCGGGCGGTTCATCAGAGCTCAATGTCCGCGCATCATCGTCGGGTCGCGACCGCCTCTGACAAGGGCGTCGCGCTTGCCGCAAACCCTGCGCGCGAGCGAGGCGCCCCGCCTACGGTGATCGGGCCATCGATCAATGTCTGCTGGCGGTCGCTTCAGCTTGTGGCTGCACCTGTCGTCCTGGCAACAGACCAAGAGACCGCGGCCCCGAACCAGCTGATGTCCATAACCGGGAGCAATGAAAATGCAACACCACAGCATCGCCGACGTCAGCTGCGTCATTCTTCAATGCCTGGATGCATATCAAGCCGCTGACGTTGAACCACTCGTGTTGAAGTGTTTCCCGGATCTCGACCGGCATACGCTTTGGCAAGCCTACAACTTAGCCTTGGTGGCATACACGTCAGGCACAGGCCTTCACCACCAACGACAGCAAGCGGCAGCCGCGCAATGACCGAATTTGGAAAAACGCTCGTGCCTGCGACGTGCTAAGCACCGCAGGACCGAACCGCATCACAGATCAACAGGTGGCGTACCAGCGATCCGGAAACGGTAGTAGAGGCCAGGTGCCTGCGTTATCATTCGCGACCGCAGGCATGACGTCGATGGTTGTCCGCCCACTCGAGGCACGCACCAGGCGCACGCCCGCGACGATGGGAGCATTGACCGGAAGGCGTCCGGCTCAGATCACGCCCACAATGATCAAAACTCCGACCTCGACCAATAGGAGCGTACCCGTTGCCGCGGAGATGAAAAACAAATCACCCAATGACAGGAACTGCATGATTCCCCTCCCAATTTGCCAAAGAAGCGGCCCCTACATCCTTTGGACGGCGTGAGCAGGGGCAAGATGATGGGGCCGCTTCCAAGGAGGTCCTTGACGCGTGCGTCCGGCGCCAAGCATTAGCATCTTAATCCAAATTTAAATCTCGTCCATTATTTAATTTGTTTAATTTCATTTTATTAGTTAATATTTAATCGGCGCGGCGAGCGATCTCTCTGCTCGGGCGCGCTAGTCGAGCGGCGGGCTCGGGCCTGACCTATATCGGGCGGCCTGCCGCATGGGGTTGGAGGGGTTGGTATCGAAGCACCGGGACCGCCGGTGCGGTCGGCAGAAGCACTGGCAGGTAAGAACATACAACATCCCCGATGTGCAGGAGAGCTTTGAGCCTTCGATGATCAGCGCTGTCGCCGAGCCCACGCGCTGGCTGGTTCGCACGCCTGGCGGTCTACGGGTCGATTGCAGCGCTTCCGCATTACGGACGTGTGTTCGCGCTAGGGGCGGGTTGGTCGTAGGTCCTGGCGATTAAACTCGCCGCCGCCCCTCCTGAAAGGGTGTGAAGACTAACCCGCTGCACTTGGGCTTCGCCGATGCAATCAAATCGCAGGTGTGCTGGTCGCCATCTCGATCCGTTCACGCTCATCTTCATGGCGGGCCGACTGCACGCGTCGGTGTAGCGCCGCCCGCGAGTCGGTCGAACTTGTCCCTGAGCCTGTTGTTTGCCGTCGACGGCAAAAACCTGGAGCTGGGAGCGGTCCAGAAATGCGCCACCCCGTGTAGGTTCGCTGCGACCGCCGCGGCCGCAAAGGCCCGCAACGTTTGGCTTGGCTCGCATGGGACCGGTCGTGCGCGAATATGCATACACGAAGCCCCGCAAGCGTCCGCAACGCTTGCATCCCACTTTCTCCTCGGTCTTCGGGCACAACTCAGGATGGCACCCGTAAATTTCCCAATGTCGCCCGTTTCGGGCCGGCCCGAAGATCACGCGATGAAAATCTCGAAGCCGAAGGAATGGAGCGACCTCGAACGCAAGAAGCTTTCGGCGATGATCCGCCGGCGGTACGGCGCGGCGGAGATTGCCGCAGCTCTTCGCCGGCATGTCGGCTCAGTAAAGCGCATGGCGCGAGAGATGGGGTTGCTCCTGAAAAAGTGACGAGCGGGAATTCGTCGTGCACCACCGTGTTTGTCCGGCCTTGCCTAAGCACGATTCTCGCGGAATCTTGTATTCTGAACCTGAGAGCTTTCACCTGATGCAGGGCGGTGGTAATGCTGAGGCGCGCTGATCCAAGATGGGGTTGGTCCGGACTGGTCCGACTAAACGGTTACGGACAAATGCACGGGCCGGGCAGCGCCTCCGACGGTTTTCTGCACAGCGACGACTTATTTGGCACTTTGATGCGGATATTCCCTGGCCGTTTCCACGACGGCCATGAGGCGGATATTCGCAAGGAGCTCGATTGGCTTCGCGAACTCATCCTGAAGGATGACAGGCGGTGGCGAGCTAAGCAACCAAGCCGAGCCCAAATTAACGCGGCGCTGGATGATATCGCTCGCTCCGTCCGCCAGTTTCTCACCTGCGCGCAGCACGTTGAATTCGATTGGCTCGCTGGGAATCCGCCGACCGAACCCGCAGGTCGCCTGAGCGTGGCCTACTCTTTTCCAAATCGACTACGAGCGCTTGTGCGCAGCGCCAGGCGGGCCGGCAACGCTGAGCTCCTCATGGTTGCCGATGCAGCCGATCGTCTCGCCGAAGATCTTACGATGCTGAACGAGCCTTCACAGAGCAGGATCTTTCGGTACCTGCCCAACACGTGGGACTACGAGGTGCGACAGTTCGCTGATACCGTGCGGATCGCGCAACGACTCGAGCTTGCGACCCGTACAGCGCTCGAAACCGGCAAAAAGTCCGGTGGCCCGCTCCCGCGGCCCATGCTGCTGCACGTCGTAATTTCGCTCGGCGAGCTGGTCGAGCGCTACGGCGGCACCTTCGCCCACAATCCCTACCGGGGTTTGGAGTATAAGGGCGAGGTCAATACGCCCGCCGGACATTTCGTCTTGCAATTCCTGCAGAGCTGTCTTCACATCACCGAACAAACTGTCTGCAGCCTGATGGCCGCTGCCATCAAGCGGCGAAATCGCACCCGCGATCGCAAATCGGGGATCAGGGCCACGTCCTTCTAAGTGCATTCTGCGCGCCTCCCGCCAATATGCCGATAGGCATATCGCACACGGAGGCTCTCTTGGAGAACTACACCCGACCAACCAATGGCGATGCACTTCGCCACGATTTGAAAGCCGTTCACGTTCGGATCGGCGACCTCAAGCCGCCGCCCGGCAACCAAACCCGTCGTCACCCCAAGCGACAAATCGATACGCTGGCGACAAGCTTGGGGGAGTACGGTCAAGTTTTTCCCATTCTCGTTGACGCGATGCTACGGGTGATAGCGGGATGGGCGGTCGTTGCAGCGGCCGCGCAGATCGGTCTGGATCATGTCCTCGCCGTCACCATTACCGATCTCAGCGAGGCTCAGCTGCGAATGCTGAGGCTTATGCTCAACCGCGTAACTGAAGAGGCCAGTTGGGACGTCGAGGCTCTGCGTCTCGAATTGAGTGAGCTCCTGACCATCGACCCACAGATCGACCTGCAACTAACCGGATTTTCGATGGGAGAACTCGACGTCGCGGCGTCCGATTCAGAAGATTGGGAGGACGACTTGCCCGCACCCGATGCCGAGCCACCAATCACCAAGCCCGGCGATCTCTGGGCACTCGGCGATGAGCATCGCATACTCTGCGCCGATGCAAGAAATGACGAAAGTTACCGTCGGCTCCTGGACGATGAGTTGGCAGACATGGCGTTCGCGGATGCGCCGTACAACCAGAGAATCGATGGCCACGTATCTGGCAAGGGGAGAATCACCCATGCCGAGTTTGCGATGGCATCCGGCGAGATGTCGACGACTGAATTCGAGGCGTTCTTAGCGACGAGCTTTGCCCTGCTCGCCAGCTTCACCAGGGATGGCGCCATTCATTTCCTTTGCATGGATTGGCGCGGGATCGGACCGCTGCTGGCTGCCGCCACTCCCATATACACGGAAATGAAGAACGTGTGCGTTTGGGCCAAGACAAACGCCGGCATGGGATCGCTGTATCGGTCGGCGCATGAACTCGTCTTCGTGTTCAAGAAGGGGCGCGCGCCACACGTCAATAACGTGCAGTTGGGCCGGAACGGTCGAAATCGCTCGAACGTGTGGAGCTATCCCAGCCAAAACACCTGGACAAATTCGGCCAAGGGCAAGCTCTCGCTGCACCCGACCGTCAAGCCAGTCGCGCTTGTGGCCGATGCAATCCGCGATTGCACCAACGAGCACGACATCGTGCTCGATCCGTTCGGCGGCGCCGGCACGACACTGATCGCCGCCGAACGGACCCGGCGCCGGGCACGGCTGATCGAAATCGACCCCAGCTACGTCGATGTCACGATCCGCCGCTGGCAGCATCTGACCGGCAAGGCGGCAGTGCACGCCGAGACCGGCGTGCCGTTCGGCCAAACCAGCCCGGCGAAGCTGGAGCGCGCCAGTGGCTAAAAAATCGGATAAGGGCTCTGGCTATGGCAAACCGCCCCAGCACACCAGGTTCAAGCCGGGGCAATCCGGCAACCCGCGTGGTCGGCCGAAAGGCAGCCTGAATTTTACCACCGACCTGAAAACCGTCCTATTGGCCCCGGTCGCGGTCAACGACGGCGGCAGATCACGACGCGTCACCACGCAAAAGGCGGCATTGCTTCGCTTGCGGGAAAAGGCGCTCAAAGGCGACGTCAGGGCGCTCGACAGATTCCTCTCCCTCGCGATGGCGATGAGTGTCGGCTCCGCGGAAGAGACCGCGACCAGCCTGCCGCCCGAAGATCAGGCCATCCTCGAGGCATATCGCCGAGACGTCTTGGCCAACGCCGATGCGACGACTGCAAGCCAACGCGACGAGGAGGACGCCACATGATGCCGGTGTTGGCGGCATTGCTGCGAACGGATGTGCGGTATTTCATCCATCGGGCCTTCGCGACCGTCTTTCCCGGCAGCGACTACCTGGCGAACTGGCATGTCGATGCCATTGCCCATCAGCTCATGCGCGTTTACGACGGCGATTGCCCTCGGCTCCTCATCAACCAGCCGCCGCGGTCGCTCAAATCGCTGTCGGTTTCGGTCGCGTTCGTCGCCTGGTGGCTGGGCCACGACCCCAGCCGCCGCATTATCGTGGTCAGCTACGCCAGCGAGCTGTCCGCCGAGCTGCACCGCCAGTTCAGAATGGTGATCGAGTCGGGCTGGTATCAGGAGCTGTTTCCGGCCATGCGCCCGGCCAAGGATACCGGCACTGAACTCGTGACCACGGCGGGCGGCAGCCGCTACGCAACCACGGTCGGGGGCACGCTAACCGGTCGAGGCGCGGACCTCATCATCATCGACGATCCGCTCAAGGCGGAGGAGGCGATGTCGGAGTCCGCGCGCAACCGCGTCACCGATTGGTTTGGCGGCACCTTGGTCTCGCGATTGAACGACAAGGAGGACGGCCGCATCGTCGTGGTGATGCAGCGCCTGCACGAAGATGATCTCGCCGGTCATCTGCTGCAAGCGGGCGGCTGGCATCACCTCGATCTGCCGGCCATTGCCATCGAAGATAGCGACATCGCCATCGGTCACGATCGCCTCTTCCGCCGTCGCACAGGCGACCTCTTGCACCCGCGGCGCGAAAGCAAGCCGGTGCTGGAGCGGATCAAGGCCGAAATCGGCAGCCTGCAATTCTCGGCGCAATACCAGCAACGGCCGGTGCCACTCGAGGGCAATTTGATCAAGCGCGCCTGGTTTCGCTGGTTCGATCAGTTGCCGCCGGCGGGGACATCCGACTATGTCGTGCAGAGCTGGGACACCGCCATGATGACCGGAAAGGCCAACGATTACTCGGTCTGCACCACCTGGCGCATGATCAAGAATGACTACTACCTTGTCGATCTCTACCGCGGCCGGCATCAATATCCCGACCTGCGGCGCGCCGTGGTCGCGCTGGCGATACGATATCACGCAGACGCGGTTTTGGTGGAGGACGCCGGGCCCGGCATTGCGATGTTGCAGGACCTGCAACGCAATACGCCAACCGGCATGCCGCGCCCGATTGGCATCAAACCCGAAGGCAGCAAGGCCGACCGTATGGCGGCACAATCCTTCCGGATCGAGGCCGGACAAGTGCATCTGCCGGCAGAGGCGCCCTGGCTGGACGACTATCTGTTGGAGCTGCTGGCGTTTCCCCACGGCAAGCATGACGACCAGGTCGACAGCACCTCGCAATTCTTGAAATGGGCGGGCAATCACCCGATGTTCGATGACATCGAACTCAACATCATTTCGGTCGGCCGGGAGGGTTATGGCTATGGTTTTCCATGACCGGTCGCCGGGCAGCTACAAGATCGAGAGTTTCTCCAGAACGAAGCCAATCGCAATTCTACACCCGCGGTGCCTTGAGCGAGTGAAGCGCGCGCTTCTGCGCGGCCAGCGCGCTACGCTCGTAGCGTTCCAGGCCGTTCAGCCGTCGTGCAATGGCGTCGATCGGACCATCTAAGAGATGGGCCAACAGCGCCTGGCGGACCCGTCGCACCCGCCATAGGTCGCACTTGGCATTCGCAAGGGCGGCTACCGTGTCCGATCCAGTGTCACAGCCGAGGCCCGCGCTAACTGCAATCATCAGCGTTGCGACCTCCGGCTCGTCCGGCTTGCAACTCCTGGCGAGCCCATGGCGCAACGCGTTGCGGCTGGACCTTGCCTTGCCGCCCGCCGTTGTCGGGCCCGTGCTGCGCTTGGCATTGGCGCGATTGGCTTCGCTTTGTCGAATTGACGACATGTCGAGCTCCTCGGCCGGGGGCTAGTTGCGGCACCTGGAAAGGTGGCCCTAAGATCCTGACTTCTCAAGGATTTTCCAGCCCAAAGAACCGCTAAATTGCTGCAGAAAGGACTGGCATTCCCGCGCCAAAGGAGCGTTAATCATTAAACCGGCCGGCAGGCCCTTGGCCCCGGTCTCTCCCCTCGCAGTGGCGGGGGTTTTGGTGGTGCGGCGGCAAGCCGCGTTTGCCAAACCAAGGAGAGACCGGTGACCCTGATTGCAACCGATGGCGCGGAGACGCCACATCGCATCGTCAAGTTCGACCCTATTGACCGGCGCGCCTTTGTCGGCGGCTCGGATGCCCGCATCATCATGGGCAATGATCAGGACGATCTCACGCGGCTGTGGCGCGAAAAGCGCGGCGAGATCGCGCCGCAAGATTTTGCGCACAACCTCATCGTCCAGCTCGGCAGCGTGACCGAAGACCTCAACCGCAGCTGGTACCAGCGCGCGTCGGGCGTGACTATTACGGATATTCAGAAGCGGATTCGCCATCCCGTCCACAGCTGGATGGCCGCCACCCTCGATGGCATCGTCGCAGAAACCGGCGCGGTGTTCGAGGCCAAGTTCATGTTGCCCTGGGCCTTCACCGAGGAAGCCGCGGCCGACAAACACATGGCGCAGCTGCAGCACAACATGTGGGTGGTCGCGGCGCGCGCGGCCGTGCTCTCGATCATCACCGGCGGCGGCAAATGGGTCGAGCTCACCGTGCATGCCGATCCGCTCTACCAACACCTGCTGCTGACGGCGGAAAAGAAGTTCTGGCGCTGCGTGCAGAGCGGCGAGCCGCCGCTGCTGTTTGGGATCGAGGCGCCACGGCCGCGGCTCGCCGCCGTCAAGGTCGTCGACATGAGCGCGTCCAATCTGTGGGCCGCATGCGCGGCGACCTATCTGCGCACCCGCGATGCCCATGGCGAGCACGAACTGGCCAAGACCGAGCTCAAGAAGCTGCTGCCCGAGGATGCCAAGGAAGCGTTTGGCCACGGACTTCGCGCCAAACGCTCCAAAGCCGGCGCGATCAGCTTTGATCCGGTTGAGATGGAGCGCGTCCATGCACCAGGCCAGTGAGCATATCGGGGCGATCGCGGCGGCGCTGGCCCGCGCCCAGGCCGAACTGACCAACCCGGAAAAGACCCTGACCGCTCAGATCCGCTCGCCGTTCCTGCGCGATGACGACCGCACCTTTCGTTACGCCTCGCTGGCGAGCGGCCTCGACATCGTGCGCAAGACCTTGAGCCAGCAGGAGATCGCCGCCATCCAGAGCACCCGGGTCGAACAGGTCACCGGCCACATCCATCTCACCACCCTGCTTGCCCATTCCTCCGGCGAGTGGATCTCCTCGGACTGGCCGGTCTGCGCCTCAAGGGACATTGAGGCGCCGCACCGCATGGGCGCGGCGCTCACCTACGCCCGACGCTACGCCCTGTTCGCGCTGGTCGGGATTGCCGGCGAGGATGATCTTGACGCCCCGGATGCGGCCGCTGGTCCTCCCGCACCACCTAACCCCAAGGCCTCGCCCGGCAAGGGCGCTCTCAACCGTGCCCCGGTGCTGCGGCCGGGCGAGTCCGCCGCACTCCGCGAGCAGCTATTGCGCCAGCTCGAAGCGCTGCCCGCCAGCACCGATCTGCTCAGCTGGGCCATGGCGAGCCTCCCGCTCAAGAACAGCCTGCAGGAGCCGGATGCCCGGCACGTCGAGGCAGCTTATCAGGCCAAGCTTGAGGACGCTGGCCGTGCTCAGGCCGAGCAGACGGCCGACCTGAATGGCACGCCAAGCCTGCCAGCAGCGCCTGCTGCTGACGCCGAGGCCGCGCTGCAGCCAGCGCTACCCGAGGCCGGGCTCGCCTATCCCAAGGAGCCGTCCCGCAAACGCAGCAAGACGCACCTGTTGTTTGTTAGGGGGCAGCCCTGCCTGGTGTGCCGGCAAACCCCGTGCGATGCCCATCATCTGAAATTCGCTCAAGCCCGGGCGCTCGGCCGCAAGGTCAGCGATGAGTTCACTGTCCCCCTGTGCCGCGCGCATCACCAGGAGCTGCATCAGCACGGCAATGAACGGGCGTGGTGGGCGAACCTGCAGATCGCGCCGCTGCCGGTGGCGCAGGAGTTGTGGGCGGCAAGCCCCGTCCACGATCCCGCCAACGTCGCCGTCGGCGCCGCGTCGCTTGCGGCAAACCTGGATTCGGAGGCCGCCGGATGAACGGTCTGTTCCAAACCGCGCGCGAGCTCACCGTCACGACGCTGCCGGTCGAGTTTGAGTCCTTGGCGTCCCCGCCACTGCTGCTGCCGGGCGAACAGCTCGAACACTACCAGGCGCTCCAGCAGGCGATTTTTACCGACCTCGCGCCGCGCTCCGCCATCGAATGGCTCCTCGCCATTGACGTCGCCGAACTGTCCTGGGATATCCAGCGCTACCGCATGTTGCGGCATAAATTACTCGAGACCTATCGCCAAAAGGCGGTTGAGGCGGCGCTGCGGCGCATCGACATGGTCGGAATTGATCCCGAGTTCGAAGCGGAGGCCGAGACCTACACGCTACAAAATGCCCTGAGCTGGCGGTGTGATCCCGTCGCTGCGTCCGAGATAGAGGCGCGGCTGAGGACCTATGGCTTCGACCAACGCGCCATCACCACCGAAGTCTACGTGCAGGCCCGCGAGGTCCTGGTCTTGTTCGAGGGGCTGCTCAACGCAGCACAAACCAAGCGCATGCTGCTCCTTCGCGAGATTAGGAATCAGCGTTTCCTCAGTGGACCGCTGCGCCGGTGACGCCGCTCGGTTTCGGCCGATCCCTTTGACGCCAAAACGTCGTGCCCGCTCGATCGGTGTGTGGGTGGCGTCGCAGCTACGGGCATGAATCCGCGCTGTGACGGCCGTTTCTACACGGCAGTCAGGACCACACGCGCTCGACAGTCGCGCGCGCCTCGAAATTGATCGATGGTGGCGCGTTGGACGACGGTTCGGTTGCTGCACTCGCCGATCGGCTCGGGGTAAGCTCGCGCCACCTCGCGCGTCTGTTCGAGCGGTATGTCGGGGCCAGCCTGCAGCAGGTAGCAAAGACCAGGCGTGTACAGCGGGCGAAGCGCCTAATTGACGAGACAAATGATCGATGGGCCCAGATCGCCTACCGGGCCGGCTTTGGCAGCGTGCGCCGGTTCAACGCCGCCTTTCGGGAGCTCTCTGGACGCTCCCCGTCCAGCATTCGCCACCGCCGCAAAGTATTCGCGTGAGACAGGCATCGCCAGCGTTGGTCAGCTTCTGGGCCCTTAGCCGACCCGCCGTGTGAATGCGGTTGGGGACTGCTTGTGACCCATCTGAGACATTAGGCGTTTAACCTAGAATGGCGTAGCGTCGACGTGCGATCAACGCTCAGTTCATATTGACTTGTGGGAGTCACATGAGGACGTTTTCTTTCGCGGCAGGGGGCATCTTGGCCGTGATGATGCTGTCATCGGCTACGACCTCAGCTGAGTTGAGGGTTCTGGCCGGCGGCGCCATGACAGCAGTGTGGGCGGGTCTCAAGCCGAAGTTCGAACAAACCTCGGGCCACAAGCTTGATATCTTCTTCGGCACCACTCCGAACCTGATCAAGGAAGCTACCTCCGGCAAGCCGTTTGATGTCGGTGTCGTGCCGGTTGAGGTGATGAGGGACGCTGGCGCGCGATCACATTTCGCAGCCGGGCCGACGCTGGACATAGCTCGTGTCGGCCTCGGTGTCGCGGTTCGCGCCGGTGCGCCGAAGCCCAACATCTCCACGTCCGACGCGTTAAAAGCTGCCTTGCTCAATGCGGAATCGGTCGCCTCAATTCCGGAAAGCGCAACCGGCTATTCAATAGCGAAGGTATTCGAGCGCCTCGGCATCACCGAGCAGATGAAAGCCAAGATGAAAGCGCAGCCGACGCCGGCACAGGTCGTCGCTGTGGTCGCCAAGGGCGAGGCTGAACTCGCGCTGTTCCTGATGAACGTCTTGACGGTGCCGGGCCTCGATGTGGTTGGCCCGTTCCCTGCTGACTTGCAGCAGGATGTCGTATTCACGGCCGCGCTCGGTGCGGGCACGAAGGAAGCCGCAGCCGCGAAGGCGCTCGTCGACTACCTGAAAACGCCGGACGCCATATCGGTGATCAAGAGCAAAGGTATGACGCCGGGGTGAAACAATCAGCTGCTTCGTGGGGCAACGACGTTCAATCGACGCTGCTACAGCGGATTGCTTAACCCGCTGGTGCATGTCGGCTGATGGCCCGTGGCTGACCCCAGCCCGGAGCGCGGGGATGTCCGCTTCGGGCAACTGATCCGACCAAGGCCATGCTGGCTGGAGAGGGCAGCCTTTGACCGAAGCGGACTACCTTTTAAAGGGCATTAAGTCATACTGCCAGGCATGAAGCATCGGACGCGCGGATGGCCGTCTATGTAGTGCCTCCAGACCATTGTGCGGCCGAAACGGTTTGGTTGTGTGATAACCGCGCCGTCAGGTACGATCACCCATTCGTCGTCAATGAGGACGCGGTAACGCCCACGAGTGGACTCCCAATCCGCATCGGACACTATGTATCCGTCGGCATCGGTACAGCACTTCCCAAATTCGCTCTGCAGGCTTTCGAACCATGGCTTCAGCGGAGAGTGGTCGTATCGGCCATCGTCACGTGCCAGTACGGGTGTCAGTAGCAACGCTGAGCCAAGCAACGATGCCGCAAGTTTCGCTGGAAACATCTCTTTGCCTCCGCGATATTCACCGGCCGATCCGCTGGCTTGGTGCGGCTTAGGCTGGCAACCCGGAAACTAAGTCCGTTGCAACTGCCGCTGATGAGTGACGGTAGCCAAAATCGCTCGACGCTGTGATGGGACAGTTCATCCCCATCGTCTACTGACGTGAGTCCGGCAATTCGAGCGAAGGTTCAAAAACGACAACAGTTCAACTAAAGGCCAGTGCAGCTGCTTCTTTGGCCCAGCCTGTCAGGACGGCTTGGGTCGACTCGGCCAATTGACCGCTGCTGGGCCATCGGCGAAGTAGCAGCGCACCGGTTGAGGTCCGCTCAGTGAGGCATGGCGGACCAGATTTGCTCGCGTTGAGTTCTTCGCATTTTGACCCATGCCAGACATCATTGCCCAATAGACATGCCCAAGGTCCGACCATAGGCTTTCTGCTGATACTTCGGTGCGGATGGGCTGAGCCGTCCCGCGATCTTTTCTATGGCGTCACGGAAGGCACGACAATGGCTGAACTTATCAAGGTTGGCGAAATGCAATTGCGGTTTCTGCGCACCAAGTATGATACCAGCGGGGCGCTTGATATGTTTGAGGTGGTGATCCCGCCCAACTCCCGTATGCCGGTCCCGCACCATCACCGTGACTGGGAAGAAACGATCTATGGTCTTGAGGGCGTCATCACCTGGACGGTCGCCGGCAAGCGCATCGAGATCAAGCCCGGAGACGATCTCTTCATCCCGCGCGGTGTTGTCCACGGGTTCGTCAACGAGACGCAGGCGATTGCGAAAATGCTTTGCGTTCTCACGCCAGGCGTTCTCGGGCCGGAATTCTTCCGAGAAATGGCCAT
This sequence comes from Bradyrhizobium sp. i1.15.2, assembly GCF_040548425.1. NCBI lineage: Bacteria > Pseudomonadati > Pseudomonadota > Alphaproteobacteria > Hyphomicrobiales > Nitrobacteraceae > Bradyrhizobium > Bradyrhizobium sp. i1.15.2. The sequence continues at coordinate 90,784 of NZ_JBEPRQ010000024.1, read as the reverse complement.
AGCCATCGGCGGCCCTGCGCCTCCTGATCCTGCCCGGATGGGCGAGATCATGAAATGTCACGGCCTGATACCTGCGCCATCTTAATTAAGTAGGCCGGCTGCATTCGCGCTCTGCTCGCGAACCGCGTGCTATTTGTGAATGTCGCTTGTTGGCCCGAAGGCGAAGATCGCCATCGTGTCCCGCACGTCGGGGCCAGAGCGGACCTCGAGAACACGCTGGCAAATTGAGGCGAATGACCCAAAGCCGATCGGTCCTGCACCGCATTTGCGATGCAGCATTTGCATCGGGTGCGACGATGTGCACCGGCTGCCACAACTAACACCTGATAACATTTAACCGGCTCACTATCTTCGAGGCCCAAATGAGGCGACGGGAGCTCATTGCGCTTTTCATGATTGCAGTAGCGATGTCGCCGTGTGCGGTATACGCCCAGAAGAGCCCGCTTCCGATAGTAGGCTACCTTGGCTTCGATTCCGCTGAGAAAAGCAAGGAACTGCTCGTCGCTTTTCGCGGCGGGCTGCGCGCCAAGGGTTTTGTTGAGAATCAGAACGTCGCAATCGAGTACCGCTTCGCCGAGGGAAAGTATGATCGGTTTCCGGAGCTGATAGCTAACCTCGTCCAAGGCCGTGTTCAGGTAATTGTCGCCGCCACTGGCACCAATGGAGTCTTGGCGACAACTTCCGCAACAAAGACAATCCCCATCGTGTTTGCAATTGCCATGGACCCTGTATCCCTTGGCGTCGTTTCCAGTTTGAACAGGCCCGGAGGCAACGCCACCGGTGTGAGCATGTACACTCCACAGCTTACGGCCAAGCGACTTGAGCTCTTGGCCGAGTTGACGCCGGGAGGCGGTTCGATCGCCGTGCTGATCAATCCGACAAACCCTAACGCAAATGTGGTCGCCTCAGACGCTGAGGCTGCCGCTAAGTCGCTCGCGCGGGCGATTCACATTCTGAAGGCCAGCACAGACGAGCAAATTGCTGCTGCCTTCAAGGAGATCAGAGACCAGCAGCATGTTGCACTTCTCGTTAGCCCAGACGCATTCTACATCGCGCGGCGAGAAAGACTTGCCGCGCTGTCCGAGCAAGGTCGGATTCCTGCGATCTACGAGTGGTCTCTTTTCGTAAAATATGGGGGACTTATGAGTTATTCACCGCGCATCACCGATGTTTCCTACCAGCTTGGCGTTTATGCAGGAAAAATTCTGAACGGCGCTGCACCCGCCGATCTACCCGTCGAGCAGCCTACTAGGTTCGAGTTGGCGATCAATCTGAGAACTGCAAAGATAATCGGCCTTACCATCCCGCCCCATCTTCTCGCGCGCGCCGACGAGGTGATTGAATAGCGGGCAAGCTACGTCCGCTCGTGGGCCCATCGGCGACCTCGGAGCCCATCCGCTCTTCGGCCGATGTTGGCGGTAAACCGCACATCAGGCAGCCAGCCTCTTAATGAGTACCTGGGGCCGTTTTGAACTTTCGCTCCATCGTTCAAGCCGGTCCACAACCATGTTTAGAGGCATTGCCATCGCGCTATTTGGAATGGGCATCTTTTCGCAGCTTGATCGAGCGTTCTTCTATGGCCGCAATACCGACGCCGTGCTCAAGCTTGCGCGGTAGATTGGCCGAGGCTTTGGGCTGTAGGTTAGCCGCGCTGCGCTCAAGATCGCTCGGGGACTACTTCTTCAACAGCAGTCCCAACGTTCGCGCCATGCGCCTCACCGATCCGGCGTGGCGACCGAGATCGGCGGCTATCCTCGATGTGCCAACTCCCTGCCGGGCCAGCCTGACCAACCGTCGGACCTCCTGCTCGGCCCATTGCTTTGGCTTCGGTGTTTTCATGATGCGGCGCTCGATCCGCACCAGTTAACCAGCGAGCGTTATTACCGACACTTGGGAAATTTACGGGTGGGCTTCCTGCCTGAGGCCGGCCCTCGCCGTTGAACGGCAATTTAGGCGCCTTGGGCCGTAGCGAGCTTGTCGTTCGTCCTAACCATGATGAACAAGTAGGCCATCGTGGCGTCGAGCAAGACACTTTCATCTGTCAAATGCGTCAACTTGCCTGTCTTTCCCGACCGCATTCGCCGCATTCTCGAAGGAATGCCGCCTCCGTCGTCGATGATCAAAGTTGGCGCGCGCCAAGCCGTGCAAAGTGGCATATACTCGCAAGCCGGTAGTATTACAGCCTAACGAAAGAATGCCCCTCGGAACAAATGCAACGCGACGTCCTACGTCAGGAGGACGTCGCGATGCAATTGTGCATCACAACCAGAGGGGAAGTTGTTATGAAGCGACGTTCATTGCTCTTGGCATTGTGTTCTTCCGCTTTCATCTCTGCACCGGCACTGGCCGATGAGGTCAAGCAGGAGGCCGAAAAATTAGCCGTCGCCTACACCGACTGCGTCGCCAAGAAAGACGCGGGCTGTGTCGCTGCGCTCTATACAAAGGACGGGGTCCAGATCAACCCGGGCGGTGTGTTTTCCGATCTTAAGACCGTATACGAAAACAACTTCAAGAACGGCACCGATCATATAGAGATCAGAGTCGGCAACATGTCGGTCATCAACAACGATCTGGTCGTTGCCAACGGCGAGACCGACATCTTCGGTAAGGACCCTAAGAGCGGCGACGCCACCCAGGTCACAGTGTTCTGGGGCGGCATCGACATACGTGAAGGCGGCGCTTTAAAAATCCGCCAGTTGACCGTCGGCATGAAGCCGCCTCCAGCTAAGGAAGCCAGCGCCGAGAAGAAGTAGGACGTCATCCTGTCGTAAGTCACCACGCGCCCATCCTCTTTGAGGGTGGGCGTTTGATCTTGCTGCACGTCGCTCCGAAAGCGAAATACGTTGCCTCGAAACCCACACACCCACACCGCTCGCGCGATATCTGCAAGTGGCCCATAACGGCGCAGATTGAGGCATCGACTGCCTCACATTTGATATCGCGTTTTCATTATTGCGTCGCAATATACAAGGATCGTCCAGCCCATCATGAGGCCGATGCGATGATCCGACATGCTGCACGCATGCTGGTGCTGGCGTGTTGTGTTAGCAGCCGGCCCGCCTACTCCAATTTCGACACACAGGAGGTCGTCCCTCCGCTTTCGTTCACGCTGTTCTGTACAAAGTACCCTGAAGATTGCCAGGAACAGCAGGACCGTCGGATAACAGGCTTCCGCTTCCGAGGGCAGCGCTGGCGCGAGCTCAATCAAATCAATTCAATTGTCAATTCTAGCATCGCGCCCGAGAGTCTGTTGGTAAGCCGGAATGACTATGAATGGCAGATCTTTCCCTATGATGGAAACTGTGGCGATTATGCCGTTACAAAACGCCATTTGCTGCTCCAAGCGGGCTGGCCAACCTCGTCTCTCCTTTTGGCAGAAGTTGTTATTCGCAACACAGGAGAGCATCACCTCATTTTGCTCGTACGAGAAGGAAGAGTCAGTTTCGTTCTCGACAATCTGAGCGGGGCGGTCGTCCAGCTCAACGAAGCCTCGGATCAATACGTCTTCCTGCGCACGCAATCGGGTCTGAACCCTCAACTCTGGATGCGCGGTCTTGCGAGATCTTAGCTGCTCGCCTGCGGTTCGAATTCTGCCACGTTCGGGAATTCAGTCATCCCGAGAGCTTGGGGTATTAGGCCCTTAGCCGGCCCTCCGAAGTTGATACGGCTGGCTCGTTAATAATAGCGCCCAATCAGCTCAAAAATACTCTGCCGCGGGTAGCAACGGGACAGGCTATTGGGTAAGAACACGCATCCAGTCTGTGAGAATTTGCATGACCAAAAAGCGCGCATTAATTACCGGTGTTACGGGCCAGGACGGGGCCTACCTGGCCGAGCTGCTTCTAGGGAAGGGCTATGAAGTCCATGGCATCAAGCGCCGGACCTCCCTCTTCAATACCGATCGCATCGATCATCTTTATCTCGATCCACACGAGCCCGATCCGCCGTTCCGGCTGCACTACGGCGATCTGACGGACTCCTCCAGCCTCATCCGGATAGTTGCCCAGGTACAGCCTGACGAAATTTACAATCTGGCTGCGCAGAGCCATGTGGCCGTGTCGTTCGAGGAACCCGAATACACTGCGAATTCCGATGGGCTGGGGACGCTGCGGATTCTCGAAGCCATGCGCATCGTGGGGCTCGAGAAGACGGCCCGCTTTTACCAGGCATCGACTTCCGAACTATACGGACTGGTTCAGGAAATTCCGCAGAAGGAGACCACTCCTTTTTATCCGCGCTCTCCTTACGCAGTCGCCAAGCTCTACGCCTATTGGATCACGGTGAACTATCGCGAAGCGTACGGCATGTATGCTTGCAACGGCATCCTGTTCAATCACGAGTCTCCTGTTCGCGGTGAGACCTTCGTTACCCGAAAGATCACGCGAGCACTCGCGCGAATCCATTTAGGTCTTCAGGAGCGCCTGTATTTGGGCAATCTCGACGCGCTGCGCGACTGGGGCCACGCCCGCGACTACGTCGAGATGCAGTGGTTGATGCTGCAGCAGGAGAAGCCGGAGGATTTCGTCATCGCCACTGGTGTGCAGCATTCCGTGAGAGACTTCGTTAATATTGCGGCCAGCGAAGTCGGAATAAGGATTCGCTGGGAAGGCAGCGACGTCGATGAGAAGGGCTATGACGTCTCTACCGGCAAATGTATCGTCTCGGTCGACCCTCGCTATTTCCGGCCCACAGAGGTCGCAACTCTCTTGGGAGATCCCGCGAAAGCGAAGCAGAAACTCGGATGGGAGCCAACGACCTCCTTCGAGTCTCTGGTTCAGGAAATGATGAAGGAAGACCTCGAATCGGCAAAGCGCGACGAACTGATCAAGCAGCACGGATTCAGATACTTTCCGCGTCACGAGTGATCCTGAGGCAGATCAGCGCCGTCACCGCGAGCGGGCCGGAGGTAAGCGCTCATCGCGACGCTCACCTTTGGCTGCTCTTGTTCGTCAGCAGACGTCATTTCTCCGCAGTCGAGGCCAGACGCCTCAGGGCAACCGAACCGCATCCTCCACTGGAAGTCCAATGTTGTCGTTAGCGCTTGTCGGTCCGATTCCCATCGCCCCTGTCGACTTGCGCTCGTCCGCCATGACTTCCGACCACCGACGAACAATTGTTTGTCGGTCCCACCGATCAAGGGCTCGCTTTCTTCCTTCCTCCCCGTAATGTTCGCGGAGGGCGGATGCCTCACTAAGCTCGCAAATTGCGGCTTGAAGAGCGGACGAATCTCCAGGTGGAGTCACAAGGCCCGCGCCGATGACTTCCGCCGCAAGCCCCGTACCCTCTTCGGCCATGGCGATGACTGGCCGAGCGGACGCAAAGATCGCGCCAAGCTTGGAAGGCAACACCAGATCGGCCGCCTCCGCCTTCTGCGGAATCAGGTGGAAATCGGCAGTTGCCAACAACTCGTTGAAGCTTTCCTTGGGCTGAAGCCCGAAAAAGTGGATGTTGGAATGCCCGGCGGCCAATTGCTCGAGCCTCGTCTTATCTGGTCCGTCGCCGGCAAGAATAAACCGAATATGTGGATGGCTTTGCTCCAACCCGATCGCGGCCTCGATCACGAATTCAAGCCCTTGCTTTCTCGACATCGTTCCGGAGTAGAGCGCAACAATGTCGGTCTCGCCAAGCTTGAGCTGCTCGCGATATTTCGTCATCCGCGAGGCGGGGCAGATCGCCCGGGTATCAATCCAATTTCTGACCTCAACTGCTTTATCGAAGTCCACGCCTTTGAGGATCAGGCGATCCATCATCGGCTGAGAGATAGTCGAAACATGATCGAAGGATTTGAGGATCGCTGCTTCAGTTCTAAGCATCCATTTGCGCAAGGAACCATTGCGCAGCAGACCAAGATCGAACGCTGCATCGACCTCGAAATCCTGAATGTGGAGCCACGATTTCGCGCCGACGCGACGAGCAACGAACGAGACGAAGGCAGCGGACATCAGAGACGGGGCTACCGCGATCATGACGTCTGGTCGCCAGGAGAGCGCATTCGCGAGGGCCGGCACTGCGCTCGAGAGTGCGAAGGAGGCATGATGGATAAGTCGCTTCGCCCCTGACGGATGTTCGGGCACATAGATCGGCGTACGCGTGACCCGAACGCCATCGATATGCCTCGTTCTGAAGTAAGAACTACTGAAGCGGTGCGGAATCTTCCAGGCGGGATAATACGGCGGAGCCGTGATCACCCTGACCTCGTGACCTTCGGTGACGAGGCTTTCGCAGAGCTCGCTATTGTATTTTGCCACTCCGATCAGATCGGGGGCATAATTGATGCCGACCAAAAGAACCCGCATAAAGGCGCAATCCAAGTAAGTTTTTCAGAGATTAAACTATTGCAGCAGAATAGCTGGCTCAGCTGGTGGCGCTAACCTCCAAATGACGACCGTAGCCTTTTAGAAAATCCGCATACGCAGCAGCGAGACCGGCGCGCAAAGAAGTATTTGGCTGCCAACCAAGCGCCCGCACCCGCGAGCTATCGAGCAGCTTACGCGGCGTACCGTCCGGCTTGGACGTATCGAAGACCAGCTTGCCCCGATAGCCCACCACGTCTGCAACCGTTGCCGCAAAATCTCCGATCGACAATTCATCGCCGCTACCGACATTGATCGGCTGGTCGCTTGAATAGTTCTTCAGAAGGAAGATACACGCGTCGGCGAAGTCTTCGACGTTGAGAAACTCGCGAAGCGGCGTGCCCGTGCCCCAGACACTCACGCTCGGTGCTTGCGCGAGCTTTGCTTCATGGAAGCGGCGGATCAGCGCGGCCGGTACGTGACTGTGATCGGGGTGGTAGTTATCGCCACGGCCGTACAAGTTGGTGGGCATCACCGAAATGTAATCGTCCCCATATTGGCGACGATAGGCCTGGCACATCTTGAGACCCGCGATCTTCGCGATGGCGTACCATTCGTTTGTCGGCTCAAGCGGCCCAGTCAATAATTCACGCTCCGCAATCGGCTGCTTGGCATGCTTGGGATAGATGCAAGACGAGCCCAGAAACAACAGGCGCTGAACGCCGATGGCGTGACTTGCGCGGATCACATTGAGTTCGATCGCTAGATTTTCGCAGAGAAAGTCGACAGGAAAGCTGCTGTTCGCAGCAATGCCTCCGACTTTTGCAGCAGCGTGCACCACCGCGTCCGGACGGTTGGATTCCAGCCATCGCAGCGTCGGCTCTTCCTTCGTCAGATCCAGCTCGCGACGATCGGCAACAAGCACCGTGCAATTTTCGGAAGCAAGACGCCGCACAATGGCTGAACCGACCATGCCGCGATGACCCGCGACGAAGACCCGCTTGCCCGAAAGATCGTAGGTAGAAGCCCCTGTCATACATCCCCTCTTCGGTCACACCTATGCGGAAAAACCGACAGTACAGCCCATTCACGCGGCGCGCTGATGCGTCAAGCAAGACTCGTGCGCGTTCTCACTCGCTAACACAATCTTCACCATCGAGCAGCCCGCCTAACACGGCGAGGATATTAATGGTGAACTGCAGCAGGGTGCACAAACTCAAAGCAGGCCATTGGCGACAAAATAGACAAGCAGCCGCGCGAGCCGCACGGCTGCTTGTTCGATAAAACATTATTTAGTCCAGCGGATCAGTACGCACGTCGGAGGATGGGACCCTCGGGGGCGCAGACGCGATCCAAATACCAGCCGTACGGAGTCTCTACCCGAACGAGCGGACAGTGACGCGACGGCACATAACGGTATGGATAGGGTTGTGCCCAAAAGGTGATCGGCGTTACCTGGGCGGCGCCCGTGAGCAAAGCCGCGCTTGCAGGCATCTGCATGCCGGCACTTGCGCCGCTCGCTGCACACAGGGAAGTGGCCAACGCCAAAAGCCCGACCCGCGCAAACGTCTTGAACATTTGTAAAGCTCCTTTGCCCCAACGAACTCATCAGCGAAGCCACTCAGCCCTGCGAGAACTGCTTCGGCGGCACTGTGCTTCGTCAATCACCCCAGAAATCGCCGTGAAATAGCCGAAACAGATTACCAAGGCCCAGGGGAGGAACGCAACCGATCCGACGCACCGAATTTATGCTCGAAGCGATATGGCGCAGAACTGTGGCTTCTTGGCCCTAGTTGTCTCCGCTCCAGGCGCCGGGCGCGCCAAGATCGGGCGAGCGACGATAAACGTCCCGAAGAAACTGATAGTTGACTACCTGGGCGAGCGGCACCTCCTCCTCACCCAGCTTCGCGAACATCAGAATGTCCCGAAGCGTCCTCCAGCGGCTTTCGTCGTAGTCGGCGATGCGGCCACCGGTTGGCAAGATGAGGCTCCGCTGCTGCTGCAACTCGGCTTTCAGGCGGTCCGGTCCGAGCCTTTCGGGAGCAAAACTGGCGAGAACAGGCACGCTTCGTGCATAATCGCCATAGGCGAACTGCCAGCCGCGGATAAGACCTTGGAGCACGTCGGTGATCACGGATGGACGGTCATGAACAAGATCGTTGCTGGCGAAATAGACCAGCCCCGGGACATGAATACCGTAGTCCTGCGGCTTGATCACATTCAGCCGGATGGAGCCCACACCGGACGGACTTGGCTGGTCATCGAGGGCGGCAATGATGGCATCGACCTCGCCGGCGCGGAGCGCATCGAAGCTGTCGCGATCGATCACCTTTGTCACTTGACTGCGTGGCAGGCCGAGCTGCGCCATCATCGCATCGAAGATTACGTCTCCTTCACTCGCCCTGCGATAACCGACGCGTTTGCCGACCAGGTCGGGCGGACGGCGCAACCCAGAGCTTTCCAGGGTGAAAATCGCAATCGATGTGTCGAGGAAGCTTGCGGCGAACGCCGTCACGGGCACGCCGCGCCAAGCGGCCAGCAGAAACTTTTGGCCGCTTGTCACGCCAATGGCATGCTCGCGTGCGATCGTCTCGACGAAGTTCGGGTCATCAGGGTGCGGGCGCAACGCGATCTGGGAAGTGAAAAAGCCCTGCTTGAGCGCGATCAATTCGCCGGCAAAGCGCGCCGCGTAGGGTCCGTCGAGGAGCAGACTTGCCGCGGCCGCGGGGTTCGATGCCTGCCGCGGCGGCACCGAATCCGGGCGCAGCGTGATAAAGGCCAAGCCCAGCAGGGCAACGGTCGCAAGGCCGATCGCCACATAACGGCTGAACCTTCGCCTGGATCGCCGCCGGGACCGGGTCTGAGGCACTGAGAGCTTCCTAACGAACTGTGACATTTAACATATTGGGCAGGGGCAAAGATGCGCTACTATCAAGCCATTGGGGTAAGGTTACTTTTTCCTTCGCCTTGTTTTAATTGCGATTCTGCCCGATAGCACGGTGTATTCGGATAGTGAATTGATCGTAAGTGAGCATTAGCGCGATGACACTTTTATCGGCTCGACCGGCTTCCGCTCCTGATTCGGCTGCGGAAATTCGCGTGGTGGAGCCAATTTCGCCGGCACCCCAAGGTTTTGCATGGAATTTTCTTCGCCCACTGGTTGTGGAACGGCTGGTAATGGTCGTCGATGGCTTGCTGGTGGTGCTAAGCGGGCTCGGCTGCGCGGTCGCCTATCACCTCTACACGCAATCGGCGCTCGGCAAGGCGAACGTCTACGCCGCGGCCAGCGTCGTGGTTGCAATCAACTTCATCCTGCTGACCACGGTCCAGCACGGCTATCGCCTCAAGACCCTCACCAACCTGCCGCGCGCGTTTCGCATCACGGTGACGACCTGGACCGGGCTGTTCGGCGCGCTGCTGGCGATCGCCTTCACCATGAAGGTCAGCGAAGACTTTTCCCGCGGCACCACGATCTCGTTCTACCTGGTCGGCCTCACGGTGCTGCTGGCCTGGAAGCTAGCTGCCGGGCGCTGGACCGCCAGGGCGCTTGCCACCGGCGCGTTCGCCAACAGCCGCGCGGTGATGATCGCCGAATTCGGGCTGCCGGCGGCCTCCAACACCATGATGGACCTTGCCCAGCACGGCTATCGCCTGATGCGGATCATGGAGATCCGCTCCACCGACCTCGCCTCGCCGCTGTTGCTGTCGGCGATCGCGCCGCGCTTTGACGAGCTGATCGCCTATGCGCGCGAGAACCGGGTCGAGCACATCTTCCTGCTGATGAACTGGAGCCGGCAGCACGCGATCGACAGCATCCTGGACGCGCTGAAGGTGCTGCCCGTTCCCGTGCATCTGGTGCCCGATGCCCACGCCGCGCGCTTCCTGCGCTATCCGCTGCAATCGACCGGCCACACCTTTACCGCGGAGCTGCGCCGCGCGCCGCTGTCCTGGAACGAACGCGCGCTCAAGCGCACGCTCGACCTCGCCGGCACGGCCCTGGCGCTGATCGTGTTCGCCCCCGTGATGCTGGTGACCGCCGTGCTGATCAAGGCGACCTCGAAGGGCCCGGTGTTCTTCCGCCAGACCCGCCACGGCTTTGGCGGCCGCGCCTTCAAGATCTTCAAATTCCGCACCATGCGCGTGCTCGAGGACGGCCCGAAAATCGTGCAGGCGCAAAAGAACGACCCGCGCGTGACTGCAATCGGCAAATGGCTGCGCAAGACCTCGATCGACGAGCTGCCGCAGCTCTTCAACGTGCTCAAGGGCGACATGTCGCTGGTCGGCCCGCGCCCGCACGCGGCCGCCCACAACACCGAATATGAGCAGATCATCGGCAACTACGCCTACCGCCACCACGTCAAGCCCGGCATCACCGGCTGGGCCCAGGTTAATGGTTACCGCGGAGAAACCCGCACGCTCGACATGATGCAGAAGCGCGTGGAGTATGATCTGTGGTACATCAATAATTGGAGCGTGGGACTCGATCTCAGGATCATTGTTGGAACGGCCTTCACTGCTTTTCGTCAGCACAAGGCATACTGATAACTCTCCCTGCGCGTGATCTGATTCGGGCGGACAACCACCTTCCTATGAGCGGAACCAAATTAAATGCCATCGCGCTATACGCAAATTTTGTTGTGATGGCGCTGCTGGGACTTGCGATCAATCCGCTCCTCGTCCAGAGCCTAGGGGCAACCGATTTCGGAATCTGGAAATCTCTTCTGCGCTTGCTCGACCTTTCGGGGGTGGCCGACGGCAGAGCTACCCAGGCGCTGAAATGGATCATTGCCCATGGATCCAAAAGGGATGACGAGCTAAACCTACGACGAGCAATCGCCGCGGCCATCCTGATGTGGCTCTTTTGGCTTCCGGTTCTCCTGTTCGCAGTTTCAGCAGTGGTCTACTTCCTGCCCTCGCTTATCACCGGCATCACCGCTGATCATCTTACAATTGCGAGAGGGGCTGCACTGGTGCTCGGAATCAATGTCATTTTGAGCGCAGTTGTTGGCATTCCTGACGCAGTCTTGTTTGGCACAAACCAGGGCTATCGTTCGATCATTCTGACCACCGCATTTCTGATTCTAAGCAATGGACTGATGCTCGTTGTCGCGCGAGCAGGCTACGGGCTAACCGCTCTTGGTCTGGTTACCTTGGGCAGCACGGTTCTAAACGGCACGTTTACCTGGTGGGTGGCCCGAAGGCGGGTCAAGTGGTGGGGAATTGCCAAGCCAAAGCGCAGCGACGTTACACGCTTCGCCGGTTTCAGCAATTGGACGCTGGTTTGGGCACTTGTTCAACTGCTTCTGCTTTCAAGTGAACTTCTCCTCATCAGTGCCCTGTCGGGACCCGTCGCGGTCACAAAATACACGTTCACCTCCTATTCCATTCAATTCGCGCTCTCGATTTGCCTGATGACTGGCAGCGCGGTTACACCGAGACTGGGCGCGCTGATTGGAAGTGGTGATCTCAACGCGGCGGGAAGGCTTGTCGGTCAAACGCGCGAAATTTTGCTAACCGTGATGACTGTGAGTGGCGCGTGCATCCTGCTACTGAACAAGACATTTGTCTCGACGTGGATCGGACCTCAGTACTACATGGGTGACACACTCAACGCTCTGATGGTGATCGCTTTCCTGCAACTCGCACACATAAGATTGGAGGCACAGGTCCAGGACGTGGGACTGAACATTTCGAAGAAGGTTCTCGTTGCATTGGCAGCCACGCTCGCCAGCTTGCTACTGGCAGGTCTGCTTTACATTGCATTTGGCTCGCTTGAGAGCATCTACCTCGGCTTAATCATTGGCCGCTTCCTCGCTTCTATCCTGCTGCCTCGGCTTGTCTCCGGTCTTGTTCCGATATCTCCCTACTATTGGCGCGGGATTGCAGTCTTGAGCACTGCTGTCGGGGGAGCGATACTCGCTGCGCCCTTTATCAACCCGCACGGCTGGCTTGCCCTGTTGTTGACGGCCGCAGCGGCATTCATCGTGCTAGCTGGCATCGCTCTGGTACTCGTCGTCTCTCCGGAGACGCGATCTCTTGTCTATGGACGAACCTTCGCAGTTCGCGAAAGAATGATGCAATGAACCGTACTCGTCCAATCCCGCATAAGATGTCTCTCCTCGGTCAAGCCCTGCTACTCGGCTGCTTGACCTTCGCGTTATACGCGATCCCATCCGGAATTGACGCTTACGTCGCTTGGCCGGTCATTGCACTGTTCTACATCTACTTTATCCGTTCATTCTTCGCGACCGTACGGATAAGACCAGACATTCCTGTGTACACGACAATCGAAACTCTCTTTCTGATGTTCTATTTCTTGCTATTCATAAATCCATACCAGATGCATCTTCTGGGATGGTCGGACCTTCGAAATAACTCTTTTCTTCCTTTTGTATATGAGGACGGATCGAACCAAGCACTTGTGGCTTCAGGAATCGGGTTCGTCGCATTTCACCTAGGGATGAGCATCGCCACTGGTTCCAGGCCTAGACCTCCTACCGAGGCTAATGACGCGAAGGAAGGACAATACTACGTCGGTTTTGGATACATAGTTCTGATACTCCTCGCCGGATTCATTCTCATTTACGAAGGAGCGGGCTTTCAGAGCGCGGACGAAGGTCGGTACACCAAGGTAACGAACGGCGGCGCCATAGCCGATGGCATTTACTTGATCATCACAATGCTCTGCATTGTCGGTGGATCGCGAGCTATCGCATTACTCGCCCAGAGAAAATCGCTGGAATTTCCAATTCTACTCATCCTTCCAATCATTGCTTTTTGGTCGGCGCGAATTCTGATTCATGGAGATCGCAACTCATTCTTTCTGATTGCAATTGCAGCGGGGGGCGGCTTCTTCACGTTTATACGCCGCACATCCTGGATTGCCTTGATGGCATGCATCCTTGCGTCACTCGTGGTCTATGGCGCGGTTGAGACCGTTAGGCTGTCGCAGGATCGATCTTTTTCGAGTCTGCTGGAGAAGGTGTTCGAAGATCGCTCCAATGAGGAGGCAAACCGCAGCAGCAGCTTCAGTATCACCACAGCTACGCTGCGAGCTACTTTCGACATAGTCCCCGAGCGCCTTGACTATGGATATGGGAAGTACAAGTTGATCGGATTCGCTGGGATCGTCCCGTTAGTTCGCGGCCTCTTACTCGGCAGCGAAACTCGCCTGACCAACACAGCGGAGGTTCTTTCCAACTATATGCTGGGCCCCAATGCCGGCTGGAGTGTTGGATCGAATCTACTCACTGACGTGTATATGGATTTTGGCGTAATTGGCATTCCAACCTTACTTCTGCTGGCCGGACTGTTTGCCGGGGCAATCCAGAAGAATGCAATGCTCACGCCCTGTTCCACGCGCACTATCGCCTTCTATCTTCTTGTACTTGGAAATTTCGCAGAGCTATCGCGCTATACTCTCGACTTTCCGGTTCGGATGCTTACGTGGACCTTTCTGCTTTTTAAGGTATATGACCTCCTGATGTGGATGCAGGGCCGGGCCCGGCCCGACCGATCCCAAAGAGCGAAAACTCAGGGAACGCCCGCCAACAGAGCGCCACGTAGCACCGTCACACATCTGAGTCTGCATGCCGACCGCCAGAGATAATTGCCTCAATGAAACCAATTCGCGTCTGCTTTCTAATACAAGCCATGTCAGACGGTGGCGCCCAAAAGCAGTGCATCTATCTTCTCAACGAATTGGCTCGGAGAGACGATGTCGAATTGCATTTGCTCTATTTCTTTCCAGGCGTACACGATGCTCTCCTGAACCGAGAGAAAATCATAATCAAACAGATCCCGGTTAGATCGAACTATGATCCATTGAACATCCTTCGCTTGCGACGGGAACTTGAGCAAGTACGACCGCAGGTTCTTCTCTCCTGGCTACACGCTTGCGACACCTACAGCTTCTTCTTGCGATGGTCCATGCCTTCGCTTCGCTGGATCATGACCGAACGGAATTCATTTTATGTCCGAGATGTCAGATTTTGGCTCCGGCGTCATCTTGGAAGGTATGCAGACGCTGTCATCGCCAACTCACCCCAAGGAGACGCATACTGGCAGGCCGCCAACGCCCGCGGTCGCCGTTTTGTTATTCCAAATATCGTACAAACACCTCAGGTCGGCGCGATCGATCGCAGCAACACCATTCTTCACGTTGGACGATTAGAGCCCCAAAAAAACGTTGAGGTGCTCATACGAGCCTTTTGCACGCTTGCAAAACGTCGAGACGACCTATCCTTTCTGCTAGTAGGAGACGGGAGTCTTCGGCCAACTCTGGAAGCCGTCGTTCGCAAAGAGGGAGTGAGCTCTCGGGTCGCATTCGCGGGATTTAGAACAGACGTAGCCCGGTACATTGCGGCTGCCCGCGCGTTAGTAAGCATCAGCCACTACGAGGGCCTCCCTAACGTACTCCTCGAAGGAGTGTCAGCAGGTGCACCTATAATTGCTTCCGCTATTCCGGAACACGTTGAGCTACTCGGCTCGAAATACGCCTATTACGTTCACGATCGCAGTTCGCCGGAGGAATGCGCCGACACCATCGAACTCGCCCTCCGGGCTGCCGATCCAACCGTTGATCTTGAATTCGCCCTGTCGAAGCTTTCCTCGATGACGCCGGATAAGGTGGCAGAGAGGTACGTCGATGTTTTTCGATCAATCGCGGGTGGCCCCTGATGACTACGAGGCAGAACGAAATATTTGGGATACAGTATTTACGCGGTATAGCGGCCGGCGCGGTAGTTGCCGACCACGCAACGGGGATGGCCGCATTTCCAAAATACTTTGGTTCAGAAGCATTCTCTGGGGTACTCTTGACCGGAGCTCGAGGCGTAGACCTATTTTTCCTGATCAGCGGCTTCATCATTGCGGTAGTATCGCTCACACCTCGGTCGCTGGAAGCCCGTGTTTCACCTTACGAGTTCGCGCGGCGCCGCCTGATCCGCATAGTTCCTCTCATGTGGCTGGCAATTGGGAGCTACATGGCTCTTCGCCTTCTAGGAAGGGGCAGCTTCGACCTTTGGCCATATCTTCGGGCATTAACGCTCTGGCCCGCTGGCGACGTGAACCCATCTCACCTTTGGACCCTACGCAATGAGGCGTTCTTCTACTTTCTGTTTGCGTCAACATTCCTCGGAGTTCGAGGAATAAGATGGGCAGCAGCGCTCTGGGTAGTGGCTGCTGTGCTATATCCAACTTCAGGTATATCGGATGGTCCCACTCTGACTTATCAACAGTGGATGTACGCGTTTGCTCACCCGGCCAATGTCGAATTTGCCGCCGGACTGGGGTTAGCCCTAATTTGGCTTAGGTCGAACCGTGGCCAACCGTTCTCTCTGCGCCTTCTATGGCCAGTATGCGTCGTCTGGTTTGCCGTTACGATTCATTTTGTATCTAGCCTCTTAGGTGATTGGCCTCGCGTATACATTGACCTGATCTGGGCAGCAGCATTCTTGCCGCTACTAACTCTTGCCGTCCTTGCCAAGACGATTCCGTCGCGGCTCGGACTGCTTTTGGGCGACGCTTCATTTTCGATCTATCTCTTTCATCCACACTTCATTTCGGCCGTTCTGGGCGTCTGGTCCGCGGTTGCTCCATCTACACCAGTTTGGATCGTGGTAATAGCGACGAGTCTGATAGCGATTGGATGCGGAGTCATTATACATTTGACGGTCGAGCGCTGGATTCTGGGCCGACTGAAGGGAGTGGGAATGCGTGTCGAAAACTCTACGGGGCTTGCTCGCACCATCCAGACGGAATCTTCGTAATTTTGATAATGTTTCGATCGATGTGGCATAGATCTCTCATCATCGCCTTAGCAGCGATCCTATGGGACTCAAATTGCTTAGCCGCCACAGAAGCAGTTGTGTTTTCCATCTACGTATCACCCCATGGCAGCGATGCTGCTGACGGGACTGCTGCCCAACCAAGCAGCGGCGGTACAGTTGGCCCAGTGCGTACCTTAGAGCGCGCTCAATCGCTCGTTCGGGAAGCTCGCGCGCTTGGACTTCCCGGCACGCAATCCGGTGTTCATGTACTTCTTCGCGGCGGTCAGTACACCCTTGATCATCCGATTGTTTTTCGCCCCGAGGATTCCGGCTCGCCGGGTGCCCCTATTACCTATCGCTCCTATCCGGGAGAGACAGCTCACATCGACGGTGGCGCACGCCTCAAAGGCTGGCATCTTGGACAAGATGGCGTTTGGTCAATGAATTACCCGGAGTCGCAATCGCCGGCAGGCTGCCCCCAGCAGTTGTTCGTTGGAGGAGAGAGACGGTATCGCCCCCGCTTGCCTGCTATTGGCACGCTGAAAATCGAATCTATCCCAAAAGAAACACTGCAACTCAACGACCGTTTCATTGCAGGCCTCGGAGAATTGCCAGCGCGCCTAATGACTTTCAGCGACACAGAGATCGTTATCTTTGATGCGTGGACCGCGTCGCGCATGAGGCTAACATCCTACGATCCGTCCTCAAGGATTCTTCTGCTTTCGGGCAAGTTCGCTGGTCATGGCATTCACCACGACATAACGCCTAGCCTCCCCTACTTAATCGAAAACTACGGGGATGAGCCCCTTCCTGAAAAATCATGGCAGTGCGACGAACGACGGCGCGAACTCAGATATCGCCCCGCTAGCAAAGAGGCCTTTGCCTCTGAAGAAGTAGTTGCCCCGCGCCTCCCGAAGCTATTATCCATCGAGGGAAGCAGGAGCCAAAGCGTCCACGATCTTCATTTCGAGGACCTCTATTTTTCGACAACGGCATGGCACCTGCCTAATGATGGCTGGGCAGCCATGCAGGCAGAAGTCGGCCTGCCGGGGGCGATCGAGGTGCAGAACGCGAATTCCATCTCATTCACGCGCTTCGCCCTGGTTCATACCGGCGCTAGCGGCATTCGCATTCGAGAAAATTGCTTCGACATCGAAATCAGTCAGGGCGAATTGCGTGATCTTGGCGGCACGGGCATTGCGATCGGCTCCGAACAGCGTAGACCCGCTCAAGGAACGCCATGGAGCGATGGAGAGACCAGCTCGGCCAGGACACACGACGTGAAGATAACCGACAACCTCATTGCCTCTGTCGGCCGAATTCACTTTGCAGCGGTAGGCGTGTGGATTGGCCAGGCGGATCACGTCCTGGTGGAAAGAAACGAGATCCGCGATCTCTACTACACGGGAATTTCCGTGGGATGGACGTGGGAGTACGGCCCTAGCTTGAGCCACGACAACAAAGTTATCGGAAACGTCGTCTCCGACTTTGGACAAGGGGTACTCTCTGATCTGGGCGGTATATATACGCTGGGACGTCAATCCAACTCTTTGGTGGAAGCCAACGTCATTCGCAACGGCAAGGCTCGCACATATGGCGGCCACGGAATCTATGCGGACGCAGGAACGGCTGGGTTCACGTTTCGCAACAATGTGGTGACGAACGTTTCTCACGCGGGCATCCATATCCACTACGGGACGGACTTGCTGTTCGAGCGCAATTTCCTTTTCAACTTTGGAGAAGCCGGCGTTCGTTGCACGCGGCCATCGAAAGGCTCATCAGTCGTCTTCAGAAACAATGTCCTAAGATCGGACCGAGCACCTCCATTCTTCGGCGTCTGCACAGACCGATCTTACGTATTTGAGAACAACGAGATCACCGCCAGCGCCCGACAGTCGTCGTCCGGATTGCCGACGAACATCCAGGAAGCTGTCGATAGGATTCGCGCGCGCGCCGGACGCATCTCGGCAATCCGATTGACTGGAGATATGCAAGATGCCCCAAGCATTGTTCCTTAGACAGCACGTCTCCCGCCCACTAACACCGATCCGAAGCGACTCTTCGTTATGAACATCCAACGGCGTTTCATCGTAGTAATTGGACAAATTCCACCGCCAACAGACGGATTAGCCTACATCACGGCTGAATATGTCAAGCTCTTAGCCGAGGACCATGACATTGTTGTTTTGAACATCTCGCCTAAAGGATTCAAGCGCGGAATTGCCTACCACCTTTCAAGAACAGCCGCCGTTCTGCGTGCATCAATACATCTCGCGATCAACGCATGGCGCAAGAACCGCGTCTGCTATATGCCGTGTCAGAGTGATTTTGGACTTATCTATACGATCTATCTTTTAGCTCTTGCCCGACTGATGAGATATCCATCGTTTCTCCATCATCACAACTTCGGGTACATCAACGAGAAGCGCAGGATGATGGAGTTCGCCCTCCGCACGGGAGGCCCGAAGACCGTCCATATATTCCTCTGCGATCACATGCGAAGATCATTTGGTGAGACGTACTGGATGCCGGAACGAGCGATCGTGGTTTCGAACATTGCCTTTGTACCAACTCAAGCCGGCCGCGCACTTCCGACACCTAAAGCGAGCCTTCGGGTAGGATTGCTGAGCAATCTCAATCGCGAAAAGGGACTTTATCTCTTTCTCGACCTGTTGCGCGCAGCGCGAGACCAAGGTCTAAACATCCATGGGACGCTAGCTGGACCATTGCGCGAGGCGGAAGACCAACTTGCGCTCGAAGCCGCACAACAAGAGCTGGGCAATCTGCTTACTTACACTGGCCCTCTTTTCGGCGATGCAAAGCTTCAATTCTACGAGTCGATAGACGTATTTGTGTTCCCCACTATTTACGCCAACGAAGCCCAGCCAACCGTGCTGTATGAAGCTATGGCTGCGGGAAATGCTGTGATCTCCTACGAAAGAGGCTGCATTAGCTCTCAAGTCGGAAATTGCGGCTTAGTAATAGCAAAGGAGGAGCCGTTCGTTCCGGCAGCTTGTGAATGGCTACGGGAGTTTGAGGCGAACTGTGAGAGGACTGCTTCGCGGCGCGCGATCGCCCGCAAAATCACCGACATGCACGCTGCGGAGACGGCAAATGCACGAGAGGCGCTTCTTCGCTTTCTCCCATACTAGATCAAATAGTATCGAGAGATGAAGATAGCTACTTAGTAAAACTGTGTGGGCCAGGTACAGAGTGGCAGCGTTGTCTTCCGTTTTTGATCAGGCACAATGGTCGCCAAATCGCACTCAACGTATGACATACCTGAAGAATCTCACGTTCTTCATCGTTCCAATAATCACTTCCGTGCGCATATACGGTCGCAAGTCAACCGACGTGCATCTATCTGAATTGAAATAGCAAGCCTTCAACTTCAGCGCCTTTGTACAGTTGTTCTTGATGCTGATAATATGGTCGTAAACGTCCGGCTCGACGACATGAGCACGCGCGACTGCGTAAGTTTCGTAACACAATCGACCGAGCGAATCCCGCACGTTTGCGGCCGGAATGCTTGAAGACGACTCGGCCGGTCCTTGAAGGGTAAGCGGGGGACTAGCGCTCCCAGGCGCCGTCTGAGCGTCCGCCGGGACAAACGTGCTCAGGGAAGCACAGGCACTAGCGAGAAGCAGCGCTCTTACAGAACCAACAGCGGTCATTAGAAAGGCCCGTTCAGTCTGACACCAAGTACCTGCACCTTATAGCCGTTACTGAACATCACCAAGGTGCTCAAGAGATCTTTTTCCTCGATCAAGCCTGCTTGCGAGCGCAAAACATTACCATTCGGAAGGAGCTAACGTACTCGGCAAGGGGAAGGAGATAAGGGATTTTTCGTTGCAACCGACCTTCTACGTAGAGATGCATCATTCTCCTGAAAATGGGAGACAGACCTTCAGATTGGAATATGGTCTTGATCTCGCGAACACTCCTGTAGAAGGTCTCCTCAACTGAATATTTGAAAATTATCGACGTACGATCTCCTAGATCGTAGTGAGGGAAGAACTCGGTTGATAGACCGAGTGACAACAGGAATTTGATTGCCTGCTGACGAACTCGATTTTTCGGCAACCAGTGCACAAGCGGAAGCTTATAATGCGGTTCCACCAGCCGGTGGCGCGCTGGAAATTGATGGCAAGTAAGCCCACCTGTGCGAAGAAGCCTGAATATTTCTCTGGTGACACTTCTGAGATCAGCGACGTGCTCCAAAACTTGATCTGAGACAACGATGTCAAAATAACCTTCTGGGAAAATGCTTCTTCCGCTCGAATCGACGGTAGAAAGCAGCGGATAATCGTCTTGATATAAGCCACTTAAAATAGCACCGCTTTCGACAAATCGTGGATCGACTTCGATCCCATAAGAGCGCGCTCCTCTGTCGCGCAACGCCCCAACTAGCTCTCCACGACCACATCCCAGGTCCAAAATTTTGATCCCGGATATGTCGCCTGCGCTTACGGCCGAGAGAAACTCAAGCAATTGACTGATGTGCTTCGGCATTGGCCTAAAGTCACTCTCTTGAAGCGCTTGAAACTTCTTGTCGAAACCATGCTTCCGAAACTCCGGAAGTAAGTCCTGCGAGACCGTCGAAGCTTCGGGCATACTGAAATCCATCTCAACTATTCTTAACAAACGGCGCGCGGGAAATTTCACTGTCTACGTTGTACATATCCTGCTCGGGGACGCACTGGCTCTACCAACCATCAGCACCCCTTAGCGAATCAACAACAATCGTCACCAAGGCCTATCTGGTAGATCGACGCCAGGTATCTGCATCTTGTAGCCGTTGTCCGACAGCCACTTCGATAAGTTCTGTCGAGAACTGATATCAACAGGTTCCAACCCGTTTAAGAGCTGAGCACGGTGTTGCCAACCGACCCCGGTCAGGATCAATCCTGCCTCTCCGGTGAAATCGGCGTCAACGATGCTTCCGAATTCCGCCACTGCCCGATTTTTCTGAGGCTCATCGAGCAATGGAAATGCAGAAAGTGTGAGCCGATTCCGTCGTAAGGAAACCCACCCTTCGTAAGGGCCGGCGGCATACGACTGATCGAGATAAGTAACGACGTCCGGCCCGATCCCCTCTCGCGCAGTCACCAAAGAGTAGAGCATCAGCCACAGAAAGGAGTCGGCCGGGTTCACTGCCAGCGACGAGCGCACTCTATCCTGAGCAGCAGCCATTTCATGATCCACCTCTCCCGGGGAACCGCGCGCCATCGCGCCCTCAGCGACGCCAAGGCCCACGAACGCCTCTGCACGGATGAAAGCGGGCTGCGCCGTTGGCCTCTTCGGCTCGCGCTCCAACCGCGCTGCTACCTCGGCAAGCACGCCGGACTTGAACCGGCGGTCAGCCATCATGCGTTCAGTCACTTCGCGCCCCGGCGCGGTGGAGCGGAAGATTGGGACAACCGTCATCGACCACCACAGAACGGCTGCGCCGACCACCCAGAGCAGAAGCCTTACGCTACTCCACATACCCGTACCGGGCGTAGTACTTCTGATAGTAGTAGCGGCCGTGGTAGGATTCGTACCGCGCTAAAAGTTTGGTGTCCGCCTTGTTGAGAACGACGCCCAGAAGCTTGTCCTGGATCTCCGGCGCGCCACGCAGATTGTGGCGTACCACGTCGATTTTGGTCTTACCCCACTCCACGACGAAAACGAAAGAATCGACAAAGGACGAGGTGACACGCACGTCCACCACCGGCGCCATCGGCGGCATGTCGAGCACCACGTAATCATATTTGGAGCGTAGCAATGCCACCAGATCGCGCATCGGCTTGGAGGCGAGCACCTCGTTGGTGTGGAGCAGCTTCGAGGTAATACCCGCAGGCAGGACCGCAAGTCCGGTCTGCGGATCTAGGCTGACCAAATCCTCAAGGACCGCCTTGTGCGCGACGAGGTCGACGAGGCCGCCCTTCGCGTCCGGCCGCAACGCGCGCGACAGCGAAGGATTGCGCAGATCGGCATCGACCAGGATCACTCGAGCACCGCCGTGGGCGATGAGCTGCGCGAGATTGGTCGAAAGCGTGCTCTTACCTTCGTTCGGCAGGGTCGAGGTCACCGCCAGCACGCGATTTTCGCGAACGATGGAGTTGAGATCGATCGCCACCTTCAGCGAGCGCACCGCCTCCGAGAAGCGCGACAACGGGTTGTCTACGACGTAGCGCAGGAGGTCCGGTTCGGGATTGCTCTTCTTCTTTCCAAACCTGATTGGGCTGGGCGCGGCGGACCCTGTGGCGGCCAACGCCGGCAGGATGGCGATACAATTGGTCCCGAGCTGCTCTTCAACTTGGCTCGTCGTACGGAACACCTTGTCGGTCAGTTCACGCGCCATCGCAACACCAAAGCTCAGCAGCAGACCACCAAACAGAGCCGCGCCAACTATAATGAGGGATTTCGGATAGCTCTTAATCAGCGGCGTTGTGGCCGCACTGATCACCCGCGCTTCTGTGATCGGGAACGATTGCTGCTGCACGCTCTCCATGTAGCGCTGCAGGAAATTGTCATACATCGCCTGGTAGCTCTGCGCGTTGCTCTCGAGCTCACGCAGCTGCACCTGCGCCTGGTTGGTGAGCTGCGATTCCGAGACCGCATTGGCGAGGCTCGACTTGATCGCCTCCTCGCGCGTCACGGCAATGTCGTATTCGCTCTTATAGGATTCCTGGATGCGCTTGAGCTCGTCCTGGATGTTCTTCTTGATCTCCGCCATCTGACTGCGCAGGTTCACCGCAGCAAGGTGATCGTGACCGTATTTGGTCGACCAGATTGATTCCTTCGACGCCATGTCGACATATTGGGCACGCAGCTTGACGATGGTGTCGTTCTTCAGCGCATCGGCGACGTTGGCATCCGGGATGTCCTGCTTGAGCATGTTGTTCATGCGGTCGAGCCGCGCCCTGGCCTCGGCGGTCGACGCATGCGCAAGCACCAACTGGCTGTTGACTTCGGCAAGCTGCTGCTCGTTCATCAGGCGGCCGCCGGTGTCCACGATATTGTTGGCGGTCTTGAAATCAACAACCGCCCGCTGCGCGGCGGAAGCCTGGGTGCGCAGCTCCTTGATGCGGTCTTGGAGCCAGACGCTGGCGCGGCGCGTCGCCTGGTACTTCGCCTCCAGCTGATCGACAATATAGGCGTCCGCGATGGCGTTCGCGATCTGCGCTGCCTTCCGCGGATCCTTCGACGTGTAGCCGATCTCCATCACATAGGTGAGGCCGAGCCGCTTGATCGTCCGGTTCTTCTCGAAGCGTTCCAATGCCTTGCGGGTCTGCTCGAATTCTGACGGCGCATGGCCGTCGGAGAACAGACTGCCGACGAAATCCAAGACGGCGCCGAGCGCGCCGCCGCCGGCGCCGGTGAACTCAGGATCGTCAATCAAATGCAGGTCTCGGATCACGGCGAGGCTGATGTTCTCGGACTTCAGGATTTCGACCTGGGTTTCCACCGTTGCCGAATCGACCGCGATGTCGCCGAGCACGGATTGCTGCTGGAACAGCTGCACCTTGCGGGTGTCGATCACCATCGAAGCGGTGGAGGTGAATTGCGGCGCGGCGGTGAAGAGATAGAGCACCGCCAGAATCACGCAGGCCGAGACGATCGCGACGATGGTCGGGAACTGGCGCCTGATAATCTCGACATAGGAGGTGAGCGTCTGGGCCGGCGAGCTCTCTGCCTCGGAGTAGTCGCGGTTGATCTCCGACGACGGCTTATTCACCTGCAGCATTGTGCAATTCCTGAAATCGTCCAGCGACTGGCTCTGGAGGATGGCATCGGGGATAAGAAAATCACGCGAGCAAAAGCGCTCAAAGGGACCGACAGTTGCGGGTGAATATAACATGCGGCGACACGCGGCTGAACTCAATTGATGCAGCGCAACTGTGCAAGCACAGTATAATTTGCGTGGAAGCTTAACGCTGGAACGCAAAACGGCGCCATCAAGCGCCGCTTTGACTAGATCGCGAATGAGGCGGCCAGGAGGCTTATCGCCTCCAGACAATTACGGTCAGCGCGTGCTGATACGGTTGGCGGCATTGGTAGTGCCGGTCACGCCATTCGATGCGTTCGGCGACACCGTAGTCGCATAGTGTAGGCCGCCGAACGTGGCGAGGGTGCCGCCAGGTCCGCCGTTCGCGAACCCGCCGTTGCCGGTCGGTCCGCCCGCGCCGGAGCCACCGCCACCACCGCCGCCGCCGGTCGCGGCGATCGCGACGTCGCCGGTCGCGGCCTGGTAGGCGGCGATCACGTCGGCATTGCCGGTGTTGGCGATCGCGGCCTGGATCTCATTGGCGAAGGCCTGGTCGGCCTGTGCGGCCATGCGGGCGACCTGGGCGAGGCCGCCGACGATCGCGCGCATCTGGTCCTTGGTGGTCGCAGGATCCTTGAGCAGCGCGATCAGGCCCGGCAGCGTGGTCGGATCGGAGGCGCCGAGATCGCGCACGCGCGAGATCAGCTGCGGGCCGCCGGTCGGATATTGCTGCAACAGGCTGTTCGGTGCGGCCTTGAAGTCGGAAATGACGGTGGCCGGCAGCTGGCGCTGCGGCGGGTAAACGGCGGCGCTGGCGGCCGTGGTGATCGTCGCGGCCAGAGCCGCGGCGGCAGCCATGCGAAGCGCAATCTTGATAACGCTCATAAACAAACCTCCAAAAATCAGCTGCCCCGAATTGTTTCATTGGCCCGGGCAAATGGCTGTGCTCGTTGCCGGAACCTAGCGGAAGAGAAAAGAGCTGTCCACTTATTCTAAAGACTTCGTAAACGGCGCAACTGCTTCAAATCTAGACAGTTTTGTGAAATCGAGCCACCCGCGGCGCCGTCGCGCCCGCGGTTGCCGGAGCGCCCTCGTCTCGCCCGGGGGTAGCGACGGCATCGGCGGCCCTCAGGCCCTCTTTGCTGCGGAAGGATTGCGACAGGCCGGCACCGAAAAGCGCAAAGAATGGAATGCTGTAGCCGGGCACCTGCAGCGTGAAGTCGAGGCACGAATGCAGCAGCGACAGCGTCGCGGTCGCCACCGCCGCCAGCGGGATGATGGCATCGCGCCGGCGTCCGAACACGCCCCTCGCCAGCACCAGCAGCATGATCGCCCAGGCCGCAGCGATGAGGAGCGCCATCGGGATGCCCACTTCGGAGGCAAGCTCCAGCGGCGTCGAATGCGCAGCGTCCCAGATTCCGCGAATCGAGATGTTGGGGCTGCGGTAGGGCGGGAAGGCCCATTGGAAGGTGCCCATGCCGGTGCCGAACCAGGGATTATCGCTGATGATTTTGAGCGTGGATTTCCAGGCCTCGATGCGGCCCTCATCGACCAGGCCCTGGCTGTCGAACCGGCTGGAGACGCGGCCGCCGAGCAGCTGCATCAGGCCGAGCGCCACCACCAGGCCGGAGCCGAGCGAGATCCAGATTCCAGTCCGCGGCGGCAGGTCCTTGCGCAGGAACACGGTGAAGGAGGCGATCATCGCGAGCAGCGACAGGCTGACGCCGGCGCGCGAGCCGGTCATGAACATCGCCATCAGGCAAATCAACAGCGCTCCGAGATGCGGCAGGATCTGGCGCGGCGGGATCTCGGCCACGTCGCGCGACACGCGCTTCCACTCGATGTGCCGCTCAGGCAAGCGCCGGCGGACATCCTCCAGGATCAAGAGCATCCAGATCACCGCGCAGGACCCGAAATAGGCGGCCGCCGTGTTGCGGTTGATGAAGGTGCCGGTGACGCTGCCCATATAGGCCGTCTTGTCCCGCCACAGGATCATGGTGGGCTCGATCAGGAACGAAGCGACGCCATAAAGCGCGTAAAGGCTGCCGGAGACGGCGATGACCCAAAGCAGACGTCGGGCGCGCTCACGCTCGGCACCGACGGTGATGCCGAGGAGGATCGCCAGAATGTTGGCGAGCGGCGCGCCCAATGCGAAGAACGCCTCGTTCTTGACGATGGACGCCGACGGCGCGATCGGCACGCCCAGGAGGTCGGACGCCTGCTTCCAGATCGGATTGAACGGCGCGATCCAGGGATGATCGGACAGCTGCTCATGCAGCACGAAGGCGTATCCGGCCACGATCACCCCGATGCCCGCGATCATCCAGAAATGGGGGCGGCGCAAGTCGCGCGTCGGCGCCACGATCAAGGCGAGGCCCAGACACAGGCACCAGAACGCGATCGAGAGGTCGTTGGTCGAGCCGAACGGGAACGGCGCGCCGGCGGCGACGAAGAACAGGATGAAGGTCGCAGGCCAGCTCCACGACCAACGTATATGGGGAAGAAGGCGCATCGTCGGTTAGCCGGCCTCGGCTCTAGCTCTAGAGGAAGCAATCGATCGGATAGATCTTCAGATCCACGTTCACGCGGCTGATCCGGGTCTGCGCCCGGAAGCCGTAGAATAGCCCAAGGTTATCACTCCCCGCGTCGAGTTTTATTCCGGGGGTCAACTCATCCGGCGGGACCAGAAGCCCGATGTGGCGGTTGATGCCGGCTATCTCGATTCGCCCGTCGCCCTCGCCGAAATGTCCCGCGAGCTGGGTCACCGTCACCTTCGGCAGCCCGCGACGCTGATGGCAAACCTCTTCTTCCCATAGCGTGGTCTGCCGAACGAGAGGTTTGCTCGCGCCGTCGGGAACAACAATGTCTGAGAACGAGGGGTGCAGCATTCCGAAGAAGCGGCTCTCCTTCGCGTTTGCTGAAAGCCGGACGGTGAAGGCGAGTTCGCCCTTGGCCTCGCGCGAGTGCCGAAAAATTGGTGCATCAGGTTCAGCCGAGACCACCACGTCGATCCGGTGGCGGACACCGAGCTGTTGGGTTTCGCCGGCAGCCTTGCACGTCAGAGACGGCCCCGCGATGACGAGAGCCAATAAGCACCGAGCTGCTTGCCGTCCAAAGCACATGAAGACCTTGCAACCTGCGGGGTGACCGATCGGCGGTGAAACTAGCTCGGTGAAGCCTTGATCCACCCAACTGCACCGCCGGTGATTGCTAAATGAAAATGGCACCGGGACAAAGCCCCGGTGCCATCGTTTCGTGGATCAGGTTGGCTCCGGCCTTACGGCGCCAGCTTGATGTTGTTGCGGAAGATCAGCGCGTCGTTGGAGAGGTTCACGGCATCGCTGCCGGTCGCCATGATCACCCGGAGGAAGGTCAGGAACTTGGCAGTTTCGACGTTGCGCGAATTCGAGACATAGAGCACGTCGCCATTCTTCATCATGACCTTGGTGGCCAGGAAGAAGCCACCCGGATCGCGGAAGTTCACGTTGAAGATGACCGGGATCGTCTCACTCGTGTACTTGCTGACGTCGATGCCAAGCTGGGCAGCAACCTCACGCGGTTCGCGGCGATAGAGATACACCGCAGCCGGATCGGCTTGACCATCCAAAAGACCTCCGGCCTTGCCGACCGCTTCGCCGAGGTTGATGCGCCAGGCATCGAAGTTGAACTCGCCGCTCTGTCCGCTGGCACCGAACGCCAGGAACTTCTGCTGCTCGCGATAGACGTAGACGCTGTCGTCCGGACGAACATAGATATTGTTCTCCGGGCTCATGACCAGATTCTCGAACGGCACGGTCGCCCGCTTGCCGGCACGCTCCAGCATGACCCAGGTCTCGAAGCCCTGGCCCTTGATGCCGCCAGCGCGGGTGATCGCGTCGAGCACCTTGTCCTTGGCACCCGCGGCGCTCGCCGGATAACGTGCCGGCGCATTGACTTCGCCGAGCACGCTGATGAGCTGGGTGCGCTGCGAGGACATCGCAACCACGACCTGCGGCTCAATGGCGCGGTTGGAGATCTTCTCAACGATAGAGCGCTGAATTTGTACCGCCGTGAGACCCGCCGCCTTGACCTGGCCGGCGTAGGGCACCGTGATGAAGCCGTCGTTGTCGACCGACTGATCCGGAATGGTGACGAAGTTGCCCGGACGGACGCCGGCTTCCGCCGGGATGAACAGACCGCCTGCCGCGGCTTCGAAGATGGTAACCGCAACAACGTCGCCGATGCCGAACACGATGCTGGCAGGCGGACGCCGGTCGGTGAACACGCCGGCGAGCCCCTTGGGCTCATGGGTGTGCAGGATCTTCACCGTAGCCGGATTGAGCGGCACCAGTTCATAGGCCGGTGCATTCTCGGTCTGGATCTTGTTGTTGACGTCGTCGGTTAACGGGCCGGAGCCCGGGTTGGTCGAACACGCCCCCAGCGCCAAAGCGACGGCCAGGAAAGCCGGCTTGAATAGATACGTTTTGGCAAAGGTATGCATGAACGGCCCCCGTAGTTCCAATTGCATCGATTGGTACGGCCTAGTGGGCAGTGCGACAAGGGTTCCCAGCCCTGAGCGGATGGTTAACGGCCCAATGAGTCCCCAACTGTTGCGTGCAAGCCACGATCCGGAACCCGACTAACCCCTTGTGACTGTTTGTTGACATCCTTTTGCCCGATGTACGGGCACCATGCCCAGGAAGAGACCTTCTCCAAAATCCCCGCCCTTCTGCTAGTAAAGCCGACAGCACCAATTTGATGGATTTCCGACGTGCCGATTCTGGCTTTGGCCCTTCTTGGATTGTTGTCGTCCTTACTTGGGGGACTTTCGTCGGCTCCAGCTGGGGGCTCCGCCCCCTTGGGAGGTGATTGCGCCGTCGGGCCATCAGGATTGCACTCGGTCTGCATGTTTGCGGTGGCAAACCCATCCTCGATTTGGAAATTCGCCCGCACCCCAGGTCCCAAAGAGGGCGAGAGCTTCGCTTCCATCTCCAAGACAGCCGAGACGATGCAGTCTGACCCGGAGTTCGCCGGCCTGATCGTCCGCTGCGCTCCCAAAGGCAAGATCGACGTGTTGGTGGCCTTGATCCGCCCCTTCCCGCCACGGAGCCGCCCTAAGGTCACGATCGCCTCCGCTACGGGGGGCACCGTGACGGTCGAAGCCAGCATGGCAGCGGCCGGGGCCGCAGTCCTGTTACCGGACGAGGTCTCAGCCTTTGCC
Organism: Bradyrhizobium sp. i1.15.2; assembly: GCF_040548425.1. Taxonomy (NCBI): domain Bacteria; kingdom Pseudomonadati; phylum Pseudomonadota; class Alphaproteobacteria; order Hyphomicrobiales; family Nitrobacteraceae; genus Bradyrhizobium; species Bradyrhizobium sp. i1.15.2. Next base: position 61,768 of record NZ_JBEPRQ010000024.1, on the reverse strand, counting down.
GCTGGTAAGTGGCAGACGACGCCCTCGCTTTCCGTGGTGGTGAAGGAAAGCGACAGCGAGATCAAAGGCGTGGTGGCCCTGAACGGGCTTCGCGAAGCCTATAATTCTCTGGCGGCAAGTCGCGGCCAATAGACAAAATTTAGCCATACGACTTAAGGGTCTTTTTAGGGTGGGGAACCTAAGGTCCGGAGCACGGAGTGTTTCGGATGACCGAGCTTTTGATCTTCAGCTTTCTGGTAGGCGCAGTTCTGGGCCAGCGTTTTCGCGTCCTGGTGCTCCTGCCGCTGACGTTCGTCATGCTGCTCGCCGCGATCCCGGTCGGCTGGATCGCCAATCTGGGCTTTCTTGACGGCCTGAAGGGCGTCGTGCTCGCGGCCATCGCGCTCCAGGCCGGTTATCTCTTCGGCTCGGCCGCCCGCTTTGCTCTCGCCGCGGGTCGTGCCGCCCGCGTGTTTGCCCGTCCGCTCAAGACCGCCCGCTGACCTCTGTGGCGCATCAAGAATCCGTCGATCCCGCAGGCGACGCTTCGTTGATGTGGGTGGGGTTGGGTTGGCTGCAGAGCTCTGTTTGAAAACTCGCCTCCGGCTTGTATGGTGGCCTGACCCTTTCAGGATTCCTTCCAGGCGCACGTTTGTCCTTCGCTTATTTTGCCCTCATCGTTTGCCTTGTTTCTGCATCCGCTCTCGACATTGCCGGCGCCAAATTCGGCGTTCAGCTCGGGATGACGGCGACGGCCCTGGGGCTATTTGCAGCGGTCTTCAGCGCACGAAAGGCCGACTACGAGCACTATCTGCGGGCCACCGTCTGGGGCCGCTGGGTCCTGATCGCCATTCCCCTTTGCATCGCAACCCAGCTGGCGCCGCTGTGGCTGAGTTGGGCGCATCCGATCTGGGCGAGCAGCCACGATGCTCTCGGTGGCCTATCGCTTGGGCCAGTGACGGCGGATCTCGGCCTCACCCTGAATGCGTTGTTTCAGGCCCTTACAGCGATCTCGTTGCTCAGCGTGACAATCGTCGTGGTCCGTGACCGCAGCCGTGCCGAACTGGTGCTGTTCGTGCTGAGCGGGGTAACAGCGGTGTCGGCTCTGACCTTGGATCTGCATCCGCTGTCGTCCGCCCTTGCAACCGCCGTTCCTTCCGACCTGGCGACAACGATGGCCGGCCTTGGCGTCATGCTTAATCTAGCCGTCATGCAGCTGGCCGCCGAGCGGGCCGAAACGCGCCACTCGCTCGTTCGTTCGGTCACCATCGGCCTTTGCGGCCTCGTGGGCGCTCTAACCAGCGCAGTTGCGGTTTTTGGCTTATCCGGGACGAACAGTGCGATCGCTGCGGCCTTTGGCCTCGTGTTGATCTTACTGATCCTTGTCATTCGAAGGATCGACCTATCGCCGTTGGCCGCGGGCGCGCTGTCCTTAGCCGCGCTGGTCGGAGCGATGATTGTCCTGAGCTTCCTGTTCGAAAAGAATGCGGGGCCGATTCTTTTGCGGCTTGTCCCGGATGTCGGGGCCGAAACCAGAGCCGCGCTGGAGCGAATGTTGGCCGACACCAGATGGTTCGGTGCGGGCGCAGGCACCTTTTCAGCCGTTGGCAGGATCTACCAAAGCGATGCCGGCGCGGCTTTGACGGCGCCCTCGACGGCTTTTGCCGTCTTCGCGGATACCGGATGGATCGGCTTTTCCGCCGCGCTGCTGGCGGGCATGTTGGCTTTGGGACGCTTGTTTTTTGGAGCTTTGCAGCGCGGCCGCGACTCGTTCTTCCCTGCGGCGGCCGCGGCCTGCCTTGTCTTCGCGCTGGTTGAGAGCTTCGCTGGTTCAGGACTGCTGCATCCGGCAGCAATCCTTTGTCTGTCGACGATCGTGGGACTCGGATTGTCCCAAAGCATCACCCAGTCCGCACGCGGCACGGGTCATTAGTTGCTCGTCGTTAGACGTCGCGATCAGCGAGTGACGCCCAGTAGGTCGGGTTCTTGGGCATTTGAATGCGGACCCACCGATAGGACTTTTTCGACCACGGCAGGATGTGCCCGGTGAGGTTATCCAGCACGAGGTCGCCGGAGAACGTGCGCACCACGACTACGAGATGATGCTCACCCCAGGTCGTCACGACCTCGCTGAGCAACACCGATCGCGCCGGAAAGCCCTTGGCGATCAGGTCATGGCGTTTTGTCACGGCATAGTCGTTGCAGTCGCCGCTGGTGGGATGCAGCAGCCACTTCTCGCCGCGCAGCCCCTCCAAATTGGGCTCGGGTCGGATCGCGCTGTTGACCCGCTGGTTGACCTCCTGAAGCTGCGCCAGGCGCTCGCCCGTAAGCTTTAAACGTCCGCCCCTGAACACGATTTGCTGCGGTCGCGGCTTACACTCGCCCTCGTACTTCAGGCAAAAGATCGTGAATGCCATCGGCGCCAAGGTCGGCTGGTTGAACTTGATGTACTGGATGGCGCCGCGCAACGCCGACGGCGCACCAACGAAGGCGGCCTCGGCCTTGTGTTGAGCCGCCCCAGCCAACAGAGCAGCGGCAATCGCCAGGAACTTTAAAGTCTTGCGCATGTCGCGCTCCCCATTTCTTGTTGGGGAAACGCTACGCGAGACGTCTTGAAATCCGGCTCAAAAGCCGAGCAGTCCTTTAATCAAAACCGCCGCGCCTTGGTTAGAAACAATTAAGAATACCGAGGCGTAACTTGTTCTGCTATGAGCGATCATGCCCTGCATTTTTGACGCCAGACCCGATTCGATGAGCTGATGGGCCTTTCCAAGCGCTTTCGTAAGAACGTCAAGCCTCGGCTTCCCGACGGCGTGAGGATCTATGCCATCGGCGATGTGCATGGACGCGCCGACCTGCTTCAGTCGCTCTTAACCGTCATCGACGCCGACCTTGCTCGGTCCGCTCCCAAACGAGCGATCCAGGTGTTTCTTGGCGACTATGTCGACCGGGGCCCGGACTCGCGTGCTGTGATTGATCTCCTGATCGAGCGCTCGAAGTCGCATGAGACAGTGTGCCTCAAGGGCAATCACGAAGTGTTCCTGCTCGAGGTCCTCAAGGACCCGGCACGGCTGGAGGAATGGCGTCGCTACGGAGGCCTGCTGACCCTTGTTTCCTACGGCATCAACCCGACAATGAATCCGACGCCGGAGCAGCAGATTGAGCTGATCGAAGGGTTGAGGCAGGCGCTTCCGCCGGAGCATCTTTCGTTTCTTCAGCAGCTCCGCCCGTCCTTCGCGTGTGGCGACTTCTTCTTTGTGCACGCCGGCGTGAAGCCGGGCGTCGCCCTGGAACGTCAAAAGGAGGAGGACCTGCTCTGGATCCGCGAGGAATTCCTCGAGTCCGAAAGACGCTTCGGCAAATATGTCGTCCACGGCCATACCCCGGTCAGCGTCCCGGATATCCGCTCGAACCGGATCAATATCGACACCGGCGCCTACGCGACCGGCAACTTGACCTTGCTCACGATCCAGGGCGATAGTCTGCTCGCAATTTAGGACTTTTGCAGAGTTGCTGGCCAACTCCCGCGCCCCGCCACACGGGCATCGAAATTCATCATGAGCCGCATGATCCTGCTTCGCATCGTTGGCGCCTGCATCGCAGTGATGTTGCTGCTTTACGCAACATTGGGCTTTTACGGCGACCTCACGCGGTCGAACTTTCGGGCGAGCGATTTGTTCTTGGGCGAGTTTCCGCCCGAGAAGGTCAAGGTAGCCGCTTCGGGCGTTCTGACGCCCCTTTCATTGGACGGCGACTTGCTGGCGAATTATGCGGCAGCCAAAGCCGCGGATTTTCTTCACCATCCCGCAGCCGATGCGACCAGCAGGGTGACCGAGAACAAGGCGGCCCAGGATGCCGTTGTTGCGGCCCTGAAAGTATCACCCATCCGGCCTGCGCTTTGGCTCACGCTCGGCACGCTGAAGGCGCAGTCGGGTGAGCTGGTGACGCCCGCAGTGAAAATGTCTTACTTGACCGGCGCGGTGCCGATCGCTGTTGCCTTCGCACGGCTCCAAACCGTCACCTCGAGCGCGGCGGCCGCCGACGAAGAGATCAAGCTGCTGGCGCAATCGGACGTTCGCTCGGCGCTTGCCAACCGCTCTCGCTACGAGCAGCTCCTGATCGCTGCCTACCTGCAGGCTACGCCGCAGGGCAAGTCGCTGCTTCTGGAGACCACGCAGGGGACCGATCCGAAGTTCAATCAGATTTTGCGGCGGTACTGAGCGTTCGAGCGCGACTTAGCCCGCTGGTTCGTCGTCAATTTCAACGCGTCGCTTTTGGCGCGATCGGCACAAAATCCTGCTCGCGGCGCGGTTGATCCGGTCGCCCCTGGTAGACGAACATGCCCTTCTTGGTCGAGACGATGTCGCCGCGCTGCAGGCTGTCATCGTTGAGGAGACGTTCGGTCGCGACAAGGTCCGGATCCTCCGGGACCGGCTTATAGAACTCGGGATGATCCCGCCGCTCGCGCGAGAGCTCTTTGGATCTTCGCCGCGCATCTTCGATACGCTGACGCCACTCGTCACGGCTGACTTCCGGCTCGCTTGGTGGGAGATAGTCGTTGACCGAGGGCTCCGGCTCGGTCTGGGCAAAACACGAGGGCGGATTTGCGAGACCGAAGCCGATCGCACCGGCAACGGTCAGGACCGCTCCCGACAACGGCCCAAGCCGCCTTGCATGAGCTAGTGAGGTGTGGGGTCGCGCGGTTCGCACGCTGTAACTCCAGGGCAGAGCAACAAGAACGAGCAAGGGCCGGAAACGTCTCGTCTACTCCATTCAATGTATACGTTTGCCGATTGCACGAAAGCCAAATCGCGGGCAAGCTTTGTGCTTTAGCGCGCGAGGGTATTGACCAGTGGTCCGCAACATTACTTTCCTGGTTCTGGCGATCTTTTTGGGGACTCACTTTGCAGCGGCAGGCCAGATCGAATACCCGCAAGTGATCCATACGCAATACGAAGCTGTCGATCAGAAGACCGGCGGTCACTTCGTGCTGTGGTCAGAGCGGGAAAAGATCTTCTATGGCCTCGACCAGAAGCTTTTCCCGGGAGCTCGGTTTGTCGACATCACCCAGGTAACCCCAAGCGTGGGTTCGATCACGCTGACCTATGTCGAGGTGCGGACCGTCAGCAGCACGACCTCGGATTATTTGTACCTGGCAGGAAATGTCCGCTTTCGCGTCAGTGGAATGGCGCTCAAATCCAGCAACTTCCCCACCGGCGGCGGAATGACACCCAACGCACAGTAGCCAGACTAGCGCCTGCTCGACCCACTCCCCCGCGTTCTGCTTCCATAATAGGGGCGTGCGCGCCCCCCGCTCACCAGAGGCGGCTGAATCTGGCTCGGAATATTCTGCGTAGCCGTGCTCGGCGCAGGCTGCGAGGGATTGACGATGATGACATTTCGGTTGGGCGTCGACGGATCATTGACCCCCTGGGCCAAAGCGCTTGGACCCCACGTGCTTGCGGTCACAAAAAGCGCAACTGCGGTCAGGACTAATCGTTTCATGAGATGTCTCCCAAGCGAGAACATCGGGGGGTCGATCACCGTTCCTTCACGCTTGCTTGGGCGTCATTGCCGAGGCACGGCGATCAGCTTGCCGTCTCTCCAGACCCCCTGAGCCGCCATCCCGCTCGGCAGCTTACCCGGCGCCAGGATCCGGACGGCTGTCGGTCGGGAGGCGCTCTGGGCCGTTTGGGTTTTCTTCGTAGGGGTGGTCACGATGCTGGTGCTCGTCAAATTGGCTTTGTCCTTGGTCCCTTGTGCAAAAGAAGGTTGCACCAGGAGAGCCACAAACGTGAGTGCTATGAAACCGTCGCGCATGATCAAAATACCGGAAAGAGGAGCTCGTCGAACTGTCACAGCTTTCTGCCCAAAAGCAAGCCCCCGAAGCTGTTCGACGAGGGCTCTTGCAAGGTTGGCGATCAAAGCGGCTTTCGCGGCGATCGGATTTGACGGGGAAATGCCTAGCGAAATAGCCTGTTCCGGGTTACTTGATCGGCCTTGATGACCGACCCCAGCGACACCGCCGCCGGCGCGCCAAATACGCACGCGATCAAGGCCGGGTTTGTGCGTCTCCTGTCCGGGCGGATTCGCGACATATCCGGCGACCCACGGCAGGTCCGGGAAATCGTATATGAGCTGGCTCGCATCAAGCTTCTGGAACAATTCACCCATGGCGACGCACGGGAATCCCGCGAGCTCCAGCAACTGCTCGAACGCGCCATTCGGGACGTTGAGCTATCATTTGAACGCAGCGAGCGCGACGCGCTGTCCACAGCGCCGGACTCGGCCCTAGACGTCGCTTCGCATCGGTCGCCACTCGATCCCCCGGCTCCTCAGCCCGTTCCGCCTTCGCCGCCCGTCCCGACGGCGGCGGAAACCAGGCGCGGTTCTGTCGCGCGGCCCAGACCGCTCGACCAATCTCAGCGAAGCGGCATCCTCAACTCCCTCATCCGATTAGCCGCCATCCTGGTCGTCATTGCCGGCGCCAGCGCGGCGGTTACTTATTGGCCGCGGTTGAGGACGCAATCCCTCGCATTGTGGCAGTCCGCGACGCTGTCCAGGCGCACCTCGACAAGCCCCGAGCCTCAGCCCACCGCGGCTGTGACTCCAGCGAGCGGTGAGAGCGTCGAACCGACACCGAAGGAGCCGACGCCGGCTGCTCAACCCTCGATGCCGTTGCCAACAGCGTTTGGCGTCTATGCCCTGAGCGAGGGCCAGCTCCAGGAGCTCAAGCCGGTCCCCGGGAAGATTCCAGACCGTCGTGTCGCGATCTCAGCGGCAATCACCACGCCCAGCGCGACGACCCTGACAAGCGGAGATGTCAGCTTCATTGTGTTCAGGCCCGACGGTGGCGTCGATGCAACCGGGACCGAGGTTCGGGTGGTCGCAAAAGTCTCCCGAGCGATGGGCGTCGATGCAACCGGCAAAGCGGCCATGGTCACTGCCGGCGACACCTGGGTCATCCGCAGCATGTCCTACCCTTACAAAGTCGGTCCGGTCGAGGATCAGCCGAGAATGCTATCGCTGCAGCCGGAGCAGGACGGCTTTACGCTTTCGCCGGGTCGCTACGTCGTGGTCGTCAAAGGTATGGGCTATGACTTCACGGTGGCCGGGACGCCGACTGATCCCAACCAATGCGTCGAACGCATCAATGCAACGAACGGCGCGTTCTACTCCCCCTGCCCGCCGCGACGCTAAAGTGGCGCGACGCGTTTCGTTTATTTTTTGGCCTTGGCATCTTTAGGCGCATCCGCCGGCGCATCGTCGACCTTGCCGTTGTTCGCGACGCATTTGCTCAAATAATCGCGCCGCTCCTTGACAGTCCCGGCGCTGCCCGCAGCGGGATTGCCCATTTGCTTTGGCGGAAAGGCCTTGGCCAAAGCTGCGTCGCATGCACGCGCGACTTCTACCGTGACGGCCGAAGCCGTGACTGGTGCGCCAATAGCCAAAACAAATGCCAATCCCATCGACCTTTGCAAATTTCTGGAGATCACGTGGCTCGCTCCTTCAATCCGTCCGAGAACAGGACGGGACCATATCAAAAAGGACAGAAGAGCCAAACGGCAAAGCGGCGCCGAAATGTCTGGTGGCAGAAGCTGCTCTGCGAGAGATGATGCTTCTCGGGCCGAGATATCCATCGCGCCCGGACCTGCTGCTTTTCACCAGACGGCAGATGCCGAGCCAAAGCCTCGATCCTAGCTATTGAGCTGCGGCGGCTTCAGGTTCGGAAAGCGCGTGAGCATCGCGGTCCTGATAAACCTCAAGTGAGTGATGGTGTTTGCCAATTCCTTGAGCCGCCGCTGGCCGTTGGAGATATCGGCGGCAAAGAGATCTTGATGATGGCTGTCGATCGGCTCCCGTTCGAGATATTCATCGGTGCCGTTGCCGAAGGTGACGGATGCACGCGCAAGCGCGTCATCAACGCGTCGTCCGAGGCCGACCTGCTCCCTCTCTGCATCGCGCAATGCCGCATCGATCGCGACCATGACGGCATCGATTCGAACGCGGTCCGTCTCCGCATCGCGCTCGACGGTACGGGCCTTGAAGCCCTTGTCCTCACGGCGGGAGCTGAGAAAATTGTGTGCGCGCGCTCTCAGGAACAGCTGAAACATTTGGGCCATCCCACGTTCGAGATTTGGACCGCTAACATCGGTCAGACATAGTTAACAAAGCTTGAATCTTGTGGCTGCTCCGCCTGGCTTTGTGCGATCCACGCCCGCCAGGCTCCTTCGTGTTTGGAATAAAGGTCAAGCCATCGAGCTTCGTGCGCCGCGGCGGCCCCATCGCCCGGACCGATTTGAACCATCTCTCCCGATGTGATGTCCAGCGCTTCGAACTCCGCTGTTTCCTGCAGGGACAGCCCTATCAGCACCCGTTTCCCTTGCGCATCAACGAAATACCTGCGGGGCGCGTTGTGCCTTGAATCAGTCATTCGAACGACCCTCCTCCATGATCCAAGGACCTGGAAGATCTTTCAGGTGTCGATCATAGGCGCGAACGAAAACCATCAACACAAGGATACAAATTATCGCGCTCAGCAACGCAATCAGATACGCCATTTACGCCTACTCTAACGCGGGCCCCGGAAAAATCGGGGCGACTAAACTTCGCTGTCAATCGATATGTTCTAGGTGACGTTGGCCAAGCTCTCAAGAGTTGCGACAAGTTAACCTAACCGCACATGGTTATTTCGATCACGCCGCGCAGATCGTCCGGCAAACAGGCCACGCGCGAGATTCCACCATTACGACGGCGACCGACTTCGTCCCGCCCCTGTTGCCTCGGGAGTATAGGGCGCGTAGAGACGATACCTTGCAGATCGCTTGCGCGAGCGCCACGCCCTCGCACCATAGCCGCAAGCAAAACCGCCAGCGAAGATCGAACTCAAAACCACAATTGCCAACATTTGAACGTCCCATTTTTCCGGCGCGTTCCTCCCATTGCATTTCATCTTGTCGTTGTGACGACTTCAAGATTGGCGCCGCTGAAAGTTTTGTCAGGCGATGATGAAATTTGTGCAAGGAGTTGATTGAAGTTTGGTCGTTGCCCAATAGCCGCGGGCCGGGGAATGACAAAACGTCTCACTGATTGAAGTTAGATCAGACCGGATGTTAATCCGGGTTCACGTCGACGGCCCCAGTCCATGCAGCCTTCAGAATCTCCGGTCGATAAGTTCGGCTTCGAACCACTCAAAACGCGGCGACGGCCACTGCTGATCCGCATTGAAATCTCCGTGATAATACGGAGCCACGAAGTCCGGATGAGGCGCGTTAAGGTTGAGCGGTTAGCTTAATCCGCGTTGTCTGTTGCGAAGTCTCACCGATCACTTATCCCATCGTCTCACCGGGCTTCCCCAAGCTCGGCCCCACCCAAGCAAAGCCGTCGAGCGACATGGGTCCGCTTGGCGGCTTTGTCTTTGTCTCGACGAGAGGATGATTTCGGTTATGGCGCGCAAGCCCTGGTCGTTCAAGGAAGACCGCCGGCTGATGGAGTTGGCCAAGTCTTCGGCTTCATTGGAGGAGGCGGCGAAACAGCTCGGACGATCGCCCGATGCGATCAAGCGCATGGCCTTGCGCCTTGGTCTTTCGTTGAAAACGAAGGCGAGAAAAAAGGTCTAGCGTGCGGCGGTGTTCCGCCAACGAGGTCATGATGGCCGCGGGCGCGCGATCACCGGTTCTGACGAAGAACGAATTCGACGTGTTGCTGATCGGACTGGAGCCAGACTCAAGCCAAGGTGAGACCCCCGTCCGCTCGAAAGCCTCGAATCCGGCTGCAGGAGATAAAAGCGCAGTAGCCCTGTTCGCCAGGGAACCGAACCAGCGCGCTCGCGTTGATCCCAACTTCATCGTGAGGTCTGGCTGTGGCACATCTTGCCATTTCCGTCATCCTGGTCTGGTTGGCTATCAATATCGCCTTCGTGGTCTTGCGCCTGCGAGCCACCCGGTCACAGCATGGTGGCAGCACTCGGCAGGCTCCCATCGCGCCCTACAATCCCGCACCCGCTTCCCTCCGCCATCGACTGGGCCGTTAGAGCTTGAGAGCGGAGGGGTAAGGTCTCCGCCCCACTGCCCTTCCTTCGATCCAACGAGTTGGTCGAGTCACGCTGCTTGGCGCAGAGCGCTAAATTTCCGACCGACGCGGTGCTGGTGGCCTGACTGGATTCAACCGTTACCCGAGACCGGCGAAACGCTCCATATCCATCTGGCCCCCGCTCAATCAGCCTTAACGATACTCTCATCTTTCAACGCGGCCTGGCTCCCATCCGGCTATGGTCGTCCAATGCGCCGAAACCATCTTATCGCAGCCGCAGGCGTCTGCTTCGCGCTCATCGTCTATGCTACGCTTGCGAGACTGGCGGGGAGACCCGTGCTTATCGGTCATCACGAGGCTTATTGGGTCGTCGTGATCGAGCGCTTCAGCGCCTATGGGTTGCTGGGATTTCTGTTGTCCTTCCTGTTGCCTGGTCGGCTCACCCTCGCATGCTCGCTTGTCGTGGCCGTCGCAATGGGGCTCGAAATCCTGCAAGCAATGACACCCGATCGTGATCCGGGTTTCTTAGACGTGCTGCAAAAAGCAGCAGGCGGGACCGTCGGGGTCCTCCTCGCTCAAACAATCCTGGCCTTCTTACCGAGACCGCCCGCCTGAGCAGCACGTCCGCATCGGAAGTTGCCGTCGTTGTTTCATCATTTATCCGCGTAGTTCACCGCCCGGGTTCGCGGCCGTATGAATGTTCGCCTGCCATCTCCCGGCCAGCAGATCCGCAGGCTGCCTCGGCCTTGCCTGTTCCAGGCGAGTTGGTCGGAGCATGCGGGGGCTAAGCCGACCGGCGCCGGCCCTGGAACTGGTTCGGCGACAGGAGTTCTGCCATCTGCCGATGGGTGGCCTGGAGCGCCTCGATGGCGCCGTCCAGATCAAAACCGGCGTCCCGGACAGACGCGAAAAATTTAGCCGTCAGCGCCAGATCGAGCTTAACGCGGGTTGCGCCATCGCGGCTTTTGCGGCGGTCAAGTGACAAATGGATGGCCCGCATTCTGGCCTCGGCAGGTGTGCATCCACTAAGCCCGGCGAGTTCGTCATAAGTCATCCAGATCTGTGCCATGTTTCAGTCACTCCTTTACTCGGCATCAGCTTATTTTTCGTGCTTAAAGCTTCGGTTGCCGCGATGCGCGCGCCGACCGTTTCGCAATGATAGGGTCAATGCGAGCTAAACGAAGAAGGACAATCGTGGCGAGCCCCCGGTGGGTTGCATACGGTGAAGATCAATCTATGCTCACCAGATCGATCAACCGTTGAGCTGAGGCAATCGCATTGGGACAGGTCACTTCGGAAGCCCTCTCCTTGAGTGATGTCGTGTCCCGTGGCGCCACCCGGCATGTCCCCGCCTTTGGCACCGACTTGGGCACCACTTTGGGCCGGCTTCGCCGCAAACGTCCTGCATTGCTGACGCTTGCGGTGCTCGTGCTGTGTGCCGATTTGGTGCTGGCCACGGGCGCATCGATGATCGTTGATTTCACCTCGAGGTAAGCTGACATGACCGACCGACCGACTGTCCTCGTTACGGGAGGCGCGGGCTATATCGGCTCGCATGCCTGTCGCGCCCTGACCGCCGCCGGTTATCAGCCCGTCGTTTATGACAATCTGTCGACAGGTCATCGCGGCTTCGTCGCCGGGCCGCTGGTAACAGGCGATCTGCTCGACGGCGCCACGCTGGCGCGCGCCTTCGCCGAGCACAAAATCACGGCGGTCATGCATTTCGCGGCGGCGAGCCTCGTCGGCGAGTCCATGACCGACCCGCAAAAGTACTACATCAACAATGTGCAGGGCACGCTGTCGCTATTGCAGGCGATGCGCAATGCGGGCTGCCATCGTATCGTGTTCTCCTCGACCGGCGCCGTCTACGGCAATGCCGATTCCAAGGAACTGCCGGAAGACTTCCCCTGCGCGCCGATCAACCCCTATGGCGCATCGAAGTGGATGATCGAGCGCATGCTCGCCGATTACCGCGCCGCTTACGGCTTCGGCGCGTTCTGCCTGCGCTATTTCAATGCCAGCGGCGCCGATCCTGCCGGCGGCATCGGCGAATTGCGTGACAATGAAACCCATCTCATTCCGCGCGCCATGATGGCGTTACAGGGCCATGTCGATTTTGCCGTGTTCGGTGAGGACTACGACACGCCCGATGGCACCGCGATCCGCGACTACATCCATGTCACCGATCTCGCCGCAGCGCATGTCGCGGCGCTGAAGCTGCTGGAACAAGGGCATGCCGGCGGGAGCTTCAATCTGGGCACCGGCTCCGGCTTTTCGGTGCGGGAAATTCTGACTGCCATCAGGCAGGAGACCGGGCGCGAGGTGCCCCACACCGTCAAACCGCGCCGCGCCGGCGATCCCACCTATCTGGTCGCCGATCCCTCCGCAGCGCGAAAAGTGCTGAATTTCGTGCCGCGACATTCGGATCTGCCGACCGTGATCCGCACCGCCTGGGCCTGGCACCAGAGGGCTCATCCGCTTAAGCAGCCCTGACGACATCGTCGAAGTCGATCAGGCGGGATGAGACGTGGCCTTATGGTCTATTCCGTTCTGAGCCGAGCGATCCCGGCGCAAACGGATGGCGCGATCGCGAGCGGCCGTCGAGCCCCTTGGGCAGCTTGTCTGCGTTGAGCTTCACGACCGCACCTCTGGCCTCAACGGCGGGCACCTCGTCCTGGCTGTAGATCAGCGTCGCCTCGAAGGTCACATCGGGCGCCTGCTCGGCCGTTCCGGAACAAGTCGCCATCGCGCCGCTGCACACGCCCGAGAGCTTGACCTCGACTTCGTCGAGCCCGAACACGGTCGGCGGCCCCTCGGCATGTCGCCGCGTGGTCAGAACCGCCGTGAAGCGCTGCTCGTCGATTCGGTAAGAGCCGCCATACGTGAAGAAGCTGTCGCTGCCGGAGATTCGTCCCTCCGCCAGATGCACGACGCCCGTGCCCTGACCGCGCGGGGTCCTGAACCAGGCCGCATATTTGCCGTCTCTCAGCATGAAAACATCCACCGTAAAACTCAAACGTATTTGCAACCAACTCTGGGGCGCGACAATGACCCGCGCGGGGAGCATTCCGCCACGGTTAACGCCCTGCAAAGCGAGCCAGTCAAATTGCTGCCGACGCGCAGCGACGCGGGCGGGCGCACGCTCCCCCGTGCAGCGGGCAAGAAAGATGGAGCTCGTTGCATACCGCGCTAAAAACGATCGGCGTGCCGACCTCGTTTGGCAGCACGCATATAACCGCTATCAACTCCAGCCAGCTCGTGACAGCTAGCCTTCCTGTCGCGCTGGGAGGAAGTGGTCGAGATCGCCGACGGTCAGCAGGCGACGCCGTATCAGAAGACCGAGGCCACGCTCGCGCCCATTATTGATATAGAGAGTGCAGCGGAGGGCTACCCGGTCGAGGCCGTCCCAGCCGAATGAAATTATCCATCCGGTCGCCGGTTTGAACCTCTTCCTGATAGAGTGCACCAATAGCTGAGAGTGATTCCGGTCACACTTACCTGGGCGTTTCGCTGCTAAGCATCGGGCCTGGACGGGGACCGGGCAAGTATCGGTCGAATTGGATGAGAATTCCCATGAAAAGCCTGATCGGCGCTGTTGTCGGCGCGTGCTGTCTTGCTGCCCCCGCTTTGGCGGAGACCCCGGCCGCCATCGTCGAGGAGGTGCAAGGCAAGGTCGACGGTGTCGCGTTCATGGATTATGTGGCGCCGGGCAAGATCATCAAGCTGGGGCCCAAGGCAACCATTACGCTCAGCTATCTCAAATCGTGCCAGCGCGAGACCATCAGCGAAGGCGTCGTCATGGTCGGCACCGAGCAGAGCACCGTGCAACTCGGCGAGGTCAAGCGTGAAAAGGTGCCCTGCGATACCAACGCGGCAAAACTATCGGAGCGCGAGGCGAACCAGAGTGCCGCGACGACCTTCCGCACCATGCGGTCGGACGCCAAGGGCAACGCTCCGGCCAAGCTGCCGACGCTCTACGGCGTCGCGCCGTTGGTGCAGGCCAAGAGCGGCAGCACCCTGGTGATCGAACGTACCGATGGCAAGGAGCCCACGATCAGCGTTCCCCTCAAGAGCGAGACGATGGTCGGAGGCAAGTTCTATGACTTCGCCAAGGCCGGGAAGTCGCTGACGCCGGGCGGCAGCTATCTCGCCATCCTCGGCACCAAGCGTTACGCCTTCCAGGTCGATCCCAGCGCCACGTCGTCGCCAACGCCGATCGTCGGGCGCCTGCTGCGGCTCGAATAGGCAGCTAGCGGCGGGGCGATGCGGCGGATCGGCAGACGGGACATCGTTGCAGCGATCCTGATTGCGCTTCTTGCAGGCGCCGTCGTGACGTCTCCACCGTTGCAGACGCTGCAGGGCCTGTCGCTCGATATCCTCACGGCACTGCGCAGCAAGTTCGTCGGCGACCAACGCGATCCCGCGACATCCCCGGTCGTCGTCGTGGCCATCGACGGCGAGACCTACGACACTCCGCCGTTCAAGGGATCGCCAACGCAGACCTGGACGCGCGAGATCGGCCGGGTTCTCGGCAGCATCGACGACGGCGGCGCCCGGGCGATCGGCTTCGACGTCATCTTCCCGAGCTCGATCGAGCAGTCTGAGATTCCCTTCGGCGACGCGTCGCTGGGCACGCGACTCAAGGGATTCGATCGGGACTATCTCATCGCCCTGCGGAAGCTTTCCGACAGCGGCAAGCTGGTGCTCGGCGAGATCCTGAGCAACGACCATCAGGAAAGGCCCGACCGCGCGCAGCAATTGGTGGTGAGAAACAATATCCGCGCCCTCAACGTCCATACCGACACCGACGACGTGATCCGGCGGATGCCGCTGAGCTTCTCGATCGACGGCAAGCCGGTCCCCGCGATGGCGGTCGAGCTCGCCGCGCGCGCGCTCGCTGTAAAGCCCGAGATTGCACCGTCCGGAGCGACCGAATTGTCCGGTTATGCAATTCCGAGTGCGGTACCGAATACACTGGCGCTCAATTTTCGAGGACTGGGCCGCGACATTCCGACTTTCTCCTTCGCCGATCTGCGAGCCTGCGTCGAAAAAGGCGACCGCGATTTCTTCCGTCGCGCCTTCGGCGGCAAAGTCGTGCTGCTCGGCACCGCCCTGAATTTCGATGATCGCAAGCTCACCTCGATGCGACTGTCCGGCGGATATGACGGAACGCCGGGTCCACGATGCGCCCAGCCTGCCCCGGCGAGCACCGTACAAAAGGCCCGCAGCGACATCGCCGGTGTCTTCGTTCATGCCAACGCGGTGCGAAATCTGATCGAACGCGATGCGGTGACCGAGCTCGGCTTTCCACTGCGGAGCATTCTCACCATCGTGTTCGCAGCGATCGTGGCCTGCGCGGCCTGCGTGCTCGCACCGGGTGCCGCACTGATCGCCTGGTTTGGCCTCACCGCCGTATACGCCGCTGTGGCCGTCGGTGCATTCGTCCATGCCTTGGCGCTGCCGCTGACCGAGCCGGCACTCGCAAGCCTTGCCGCACTCGCGATGATGATCGGCTACCGTTTCGTGCTGGCCGATCGTGACGAGCGTTTCCTGCGCAAGAGCTTTGCGTTCTATCTCGCCCCCGAAGTGATCGAGACGATGGTGGCCTCCGGCAAGATGCCGGCGCTCGGCGGCGAAATGCGCAACGTCACGATGTTCTTCTCCGACCTGAGCGGCTTCTCCTCCATCGCCGAGACGATGACGCCGGGCGAACTGGTGACGCTGATGAACGAATATCTGTCGGCCATGACCGACATCATCGAGAGCCATGGCGGCTATGTCGACAAATATATCGGCGATTCCATCGTCGCCATGTTCGGTGCGCCCGCCGACGATCCCGCGCATGCGCGCCACGCCGTCCATGCCGCGCTGAAATGTCACGCAAAGCTGGCGGAGCTTAATGCCGCCAGCGCCGCTTTCGCCGGCCGCGGCCTGTCGCACCGCATCGGGCTCAACAGCGGCGAGGCCGTGGTCGGCAATATCGGCTCCCGCCGCCGCTTCAACTACACCGTGATGAGCGACACCGTGAACGTCGCCTCGCGGCTCGAAGGCGCCAACAAATATTATGGCACCTCCATCATGGCCTCAGAAACGACTGTCGCGCAGACAGGCAATACTTTCACTTGGCGCGAGCTCGACGCCATCAAAGTGATAGGACGCGGCGAGGCGATCAAAGTGTTCGAGCCCCTCGCGGAGAAGGGCACGGAGAGTGCCGGGCAGGCGAAGATTGCCGCCGCGTATGCGGAAGGGCTGGCGTGCTGGCGGGCAAGGGAGTTTGCGAAGGCGGCTGATGCGTTCGGGCGAACGGCGGAAATGGATCCGGCGTCAGCGCTTTTTGACAAGCGCGCGACTGCGCTCGCTACAAATCCACCGGGGTCGGATTGGACTCCGGTGAACATCCTAGAAGGAAAGTAGCGCAGCGTCGCACCGCTTTCGGGTTCACTCCACGCTAGAACGGCAACCCCACATAATTCTCCGCCAGCAGACGCTGCGCCGTCTCGGACGACAGCAGATACTCCAGCTCCGTCTGCTGAAGCCTGTTTTCATACTCGGAACGGTCGGGGAAGCGATGCAGCAGCATCGTCATCCACCACGAGAAGCGTTGCGCCTTCCAGATCCGCGCCAGTGCGTTGGCGGAATAGCCCTGAAGCCCGGAATCATCGTCGTTCTGATAGTGCGCGAGCATGGCGTGGTAGAGATAATAGATGTCGGAGGCAGCGCTGTTCAGCCCGCGCGCGCCCGTCGGCGGCACGATGTGGGCGGCATCGCCGGCGAGAAACAGGCGGCCGTAGCTCATCGGCTCGGCGACGAAGCTGCGCAACGGCGCGATGCTCTTTTCGATGGACGGTCCCGTGATCAGGCGGCCGCCGACCTCGTCCGGCAGACGACGCTTCAGCTCGGCCCAGAACGCATCGTCGCTCCAGTCCTCCACCTTGTCGGTGAGCGGCACCTGGACGTAGTAGCGGCTCAGCACTTGCGACCGCAAGGAACACAACGCGAAGCCGCGCTCATGCTTCACATAGATCAGCTCCGGCGACACCGGTTTCGTACGCGACAGCACGCCGAGCCAGCCGAACGGATAGATCTTCTCGTATTCCCGCAGCACGTCCTTCGGGATCGACTTGCGACTGACGCCGTGAAAGCCGTCGGCGCCGACGATATAATCGCAATCGACTCGGACGGTCTCGCCATTCGAACGATAGGTCACGTAAGGCCGGTCGGAGGTCAGGTCATGCGGCGTCACGTCCTCGGCATTGTGCACGACGTTGCCGCCGAGGCGGTCGCGCGCCTCGTAGAGGTCGCGCGTCAGCTCGGTCTGGCCGTAGACCAGCACCGAATTGCCGTCGGAATGCTTGTGGAGGTCGATCTGGGAGAGCACCCCATCATGGGCGATCTCGAATCCCTTGTGGATCTCACCCTCGCGGTCCATCCGCTCGCCGCACTGAGCCTCGCGCATCAGCCTGGCGAAGCCGTGTTCGAGCACGCCGGCACGGATCCGGGCAAGCACGTGGTCGCGGCTGGATTTTTCCAGCACGACCGTGTCGATACCCTTGAGGTGCAGGAGCTGGGACAACAGCAGCCCGGACGGCCCGCCGCCGATGATACAGACCTGAACTTTCATTTTTGCGTCCTCCTCGGCACTTTCTTGCAGATTCAGCGCCGCTGACCGATGGAGGCTTTCGTCTTTGTCTTGTACTATTCGAACATGAGACGCGCAGCCCCCGCCCCGGCGATCCGGGTCTACAATTTGTTCGGCGAGTCCGGCGATCTGCCCGATGTCGTGCATTGCGAGACGATTGCCTCGCGCTCGGTGCTGCACGACTGGACGCTGGCCGTGCACCGCCATGCCCGGCTGCACCAGGTGCTGCTGATCGAGCGCGGCGGCGGCGAAGCCACGCTCGACGGGCGCGTGGTGCAGCTGAAGCCGATGCAGATCGTCAACGTGCCTGTCGGCCACGTCCATGGCTTCCGTTTCGTGCCTGATACCCAGGGCTGGGTGCTGACCATCGCCGCGGAAATATTGGACGAAGCGCTGCTCGCCTCTGAAGGCCTGCGAAGTGCCTTGTCGCGCTCGGCCGTGATACGCGGCACGCCGCAGATCCGGACCACCATGAAGCAGATCTTTGCCGAACACGCCGCGCGCGATTTCGGCCGAGCGCATGTGCTGCGTGCACTGTCGGCGGCGATGATCGGGCTGGTGGCCCGCGCGCTCACTGGCGAGAGCGGTGGCAACGGCACGGCTGAAAGCGGACTATTCCGCCGCTTTGAGGCGCTGCTGGAACAGCATCATCTGGAACGCTGGAGCGTCGCGGACTATGCGGGCGCGCTGTCGATCACGCCGACCCATCTCAACCGGGTGACGCGGGCCGCAACTGGCGACACCGCCTCGCACCTGATCCTCAACCGGCTGATCCGCGAGGCGCGGCGCAACCTCGTCTATACCAATTTGCCGGTCTCGACGATCGCCTATGCGCTTGGCTTCGAGGACCCCGCCTATTTCAGCCGGGTCTATGCCGCCGCCACGGGCGTGTCGCCGCGCGCCTTTCGCGCGCAGCTCCACGGCGAGGAAGGCTGACACATCGGCCGATCGATCAGGCGCGCCTGTGGTCGAAGGCCACGCTGGGAACCGCAATGGCCTTTGTTGCCAGCGCTGCCACTTAACCTTCGTATATGGGGCCCTATCCTTTGGATAGGCGCCCTTTACCTCAGTACAATTGAGTAGGGAATGCGCGCGCCTTAGCCTGGCTGCATTCGGCGCCCTGGCGCCGGTGGGCATTGTATCCTCCCTAACCTGGGCGCAAGACGGCCGCCCCTGTCCGGTCGTCTGCGCTGCTTTTTCGGCAAGCCATCGGTGGCTTCAATGTTTTTCCGGCCGACACACCGCCCCCGGCGGTTGGACCGGCCACCTTTCGCGTACAACCGGAGATTTGTGCATAATGTCTTCGATTGAGAAGATCGCACTCTTTATCGATGGCTCCAATCTCCATGCCACCTCCAAGGCGCTCGGCTTCGACATCGACTACAGGCGACTGCTCGGCGAATTCCAAAGCCGAGGTGCGCTGTTGCGGGCCTTCTACTACACGACCGTCGTCGAGGATCAGGAGTATTCGTCAATCCGTCCGTTGATCGATTGGCTCGACTATAACGGATACACCGTCGTCACGAAACTCACGAAGGAATTCGTCGACGCCATCACCGGCCGCCGCAAGGTGAAGGGCAGCATGGATGTCGACCTCGCCGTAAATGCGATGGAACTCGCCGAGCACGTCGATCAGATCGTGTTGTTCTCGGGCGATGGGAATTTTCGTTCGCTGGTGGAAGCCCTGCAACGCCTCGGTGTCCGCGTGACGGTCGTCTCCACACTCTCCACTCAGCCAGCCATGGTCGCCGACGAGCTGCGCCGACGGGCGGACATATTCATCGATTTGGCAGAACTGCAACCAAAAGTGGGGCGCGATCCGGCCAATCGGCCGGGATCGCGCGAGATGCGTCAGTCACCGCAATTCCGCGCGCGCGTAGCGATCGATCGCGGCGACCAGGTGGAGTGAACCTTCGGGCGGCGGCTCTCACACGTCGAAGAACACCGTCTCTTCCGGCCCCTGCAAATTGATCGTGAAGGCATACACGATCTTGCCGCCACGCTCGCTGCGCTTTGCGATCAGCGTCGAACGTCGCATCGGCTGTTCGATCAGGCTGAGCACGGGGTCGGCGGCGTTGGCGGCCTCTTCGTCCGAAAAATAGAGGCGCGTGTTGAGACCGATGTTGATACCGCGCGCGACGGTCCAGACATTGATGTGCGGCGCGCCTTTGCGGCCGGTCTTGTCGATGATCGCGCCCGGCTTGATGGTCTCGAAGGTGACGAGACCGCTCTCGAAGTCGGAGCCGGCGCGACCCCAGCCGCGAAATTCCTCGTCAAGCGGGCCGGTCGACCGATCGGCCGGATGGTTGTAGCGGCCGGCCGCGTTCGCCTGCCAGATCTCCAGCAGCACGTCACGCAGCGGCGTGCCGCTGCCGTCGATCACCTTGCCCTCCAGCGTGATGCGTTCGCCTTGCGTGTTCGGCGTCACCAGCACATTGGAGAAGTTCTTCTCGAAAATGTCGAATCCGGCCATGGCCGGGATCAACCCGATATGCACGTAGGGCCCGGCCGTCTGCGAGGCGGTTTCCTTGAGGTAGTTGAGCGGCTGCGGCATGGACCTAGTTCCCTGCGGTGCGATTTTCAAAGTAAGTGGAGCGCCGGCCGCGCAAGACGATGTCGAAGCGGTAGGCGAGCGAGTCGAACGGGGTCGATGCATTGAGGTCGAGCGGCGCGACCAGGCGCTCCAGCGCATCCTTGTCCGGGATCGTCGTCAGGATCGGGCAGGCCGGGATCAGGGGATCGCCCTCAAAGTACATCTGGGTGATCAGACGCTGTGCGAAGCCCGAGCCGAACACCGAGAAGTGGATGTGAGCGGGACGCCAGCTGTTGACGTAGTTGCGCCACGGATAGGGCCCCGGCTTCACCGTGCGGAAATAATAATAGCCGGTGTCGTCGGTCAGCGCGCGACCGCAACCGCCGAAATTCGGATCGATCGGCGCCAGATACGTGTCCTTCTTGTGCCGGTAGCGGCCGCCGGCATTGGCCTGCCAGAACTCGACCAGCGTGTCCGGCACGCCGCGGCCCGTCTCGTCCAGCACGCGGCCGTGGACGATGATGCGCTCGCCGACGGGATCGCCGTCCTTGGCGTAGTTGCGGATCAAATCATTGTCGAGCGGGCCGAGGTCGTTGTGACCGAATACCGGCCCCGTGATCTCCGAGACCGAGGTCTCAAGCGACAGCAGCGCCTGGCGCGGCGAGCGCAGCACCGAGGATTTGTAGCCTGGCGCGTGCGCCGGCGGATGCATGGAACGGTCGCGCTGGAAGAAGCCACCGTCACCGAGCGGAGGCGTGAACGGCTCGGGGCGGTTGAGGCGGGGATCCCGCAAGGCTGGCGCCTGGGCATGCATCGGCGTTGTCTCTCCCTCTGGCGCCCGTTGGGGCGCACGATTTATCGGGAGATGATGGCGCGAGCTATTCTCAAGATAAATAGATCGATTATAATGAATTCCATGAAAAAAATCGATCATTTGGCGCTCGATGGCCACGCGCTGGAGCTGTTCCTGGCGGTGCTGGAAGAGGGCTCGGTGACGGCGGCCGCAACGCGGCTCGGCCTGACGCAATCCGCGGTCAGCCACGCCCTCAACAAGCTGCGGCGGATCGTCGGCGATCCGCTGTTTGCCAAATCCGGCCGCGGCATTGTGGCCACGGCGCACGCCCAGGCGCTCGCGGCAAAGGCGCGAGCACTGATCGACGAGATGCGGAGCTTTGCCGGCGGCGTCACGTTCGAGCCGGCGAGCGCGCAGCTTTCGCTGACAATCGCCGCGAACGACTTCCAGCGCGACCTGCTGCTGCCGCGGTTCTTCGATCATGTCGCCGCGCAAGTGAGGAGCCTGAACCTGCGCGTGATCCCCTCGCAGTCGCCGTCGCCAGCGATGCTTCGGGAAAACCGCTGCGACCTGCTGATCACGCCGCTGCCGCCGTCCGGCATCGACATCGTGCAGAAGCGCCTGCTGCAAGACCATTACGTTTGTTACTACGACCCCAAAGCGCGTGCCGCGCCGGCTACGCGCGGCGCCTATCTCGCGGCGCGTCACATCACGGTGGTCTACACTGACAATGAGCGCCTCGACTTCGATCGTCGGCTTGCAGCCAACGGCTTCCACCGCGACATCGCGATCTCCGTGCCGAGCTTCTCCGGCGTGCCGTCCTTCCTGCGTGGCTCGCAAATGCTGGCGAGCATGCCGAGCCTGCTGGCGCCCGGCGTGATGCACGGCTTCGCGCAGGTGCGGATACCGCTGGCCTCGCGCACGCGAACCCTGGCCGAGCTGCCGATGTTCATGGTCTGGCACCAGCGCTATCAGAAAGATCCGGCCCACCGCTGGCTCAGGAACCAGCTCGAGATCATCGCGGCGACGGCCGCGGGCCGCTGAACGCGCCGGCTGTGACGCATAAGCCACACCCAAGTCCTGTGTGATTCCGCAAGGAAAACGCCGCCTTGCGCGCGAACCAGCAGTTGCACGAAGAAAATACGGGCTGAAATCGTAAAATTGAAGCACAGTGCAACCTACGGGTCGTCCTGGCGAAAGCCAGGGCCATACCGCGTGACCTTTCGATAAGAATCCCCCCGCGGTGACAGACTGGATTGCTTCGCTGCGCGCTGCGCTCGCAATGACGGAGCAAGGGCGAGCATCGCCTTCTCCAACTCGCATTTCAAATCGCATCCTCGCGGCGCATCCGCCCGAGCTATGCTCTCTCCATCACCTCCTTCAAACAAAGAGGGTGCAGGGAAGGCCGGGTACCGGCTTGGACCATCCGGTCTACCTTGCGAGCTTTTCGATCTGCTCCGCCGAGCGCGTTTCAGCCCCGCGCAAGAAGATCGAAATGACTTCGCCGAGCCTGTCAGGAGGACAGGCCCCCGCGAACACATCGTCCTTCACGCGACAATGAAAAAACTTCCGATGATCGCTTGATTGAGGCTCGGCAACTTCTTCGAAAGTCCGGCCGGACAAATATGTATCCCTTAGCTCCACCTTGAAATTCCAGCCGGGATTATCCAACGTCTCGATCGTTATACCGTAGGTATGCTCCCAATCTCCATTGCATTGAGCCGCATACCAGCGCTCCAGTCGTTCAAGCACGTCGCCTACGTCTTGCAGCTTGTAGGGTGGGTCAGCGTCAGCGTAGCCCACCTCCTTTGTCTCCGCGTCGAGAGGCGTGGTGGGTTACGCTTCGCTAACCCACCCTACAAGGTCACGCCACCGCCGCATCCGGCACGCGCGCGGCTTCCATCGGCTGCTTGCCGCGGATGAGGTCTGAGGCGCGGTCGGCGATCATCATGGTGGAGGCATTGAGGTTGGCCGAGATCATGCGCGGCATCACGGAGGCGTCGATGACGCGGAGACCTTGCACCCCGTGAACGCGGAGCTGGTCGTCGACCACCGCCCAGGTCGAATCCGCCGGGCCCATGCGGCAGGTGCAGCCGGGGTGGAAGGTGGTGGTGCCGCGCTCGGTGGCTGCGGCCAGGAATTCGTCGTCAGTGTTGATGTTGGGACCCGGGAAATCCTCGTAGGCGTAATAGGGCGACAGCGGCGCGCTCTTCAAAAGCCTGCGCGCAAGCTTCATGCCGCCGACGATGACGCGGCGGTCGAGCTCGGCGTCGAGATAGTTGGTTTGGATGATCGGCGGCGCGAACGGATCAGACGAACGGATGCGGACATATCCGCGGCTCTCGGGGCGCTGCTGCCAGGAGGCCACCGTCATGCCGGGCTCGTCCTCGAGCTGGCCCTGCACGCCTTCCTTGTAGCTCGCCGGTGTGAAGGTGAGCTGGAGATCGGACGAATCCGCACTCTCGCCGGAGTGCCAGAAGCAATAGACCATGGTCGGCGACAGCGACAGCAGGCCGCCGCGCGTGGTAGCCCATTTCAGCGCTTCGACCCAGAGCGACAGACCACGGCGGAGCTCGTTGATAGTCCTGATGTCTTTGACGCGCGCGACCGTGCGCGGCGCGTAGTGATCTTGCAGGCCCTCGCCGACCGGAAGCGCGTGACGCACGGCGATGCCGTGGGCCTGCAACAGATCCGGTGAGCCGATGCCGGACAACTGCAACAGCTGCGGTGAATTATAGGTGCCGCCGGACAGGATCACTTCCTTGTTGGCGCGGACCTCGACCGGCGTGCCGCCAGAGCCGCCCTTCATGTAGCGCACGCCGACGGCGCGCTTGCCTTCGAAGATGATCTCGGTCGCGTGCGCGTGGGTGTGGACGTGCACGTTCGGCCGCTTCATCGCGGGCTTGAGGAAGGCGGTGGCGCCGGAGACGCGCAAGCCCTTATCGATGGTGCGCTGGCAATAAGAGACGCCTTCCTGCTTCGCGCCGTTGTAGTCGGGGTTGCGTGGAATGCCGAGGCTCACCGCGCCTTCCATGAAGGCTTCGCAAAGCGGATCGCGCCAGTTCATGGTGGTAACGGTGAGATTGCCGTCGCGGCCGCGGTAAACGTCCTCGCCCTCGCCGACGCGCTTCTCCAGCCGCCGGAAGTAGGGCAGCACGTCGGCATAGCCCCAGCCGCGATTGCCCATCTGCGCCCAGGTGTCGAAATCCATGCGCTGGCCGCGATTGTAGATATGGCCGTTGATCGAGGACGAACCGCCGAGCGTCTTGCCGCGCGGCGCGTAGATGCTGCGCCCGCCGGTCCAGGGCCCGACCTCCTGCTGGTAGGCCCAGTTGATGCTCTTCATATGGAAGGTCTTGATGAAGCCTGCCGGCAGATGGATGTAGGGATGCCAGTCGCTCGGGCCCGCCTCGAGCACGCAGACGCTGGTGTTGGGGTCTTCGCTCAGCCGGCTGGTGAGCACGCAACCGGCGGAGCCCGCGCCGATAATCACATAATCAAATCTGTCCATGGTGCCTCGGCCGCTCTAGCGCGGCTTGTCGTTGAGTTGATAATTCAAATGCATTCGCACGGTCGGCCATTCGGCCGCGGTGATGCTGTAGACCACGGTGTCGCGCAGCGTGCCGTTGGGCGCGACCTGGTGGCTGCGCAGGATGCCGTCCTGCTTGGCGCCCAGGCGCTCGATGGCGCGGCGGCTCTGGTGATTGAAGAAGTGGGTGCGGAATTCCACCGCAATGCAGTCCAGGGTTTCGAAGGCGTGGGTGAGCAGCAGCAGCTTGCACTGCGTGTTGAGCGGGCCGCGCTGCGCGCTCTTGCCATACCAGGTCGAACCGATCTCAACGCGGCGGTTGGCGGCATCGATGTTCATGTAGGTCGTCATGCCCACGATCTTGCCGCTGCCATCTAACACGGTGAAGGGGAGCATCGAGCCCGCGGCCTGAAGACCGAGCCGGCGGTCGATTTCCTTGCCCATGTTGTCCGGCGTCGGAATCGCGGTGTACCAGATGGTGGAGAGCTCACCATCCTTCACGGCCTCGATCAGCCCCTCGCGGTGCTGATGCGACAGCGGCTCCAGACCGGCATGCTGTCCGCGCAGGGTGATGGGATCAGGCCAGGGCATTGCAGGTCTCTCTCTGTTGTCATTGCGAGCGAAGCGAACCAATCCAGGCTGTCAGCTCCTCATCCTGAGGAGCGCGGCACGCGCGTCTCGAAGGATGAAGGCCCTGCTGGTGGCCTCGCCCTTCGAGACGCGCGCGAAGGGCGCGCTCCTCAGGGTGAGGGTCTGCCGGATTGCTTCGCTCCTCGCAATGACGGCTTGGCTCACTTGTTCAGGAAATTCAACGGCAAACCGCCGCGCGGCCAGTCCATGGCGATCAGCTCGCCCTTGCCTGAGAGCGTGATGTAGGCGGTCTTCAGCTCGGGGCCGCCGAAGGCGATGTTGGTGGTGACGCGGTCGCCGGTCGGGACCTGCTCGACCAGGGTGCCATCGGGCGCGATCACCGAGATGCAGCCGGAGACGAGGGTGGCGACGCAGACATTGCCGTTCGCTTCGACCGCCAGCGAGTCGAACATCTGGTAGCCGCCGAGGCCGCAGATCGGTTTGCCCCGCTCGCCGCGATAGATCACGTCGCGTGGCTTCAGCGTGCCGGGCGCGGAGAGCTCGTAGGCCCAGAGCCGGCCCGTCGGCGTCTCCGCGATGTAGACGGTGGCCTCGTCCGGCGACAGGCCGATGCCGTTTGCCGGCAACACGCCGTGGACGATTTCGACAATCTCTTTCATGCCGGGCTTGAGATAGTACATGCCGCCGACGTCCATCTCGCGCGCGCGGCGCTTGCCGAGATCGGAGAACCAGAGGCCGCCCTGCTTGTCGAACACCAGATCGTTCGGCCCGCGCAGATCGTGCTCGCCGCAACGCGTCACGACGGTTTCGATCTGGCCCGATTGCAGATCGACACGCTGGATCGAGCCGCCGAGATAATCGTCGGGCTGCGGACCCGGCATGATCATGTTGCGGGTCGGGATCCAGGAAAAACCGCCATTGTTGCAGATGTAGATCTTGCCGTCGGGGCCTAGGGCTGCACCGTTCGGGCCGCCCGGAATCTTCGCGACGATCTCCTTGCGCCCGTCGGGATGGATGCGGGTCAGGCGCTGGCCGCGGATTTCCACCAGCACGACCGAGCCGTCCGGCATCACGACCGGCCCTTCGGGAAATTCGAGGTCGGTGGCGAGAACGCGGACGTTGGACATGTGGGACCCTCCCGGCTGCTTGTTATGACTTGCACGGGATGTCCGGCACGGGTCCCACACGCAAGATTGCCTGCGGTTATGACAAAGTCGCCGAGGCTTGCCAAGCAAGCGGGATGGTATGCCAGCGTTGCGCGCTAATCTCGCACGGGTATCCAAATCTCCAGGCCGCCATTGCCGGTGGCGGGATCGAAGTTCTCGTCGTAGCGCTCGAAATTCGGTGCATCGGCAGCCTTCAGGCCGGAGGCCGGCAGCCACTGATTCCAGATCGCGTTGACGGTACGCCTGATCGAGGCGACGTGGTCGGCGTGGGTGAACACCGCGTAGCGCTGCTCGGGGATACGGATACGGCCGAAGCGGCGCGGCAGCTCGGAGAAATCGGCGACCTCGACGCCGGCGATGTAGTCGAAATTGCCGGCATCGTCGCCGTTGCAGCAGACGCCATAGGCGACGGGTCCAACGCGCGCGGGAATGTCGGCGACCTCCTGGTGGAAGCGCTGCCACAGTCCAGGAATGGCCGCGCCGTTGTCGCAGGAGATGCGCTCGTTGATGCCTGCGACGAGGAAGGCCCTTGTGGTTTCGAAGCGCGGGGTGGCGAGTTTGTCTGCGATGGTTGAGTCCATGAGGATCGGCTCCTGAAGCTTGAGATGGCCGGTGCATTGCGCGGCCCGCACCGCTTCGGGCGTGGTGCCGAACTGGTCGCGGAACGCGCGGGTGAATGCTTCGTGCGAGCCGTAATCCGCCTCCAGCGCCAGCGACAGGATGTCCGGCGCGCCGTTCGCAAGACTGCGCGCCGCTTCGCTCAGCCGCCGCGCGCGCACGTACCGCATCACCGGCAGGCCGGTGGCTGCGGCAAACGCGCGCACGATGTGGAACCGCGACACGCCCGATATCGCAGCGATCTCGTCGAGCGTCATCGGCTCGGCCAGATGGCTCTCGACATACCAGAGCGCGCGCTGGGCTGGGTTCATGGCGTTTCTCTCGTTCGAAGCGCGACCATGATGCATGGAAGTCCGCGGGTTTCGCTTGATCGGCGTTGCGGTCCCGCAAGAGGATAACGCCGGACCAGCCTCTGGCAACGTCCGGGCGTTCATGGCTACACTCGGGTTGTTCTTGAAACCGCTCATAAGAAAGCAGGAGGAACCGTGTCATGAAGATCACCGATGTGCGGCCGCACCATATCCGCATCCCCTATGACGCCGGTGTCGCGAGCTTCCGTCAGGGCGCTTCCGCCATCACCGCCCTCGACATGGTGATCGTCGAGGTCACCACCGACGCCGGGCTGACAGGCTGGGGCGATGCCTTTGCTTATGTCTGCCCCCGCACCACGCGCAGTGCCGTCGAGGAAATGATCGCACCGCAGGCCCGCGGGCTGGAGGTTCCCGATGCCGCCGGCATTCCCGCGGTCATGGAGCAGATCCAGCGTAACCTGCATCTGTTCGGGCGTTACGGCATCACCATGTTCGCGATCTCCGGGCTCGACATCGCGCTGTGGGACCTCGCCGCCAAGATCAAGGACGTGCCGCTGCACCGCCTGCTCGGCGGCACCAGGCGCCCGGCCATTCCGGCCTATGCGAGCCTGTTGCGGATCGGCTCGCCCGACAATATCGCCGCCGAATGCAAGAAGGCGCTCGCGCTCGGCTACGGCGCCATCAAGCTGCACGAGACCACGGCGCCGGCGGTGTTTGCCGCCCGCGCGGCGATCGGGCCCGGCATTCCGCTGATGGTGGACATGAACTGCCCGCTATCAGGCGAAGAGGCGATCGCGTTCGCCAGCACATGCCGGGACGCGCAGCCGATGTTCCTGGAGGAGCCGGTCTGGCCGCCGGAGGATTTTGCGGCGCTCGCCGAAGTCCGCAGCAAGGGCGGGCTCGGTGTCGCCGCCGGCGAGAACGCCTGCACCGAATATCAATTTCGCCAGATGATGGATGCGGGCGCGGTCAGCCACGCCCAGCCGTCCGTGATCAAGGTCGGCGGCATCACGGAATTTCTCAAGGTTGCAGCGCTCGCAGATCGGGTCGGCGTCAAGGTCGTTCCGCACTCCCCGTATTTCGGCCCCGGCCTGCTGGCGACCTTGCATCTCCTGGCGGGGCGCGACGACGGGTTCGTCGAGATGTTTTACCTGAAGCGCGAGGCCTGCCTCTGGGGCGGCCGCGCCGATGTCGATGCCACCGGCCATGTCGCGGTGCCGACCGGACCTGGGCTCGGCCATGAGCCCGATCGCAGCGTGATGGAGCGATATCGCGTCGCCTGAGCGCGGCGGCTATTTCGCCGCATCCTTTGGCGGCGGCGCATCCTGTTTCTTCTTCACATCCTCGGCGGTCTTCGCCTGCGCGGCCTGGAGATCGCCGAGCGTCTTCTGCAAACCGGCCACGGTCGTCTTCAACGCATCGATCTGGCGAGCCGCGGCGTCCAGCTTCTGCTGGTGATCGAGGTTCAGCTTGGTGATCGTCTTCTGGAGGAAGTCGACATTGCTCTGGAGGCAGCTGGTGCGGCGCTCCATGGTCTTCTCGACGGTGCAGATCTCGATGCCGGGCACGTCCTGCGCGCGGACCGACACAATCGCCAGCGTGGCGAGTACCATCGCGAAACAAGCGCCGGTGCTTCGAAGCAGCATGCAGGTTCCTCGTCAAATCAATCACGGCAATGTGCGCTTTTTGCACGCAGCCTGTCGAGGCTACCACACTCGCACCGCATTCTCGCGTTGAGCTTGCGGCTGTTCCCTCGGACGGGGAGCGATGATCTGCACGCGGAGGAAATGGGCGCTCCTTTCGCGGCTTTGTTTAGGGGAGTTTTTGATGGCAACGCGCGACAGACGACTGGCGGAATTCGACGGCGCCGGAGAACCGCCGCCTGGCCTTGCAGTCGAAGTGCTGTGCGAGGACCACAGCGGGACTTATCAGCTGCCGTTCGCCTGCCGCTATGTCGAGGGACGCTGGCAGAACCACACGGCTGGTGTCGCAGTCGAAGCTACCGTTATCGGCTGGCGCGTCCCGCGCATGAAGCATTCGGGCGTGGCCTGAGCACTGATTTCTGTCTCAAAATGCAACGGGGCCGCGTCCCGTCTTAACCTTCGGAACGCGGCCCGAACGAATCACGTCCGAATCAGCCGCAGGGCCCCGTACGCGCCTGTTCACGGCTAGATGTCGCAACTGGCCACCAGGCGCACACAATATCTGCGCAGCGCCTGAGCAGGGCCAGCCGGCCACCGGCGTCAAAAGTTAACGGCTTCAATGACATGACGGCTGGGTGCGGCGGTTGGATGCTCGCTCCCAAAACAGGCAGATGGCAGCCGGCCTGCCTAATATTCGACCTCGAGCTCCTCGATCTCGGCCGGCTCATCCCTTGCCGCCGCGATCCATTCCTTCATCTCCGGCATGGCCATGATGGTATCGGCATAGGCCTGCAGTTGCGGCTCGAGCTTGACGTTATAGGTCACGAAGCGCGTCACTACCGGTGCGTACATCGCGTCAGCCATGGTGCGGGTCTCGCCAAACAAGAAGGGCCCGCCCGATTTGTCCAGGCAGTCGCGCCAGATCGCCCAGACGCGATCGATGTCGGCCTGCGCGCGCGACCAGATCTTGAAGCCGGGGAAGTGCCCCTTCAAATTGACCGGCAGCGAGGCGCGCAAGGTGGTGAAGCCGGAATGGATTTCGCCGCAGATCGAGCGGCAATGCGCGCGCTGGACGCGATCCGCGGGCAACAGCCCTGCATTCGGCATCGCCTCGTTGAGATATTCGCCGATCGCCAGCGTATCCCAGACGACCGCGCCGTCGTGCCGCAGGCACGGCACCAGGATCGACGACGACAACAGCAGGATTTCGGCGCGCGCCGACGCGTCGTCCGGCGCGGTGACGATCTCCTCGAAATCGAGCCCGGAAAATTTCGTCAGCAGCCAGCCACGCAGCGACCAGGACGAATAGTTCTTGCTGCTGATGGTCAGTGTCGCCTTCGCCATGTGGCCTTCCCTCACGCCTGTGACTCACGCCTAAGACATGCACCCCGCCCGGACTGCGGGAGTGCGCAGTGCCTGTGCTTCCCGCAAAAAGAGCAGCAAGCGACGTGCCAATCTTGAGGGCGGCCCATCCCGGGTTTGGCTCCGATATTGCATAGCAGCACGGGACAGGTGGGCGTTTCAGTATGATGTCGATGTATTATCAGGCCTTTCAGAACCAAATGGACCTGACGGCGCCGTGGCGGTCGGGCGCTTCGTCCGCGCTCAAATTCCTCAATCTGGTGCCGCAGGGCTTGTCGGATCAGGTCGTCGGCCGGCTGTCGGCCGCGCTGGAGCTGATCTCCCGCTCCACCCTCACCTATCACCGCCCCGCCTACGGCATCGACAGCGTCATGGTCGGCAATCGCGAGGTCGCCGTGACCGAGGAGATCGCTTACGCGACCCCGTTCGGCTCGCTGCTGCGTTTCAAGAAGGAGGGCGTGGGCGAGCAGCCACGCATGCTGCTGGTGGCGCCGATGTCCGGCCATTTCGCGACGCTGCTGCGCGGCACCGTGAAGACGCTGCTCCAGGACCACGACGTCTACATCACCGACTGGCACAATCCGCGCGACATTCCCCGCAGCGAGGGCCGTTTCGGGCTCGACGACTATACCGAGCATCTCATCGACTTCCTCGGCCAATTGGGCCCGCGCCCGCATATGGTCGCGATCTGCCAGCCCTCGGTCTCGGCGCTCGCGGCCGCAGCGATCATGTGCGAGGGCAACCATCCTTCGCGGCCGGCGACGTTGACGCTGATGGCCGGCCCGATCGACACGCGCATCCAGCCGACCAGGGTCAACGAATTCGCCAAGAGCAGGCCAATCGACTGGTTCGAGCAGAACCTGATCAACTACGTGCCGATGCAGTGCCGCGGTGCCTTGCGGAAAGTCTATCCCGGCTTCGTGCAGCTCACCGCCTTCGTCTCGATGAATCTCGAGCGCCACATCAAGCAGCACATCGATCTCGCCGATCACATCGCCAAGGGCGAGAAGGAGAAGGCGGCCAGCATCAAGACCTTCTACGACGAATATTTCGCCGTGATGGACCTGCCTGCCGAGTTCTACATCGAGACCGTGCGCGACGTGTTCCAGGAGCATCTTCTGCCCCAGGGCAAGCTGATGCATCGGGGACGTCCGGTGGACACCAAGGCCGTCAGCCGCATGGGGCTGATGACGGTCGAGGGCGAGAAGGACGACATCTGCTCGATCGGCCAGACGCTGGCCGCGCAAGACCTCTGCACCGGCGTGCGCGCCTACCGCCGCGTCCACCACATGCAGGCTGGCGTCGGCCATTACGGCGTGTTCTCGGGCAAGCGCTGGAACAACGAGATCTACCCGCTGCTGCGGGATTTCGTGCACGTGAATTCGTAACCCGTCAGCCCCTGGCCCGTACGTCACGAGCGAACTTCAACGCGCATTGCAGTGAGGCGACCGGAGACAGGATCTCGACGCCTTTCCTGACCAAACGGCCAGCTAGAGAAACCGCACGTGCCTAATGCACTTGCTTGAGCAGCTCTCTGGCTTCAACGACTTCGGGAAGATTGCGCTCCGCATCGAATTCAGCGAGCACGGGAGCGAGCACCTCGGATACCGCGCCCGCTCGGCCATTTGTCTTGTGCAGGCGTGCAAGTCCAAGGGCGCTGCGCAGCTCGAAAGTCTTCACCTGTTGGTGCCGTGCGATTTCCAGCGCTCGGTTTAGCGCATTTTCGGCACTGGCTAGGTCCGAAGGATCATGACGCAACAAAAGCTCCCCGTAGACGCGATGCAGCTCGGCATCAAGCCAATGCTGACCGGATTGCCCCGCCCATGCGATCAATCCGCTCAAGATTTCCAGCCCGTTTTCGAGTCGGCCCGACTCTGCATCCGCCATCGCGACATGCATCCCCCAAAACGGCTCACAGAGGTAGCAGTCATTCTCGTGCAGCAAGGTCCAGCCGCGACGCATTTCCGTTAGCCCGGCCATTCCGTCGCCGGCACGCCACTTGGCCAGGCCATTCAGGTAGGTGCCGGCGGCCACATACAGCGGCATCGTGTGGTCGCGAGCGAGACCGAGCGCCAGGATCGTCTCTGTTTGCTGCAACATGCCCCCGCATAGTCCGTCGAACACAGCTCGATGAACAAGCGCATTGGCCTGAGAAAGCGCCCGTTTTTCTCCGGAAGCACTTATCGCTTCCACGGCGAGGCGACGTGCGCGAGCGATCCTGCCAAGCGGCCAAAGCACCAGGGCAAGAAACCTCATGATCACGAATGGGAGATCCAGTGCCGAGCCCCTAAACGTCGCGGGATCCGGCTCGTCACCATAGATCTCTAGTGCCTTCTCAAGATGTACTCTCGCGTTCAAGTAGTCGCCCCCGAACCAGCAGGTAACCCCGCCCGTCCAATGTGCAACGACGGCGGCCACCGGTGAGTCCGGTCGCCGTTCAGCGGCGTTCACGATAGCATCCACCAGCGCCCGCATCGGCGCGAGTTCGCCGTGTGTCAGGCAGGCATTGAAGAGACCCGAATGGACTGGCGCAAGTTCAACCGGATCATTGATGTCGGCTGCGAACTGTCGGGCGCGCGTCCATGCGGCTACCGTTTCGGGAGCGCTGTGCCCGAGGCTGCCCCGTAATGCACGGCCATATGCGATTTGAAGATGTAGCCTACTCATCATCCGGTCAAGCTCATCGGGCAGCTCATCGGCGACGGCAATCGCCTTGCCGAGATGTGCAATCGCCTCGGAATAGGCGGAGCGTTTCAGCGCCTGCAGGCCCGCCTTGCGCCACCATTCGAGGGCGACCTCGTTCAGCCCCGCCTCAGTGAAGTGGTGTGCCAGAACTTCCGGCTCAGTCTCGGCGACGACTGGAAACTTCTCGCGCAGGACATCGCCGATGCGCTTGTGAAGCACCTGCCGTTTGCTCTTGAGCAGGCTCTCGTAGGCCGCTTCCTGAACGAGAGCGTGCTTGAAACTATAGTTTGCTTCGGGCGGAGCCCCGCGACGCACCAGCAGTTCGGCCTCTTCGAGTTGCGCTAGCGCAGCGCTCAGCGTCAGATCATCGCGTCCCGCCACATATCTCAGCAGCGCGTATGAGAAGTCGCGACCGATGGCGGCGCCTATCTGCGCCAACTCCTTGACCGGGGCCAGCCGGTCAAGCCGCGCCATCAGCGAATCCTGCAGCGTCGCGGGAATAGCGAGCGGCGGGAGCGGATTATCGAGGCGATAGCGCCCGGCATCTTCGACGAGTAGCCCGGACTCCAGCACCATCTTGGTCAATTCCTCGACGAATAGTGGGATGCCATCCGTCCTATCGATGATCTGCTTCATCATCTCGCGTGGCAGCTGACGACCAACGGCTACCTGTTCGACCAGCGCGCGCGAGTCCTGCCGATCGAGTCGGTCGAGCCGCAACAGACTAACGTTGGCAAGGCCCGACCAGGAGGGCTCGAACTCTGGCCGGGATGTCATGAGCACGAGTATCGGCAGGCCTCTGATCCGATCGACCGCGAGATCGAACAGTTCAAGTGTCGTGGCATCGGCCCAATGCATATCCTCGCAGATAATCAGCAGGGGTTGCTCTCGCGCCAACCCCTCAAGCTGATCCAGAAGGGCGGCAAATGTCTGTCGCCGCTGCTGCGCCGGGCTCAAACTCAGCGGCGGACAATGGTCGTCGGTGGGAATCGAAAGGAGAGCCGCAATGAGCGGTGTCGCTTGGGCGACCTGCTGTGTTCCAAGCGCCAGCATTGCCTCGAGCTTGTCGAGCTTTTGCCCAGGCGTGTCGTGCGACCTGATGCCGGCGGCGCGCTCGAGCTGCGCGACAAAGGGATGGAGCGCACTGTTGATATGGTAGGGCGAACACTGATATCGCACCCGGCGGTGAGCCCCCAACGAGGGGCTTTCGGACAGCGTTGCGACAATGCGCGACTTGCCGATGCCCGCTTCGCCAGAAATCAATACCATCTGCCCCTGCCCCTGCCATGCCAGCCGCTGGCGCGAGAGAGTGAACTCGATCTCGTCCCTGCGGCCGACAAAACCGATCGAGCGTACCGCGCGGACCGCCTCGAAGCGACTCTCGGATGCGATCGCTCCCTCCACCGCCCAGACTGCGATGGGTTCGGCTATGCCCTTGACCTCACGGCGGCCGAGATTGCGAAACGTGAAGAGATCACCAAGCAGCCGGCGCGTCGACGAAGCAACGACGACCGCGCCCGGTTCCGCCAGGCTCTGGAGCCGAGCGGCAAGGTTTGGTGTGTCGCCGACGGTTGCCTGTTCCTCTGACGCATCTCCGCTGATGAGGTCACCGACCACCACAAGCCCTGTCGCAATTGCGATGCGCAGTTCAACCCGTTCGTCGGCGCCTGTTTTGAGCTGCCCAATTGCGGAGATAGTGTCGAGACCCGCTCGCACTGCGCGCTCCGCATCATCCTCGTGGGCGCGAGGATAGCCGAAATAGACGAGTATTCCGTCGCCGACGAACCTGGCTATCCTGCCGTCATAAGCCGCAACGACGCTCGCGCAGGCGGCGCGGTAGGCCCGGATCACTTCCCACATATCCTCGGGATCGAGACGCGCCGAGAGCGCGGTCGAGCCGACCAGATCGCAAAACATAACGGTGAGGTGGCGCCGCTCGGCGTCCTGAGGAGGCGTCGGCGATGCGATCAACGCGGCTGGATCGAGGTCGGCAATAGCACGCAGCATTTTGCGGCGATGGCCTAGCAGGACTCCGAGCTTATCAAAGTCCTCGTCCATCAGTTCGGGGAGGATGCCCACGTCGATTGCATTCTGGGCAAAACGCTCTGCGTATTGCCCAAGCCCCAGTTTGTCGAGCCACTCCGCAATCTGCATTGGCTCCACCGATCGTGTGGTTGGCGGTTAGCAGGATTTTGGACCACGGCGCGGGGACGATATCCCAACATCGCCATGATGGCACGTCTTGTTTGTTGTGCGATAATTTAGGTTACTCAGTACCGACACGGCTTCCAAGCCGGGTCGCCGCCCGGTGCGAAAGACTGCGCTACCCAACATCGTCTTCACGCAGCGTTGCACGACAGAGGTTGCGATGAGTGATCACGACTCACTCGGGACCTGAAGCCGAATCCAGCGCTGCGGCTTGTGCTCTCGTCATGACGCCAAGCAGACGTTATTGGGTGAGCACAATTCCTTCATTGCTTGTCCATGCGTGCTTCGTAGTTGCGAGCCATCGTGCCCGCCGCGACTTGGAGCGAAGAACCAACCACCCAACAGCCGGCAACAAAGGCTATCAGCCCATTGGCTGGGTTATGATCAAGGACAAGGATGCTGACGGACAGAGTTGCGGCAATCGCGGCGCCGAACGTTCCGGCCGCACTCATAATCTCAGCCGGCTCGGAACCATTCCACTCTTCCGAGGTGCTCGAAATCGACTTCCGCGCGACACTGCGAGACAAATCAATTCCGACGTAATAGCTAAGAGCTCCGTAGAGCATCGTTATCAGCACGATCCAGCCGCTTTCAAACAGTCCGCCTTTCTCACGCAACAGGGCCGCACCCACATAGAGGCCGCAAGAGGCCCCAACGGCTGCGAGCCCTATTCTTTCAAGAAGATGGGCCGACCTGATCAGACCGGAACGAGCGATCCGAAGATTGCCGGAGCCCCTCGTTAGGGAAAATGCGCTGGAAATTGCATCACTAATTTTCATTGGGGGTCTCCTTCTTAGGTAAGTAGCGACCTACCGGCCGACCCCGAATAGAGGCAGCCTCGTGGACGCGTTTTGCGATTGCCTTGATTCCAACTTCTGAAAAATCTGTGCTGAGTGATGGGGCTGGCTTGCTCGTGAGCAAGACGAGAGCCAATCCAAAGCTGCGAGCACGCGGCTACGCAGGCATTGCATCTCACCCGTGCCTGTCAGTTAAGTCCGGGTGCGGCAATTTCTTGCGGGAGTGATAGCTCGAAAAGAGAGTGGTGAAATATGAGACGGTTCACATAACGCGGTTCCCCGTTGCTCTATCCGATCACAATTTCCGGAGGACAAGTCTGCATCGTCGCGAGACCCGGGAGCGCGGGAGCTGAAAGAGCCATCAGTAAACAAGTTGTCCCGCGTCTCGCCGACATCAGATCTATCCACTCATACCATGTTTTGCCCACGTGAATTCCCGAAGCGCGAGCAAGCAATCAGCAGGATCGGACAAGGCAGCGCGGCTTTGGGAAAGACGCCGGCGCTGCACCAGACCTAAAACCTGGCCATGCCGCTCGCGCCGGAGGCCAAGCCATGTCCGAACTTCCCACCCCCGCTGCAACACCCGCCGCGGTCGTCGATGCATTGAAGGCGGTCGCAGGCAATCCGCCGAAGGTGCGCGCGAGCTTCGCCAAGGGTCGATGTGTGCGCGGGACCTATGCCCCGTCCGATCGCGCGGCAGAGATCACGCGATCGCTGAGCTTCACCAAGCCGTCGCGGGTGCTCGCGCGCTTCTCCGTTGGCGGCGGCAATCCCGGGGTGACCGACACCAACAATCTCGTCCTGCGCGGCTTCAGCTTCAGGCTTGGCGACGACGCGCATCGCTCGGACATCCTGACGGAAACCGCTCCGGTGCATTTTGCACGGACGCTCGACCAGATGCTCGCCTTCCTCGAGGCGCGCATCCCAGGCGCGGACGGCAAGCCTGACATCGAGAAGGTCCGGGCCTTTTCCGCGGCCAATCCTGAAACACTGAACCAGGCGAATTACGTCGCGGCACGCCGGCTGCCCGGCAGCTTTGCCGCCACGACTTATTGGGGCGTGCACGCCTTTCCCGCGACGAACGCCAAGGGTGAAACCCGCTTCATCAAGTTCAAGGTCGCGCCTGTGGGCGGTGACGTCACCTTGAGCGAGGACGAAGCGAGGGCGAAGTCGGCTGATTTCCTGCATGACGATCTCGCGCGGAGGATCGCAGCCGGCGATGTCCGCTTCAACGTGATGGCCTTGCTCGACCGTCCCGGCGATCCCACCATGGACGTGACCCTGCGATGGCCGGACGAGGACAACCGTGAGCAGGTGCGGCTAGGGACGATCGTCATCACCAGCCTCGAGACCAACGAGGCCTGCGACGGATCCATCTTCAATCCCGTCAATCTTGCCGACGGCATCGGCCATCCGCCGGACGAGATCTTTGCGGCGCGCCGCACGGCCTACACGATCTCGCTGGCGAAGCGCCGGTAAATTCAAGTCTTGTCCCGTCCGCCATCCGTTTCGCGGCGCCATGCGCCCGGACTGACGCCGACGATGGACGAGAACACCCGCGTGAAATGGCTCTGATTGGCAAATCCGGCCGATATGGCAATCTCGGACAACGGCAGGTCGCGAACTGTCATAAGTTGCTTGGCCGCCTTGACGCGCTGCTGAAGCAGCCATTGATGCGGCGGCAGTCCGGTGGAGATCCGGAACGCGCGTGAGAAGTGGCTGACTGACAGACCAAGCTCGGTCGCGATCAGCTGCAGCGCGATCTTGCCCGAGAGATCGGAATCGAGCCGGTCACACGCACGTTTCACCTGCCATGGCGCGAGACCGCCGCGGCTCGGTTCTGCGGCTGGCTTCAGCCCACCATAGGTCTGGGCGACATGGGCGGTGAGCGCAAGCATCATGTGATCGACGAAAAGCTGGTTGGTCTCGTCGGGCCGGCACAGTCCTTGCCGCAAGGAGGCACCGACATGTCGAACGACCTCGTCGTCATGACCGACACCTGGCTCGTAGCTGAGCTCGCCAACGCGCGGCCCGCCCGGTTGCCTGGCAATGCCGTTGAGCGCCGAGCGCGGCAAATAGAAGAAGAGCGAGTGAAACGGCTTGTCGATCACATAGCGCGGGTCGCGCTTGAGGTCGTACAGATAGGTCGCACCTGCGCGAACATCCGCCTTGGTGACACAGCGGCCCTCCTCCCAGCATTCGCAATCCGGATAGTCGCGGAGTTTCAGGCTGAGGAGATAGGCATCTTCCGCAGCCAGGGAACCGGAAATATCCGGCGTCGGATCGTCGTTGCGAACCTCGGTGACCGCGAGCTCGGCGCTGTGCAGCGAACGCGTGATCAGGACCGGTGCTTGCTCGGAGCGAAGGCCCTGCCCGAGCCTCTGCCCGTAGACGCCTGCTTGTGTCATTCTAGTAAATCCATCCGTAAAGGCACGCCTTCGCCGGCCTTCCCGAGATCCGCGCATTATCGGAGATCGACGGCCAACGGTCCAGCTGCAGCGCATAGCACGAAGCTGGCGCGGCCGGCCGTCGCACCGGGTCGCGACGCGATGATTTCATTGTGATTTCAGCGTGATGTAACAGGCCCGGCAGGGCGAAGGACACAACCGTTGACCTGCCCGGCAGATCGCTGCGCGACCTCATCGTGCATTTTGGAAAGGATTTGCGGCCTGCGCACGTCAGTTGGACCATTCCTCGCCCCAGACCTGGACGACGTGGCCCGGCGACACCTCGCGATATTGGCGCACGGGCGGCTGGTAATCGGGCGAGCGCACCGGGCTTCTGATCTCGTCGTTCGCTACCTGGCGCCTGGTGCCGCGGCGCGCTGGATCGGGCACCGGCACGGCCGCCATCAGCTTCTTCGTATAGGGATGCTGCGGATTGCCGAACAGGGCCGCGCGCGGGCCGGTCTCGACGATCTCGCCGAGATACATCACCGCGACGCGATGGCTCATGCGCTCGACCACAGCGATATCATGGGAAATGAAGAGATAGGCAAGTCCCATGCTGGCCTGAAGATCGAGCATCAGATTGACGACCTGCGCCTTGACCGAAACATCGAGTGCCGAAACCGCTTCGTCCGCGACGATCAGCTTCGGTCCGAGCGCGAGCGCGCGGGCAATGCAGATGCGCTGGCGCTGGCCACCGGAGAATTCGTGCGGAAAGCGTGGGGCCATGTCGGCGGTGAGACCAACGCGAACGAGCAGGTCGGCGACCTTCTCCCGCGCCTGCGACGCCGTGGCGAGCCCGTTGGCGAGCAATGGGGCCGCAATCGCCGTTCCCACCGACATGCGCGGGTTGAGACTCGCGAACGGATCCTGGAACACGATCTGCATCTGCTTGCGAAAGTCACGCAAGGTGCGGGCATTCATCGCCAGCACATCCTGCCCGTCGACCAGAACGGTGCCGCTGTCGGGCTCCGTCAGCTTGAGAATGGAGCGGCCCGTCGTCGACTTGCCGCAGCCGGATTCGCCGACCAGCGCCAGCGTCTCCCCGGCGCGCAAGGAGAAGGAGATGTTCTCGACCGCATGGACGCGGCCCGAGACCTTGCCGAACAGGCCCGAGCGGATTGGAAAGCGCGTCGTGAGGTTGGAGACCTCGAGCAGCGGTCGCTCGGCAATCGAGACCGTATCGGGCGTCTCCGCCGGCTCGTCCGAGGTTCCCGCTTGCTTGTCCACGATCGGAAAACGCATCGGCCGCGTCCGCCCATCCATCGAGCCGAGGCGCGGCACGGACGCGAGCAGTGACCTCGTATAGGGATGCGAAGGGGCTGCGAAGATGCGCGAGGTATGGTCGGTTTCCACCGCCTGGCCGCCATACATCACCACGGTGCGGTCCGCGATCTCGGCAACCACGCCCATGTCGTGGGTGATGAAGAGGATCGACATCTCCTCTTCCTGCTGAAGCTCCTTCAGAAGCTCCAGGATCTGGGCCTGGATCGTGACGTCGAGCGCCGTGGTCGGCTCATCCGCGATCAGCAGCCTCGGCTTGCAGGCCAGCGCCATCGCGATCATCACGCGCTGGCGCATGCCGCCGGAGAAGCGATGCGGATGCTCGTGGAAGCGCGATTTCGCCGCGGGGATGCGAACACGATCGAGCAGGCGGATGGTCTCGACCTCCGCCGCCGCACGCGACAGACCGCGGTGCTGGATCAGCGCTTCCGCAATCTGGAAGCCGATGGTCAGCACCGGATTGAGGCTCGTCATCGGCTCCTGGAAGATCATGGCGACTTCGTTGCCGCGAACGTCCTTCATGCTCGCTTCGGCCAGCGTCAGCAGGTCGCGGCCGGCAAGCCGGACGCTGCCTTCGACGCGGCCGTTCTCCTTCGGAATGAGCCGCATGATCGAGAGCGCGGTGACGCTCTTGCCCGAACCGGACTCGCCGACGATCGCCACGGTTTCCCGCGAGGCAATATCGAACGACACGTCGCGGACGACGGGACTCCATTGCCGTTCGCGCATGAAGGACGTCGTCAGGCCGGAGACCGACAGCACCGGCGACGTCGCGTTGGCAGCGACGTGGTCAGGTATCCTTGCGCCGCTGCTCATGCCAGTGTCCTAATAGCCGCGACTACGATCGACACGCCCCGGCAATTCTTCACCGCGGCGGTGGCGCGCGATCACATCCAGCACGAAATCGACCGCCGTATCCGGCGTGGTCATGCTGGCATTGTGCGGCGTGACCAGGATGCGCGGATGGCTCCAGAAAGGGTGACCCGCAGGCAGCGGCTCCGGCTCGGCGACATCGAGGACGGCACCCGACAACGCGCCGCTGTCGAGCGCCGCGAGAAAGTCGGCTTCGACCAGATGCGGGCCACGCCCGACGTTGACGAGCGACGCGCCGCGCGGCAGGCGCGCGAACAGATCCGCGTTCAGGATGCCGCGGGTCTCATCGGTCAAAGGCAACAGGCAGACGAGAATGTCGGTCTGCACAAGGAAATCCGGCAACGTCTCCATGCCTGCGCAACAGGCGACGCCCTCGATCTCGCGCGGCGAGCGATTCCAGCCGAGAAGTGGAAAATCGAAAGCTCTGAGCCGTTC
Organism: Bradyrhizobium sp. i1.15.2; assembly: GCF_040548425.1. Taxonomy (NCBI): domain Bacteria; kingdom Pseudomonadati; phylum Pseudomonadota; class Alphaproteobacteria; order Hyphomicrobiales; family Nitrobacteraceae; genus Bradyrhizobium; species Bradyrhizobium sp. i1.15.2. The sequence continues at coordinate 20,843 of NZ_JBEPRQ010000024.1, read as the reverse complement.
GAGCACGGCCTGGCCGAGTTGGCCGAGGCCCATCACGCCGACGCGCCGACGTTTGGCCGGCGTGATCCGGATCTCGCGCCAGACCTGTTCCTTCTGCTGGGCAATGAAGGGCAGGAGGTCGCGATGCAGCGCGAGCACCGCCATGGTGACGTATTCGACCATCGTCTCGGCAATGCCCGGCTCCAGCATGCGCACCAGCGGAATGTGCGGCGGAACTTTTGACGCGTCGAACTGGTCGACGCCCGCACCGACCGAGAAGACGAGCTCGAGATTTGGGAAAGTCGTCGCGATGTCGTCCGGCGGCACCCACGCCACGAGATAGCGGACGTTGGCGGGATCGCCGATGTCGGGCCAGAGCCGGAACGGCACATCGGGCGCGCGCTCGGCGAAGAAGCCCGCCCATTCAGCGCCGCGAACCATGTTGGCCTTGTAGAGAACCGTCATGCCGCAAGGCCCTCAGAACGGGCTGACCGGCGCGAGCCGGCGGCCGTCGATCAGGCGCTTGTGGCTGTAGGCCGCGGGATCGACCAGCGGCGTCGCGCCCGTCACGATGTCGGCGGCGAGCTTGCCGGCCGCAGGACCGATGCCAAAGCCGTGGCCGGAGAAGCCGGTAGCGAGGAAGAAGCCGGGCATGGCGTCGACCGGCGAGATGACCGGGATGGTATCCGGCGTGCAGTCGATCGTGCCGCCCCAGGCTTCCGCGATCTCGATGTCCTTCAATTCAGGATTCGACTTGATCAGCGAAGCCAGCGCGGCATTGACCAGCGACATGTCAGGCGCGGGATCGCGCACGCGCTCGGTCTCGAACGGCGACGGCTTGTCCAAGCTCCAACTGGTGCCCCGCGTGAGCTGGTCGAAGAAGGATTTGCCGAATGACAGTTTCAACCCGTTCTTGCGATGCAGATAGGTCGGCCAGAAGGTTCGCGCGTAGCGGAACAGATCGGGCGACAGTTCGACCGTGCCGCGGTTGCGCAGCGCCAGCGTAAAGCCGCCGTCGAGGCGGCGGCGGATGCAATAGAAATCGGTGCCGAGCGCACCGGAGGTAATCTCCGGCCCGGGCGTGGTCCGGCACGCGGTCGCATTGACAAGGCCGATCGGCAGCTCGATGCCATGGCGGCGGCAGAACAGCGACGACCACGCTCCGCCGGACAGCAGCACTGATTGCGTGCGAATGGAGCCCTTCTCGGTGACCACGGCGCTCACCCGGCCGCCTTGCGTCTCCAACCCACGCGCGGCGCAGCCCTGATGAATGGTGACGCCGTGTTTTCGTGCGGCGGTCGCAAGCGCAGGCACGGCCATCGAGGGCTCCGCGCGCCCGTCGCTCGGCGTGTGCAGGCCGCCAACCCATGTCTCGGAATTGCCGGGCAGACGCTCGGCGACTTCCGCCGGCGTCAGGACGGTCGAGTGAACCTGCATCTCGCGCGCCGTTGCCGCCCATCGTTCCCAGCTGGCGAGCTCGTCCTTGCTCTTTGTCAGGAACAGCACGCCCGTGCGGCGGAAGCCGGCATCGACGCCGGCATCGTTCTGCATGTCTTCCCACAGGCGCAGCGCCTCGCGGGCCAGCGGGATCTCCTCACGCGCGCGACCCTGCTGGCGGCACCAGCCCCAATTGCGGCTCGATTGCTCGCCGCCGACATGGCCCTTCTCGACCAGGGCGACGGTGAGCCCCTTCTTGGCGAGATGATAGGCCGCAGAGACGCCGATCACGCCGCCGCCGATGACGACGACGTCCACCTGCGCCGGCAGGCGTTCATCGCTGTTTATACGGGTGAGCGGCGGGGACATGGGGCACTCCAGATATTCAGTTCGATCGGAGCAAGCTTGCTTATCGCTAGTTTGCAGATCATGGGATGTTCATTCGCGGATCGAGCGCATCGCGCAGGCCGTCGCCGAGGAAGTTGAAGCTCGTCACCGCCAGCGTGATGGCGAGGCCGGGCGCAATCGCGAGCCAGGGCGCGCTGGTGAGATAGATCTGTGCGTTGTTGAGCATGTTGCCCAAGCTCGCCGCCGGCGGCTGGATGCCGTAACCGAGATAGCTGAGATAGGACTCCAGCAGGATCGCCTTGGCGACGTTCAGCGTCGCCGCCACCACGATCGGCGCGACCGCGTTGGGCACCAGCTCGCGGAACATGATCCGCAGGTTCGACGAGCCGAACGCGAGTGCAGCAACCGCAAACTCGCGTTCCCGCAGGGAGCGCACCTGGGCCTCGACGACGCGGGCCACCCACATCCAGGCAGTTGCCGCGATCAGCACGGTGGTGGTGACGAAGCCGGGCTCGATGAGCGCCGCGAGCGCAAGCAGCAGGAAGATGGTCGGAAAGCAGAGCATGGCATCGACCAGCCGCATCAGCACCGCGCCGACCACGCCGCCAAAGAAGCCGGCGAAAGCGCCGACGACGATGCCCACCGCCATCGCCACCACCATCGCGACGAAGCCGATCGACAGCGAGACGCGCGCGCCCATCATCAGCCGCGCCAGCACGTCGCGACCGAGCTCGTCGGTGCCGAGGATGTGCGCGCCGGAGAACGGCGGCGCGAACCGCTTCATGATATCGATATAGGTGTCATCGAACGGCAGCAGATAGGGACCAAAGGCCGAGCCGAGGACGAGCACCAGAATGATCACGGCGCCCGCGAGCGCGAGCCGGTGCCGGCGGAAGCGCCGCCAGGCGGCATGGCCCGGCGCGAGCTGAACGGTCGAGAGGGCTGCGCTCGTCATCGCCTAGCCCACCCGTATCCTGGGATCGACGACGGCATAGAGGATGTCGGCGAGCAGCGACCCGATCAGCACCATGATCGCCGAGAACATCAAAATGCCCATCACCACGGGGTAGTCGCGATAGCCGATGGAATCGAGAAACAGGCGCCCCATGCCCGGCCAGGTGAACACGGTTTCGGCGACCAGCGCGCCGCCGAGCAGCGTCGGGAACTGAAGGCCGGCAACGGTGATCATCGGCAGCAGGGCGTTGCGCAGCGCGTGCACGGTGAGAATGCGCCATTCCGGCATGCCCTTGGCGCGCGCGGTGCGAATGTAGTCCTGGTTGATGACCTCGAGCATCGAGGAACGCATGAAGCGGCCCCACATCGCGGTCTCGACCAGCGCCAGCACCAGCGCCGGCGCGATCAGATGATGCAGAAGGTCGAGGAAGGAGCCGTCGCCGACGGTCTCGCGGTTGCCGGCCGGCAACCAGCCGAGCTTCACGGAGAAGATGTAAATCGTGACGAGTCCGAACCAGAAGGTCGGGATCGACAATGCGATCATGGCGCCGACGGTCGCGAGCGAATCGAACAGCGAATAGCGGCGCAGCGCACCGAGCACACCGATCCAGCCGCCGAGCAGCACCGCGATGATGGTCGCCGTCGACATCAGCTCCAGCGTGGCGCCGAGGTGCGACGAGATCACCGACAGCACCGCCTCGCCGTCGCGATACGAGTGGCCCCAATCCCCCCTCAGCATCCGGCCGAACCAGTCGAGATACTGGATCGGCAGCGAACGATCGAGGCCAAGCTGCCTGGTGACGCGATCGAGATCCTCCTGCGTCATCTGCGCGGAGGCCGCGAATTGCGAGAGCGGACCGCCGGGCGCCAGATGCAGAATGGCGAAGCCGATCGCGGACACGATCACCAGCAACATGATCGCCTGCGCCAGGCGATTGGCGACGTAACGGGCCATCTCAGGCGATCTCGCGCACCTGAACCATCAGGCCCAATACCATTCGCGGATGTTCCAGCAGTTGATCGACATGTTGATGTTGGGGCGGAAACCTTGCAGCCCTTCCTTCACGCCTTCGGCGATGAAGCCCTGGAATAGCGGCAGGATCGCGAGGTCGTCGCGGATGAGCTTCTGCAGAGTGCCATAGGTCGTCTTGCGCTGCGCCAGATCGAACTGCTTGGCACCTTCTGCGAGAAGCCGATCCGCCTCCGGGTTGCGATACTGATAGGTGTTGTAGCCGCGGCCACCCTTGGCAGGAATGGCGCCGGAGCCGAAGCGGGGCGTCACGTCGGGGTCGCTGCCGAGCATGAAATTCACCCCCACGATCACCGAATTGAATTTCGATTGCTGCCAGAAGTCGCCCCAGATCACCGCGGCCGGCATGTTGTTCACGCGCATCGCGGCACCGATCGCGCGCCAGTCCTGGATCAGCAATTGCTGAGTCTGCTCGCGCACCGCATTGCCCGACGTCGTTGAATTGGTGAATTCGAGCTTGACGCCGCCCTTCTCGCGCACCCCGCCAGAGCCACGCACCCAGCCGGCCGCATCGAGCAGCGTGTTGGCCTTGGCCGGATCATATTTGTGCTGCGGCAGCCCCTGCTGGAATGACCAGGCCTGCTGCGGCACGAAGCTTTCAGTCTGCGTCGGCAAGCCGTAGTTCAGCGCGTCGATGATCGCTTGCTTATTAATCGCGAGATAAAGCGCCTCGCGCACGGTGCGGTCCGCCAACGCGCCGAACTCCAGATTGGGAGCGATGTGCTCCACCGACGACGTCGAGGAGACGAAGATCTTGCGCCCCTTCAGCGTCTTCGCCTCCTGCACGAAGTTCGGCAAAATGCCTTGCAGGCCGGTGTAGTCGACCTGCCCGGTGCGGAACTGGGTGTAGAGCACGGTCAGGTCGGGAATATACTTGAACACTACGCGCTCAACGTAAGGTCCCTTGCCGTGATAGCCGGTATGGGCATTCAGCTGAATGTGGTCGCCGGGCACGCGCTCGCCCCAGCGAAACGGTCCGGTACCGACGGGCGCATTGTGGAACGGCGAGGCGTTCGGATCTGTCACCTTCTCCAGGATGTGCTTGGGCACGATGAAGGTCAGCGATCCCAGGATCGACATGTAGGGCGAATAGGGAGCTTCCATGCGCCAGTGAACCTCGTCGGGCGCGACGACCTTGATGTCCTTCACGAGACTATGGCCGACGCGGCTGCGCGCGCGGAAATCGGGATTGTTGATCAGCTCGAGCGAGAACTTCACGTCCTCGGCCGTGAACGCCGTGCCGTCGTGCCATTTCACGTCGCTGCGGAGCTTGATCTTCCAGGTCAGGCCGTCGGCCGACAGGCCGCCATTCTCGATGGTCGGGACTTCGCGGGCGAGGTCGGGAACGAACTTGCCGTCGGGATCGATGAACCAGAGCGGCGAGAACACCTGCCACCAGATGCCCTGATCGACTTCGATGCCCGGCATCAGGGGATGAAAGACCGTCGGCTCCTGCGACAGCGCCGCGATCACCTGCCCGCGCGGCTTGTCCGGCGGATTGGTCGGGCGTTCGGTCTGCGCAAACGCGTGGCCCGAAAGCGTCCATCCCGCCGCGGCGCCCGCGCCGAGCTGAAAGATCTGACGGCGGTTCGGATTGCCGAGATGCAGTGCCCCAACGCCGAACTTCCCGGTGTCGTCCGCCATGACCACTCTCCGTTTTCGCACGCGGCACCGTCTCCCGCGCCCCCGAGATCCCCGGCAAAAGGACAGGAGTGGGCTTTAGTGCTTCTAAATTTTTCTATCAAAAGTTCATCACGACTAAATACAGCTGTCAATCGGATTGGTAGGATGCGCGACCTTTTCACTCCGACTGAAGCTCCAGACCGCCATTGTCTGGGGCTGAGATGATGTATGGGAGAGCGACATGGATGGTCGCGGCGAGATCAACGATCCGAAGGATGCACCGGCGATCGAGGCCGACGATGCGGTCGACCAGCGCCTCGGCGAGACCGTGCGGCTGCTGCGCCAGCGTGCGGGCCTGTCGATCCAGGACGTCGCCAACAAGACCGGCCTCTCCAACGGCATGATCAGCCAGCTCGAACGCGCGCGTGCCATGCCGTCGATCCGCACGTTGCGCCTGCTCAGCATCGCGCTCGACGTTCCGATCTCCTATTTCTTCGAGACAACCGATCCCGCCGACGTGCAGCGCTACATCGTGCGCAAGAACAGCCGGCGCCTGCTGCGGCTCACCGCCAGCGGCGTCGTCAAGGAAGCGTTGACGCCGGCAGACAAAGGCCAGCTCGAACTCTACGAGCTCACCCTCAATCCCGGCGCCTCGTCCGGCACCGACTTCCTGCAGCACACCGGCGAGAAGGCGGGCTATATCCTCTCGGGCAGCCTGCGGCTGTGGCTCGACAACCAGGCCCATCTGCTCGAGGCCGGCGACAGCTTTCGCTTTCCGAGCATCGTGCCGCACATGTTCGACAACCCGACCCAGCAGACGGCACGCGTGATCTGGGTGACGACGCTGCGCCAGACCGATTCGCCGGCAGGTTGAAGCGCCGGCCTACCCGGTACCACCGCAAATTGCCCCTCGACGCCGCCGCGCGGAATCTGTAGCTCACATCTGTAGCTCAGGTGGAGCCGGTCATTGACAGGGCGGACACGAGGGTCTGCGACTGACGCGTTGGTGTGAGACCATGAAACTCAGGGGGCTTCTGACACTCGCGATGGCAGCGCAGGTCATCGTGACCGCGGCGGCTCTCCTCGTCTCCTATGCCGCGATCGGCACCGGGTTCGGCATTGCCCAGATCGTCGCGCTGCTCGCAAGCGGCGCCATTGCGGCCCTGCTGGCTCGTCTGTGCACGCGCGCGATCGAAACGGCGCAGGACAAACGCGCCGCCGCGCAACTGACCGAGCAGGCGCGGGCCAGCGCACAGCTGACGCAAGCCGTCATCAAGACCGCGCTCGATGCCTTCGTCCAGACCGACCAGAACGGCATCGTGCTGGAATGGAGCATTCAGGCCGAGGCCCTGACCGGATGGACGCGCAAGGAGGCGCTCGGCACCGACGTCGTCAACCTCCTCATCGCCGAGCCGCTGCGCGACGGCTTCAGGCAACGCATGATGCGGCTGCTGCCGGAATTGTCGGATACGCCGATCGGCATCCGGTTCGAAGCGACCCTGCTGCACCGAAACGGCGATGACATCCTGATCGAGGCGTCCAGCACGGCGCTCCACCTCGGGGGACGCACCCTCATCAACAATTTCGTCAAGGACGTCACGCGGAAGCGCGCCGCCGAGGAGCAGCTGATCCAGGCCCAGAAGATGGAGGCTGTCGGCCAGCTCACCGGCGGCATCGCGCACGAATTCAACAACATGCTCACCGTGATCACGGGCACGATCGAGATCCTCGCCGACGCAGTGAAGGACAATCCGCCGCTCGCCACCATCACCAAGCTGATCAGCGACGCCGCCGACCGCGGCGCCGCGCTGACGTCGAGCCTGTTGTCCTTTGCCCGCAAGCAGGCGCTCAAGCCGGCCGAGAGCGACATCAACGAACTGCTCGAAGAGCTCGCAAAGCTGCTGCTGGCAACCTTCGACAAGAAGATCGAGATCGTGACCCGGCTCGACGGCAACGTCTGGCTCGCCCTGGTCGATCGCGGCCAATTGAGCTCGGCGCTTCTCAACCTCGCAATCAACGCCCGCGACGCGATGCTGGATGGCGGCAGACTGACGTTGACGACGCGCAACGTCGTGTTCGGCGTCCGCGAGGCGGTGGCGGTCGGGGCCGGCTATGCCGGCGACTATGTCGAGATCGAGATCGCCGACACCGGCACCGGCATTCCGCCGGCCATTCTGGAGCGAATCTTCGATCCCTTCTTCTCGACCAAGGACGTCGGCAAGGGCACGGGGCTCGGGCTCAGCATGGTGTTCGGATTCATCAAGCAGTCCGGCGGCGGCATCAAGGTCGCTTCCGAGGAAGGACGCGGCACGACTTTCACGATCTACCTGCCGAAGGCGGAGGCGAGCACGCTTCGCCCCACCGGCTATGACGAGCGCAAGGTCGTGGGTGGGACGGAAACCATTCTTTGTGTCGAGGACGACCGCGACGTCCGCCAGTACGTCACGGTCCAGCTCGAAAGCCTCGGCTACAAGGTCATCCCGGCCGCCAATGCGGCCGAGGCGCTCGCCATCGCCGCCGAAGGAACGCCCTTCGACCTGCTTTTCACCGACATCGTGATGGCCGGCAGCTTGAATGGACGAGAGCTCGCCGACGAGATGGTGGCTGCGCGCCCCTCGCTGCGGGTGCTATTCACGTCGGGCTACGCCTACGACGCCCCGCATGCGCAGGGACGCGCCACCAAGGGCGCGCCGCTTCTGACAAAGCCCTACCGCAAGGCCGAGCTCGCGCGCATGCTGCGCCGCTCTCTCGACACCGCCGTCGACGACGCGGGCGATCCGATCCCGACGCCCTATTCCGTGCAGGCCGATCTCGAAGGCTTTCTGCGCAGGCAGGCCGCTGAACGCGACAGGCGGTAGGGCGCGTCTTGCGCATGGACAGCGCATGGCTGCTGCGCAACACTCCGTCTCGGTTACAATCCCATTGGAGGCGAGCCATGACTGCACTCGAAAAGGGCATCACCGCGAACGGTACGGGCTATGGCGGCAAGACCTGGAACATCCTCGGCCAGGTCTACTTCCCGAAGGCCGTCACCGAGTCTACTTTCGCGTTCGAGACCAACAGCGATCCTGGCCAGTTCGTGCCGGTGCACATCCATCCGACCCAGGACGAATTCATCCTGGTGCAGGAAGGCACGCTCGACCTCAAGCTCGACGGCAAATGGGTCAAGGCCCATGCCGGCGATCTCGTGCGCCTGCCGCGCGGCATCCCGCACGGCTATTTCAACAAATCCGACAAACCGGCCCGCGCGTTGTTCTGGGTCTCGCCGATGCAGAAGCTGGAGGCGCTGTTCAACCAGCTCCATGACCTGACCGACCCGGCCGAGGTCGTGCGCATCTCGGCGCTGCACGAGGTCGACTTCCTGCCGCCCGAAGCCAACGACTAGGCTACGATCCCCCGACCGACGAATCGTTGGGGGAACCGGCCATGACTGCACGACGTCAACTCCTCGCCATCATCGCGGCGCTTGGACTGCTCCTTACGACGTTCGTTCCGAGCCAGGCGCAAACGCTCACGGCCAGGCAAGCGGAAACGGTTGCGACCTACGAGCGTGCGCTCGGCGATTTCAAGGCAATCCTGGCCGAGCGGCGGCGCCAGATCGAGGCGAAGCAGCCGCTGCCGAACCTGCCGGGCCAAGCGCTGTATCTGGCACGCGTCGCCGTGATCAGTGCTTACAAGGATCTCACCGACGCCATGCCGTCCCGGATCGGCAGGCCCAACAAATTCGAAATTCCTCCAGCTTATTTCGACGCCGATATCGAACCGTTGATCGACGAATACTCAATACTGTTCGACATCATGGAAGCGCCGCCGGCGGGCGCGCAGAACTCGGCGACGCCGTTCAAGGACGTGGTCGATCTCGCGGTCGCGATCGCACGCGCGAAGGGGCTGGCGCCTGACCACGCCGAGGCCGCGGGCCGGATCAGCCTCGGGCTGTTCTTCGCCGAAACCAACGGCAAGCAGAACGTCCGCAACGGACGCTCGAACACCTATATGGGCAGCTTCCAGACCGGCCCGTCCGAGGACCGCAACGGCCGCAGGAAGTGGGAAGCCATCAAGGGCGAGATCGCGGCGGCCGATCCCGGGTTGAGTGCGCGCGACGACAAGGAGGAGGCGCGGGCCAGCGGTACCGATCATCGCTTCAATCACTGGACCAACGTACGCGATGGCCTGATGAACGCGCATGCGGATGTTTTCCGGGAGATCCCAGGAATCGTGAAGACGCTGCCCGACCGGATCGAGCAGATGAAGCTGTTCGAGCTGATCCAGATCATTCCTACGCCGACACGGTCGGCGCTCAAGTCCGGCGATCTCCTGAACTACAGGGTGTCCAGTCCGACGATCATGAAGCACCTGCGCAACAACAGCATCTTCGCATTCGGACAGGCCGACCGGGCGCGCACCTCGGCAAGCTTCCGCGAGATCCTTGGCGCAATGTGGCTGTTCAAGCGGAAATTCGAGAAGGCGATGGCGAAGTATGCGGAGATCAAGCCGCGCTGAGGATTACACCCCTACTGGATGCGCACTAGTCCTCCGGCTTGTAGCCGTCCGTCAGCATCTTCAGGAAGGTGATGATGTCGGCTTCGTCCGTTGCACCTGATAGCGTGCCATCGCAACCATCGCCTCCGCGATCACGAGCCGCTGACTATCAGCGCAACCGCCCTGAAGGCGCGCATTTTGGCGGAGGGCTGTCAAAGCCGCTTGGTGAAATGATAGCGACGAATGCCACCACCCACGGTCTTGTTGCTGGCGGCATCGGCAATCTCTTCGCGCTCGCTTCGGTATCCAGAGTTTCGATACAGCGCCAGCGCGTCCTGCTGAAGCTCCGACGTACTGAGTTGCAGTTGCTGCCGATTTCGCCGACGGCATTCATCCTCCGCGAACGCCAGCATCTTTCGCGCAATTCCCTGGCGGCGCAGGCCGGGAGCGACGTACATGCGCCGCAGCTCCATCGCATGCTCGCCTGAGGCCTCCAGACCGAACATGCCGACGATCTCGTCGTCGGCAACGGCGACCCAGAAACCGCTGTTCCGGCTTGCATAGTAATCCGCGAGCCGATCGATCTCTTCGGCGAGAGAGTGGACGATATAGCGTTCAAACGCCTCCGCCATATGCGCTGGTGCCAATAGACGATTCACCCGGACGAACAGCTCGCGCACGGCAGCAGCATCAGGCGGTGCAAAGGCGCGAATCTCAATCTCTCTTGTCATGGAGGCGCTGCCGCCGCTACTCTGTCCTTATCGGCGTGTCCTTCAGGCCATTGCTGTCATACGCCTTGCGCAAGGTGCCGTTCGTCACCGCCTCGTTCATGAACTTGGCGGCGAAGGTCAGCGCTTGGGGATGGCCGAGCGGGACGGCGACCGCGGTGACGGTCTTCTTGAAGGTCTCGTCGAGCACTCGCGTGCCCGGAATCTTCTGCGCCATCTTGTTGAGCTGGTCGCGCGACAGCGCGAAGGCGTCGATCTCGCCGCTCTTCAGGAGGCCGAAGATTTCGTCATAGGTCTGGTAGCCCGTGACCTTCGCATTCTTCAGATGGGCAACCGCGCCGCGCATGGTGGTGGTGGCGTTGACGGCCGCGACCTTGATGCCCACCTGGTCGAGCGTGGCGAAATTGGTGACGTTCGAGCCTGATTTGACGATGTAGGTGGCATCCGCGACCTCGTAGATCGGACCGAACGTCATCCTGCTCTCGCGCTCGGGATCCTTGGGGAGCCAGGTGACGTCCCAAGCACCTTTTTCAAGAGTGCCTTTCGATGCGGCATCGGTGATCTGGCCGGAATTCTGGTGCACGACATATTCGACGGGCACGCGGAGCTGGGCGGCCATCTCCTTGCCGAGATCGACCGGAACGCCGGCATAGCCGGCTTCGGTTTTGGTGGACCAGAACGCGCCGCCCGCCGGGCTGATCGCGATCGCGACCCGCAGCCTGCTGGTCGGCGCGATCTCGTCCTTCAGGCCATCGGCTAGCGCGGGCATGGCAACCGCCGCGGCGAGAACGAGGCCGGCAAGGACCGATTTAAGCACCGACTGGAGAGGCGTGGGCATGTCATGATCTCCCGACCTTTTCTTCTTTTATTCTTCTCTTTTTTGTCCCGACCGCTTCGCGCGCCGTCGCTCAGCCTGTGACATAATTCTGGTCGATCGTGCGCGCGATGAAAAGCGGTTTGTGACGGCAAAGCTGCCAAAGGCCACAGCGCAGTCTGCGGTGCAAGGCCGACGACTGCCATGGCTATGGTGTTCCACGTCCGGGCATTTGTTGATAGCCTCCCGCCCCGACAGACAGCAACCGGGGGCCACCGAATGACCTGCGCGAATCCCGCATCTCCCGCACGAAGCAACGGAGCGTGGAGACATGTCGGGCGGGCACTGGCCGCCGCGATGGCCGTGGCCGCACTCACCGGCTGCGAGGACAAGAACAGTTTCGTCGCCCCGCCCCCGCCCAAGGTGGACGTGGCTACGCCCGTACAGCGCCCGGTGACGCGGTATGTCGAGGCCACCGGCAACACCGCGCCGGTCAAGAATGTCGATCTCGTCGCACGCGTGCAGGGATTCCTGCAATCGATCGACTACCAGGACGGCGCCTTCGTCAAGCAGGGAGCCCAGCTGTTCACGATCGAGCCCGAAACCTACAAGCTCAAGCTCGACCAGGCGCAGGCGGCCGAGGCCGGCGCGCAGGCCTCGCTCCGGCAGGCGGAAGCCGACTTCAAGCGGCAGAGCGATCTCGTGCAGCGGCAAGCGGTCTCGCAAGCGACTTTGGACAGCTCGACTTCGAACCGCGACAACGCACAGGCCAACCTCCAGCAGGCCCAGGCCAACACCCGCCTCGCCGAAGTCAACTACGGCTACACCAAGGTGAGCGCACCATTCGACGGCGTCGTCAGCGCGCATATGGTCTCGATCGGCGAGCTCGTCGGGGTCTCCTCCCCGACTCAACTCGCCTCCATCGTCGCGATGGACCCGATCTATGTGAATTTCACCGTCAACGAGCAGGACGTGCTGCGCATCCGTGCCGAGGCCTCCCGCCGGGGGCTCACCGCCGCCGACATGAAGCAATTTCCGATTCAAGTCGGCCTGCAGACCGAGGCCGGCTATCCGCATGAGGGCAAGCTCGACTATGTCGCCCCGACCCTCACCCAGTCGACGGGCACGCTCGCGGTGCGCGGTCTCGTCCCCAACGACAAGCGGGTGCTGCTGCCCGGCTATTTCGTCCGCGTCCGCGTGCCCTTCACCCAGGAGAAGGACGCCCTGCTCGTGCCCGACACCGCGCTCGGCAGCGACCAGGGCGGCCGCTATCTCCTCGTCGTCAACGGCGACAACGTCGTCGAGCAGCGCAAGGTGCAGATCGGTCCCGTCGACAACGGCCTGCGCGTGATCGAAAGCGGCTTGAAGCCGGAGGACCGCGTGGTGATCGCAGGGCTGCTGCGGGTGATTCCGGGCCAGAAGATCGATCCGCAGGTGACGAAGATCGAGCAGCCGCAGGCGTCTGCCAAGTAAGTAGGAGCGCCTGCCATGATCTCAAAATTCTTCATCGAGCGGCCGGTCCTCTCGAACGTCATCGCGCTGCTGATGATCCTGATCGGCGGCGTCGCGCTGTTCAACCTCGCGATCGCGCAATATCCCGACGTGGTGCCGCCGACGGTGCAGGTCACGACCCGCTATCCCGGCGCCAGCGCCAAGACCGTGATCGACACGGTTGCCTTGCCGATCGAACAGCAGGTCAACGGCGTCGAGGATATGCTCTACATGCAGTCCTACAGCGGCTCTGACGGCACCTATACGCTGACCGTGACCTTCAAGATCGGCACCGACCTCAACTTCGCGCAGGTGCTGGTGCAGAACCGCGTCTCCAGCGCACTGTCGCAACTGCCCCAGTCGGTGCAGAACCAGGGCGTCACCGTCCAGAAGCGGTCGACGTCGATCCTGCTATTCGTGACGCTGACCTCGCCCGACAAGACGTTCGACAGCCTGTATCTGAGCAACTACGCCACCATCAACCTCCGCGACGAACTCTCGCGCCTGCCCGGCGTCGGCAACGTCACCGTGTTCGGCGCCGGTCAGTATTCGATGCGGGTGTGGCTAGATCCGAACAAGCTGCAGGTCCGTGGCCTGGTGCCGCAGGACGTCATCCAGGCGATCCAGCAGCAGAGCCAGCAGGTCTCGGCCGGCCAAGTCGGCGCGCCGCCGACGCCGCCGGGCCAGGCGTTTCAGTACACCCTCAACGTCAACGGCCGGCTCGACGACACCACCGAGTTCGAGAACATCATCGTCAAATCGGGCACCAGCGGCGACGTCACGCGGGTGCGCGACGTCGGCTGGGTTGAGCTCGGCGCGCAGACCTACAGCCAGATCTTTTCGCTAAACAAGCAGCCGGCCACCGGCATCGGCGTGTTCCAGTCGCCCGGCGCCAATGCACTCCAGGTCGAGCAGGCCGTCGAGAAGAAGATGGCGGAGCTTGCGAAGGCGTTCCCGCAAGGCATGAAGTACGATACGCCGTTCGACACCACAAAGTTCGTGCAGGCCTCGGTGCACGAGGTCTACATGACGCTAATCGAGGCCGGCCTGCTGGTGCTGGTCGTGATCCTGGTGTTCCTGCAGGACTGGCGCGCGATGCTGGTGCCGGCCACCACGGTGCCGGTGACCATCATCGGCGCCTTCGCCGCCATGGCGGCGCTCGGCTTCACCATCAACATGTCGACGCTGTTCGCGATCGTCCTCGCGATCGGCATCGTCGTCGACGACGCCATCGTCGTGGTGGAAGGCGCGGCCCACAACATCGAGCAGGGCATGAACGGCCACGACGCCGCGATCAAAGCAATGGACCAGTTGTTCGCGCCGATCGTCGGCATCACGCTGGTGTTGATCTCGGTGTTTTTGCCGGCGTCGTTCCTCGCCGGGCTCACCGGCCGCATCTATTCGCAATTCGCGCTGGTGATCGCCGCGACCGCGCTTCTGTCCGCCATCAACGCGGCGACGCTGAAGCCGACGCAATGTGCGCTCTGGCTACGGCCGACAGTGCCGCCGGAGCAGCGCAACTTCTTTTATCGCGGCTTCAACGCGGTCTACAACCGCGTCGAGCGCGGCTACATCCGTCTGATCGGCGTGCTGTGCAGGAACAGCACGATCTCGGTCGCGATCGCACTGGTGCTGATCGTGATCGGCGGCTACGGGTTGTCGCGGGTGCCGACCGGCTTCCTGCCGATCGAGGACCAGGGCTATCTGATCGCCGCCGTGCAACTGCCCGACGGCGCAGCGCTGGAGCGGACCCAGAAGGTGCTCGACAGAGCGAGCGAGCTGATCAAGGACACGCCTGGAGTCCAGCAAGTCATCACCATCGCCGGCATCTCCGCGCTCGACAACAGCGCCAGCCTTGCCAATGCCGGCGTCGCCTACATCATCCTGAAGGACTGGGACGCGCGCAAAGGACCGGGCGAGGATCTGCGCTCACTGGTCTACGGCCTGAACGACAAGCTCGCGGCCATCATGGAAGCGCGCACGCTGGTGCTGCCGCCGCCGCCGATCCAGGGCATCGGCAACGCGGCCGGCTTCTCGATGCAGGTCGAGCTGCGCGACGGCAACAGCGATTTCGCCAAGCTCCAGGCCATCACGGGCGCGATGGTCAGCAATGGCCAGAGCCAGAGCGCGCTGCAGCGCGTCCAGTCCTCGTTCCGCTCTTCGGTGCCGCAATTCAACGTCGAAGTCGACCGCATCAAGACCCAGACGCTGCACGTCACGACGGACCAGGTGTTCGCGGCGCTGTCGACCTATCTCGGCTCGTCCTATGTCAACCAGTTCAACAAGTTCGGCCGCGTGTTCCAGGTCTACACGCAAGCCGATCCGGCCTTCCGCGTCACCGAGCGCGATATCGCCAACATGATGGTGCGCAACTCGAACGGCGACATGATCCCGATCGGCACCGTCGCCACGATCACGCCGGCCACCGGCCCCTCGCTGATCAGCCTCTACAATCTCTATCCGTCCTCGACCGTGATCGGCCTGCCGGCGCAGGGCTATTCCTCCGGCCAGTCGCTGAAGCTGATGGAGGAGATCGCGGACAAGACGCTGCCGCCGGGCACCGGCTACGAATGGACCGCGATGTCCTATCAGGAGAAGGCCGTCTCCAACCAGATCTACTGGGTGTTCGGTCTCGCCATGCTGCTGGTCTATCTCGTGCTCGCCGGCCAATACGAGAGCTGGTACGCGCCGATCTCGGTGATCCTGGCGGTGCCGCTGTCGTTGCTCGGCCCCATGCTGATCCTCAATGCCCTGAAGATCGACAACAACCTCTATTGCCAGATCGGCCTGATCCTGCTGATCGCGCTGTCGGCCAAGAACGCCATCCTGATCGTCGAGGTCGGGCTCGAGCTGCACGGCCGCGATGGCAAGCCGGTGCTGGAATCCGCGATCGAAGCTGCGCGCGCCCGCTTCCGCCCGATCTTGATGACGTCGTTCGCCTTCATCCTCGGGGTGGTGCCGCTGGTGATCGCGACCGGCGCCGGCGCCAGCGCGCGGAAGTCGATCGGCATCACGGTGTTCTCGGGCATGCTGGCCTCGACCTGCCTTGCGGTGTTGTTCGTGCCGGCGTTCTTCGTGGTGGTGCAGCGGTTCGAGAATTGGCGTGCGTCGAAGAAGACGCCGAAGGCGGTGGCCGAGGTGAAGTCCTAGGCTTGCTCCGCAGCCACCTGCCGCGCCTCGCCGCTTGAGACCAGGAGCACCGAGACTTTTGCCTGCCTGAGCACGGCGTCGGCGACGCCACCGAAGGAGAGGTGATCGGCCTGGATGCGATCGACGCCCATCACCACGAGATCGACGTCAGTGGTCTCGATCTCGCGCAGGATCGCCGCTTCCGGCGCCCGGTTCGCGCGCAAGGTCGTGGTGATGTCGACCTCGTAGCGGGCGGCAAGATCGCTGGCGTCCTTCAGGATGCCGGCCTCGTGACTCAGACCCCGAGAGGCCCCGCGTTGCGCGCCCTTGTCGCGCGTCGTCGCGACATAGATCACCCGGAGCGAGCCTGATCCCGCCTGCGCCAGCGCGACCGCGACCTCCGCGCCGCGCTTGGAGACGCCGCTGCCGGAGACCGGAACGAGGATGTTGAGCGCCTCGGGCATCGGCTGCTTCAGGTGCTTGCCCTTGGCCGCCACGATCGCGAGCGGTCCTTCGAACTTCGCTGCGATGTCCTCGATCTTCCTATCGAAGCGATCCTTGGCGGCAGCAACCTTGTCGACGCCGATGACCAGGAGGTCGAAGCCCTTGCGCGCTTCGTCGGCGATGGACGCGCCGAGCTCCGCACGCCTTGCCCGGGTGACGACATCGACGCTGCCGGAATCGCCATCGCCATGGGCCGAGACGGTCTCGGCGGCCTTCTTCACCACGGCTTCGGGGCTCTCCTCCTCGTCGCGTCCCTTCTCCTGATCCTTGGCGCGCTTGCCGATGTGCAGCACCGTGATCGGCAGACCGCGCATGCCGGCGATCAGGCCGGCAATGTGGGCGGCGAAGGTGGCGTTGACACTTTCGTCTACTGCCAGCAAGGGACGTTCGAGATTGGCGACGAAGCCGCGCTTCTCGAACTCTTCGCGCTCCAGGCGCTCTTGCTCCTCCTCGTTCATCGGCAGCTTCGCCAGCGCCGCACGCAGCATCGGCGGCATCGCCATCGTGGTCACGATCGCCATGGTCACGATCATCGTGAACAGGTTCTGGCTGAGCACGCCGATCGAAAGACCGATGGTGGCGATGATCACCTCGGTCGAGCCGCGCGCGTTCATCCCGCTTGCGAGGGCCAGCGACTCCCGTGTGTTCAGCCCGCCCACGGTTCCGCCGACGAAGGCGCCGCCGAACTTGCCGACACTGGCGATCACGACCAGCAGGCCGGTGAGCATCAGCAGATGGGGATCGCGCAGCACCGTGAGGTCGGCGCTCAAGCCGGCCAGACCGAAGAACACCGGCATGAAGAAGCTGGATATCAACCCGCGCAGGCGCTCGTCGATCTGCCGCGTCAGGATCGGGGACTCGCCGACCAGAATGCCGGCGACAAAGGCGCCGAGCACGGTGTGAACGCCGATCAGATGCGTGATCAGCGCCATGGCGCACATCATCAGCAGGATCACCGTGATGACCGGCGCGGTGCTGACGAGATTGTCGTTGGCCCAGCGGATGAGCTGGAACGCGAGGCGGCGGCCGATGGTGAAGCTGATGGCGAGGAAGGCGAGCGTGCCCAGCACGGCTTTCGCCACCGAGGCGATATCCAGCGTGCCGTGCGACGCCAGGCTGAAGATGACGGCGATGATGATCCAGCCGATGGTGTCGTCGATGACGGCGGTGGCGACGATGATCTGGCCGACATTGCGGCGCATGAAGTTCATCTCGCGGACGACCACTGCGACGATCTTCACCGAGGAAATCGACAGCGCCGTGCCCATGAACAGCGACGCAACCAGGCGGGCTTGCGGATTCGGCAACAGCGTGTCCGGCAGGAACTCGCCGAGCGCGAAGCCGCAGGCGAAGGGCACGAGGATGCCGGCGATCGAGATCGCGATCGCGGCCTTGCCGACCTTCCTGACCAGCTTGAGGTCGGTTTCCATGCCGGTCAGCAGCAGCAGAAGCAGGATGCCGAACTGCGCGATGCCGTCGATCATCGCTTTCTGCTCGGGCGTCTTGGGGAAGATCGCGTGCTGCGCCTCGGGCCAGATCCAACCGAACAGCGAGGGCCCGAGCAGGATGCCGGCGAGCAGTTCGCCGATCACCGAGGGCTGGCCGAGGCGCTGCATGATCTCGCCGAGACCGCGGCCGACCGCGATCAACAGCACGATCTGGGCCACCAGCAGGAATTCGGACGGACCGGCCGATTTGCCGCCCTCGGCACTGGCCGCAATTGTGGTGAGGACAAGCGCCGCGGGGACAAGGCCGACCGGTCGGAGCAGGCTCCACTGCATGCAGGAATTTTCCCCCTTCATCTGCCCCGGCGAGGTGCCGGGATGACGGGGATAGAACCCGCGGCAGGCAACCGGAGTTCCTTGAGTTCGCGGCCGGGTAAGGGGACAACACCAAAAAACGCGAAAACAACCCCATGCGCAGTAGGGATGAGGTTGAAAAGACTGAAGAAAAATTTTGTCTCTGCGAAACTCAAATTTCGTCTTTGCCGAAAATCACTTGCTCCGTCGGGCAAAACACTGGCATGATGGCATCATGAGTGGTCTGCGCAGGGTGCCTCCTCATCCCCCGTCATTGCGAGCGCAGCGAAGCAATCCAGACTGCCGCCGCGGAAAGATTCTGGATTGCTTCGCTACGCTCGCAATGACGACGTGGAGAGAGCCGCGCGCCTCACGCCGATCCCTCACACCGCCTGCGGTGTCCTGATCTCGCGCGGGAGAATGATCGCGGCTGCGATCGCGAGCAGGCAGAGTGCGGCGAAGGCATGCAGCATGGTGACGAAGCCGCCCTGCTCGTAGAGCCAGGCGACCAGGCCGACCGAGGCGCCGGCCGCGGTGAAGCCGATGAAGTAGCGCACGGCATAGGCGCGCGAGCGCCATTCCTCGCTGGTGTATTTGCCGACCATGGCGTCGTTGACCGTGACCTGCCCGAACGCGCCCATGACGATGCCGATCGAGACCAGGATCAGCGGCAAATTGGACAGGCTCGCGGCCAGATACAGGAACGGCGCCAGCATGAAGGACAGCGGCAGCGCCACCGTCTTCAGCGAATAGCGGTCGAGCAGCCGGCCGATCGTGTATTGCGTCATCGCGCCGAACACGTAGACGCAGGCGGCAATAACACCAAGCAGCGCCGGGCTTTTGGTGAGATCGGCAAGCCGCTCCGCGAACAGCTTTGGCAGCGCCACGGTGACGGCGTTGAACGTGGTGGAAATCGCGATCACGACGATCAGCAGCGACAGGATCACGCGCCACATGTCCTGCTTGGCGACCCGCGCCTGCGCTGCCGCCTGCTTCGAGCCCTTGCGGTCCTCGTGCACGACCATCATCGCAAAGGCGATGCCGATCAGGATGGTGACGATGCCGGGTACGATGAAGGCGAAGCGCCAGCCGAGATATTGGCCGATCACGCCTGTGACCAGCGCCGATGATGCGACGCCGAGATTGCCCCAGACGCCGTTGATGCCCATCTCGCGGCCGAGCCTGTCGGCGTAGGAGACGATCATGGCAGTGCCGACGGGATGATAGATCGAGGCAAAAATGCCGATCGCGAACAGCGCCGCGCCGAGTTGCGCCTGCGTCTGCACGAACCCGACCGAGATCATGGAGGCGCCGATGCCGACGAAGAAGATCAGCATCATGTGGCGGCGGCTCCAGCGGTCCCCGAGCCAGCCGGTGAGCAGCGAGCCCGCGCCAAAGGCGACGAAGCCCGGCGTCGCATAAGGCAAGAGTTCCGAATAGGCCATGCCGAGCGCCGGTCCCATGATGATCACCGCGGCGGCGAAAATCAGCATCGCGTAATGGTCGATGAAATGCCCCGCGTTGACGAAACTGATCACCCGGCCGGGGCTGTTCATTCCGAATCCTCTCCTGCTCCGAAATGAGTTATATGTCGGGCGAGTGACGGGATGCCGCCAATGACTGTCGTCGAGACGCCAATCCTCCGGGCGGTCCGGAGCAATCATCGCTCGCCCGCGGGCGTGCATCTGGTCGCGCGCGACTACCCCAAGGGCATGCGGATCGATCCGCATATGCACCGCGAGGCACAGCTGATCTATGCCGCCAGGGGCACCATGCAGGTGACGACGCCCGGGGGGCGCTGGCTGGTGCCGCCGGACCGCGCGGTCTGGGTCCCCGCCGGGCTCCAGCACGCCATCGATCTGCTCGCCGACATCGAGATGCGGACGCTCTATTTCGACCTCGCCTGGCTGAAGCGCGAGCAGCGCCATGAGGGACTGACCAGGGAATTCGTGGTGCGGGTGTCGCCGCTGCTGAACCAGGCGATCCTCGCGCTGTTCGACGCCCACAATACCGAGGAGCGGACCGATCTGCTGGTTCGCCTGGTGATGCTGGAGCTGGTCCAGGCTGAGGATTCCGCGACCTTCGTGCCGCTGCCACACGAGCCGCGCTGCCGGCGCGCGGCCATGATCGTACTCGACGATCCCACCGGCCTGCACGACATCGACGCGCTGGCGCGCGAGGTCGGAACCTCCGCGCGCACGCTGTCGCGGCTGTTTTCGACAGAGACGCAGCTGAGCTTCAAGAGCTGGTGCCAGCGCGCAAGGATCGCGGCGGCGATCCAGCGGCTGTCGACCGATGCCAATGTGTCAGTGAAGCAGCTCGCGACCCAGCTCGGCTATGCCAGCGTGCCGGCGTTTTCCGCCGCGTTCCGTCAGGTGACGGGACGGACGCCGACGGAGTTTGCCACACACTCCGTGTCATCGCCCGGCTTGATGTTTAGACCGGAGACATAGCTGACGCTTGTTCGGACACATCACTGACAGGTTGGCCATTGGTCAAGTCGATTGATGCGACCTGCCAACTGGCGA
>NZ_JBEPRQ010000023.1:0-126528 GCF_040548425.1 Bradyrhizobium sp. i1.15.2 | reverse complement strand
CGCTTTCCACGGCATCTACACCTCCCGCAGAACAAAAGCGGAAAGTGTAACCCATGTGTCCGGTACGAACTGTCACCTATGTCTCGGGTCGCTCACCTCAATCTCCCGGCCGTCCCGGCAGCAGTGGCACCGCGTCGATCCACACCGCCGCCGACTGGCACCAGATCTGCCTGACGGGCCGCAATTTGTCGCGCTGGCGAATGCTGCCCCAGCGGATGCCCCAATCGTCCTCCTGATCGCCCTCGCCGCTTGTGAATAGCGGGGAACCGCAGTCGCCACAGAAATGCTGGAAGCGCATCCGGCCATTATCGCCGCGCTTGCCGTAGATTCTGGGCGTGCCGGCGGTCAGCTTGACGTCCGCCTTGGTGCAGATCGCCGTCACCCGGAACGGCGATCCCGTAAGGGTCTGGCAGTCCCGGCAATGGCAGACCGACACCGTCTCGGGATCGATCTCCGCTTCAAAGGTGATCGCGCCGCAATGGCATTGCCCGTCGATGTGCATTGTCGTCATCCGCTGCCCCACAACAAAAACGGCGCCCGAAGGCGCCGTTTTATCATCTTTTCGAGCTGTGATCTCAGTGAGCGGTCAGGCCGCCGGCGGCTTCGTCGCCGTCCGGCTTCACCGTCACCTTGGTGTCCTCTTCCCAGACGATCGGCACCGGCTTCTTGACCAGCGCCTTGGCGACGACGTCGTCGAGGCGCGAGACCGGGATGATCTCCATGCCGCCCTTGATCGCATCGGAAATCTCCGTGAGATCCTTGGCGTTGTCCTCGGGGATCAGCACCGTCTTGATGCCGCCGCGGGCAGCAGCCAGCAGCTTCTCCTTCAGGCCGCCGATCGGCAGCACGCGGCCGCGCAGCGTGATCTCGCCGGTCATCGCAACATCATGGCGGACCGGGATGCCGGTCATGACCGAGATGATCGCGGTGGCCATCGCCACGCCCGCCGACGGACCGTCCTTCGGCGTCGCGCCTTCCGGCACGTGCACGTGGATGTCGCGCCGGTCGAACAGCGGCGGCTCGATGCCGTAGACGATCGCGCGCGAGCGGACATAGGACGCCGCCGCCGAGATCGATTCCTTCATCACGTCACGCAGATTGCCCGTAACCGTCATCTTGCCCTTGCCGGGCATCATGACGCCTTCGATTGTCAGCAGCTCGCCGCCGACATCGGTCCAGGCAAGGCCGGTGACGATACCGACCTGCGGCTCACTCTCGATCTCGCCGTAGCGGTACTTCGGCACGCCGAGCAGCTCTTCCAGAGTCTTCTCGGTGACCTTGACCGACTTCTTTTTGGAGATCATCAGCTCCTTCACCGCCTTGCGGGCGAGTGTGGAGAGCTCACGCTCCAAATTGCGCACGCCCGCTTCGCGGGTGTAGCGGCGGATCAGAAGCAGCAGCGCGTCGTCGTCGATCGAGAACTCCTTGGAATCCAGGCCGTGCTTGGACACCGCATTCGGGATCAGGTGCTTGCGCGCGATCTCGACCTTCTCGTTCTCGGTGTAGCCCGCGATCCGGATGATCTCCATGCGGTCCATCAGCGGCCCCGGAATATTGAGCGTATTCGCGGTGGTGATGAACATCACGTTGGACAGATCGTAGTCGACCTCGAGATAGTGGTCGTTGAAGGTCGCGTTCTGCTCGGGGTCGAGAACCTCGAGCAGCGCCGAGGACGGATCGCCGCGGAAATCGGCGCCCATCTTGTCGATCTCGTCCAGCAGGAACAGCGGATTGGACGACTTCGCCTTCCGCATCGACTGAATGATCTTGCCGGGCATCGAGCCGATATAGGTGCGGCGGTGACCGCGGATCTCGGCCTCGTCGCGCACGCCGCCGAGCGAGACGCGCACGAATTCGCGCCCCGTCGCCTTCGCGATCGACTTGCCGAGCGAGGTCTTGCCGACGCCGGGAGGACCGACGAGGCACAGAATCGGGCCCGTGAGCTTGTTGGCGCGCGACTGCACGGCCAGATACTCGACGATGCGGTCCTTGACCTTCTCCAACCCGTAGTGATCCGCATCCAGAACCGCCTGCGCGGCCTCCAGATCCTTCTTCACCTTGGACTTCTTGTTCCACGGGATCGACAGCAGCCAATCCAGATAGTTGCGCACGACGGTCGCTTCCGCGGACATCGGCGACATCTGGCGCAGCTTCTTCAATTCATGCTGCGCCTTCTCGCGCGCTTCCTTGGAGAGCTTGGTCTTGGAGATCTTCTCTTCGAGATCGGCGAGCTCGTCGCGACCGTCGTCGTCGCCGAGTTCCTTCTGGATCGCCTTCATCTGCTCGTTGAGATAGTACTCGCGCTGGGTCTTCTCCATCTGGCGCTTGACGCGCGAGCGGATGCGCTTCTCGACCTGGAGCACCGAGATCTCGCTCTCCATCAGGCCCAGCACCTTCTCGAGGCGCTGCGTGACCGACAGCGTCTCCAGGATGCCCTGGCGATCCGCGATCTTGACAGCGAGATGCGAGGCGACGGTGTCGGCGAGCTTGGCGAAATCGGTGATCGCCTGCACGACGCCGACGACCTCGGCCGAGATCTTCTTGTTGAGCTTCACATAGCTCTCGAAGTCGGACACGACCGAGCGCGCCATGGCCTCGGCCTCGACCGACTTCGCGTCGGTGTCGGCGAGCGCAATCGCGGTCGCTTCGTAATAGTCGGCACGATCGGTGTACTTCTGCACGCGCGCACGCTCGAGCCCTTCGACCAGCACCTTCACGGTGCCGTCGGGAAGCTTCAAGAGCTGAAGCACGCTGGCAAGCGTACCGGTCTCGTAAATGGAATCGGGTGCCGGATCATCGTCGGACGCGTTCTTCTGGGTCGCGAGCATGATCAGCGCGTCGTTCTTCATCACCTCTTCGAGCGCGCGGATCGACTTCTCGCGGCCGACGAAGAGCGGAACGATCATGTGCGGGAAGACGACGATGTCGCGCAGCGGCAGCACGGGATAGGCGTGCGTTTCGCCATGAACGATGGTTGGCCTGGGTTTTGGATTGGTCATGGCCTTTTCCTTTTGCTTTGCCCCCTTGCACGCAGCCCGCCATGCTCATGCGCAACCGCCACAAGGTGCCGAGGTGATCCGCAAAACCGGTCGGTCCTTCTGAGGTTGGACCGGCCTGCCGGATCGGAACTGAGGCGAATCTTGAAGAGAATTTTTGCTCGCCGCCGACATTAGGTGGCTATCGACCCGGGGGGTGTCAAGTCATTGAAAGACGCGCGCCATCAGGCGCTTACGCACGCGAACAAGCGACACAACACCGGCTGCGGAGATATTTTCCGCAGCCCCTTGCTTGATGAGACGATTGGAGCGTTCCAGCGCCGAAATCAGGCGCTGGCGTTCTCGACGGCGCGATCGGACCGATCGGCGTAGATGTAGAGCGGGCGCGCCGTTCCTTCCACGACTTCGCGGGAAATCACGACTTCTTCCACACCTTCGAGGCCCGGCAGGTCGAACATGGTCTCGAGCAGGATCGCCTCGAGGATCGAACGCAGCCCGCGCGCACCGGTCTTGCGCTCGATCGCCCTGCGGGCCACCGCGCCAAGCGCCTCGTCGGCGAAGGTCAGCTCGATGTTCTCCATCTCGAACAGCCGCTGGTACTGCTTCACCAGCGCGTTCTTCGGCTCGACCAGGATCTTCTTGAGCGAAGCCTCGTCCAGATCCTCCAGCGTCGCCACGACGGGCAGACGGCCGACGAATTCCGGGATCAGGCCATACTTCAGGAGATCCTCCGGCTCGACGTGACGGAAGATTTCGCCGGTGCGGCGGTCTTCCGGCGCGAGCACCTGGGCGGCGAAACCGATCGAGGTCGACCGTCCGCGTGCCGAGATGATCTTTTCGAGGCCCGAGAACGCACCACCGCAGATGAACAGGATATTGGTGGTGTCCACCTGCAGGAACTCCTGCTGCGGATGCTTGCGGCCGCCCTGCGGCGGGACCGAAGCCACCGTGCCTTCCATGATCTTGAGCAGTGCCTGCTGCACGCCCTCACCCGACACGTCCCGCGTGATCGAGGGATTGTCGGACTTGCGGCTGATCTTGTCGATTTCGTCGATATAGACGATGCCGCGCTGGGCACGCTCGACATTGTAGTCGGCGGCCTGGAGCAGCTTCAGGATGATGTTCTCGACGTCCTCGCCGACATAGCCGGCTTCGGTCAGCGTCGTCGCATCCGCCATCGTGAACGGCACGTCCAGGATGCGGGCGAGCGTCTGCGCGAGCAGCGTCTTGCCCGAACCGGTCGGACCGATCAGCAGGATGTTCGACTTCGCAAGCTCGACGTCGTTGTGCTTGGTCTGGTGGTTGAGGCGCTTGTAGTGATTGTGCACCGCGACCGAGAGGACCTTCTTCGCATGGTTCTGTCCGATTACGTAATCGTCCAGCACCTTGCAGATTTCCTTCGGCGTCGGAATCCCGTCGCGCGACTTCACCAGCGAGGATTTGTTCTCCTCGCGAATGATGTCCATGCAGAGCTCGACGCACTCGTCGCAAATGAAGACCGTGGGACCCGCGATCAGTTTGCGAACTTCGTGCTGGCTCTTGCCGCAGAACGAGCAATACAGCGTGTTCTTGGAGTCGCTCGTGCCGACCTTACTCATTCATGTCTCCGTCCGCGGTTCGATCCCGTCCGCTCGATCGCCCTATTCCGGCACGACAGCCGGTACAGTCCTTCAAATAGAGCAAATTCCGTACCAAAAAAGACCCTACGCGTTGCATGCCGTGCGAATCACGGTCACTCGATTCTCCGCGATCATAGCCGATCAGTCGTAGCGAACCATGCTGTCACCCGACTATCAAGAATTCGCTAATCGGGGAGCGCCGGCTACCCGTGACAATACCGTGATTTCCGGTCTTGGCACGGGCGAAGTGATCGAAATCACCCCGGCGTTGCTGGATTGCCACGAAAAATAAGCACGAAAGCGGAACTTTCTGCCTGTCGCAGGGCGCAAAACTGCGTTTTGCGACGCGCGCACGTGTCCTTAACGTGAACGCTCCCTGACGGTGCCGGCGATCCCAGAGGGATTGCCGGCACCGTAGTGCTACGGAGTCTTCGGCGCCGCGGTTTCCTCGGCGCGCTTGTCGATGACCCTGTCGACCAAACCGAACTCCTTGGCGTCGCTCGCAGTAAGGAACTTGTCGCGTTCCAGCGCGTCCTCGATCGCCTTGTAGGTCTGGCCGGTGTGCTTCACGTAGATCTCGTTGAGCCGCTTCTTCAGGTTCAGGATTTCCTGTGCGTGCAGCATGATGTCGGTGGCCTGGCCCTGGAAGCCGCCGGAAGGTTGATGCACCATGATGCGCGCGTTCGGCAGCGAGAAGCGCATGTCCTTCTCGCCGGCGCAGAGCAGCAGCGAGCCCATCGAGGCGGCCTGGCCCGTGCACAGCGTCGAGACCGGCGGACGAATGAACTGCATGGTGTCGTAGATCGCGAGGCCCGACGTCACCACGCCGCCCGGCGAGTTGATGTACATCGAGATTTCCTTCTTCGGATTTTCCGCCTCAAGGAACAACAGCTGCGCGACGATCAGCGTCGACATGCCGTCCTCGACCGGCCCGGTCAGGAAGATGATGCGCTCTTTCAGAAGGCGCGAGAAAATGTCGTAGGCGCGCTCGCCACGGTTGGTCTGCTCGACCACCATGGGCACGAGGTTCATGTAGGTTTCAACCGGATCGCGCATGAGTCACCTAGGGTTTTGAAGAGGCGGACATCGCCAGGCCCGGCTGCCAGTCGGGGCTGGATCTGCCGGAAGGCCGATGGACGTCCCGTGATGCAGGAACTTGGTAGAAGAACTTGGTAGAAGCAGAAGGCGTAGCGACAGATATAGCCCAATTCGCGCCTGACAAGTGCGGAGCGAATTAAGGCTTAATCCGTGAGGCAGTTGAAGCTGATTCGTACAAAGAGGCCCAGCCGGCCACCTGGCTAGCTCGACCTCTTCGCTGATCATCCTTAATGCAAGGCTATCCCAAAGGCTCTCCTAAAGGCTCTTCTGGAGCCCTCAGGCGGCGGTCTTTTCCGCCTCGTCGTCCTTGTAGAGATCGTCGCGCGAGACCTTCTTCTCAGTCACCTTGGCAAGCTCGAGGATGAAGTCGACGACCTTGTCCTCATAGATCGGTGCACGAAGCTGGGCCAACGCTTGGGCGTTGCTGCGGTAATAGTCCCAGACCTCCTTCTCGCGGCCCGGCATCGAGCGCGCCCGCTCGATCACGGCGCGGCCGACCTCGTCGTCGGTCACGGAGATCTTGTTCTTCTCGCCGATCTCGGAGAGCACGAGCCCCAGCCGCACGCGGCGGTCGGCGATCTTACGGTACTCTTCCTTGGCGGCGTCTTCAGTGGTGTCCTCGTCGGCGAAGGTCTTGCCGGCGGAGTCCATCTCGGCCTTCACCGAGTTCCACATCAGATTGAACTCCTCGTCGACCAGCGAGGGCGGAGCCTCGAAGCGATGGGCCTCGTCGAGGCGGTCGAGCAGCGCGCGCTTGACGCGCTGGCGCGTCGCGGTCGCGAACTCGGCGACCAGCCGCTCGCGCGCCGCTTCCTTCAGCTTGTCCAGCGATTCGAGGCCGAGCGTCTTGGCGAACTCGTCGTCGATCGCGAGATCCTGCGGCGCCTCGATCAGCGTCGCGGTGGTCTCGAACTCGGCCGGCTGGCCGGCGAGCTTATCGTTCATGTAGTTCTTGGGGAACGCCACCTTCAGCGTGCGGGTCTCGCCCGCGCCGATCCCGATGAGCTGCTCTTCGAAGCCGGGGATGAAGGTGTTGGATCCGATCACCACCTGGATGCCCTCGCCGGCGCCGCCCTCGAAGGGCTCGCCGTTGATGGTGCCCTTGAAGGCGACGGTGACGCGATCGCCCGACTCGGCCTTGGCGCCCTCGCCCTTCGCGGCATAGCCGCGGTTCGAATCGGCGATGCGCTTGATCGCCTCGTCGACGTCGGCGTCGGTGACTTCGGCGACGGGCTTCTCGACCTCGAAGGTCTTGAAGTCGGCGAGCGCGATCGACGGCACCACCTCGATCGCAACCGTATAGGTCAGGTCGGTTTTGCCGTTGAGCAGCTCCTCGACCTCGGCCTGCTCGGTCGGCATGGTGATCTTGGGTTCGGTCGCAAGGCGGAAGCCGCGCTCGGAGAACAGCTGCGTGTTGGTGTCACGAATGGTCTGGTCGATGGTCTCGGCCATCACCGAGCGGCCATAGACCTTCTTGAGGTGCGTGACCGGCACCTTGCCGGGACGGAAGCCGTTGATGCGAACCTTGTCCTTGAGGTCGACGAGCTTGGCACCGGCCTTGGCGTCGAGATCAGACGCGGGAACGCTGATCTTGAACTCGCGCTTCAAACCTTCCGAGAGGGTTTCTGTGACCTGCATGGTGTCCAATCTTCTTCTCGTTCGGTCCCGGCGCGCATGCGTCGGGACGCTGTCATTAATCGATCCGGCGCGAGGCGAACGCCTCAACGCCGGTGGTTCATCGGACCGGCTTCCGGCGGACAAACATCCGCGCGGGAGCAGATCGCGTAATCCGTGCAAACGCTGAAAGCGCTTGGTGCGGGCGGAGGGACTCGAACCCCCACAACTTTCGTCACTGGAACCTAAATCCAGCGCGTCTACCAGTTCCGCCACGCCCGCGTAAATTTGCATCAAGACCGGCCGCGATGCCGCGGGCGGCGGGCTTATAGCATGTGCCCGCCTGTTCGCAGCAAAAAAATGGCCCGATAGAGGCAGCCTTCAACTAGGCACGACGGCTGGACTTATCCAGCACGGCGTGGTCGGGATCGGCCATGAGAACGCGGATTTTCGACCCGACGAGGCGCGAGGTTTTGGCCGGGCTTGGAGCGGGACTGGGCGCCTCTGCGGCCGGGCTGATGGCGGGCGGCGCAGTCCCGGCCATGACCGCCCAACTCGCCCTTCAGGCAAGGCCGGCGACGTTGGCTCTGAGGCCGGGTCAGCCGGCTACACCGATCTGGGAGCTGGCCGCCGTAAGCCACCTCGGGGATGTCCGTCTCAAACGTGGCGACCGCTGCGAGGTGGTCTTTCGCAACGGCCTGCCCGTCCCGCTTGCACCAGTCTGGTACGGCCTCAATGGCCCGGACGCGGCCGACCCGCTTCGAGGACGCGCCCCGACGGCCCCGGACGCGACGGAAACATCAATTATTTCAGTGCCAAACGCAGGAACCCTGCTGGCCGACTTTCGCCTGTTCGAGGACAGCCTGAAGCAGCCCGCGCGCCCGCTTCCGATCATCGCCACCGAGACCAACGCGGTCGCCGCCGATCGCGACGTGGTCCTCTTGATCGAGGAATGGCGGCTGCGGCCGGATGGGACCGCGCTTCTCCCGGGCCGGGACCCGAAGGACACGTCCCCGCTCTATACAATCAACGGAACGACTTCATTCGAACTCTCAGCTTCGGCGAATGAGCGGCTGCGGCTGCGCTTTATCAACGGCTCGCAACGTTCTGTTCTGGCGATCAAATTGGAAAGTCACGAGGTCCAGGTGCTGGCCCTGGACGGACAGCCGGCTGAGCCGTTCCCGGCTCGCAACGGCGCCCTGGTGCTGGCTCCCGGCGCACGCGCCGACGCCTTCGTGGATGCGGCCACATCGGCCCCATTCCTGCTGCATGACGGCAATGAGGCGCGCCAGGTCGGCCGCCTGACGGTCTCCGGCAAGCTTGAGCGGCGCGCGCCGCTGTTGCCGCCGCAGCCGCTCCCTCCGAATGACCTGCCCGAGCGACTCGATCTGAAAGGCGCCCTGCGGTTCGATGTCGCGCTCGGGGCAGCCGACGCCGGGTGGGTACGGCCCGCAAATTTCTCGACGTCCTCCGCCCCCGCTTTTCGCACCAAGGCCGGCCGCACCGTCGTGCTGGCGCTCAAGAACCCCGCACCCGTCGCCATCGTCGTCCATCTGCACGGCCACCATTTCCGCCTGCTCGACAAGCTCGACGACGGCTGGAAGCCCTATTGGCTCGACACGCTCGCGATCGAACCCGGCCAGACTCAGCGCATCGCGTTCGCTGCGGCCTCCCCCGGGCGATGGCTGATCGAAACCGTCGTAACCGAATGGGCCGCCCCGCGGCTGGTGCGCTGGTACGGGGTGGAGTGAGGGGCTCCGACTAGGCGTGCGGCTTGGCTGTGAGTTCGATCCCGAGCGCCTTCATCACCGCAATAGTCGTTTTCAGCGTCGGATTGCCGTTGGTGCTGAACGAGCGATAGAGCTGCTCGCGAGAAAGACCAGTCTCTTTGGCGATCTGCGTCATCCCCTTGGCGCGGGCGACGACCCCAAGTGCATGGGCGATATAGGCCGCATCCTCGGTCTTGAACGCCTCTTCCATGAACACGGCAATGGCCTCGTCGGACTGCAGGTCTTCGGCCGGGTCATAGGTCGTCAGCTTCTCGCCCATCTCATTCGCTCCACATCTCGGCAAGGCGCTTCGCCGCCTTGATGTCTTTCACCTGCGTGCTCTTGTCGCCCCCGCACAGCAAAACGATGATCGCGTTGCCCCGCTTCCGAAAATAGATGCGATATCCGGGCCCGTGATGAATACGCAGCTCGCTCACACCGTCGCCCACCGGTTCGACGTCGCCTGCGTGTCCATGAGCCAACCGATCCAATCGCGAAGCAATCAGCGCTCTGGCACGCTCATCCTTGAGACGTGATCGCCACTTCCGAAACGTCTCAGTCTGCTTTCAATCACATGTAGTTTTTAGACTACAATTGTTCACAAATGAAGCGGCCTACGCATCCAGAGGTACCGAGCGTCGGGTTCTTTCTCCTCGTTTCGGGTCCCGTTGGTCTGCTCGATCAACGTAAACTGGCGCGCTTCATAGAAGCGCCTTGCGCGCGCATTGCACTGGAAGGTCCAGAGCTCCAGCCGTTCGTTGGCATGCTTGGCGACGTCGAGAAGTTCGGCGCCAGTCCCCCGCCCTTGAACAGCAGGAAGCACGTAAAGCTGCTCGATCCAGCCGTCACGGAAAGCGATGATCCCGCTCAGTACATCGCCGTTGAAGCGTCCCCACACGCGGCACGTCGCGAACACATGCTCGCGGTAGAACCAGCGGTCCTCGTCCGGCGTATGCAGCCCAGCGAGCCAGGGCATCGCATGGTCGAATGCAGCCCGGTGAACCTGCGCCGCCGCGCCCATATCAGTGAGCGCGAGCTGCCTGAGCATCAATATTCAATCCCCAGCGCATTATAGATCCGCCGGTGCACGGCCGGCAGCGTCTCGGTGAGATCCTCTGCTATCAGGCCCGGTCCCGCCTCGCTCGCCGCTTCGCCATGCATCCACACAGCGATGCTGGCGGCTTCGAATGCCGGCACGCCTTGCGCCAGCAGCCCTGCGATGATGCCGGCGAGCACGTCTCCGGCGCCCGCGGTGGCGAGCCAGGGCGGCGCGTTGGCGGCGATGGTGGCGCGGCCGTCGGGCGCGGCAATCGTGGTGTCCGCGCCCTTCAGCAGCACGACCGCGCCGGAGCGCTCGGCGGCGGCGCGCACGCGCTCGATCTTCGAGCGCCCCGGATGTTTATTGCTGAGGTCGGAGAACAGCCGCGGGAACTCGCCCTCGTGCGGCGTCAGCACTACCGCCTTGTCCTGCGACGTCTTGATCGATTCGAACAGGCGCTCGGGATTGGCGGCAAAGCTCGTCAGCGCATCCGCGTCGAGCACCAGGCGCCGCTGCGCGTTAAGCGCCGTGTGGACGAGATCGCAGGTGCGCTCGCCGACCCCCGCGCCGGGGCCGATCATGCAGGTGTTGTAGCGCTTGTCACCGAGCAGCTCGCCGAACTCGATGGCGGTATCGACGGGGCGAACCATCACCGCGGTGAGCGCAGCTGCATTGATCGCCAGCGCATCACGCGGCGTAGCCAGAGTCACCAGGCCCGCGCCGGCGCGGAGCGCCCCGCGCGCGGCGAGACGCGCCGCACCGGTCGCGGCCGCATCGCCCGAGACCGCCAGCACATGGCCTCGCGCGTATTTGTGGCCGTCGATGCGCGGCACCGGAAAGGCGGTGCCCCAGAAGTCCGGATCGTTCTCGAAAATCTGCGGCGCGATCTCGTCCAGCACCTGCGCCTCGATGCCGATGTCGGCGACGCGGACGTGGCCGCAATGCATGCGCCCCGGCAGCAGCAGATGCGCCGGCTTCTTGCGGAAGAAGGTGACGGTCTCGGTGGCGTTCACCGCCACGCCCAGCACGGCCGCGCTGGTGCCGTTGATGCCGCTTGGCAGATCGACCGCGAGCACCGGCGCACCGTTGGCGTTGATCGCCTCGATCATCTCACGTGCCTCGCCGTCGACCGGACGGCTGAGGCCCGCGCCGAACAGCGCATCGATGATCAGCGCCGGTCGCCCGATCGCCTGCGGGTTGAACGGGAGCACCGGGTGTTTCCAGCCCCGTGCCGCCGAGGCCGCATCGCCCTGGAGCTGGTCGCGCTCGCACATCAGGATGACCGAGACCTCGCGGCCTTGCGCGGCGAGCTCGGCGGCTGCGACAAAACCGTCCCCACCGTTGTTGCCGGGGCCGGCCACGATCAGGATCGGCCCCTCCTCCACCAGCGCGTTGGCGGCCTCGGCGACCGCCTGGCCAGCACTGAGCATCAGCTTGAAGCCGGGGGTGCCTGCCGCAATGCTGAGCTGGTCGGCACGCTGCATTTCGGCGTTGGTCAGAACTTCCATGCCACTTCCCTGTCCAAAAGCCTTTTCAAGAGGCACGTTCTGCGTCGGGCGATCCGACGGAACAACGATCTGCACAAATATTGGACCGTTTGCCTATTCCGTAGTCTGCGGTATTTTGTGCGGGTCGGCGCCACCTATCGGAGCTGCACGTTAAAAGGCTGATAACGCTCCAATAATCAGGGCATTTGCAACTTGGCATAGACCCTGCTTTCGCGGAAGTCGCTTCGGTTCGTCGTGCTCACTGGCATTTATCAGGGTGTGGCCGGCCGTTGTTGCCGGACTGGTCAGGGATCCCGGCATAGCGAAGACAAGATCGTGCGTTAAGAAAAGCGCATCCTGACGAAGACGTTGCTATTTGTTCGAAAGGCCGGGAGGCGCGCAGTGAAGAAGATCGAAGCCATCATCAAGCCATTCAAGCTCGACGAGGTGAAGGAAGCGCTTCAGGAAGTCGGCCTTCAGGGCATCACCGTCACCGAAGCCAAGGGCTTCGGCCGGCAGAAGGGTCACGCCGAGCTGTACCGCGGCGCAGAATACATCGTCGACTTCCTGCCCAAGGTGAAGATCGAGATCGTGATCGGCGACGATCTGGTCGAGCGCGCCATCGACGCAATCCGCCGCGCAGCGCAAACCGGGCGCATCGGCGATGGCAAGATTTTCGTCTCCAACATCGAAGAGGCGATCCGCATCCGAACCGGCGAATCCGGGCTGGACGCTATCTGAGCCGGGTGCTATCCCGCATTTTGCGACATTCTGACAAGAAATAGGCTGCTTCGGCGGCCTCATTTTGTTTGTGCCTCGCGCGCCTCAAGAAGCGTGAACACGGTCGCTTGAAGCTTGGAAACCGACCCGCAGAGCCAAAAGGGGTATGCATGAAGACCGCCAAAGACGTCCTGAAATCGATCAAGGACAACGACGTCAAATACGTCGACCTGCGCTTCACCGATCCGCGCGGCAAGTGGCAGCACGTCACCTTCGACATCAGCATGATCGATGAAGACATTTTCGCCGAAGGAACGATGTTCGACGGCTCCTCGATCGCCGGCTGGAAGGCGATCAACGAGTCCGACATGTGCCTGATGCCCGATCCGGTGACCGCGACGATCGATCCGTTCTTCGCCGAGACCACCATGGTCATCACCTGCGACGTGCTTGAGCCGACCACCGGCGAGCCCTACAACCGCGACCCCCGCGGCATCGCCAAGAAGGCCGAGGCGATGGTGAAGTCGATGGGCGTCGGCGACACCGTGTTCGTCGGCCCCGAAGCCGAGTTCTTCGTGTTCGACGACGTGCGCTTCTCCGCCAACCCCTACAGCACCGGCTTCCGTCTCGACTCCTCGGAGCTGCCGACCAACTCCGACACCGAATATGAAGGCGGCAACCTCGGCCACCGCGTCCGTACCAAGGGCGGCTACTTCCCGGTGCCTCCGCAGGATTCCGTGCAGGACATGCGCTCGGAGATGCTCGGCGCCATGGCCAAGATGGGCGTCAAGGTCGAGAAGCACCATCACGAAGTCGCCTCCGCCCAGCACGAGCTCGGCATGAAGTTCGACACGCTGACCTTGATGGCCGACCACATGCAGATCTACAAATACTGCATCCACCAGGTCGCGCACATCTACGGCAAGACCGCCACCTTCATGCCGAAGCCGGTCTTCGGCGACAACGGCTCGGGCATGCACGTGCACCAGTCGATCTGGAAGGACGGCAAGCCGGTGTTCGCCGGCAACAAATACGCCGACCTGTCGGAGACCTGCCTCCATTACATCGGCGGCATCATCAAGCACGCCAAGGCGATCAACGCCTTCACCAACCCGTCGACCAACTCCTACAAGCGTCTGGTCCCGGGCTACGAGGCTCCCGTGCTGCTCGCCTATTCCGCGCGCAACCGCTCGGCCTCCTGCCGCATCCCCTACACCGCTTCGCCGAAGGCCAAGCGCGTCGAGGTGCGTTTCCCAGATCCGCTCGCCAATCCCTATCTCGGCTTCGCCGCGATGCTGATGGCCGGCCTCGACGGTATCAAGAACAAGATCGATCCGGGTCCGGCAATGGACAAGGACCTCTACGATCTGCCGAAGGAAGAGCTGAAGCAGATCCCGACCGTGTGCGGCAGCTTGCGCGAGGCGCTGGAAAACCTCGACAAGGACCGCGGCTTCCTCAAGAACGGCGGCGTGTTCGACGACGACTTCATCGACGCTTACATCGAGCTGAAGATGACCGAAGTCGCCCGCTTCGAAATGACCCCGCATCCGGTCGAGTTCGAAATGTACTATTCGGGCTAAACGGCCCGAACGACCGCGACACACGAAAGGCGCCCCTCGGGGCGCCTTTTTTGTTTGTGGTCCTCGACTTTCGTTCTGTGTCTGACTCCACTTCGTTCTCAAAGAACGAATCGGAATCGAGAAAACCGGCGCGCACCATTTCTTGATAACTGGTTTATTACGCCCGAGAGATCGAGGCCGCCTTCACGCCGTCACCCGACAGCGACTGGATTTGCTTCGCTGCGCTCACGATGACGATGGTTATGGGCCTCGGCGCGCTCGCAGCTACGCCGCCGCGCGCTGCTTCGCCACCATGGCTTCGCCAAAAGCCTCGAACAGTTTTCGATTGATCGGATTGTGCTGCGGGTCGTATTCGGCGTGCCATTGCACCCCGAGCGCAAAGGCCTTGGCTTCCGCGATGCGGATTGCCTCGATGGTGCCGTCCTCGGCGATGCCCTCGATCAGCACGCGCTTGCCGGGATCGAGGATGCCCTGGCCGTGCAGCGAATTGACCCTGATCTTGTTACAGCCGAGCAATTCTGCGAACGCGCCGCCCGGCGTCAGATCGACGTCGTGACGATCGGCGAACACCACGGTCGGATCGGGATGGATCTCGCCGTTCTCGAGCCTCGGCATGCGGTGGTTCATGCGGCCCGGGATTTCGCGGATCTCGGGATGCAGCGAGCCGCCGAAGGCGACGTTCATCTCCTGGAGGCCCCGGCAGATGCCGAACAGCGGGATGCCGCGGGCAACGCATGCGACCGAGAGCGCCAGCGCCACCTCGTCGCGGTGGATGTCGTAGGGCTCGTGCGCCTCACACGGATCGACGTTGAAACGGGTTGGGTGGACATTGGCGCGAGCACCGGTGAGCACGATGCCGTCGACAGTGTCGAGCAGCGCGCCGATATCGGTGATATCGGGCGAGCCCGCGAACATCACCGGCAGGCCGCCGGACACCTCGGCCACGGCGCGCAGATTACGCTCGCCGACCATCTGGACCTGAAATCGATTTTCAACGCGATGGGCGTTCCCGATCACGCCGACGACCGGCTTTCTCATCTCCCGTTCAGACCTTTCGCCGAAGACGATTCTCCAAACATGCCCCTGGGATGGAACAAATTCAACAGAAGGGTACGCGGGACGGCAATGCTATTTTCGCGCAAATGGCCGGGCGGAGGATGGGCATGGCCCCCTCTCTCGCCGGCGTCCGTGGCCCGCAGGGCCAAGGACGCGTCAATCGCGCCAGAGCCTGGCTTGATCCGAGGCGGGATTTCGCGAAAGAGTGCCCGCCTGCCGCCTTCGCATAGGAGCCGATGTGACCATTCCCGCAGATGAACGGCCCCGGACCCGCACCGATCTGGCCTGGGCGATCTCCGTCGGGGGCATCGGAATCGTGCTGTTCGCGGCAATGCTGGTCTTCACCTGGTATTTTGCAGCTACCCTGCTCCTGATCTTCACCGGAATGCTGCTCGGCGTCGGCCTCAACGCGCTGACCAACGCGCTTGGCCGCCGCGTGCACCTGCCCCACGCGGTCCGGCTCGCGATCGTCTGTGCCGCGCTGGCGGTAATGCTCGCAGGCGTTGCTTATCTCGGCGGCGCCACCATTGCCGAGCAGGCCTCGCTGCTGAGCAAGACAATCAAGTCGCAGATCACCAACGTCCGGTCCTTCCTCGAAAACCATGGGATCGACACCAGCTTCTTCGATCTCGGCAACGCCGCACCCGCTGCCTCCACCGATGCGACGCCGACGCCCGCCCCGACCCCGGGCTCGCACGGCGGATTGCCGGGCGCAGGCGCGCTGGCCTCGAGCGGCGGGGCGATCGTGAGCCAGACCTTCAAGCTGCTGCTCGGCACCATCAGCGCGGTCGGCAACATCTTCATCGTGCTGTTCCTGGGGCTCGCCTTCGCCGCCCAACCCGCGGTCTATCATGACGGCCTGTTGTTTCTCGCGCCGGCCAGGCATCGCGCCCGCATCACCCTGATCATCGACGGTATCGGCGAGACGCTGGAGCGCTGGCTGATCGCGCAGATCATCGTGATGCTTGCGGTCGGCGTGGTGACCTGGATCGGGCTCGTCCTCATCGGCATTCCCGGCTCGTTCATCCTGGGGATTCAGGCAGGCCTGCTCGCCTTCATTCCGACGGTGGGCGCCATCATAGCCGGCGTCGTGGTCGTGCTGGCGAGCCTCGCCTCAGGATGGATTCCGGCGCTGTCGGCCTTTCTCCTCTTCATGGGCGTGCACGCCATGGAGAGCTATGTGCTGACGCCGATCCTTCAGCGGCAGGCACTGGACATTCCGCCGGCCACGCTGTTCGCGTTCCAGATTCTGCTCGGCGTCGTGTTCGGAATCTGGGGCCTGGCGCTGGCGCTGCCACTGGTCGCCATCGCCAAGGTGATGATCGACCATTTCAAGACGTATGAAGCGCCGCCTCTGGCAGAGGCGGCCTGACGCAGCTCAGGTCGTCAGCATCGTCTCGGTGTGCTCGACCTCAGGGGGTGCCGCAAAATACTGGCCGACGAGGCCGCGCCATTCGGTGAAATTCTCGGAGCCGCGGAAATCGACGGTATGGCTCTCGAGCGTTTCCCACTTCACCATCAGACGATAGCGCTGCGGCTTCTCGATCGACTTGTGCAGCTCGAAACCGTGAAAACCCTTGGAGCGGCCGAAAGCGGCCTTGGCCTTGGCGACGGCGGCCTCAAAGTCCTTCTCGCTGCCCGGCTTGACGTCGATTTGCGCGATCTCGGTGATCATCTGTTTCCACCCATTTTGTTTGATGGGCGTGTCTACCGCAGCCCGCGACAAAGAAAAAGGCGCCGAAACGGCGCCTGCCCGGTCCAAAAATGCAGATCACTCAGGCGAACAGCAAAACGGTGCCCGCCACTGTCAGCGCACAACCGGCGAACAGCGCGAGCGGCCAGTAATTGCGGCCTTGCGTGTAACGCCCCTGGGCGCGGCGCTCGGTGATCAGCGCGCTCTCGTATTCGTCCGCGGTCGAAAACAGGCAGGCGAAGCCGCCGCGTGCCGAAGTCGCCGCGGCTTCGAGCGACATCAGGGCGGTCTGCGGATTCTGTCGACGGATCGATTCCATGACCGCAATGGTAGGGATCGAATGGTAAACAGGGGATTACCGCGAGGCCTCCTTTGCCTAGGCCGTCGCCGGTTGTGTCTTGGATTGCGTGTTGGGCACGCCGATCCGAGCGGCGCTCTGGCGGCGCCAGTTCTCCAGCGACAGTGGCAGCTCCTCCGCCGATTCGACGCGGTTTCGGCCGCCGCGCTTGGCCTGGTAGAGCGCGGTGTCGGCCGAGGCCAGCAGCACTTCGAGCTCGGTGCCGGCCGGACCGCCGGCGACGCCGATGCTGACGGTGGTGTCGACCGGGCCCTCGTCGACGACGACGCCGGAGGTCTCGAAGGCCTCACGCACGCGCTCGGCGACCAGCACGCCCTCCTCCAGCGAGCATGGCAGCAGAGCCGCGAACTCCTCGCCGCCGATGCGACCCGACATGTCGCTGATGCGCAGATTACTGACGACGACGGTCGAGAACAGTTTCAGCATCTCGTCGCCGGCGGGATGGCCGAAGCGGTCGTTGATCGACTTGAAATGATCGATGTCGAAGATCATCACGGTCACGGGACGGCCGGCCTTGGCCTCGCGCTCGATCACGCGTCCGCAGGCTTCCGAGAAGCCGCGGCGGTTGAGCATGCCGGTCAGGGGATCGGTGGAGGCGGCGGTCCGGTGCGCGGTGACGGTGCGCTCGGACACCAGCATGAAGATCACGAACACGGTGCCGACGGCATAGAGCACGAGCTCGACCGCGAACACAGTGACCCAGATGCTGGTGGAGAAGCCGGCATCGTTCGGGCGCAGGAAACTGCCGAGCAGGATCGGCAGCATCAAGACACAGCCGTGCATTACCGGAACCACGAAGGCCGGCCAGCGCCGTTGCAGGCTCTTGCGCCGCTCGACCCAGAGCTCGCTCGCGGTCAGCGCCGCATAGACCGAGACGATGCCGGCGCCGACGATCATGCGCAGCATGGACGCGGTGGGATCGAGCAGTGTGGCGGCAGCGGCCCAGGCGAGCGCGCCGACCAGGAGTCCCGGCCAGTTCGGCTTGCGGCCGTGGAAGACGCGCGCCGCATTCCACACCATGCCGCAGGCGACGAAGCCGACCGCGTTCAGCGCAAGGTAAAGATGCGGCCCCAGTCTGTCGCCGGCCGCCGTCCAGAGCGCGACCGATGCGGCGCCGAGCAGATACGCGGTGCCCCACCATTTCAGCGCAGGGCTGTTCTCCTGCCTTCCGAAAAATACCATCATGGCGCCGAGCAGTGCGGCGACCATGGTCGCGACCAAATAGAGCGTGATGCTATCGAGCGACATCATGTCGGCCCCCTCTTAGACATAGCAGTTACGCGATCGGCTCAGCCGATTTGCGCGCCCTTCCAAATGCGACGCTATGTCTCGCGGGTTCCATTCAGGTTTTCATGCGGGCCCAAGTTTTCAGGAAACACGCCATCAATTTGCATACAAACGAACAGCAAAAAGGGCGCTGAAATCAGCGCCCTTTTGCATCTCATTGAAGCCGCTTTCGCGGCGAATGCGACCGAAGCGATTAACGCTTCGAGAACTGGAAGGACCGGCGGGCCTTGGCCTTGCCGTACTTCTTGCGCTCGACCACGCGGGAGTCGCGGGTGAGGAAGCCGCCCTTCTTCAGCACGGTGCGCAGCTCCGGCTCGAAATAGGTCAGCGCCTTGGAGATGCCGTGACGGACGGCACCGGCCTGGCCGGACAGACCGCCGCCGGCGACGGTGCAGATCACGTCATACTGGCCGGACCGCGCGGCCACGGAGAACGGCTGCTCAATCATCATGCGCAGCACGGGACGGGCGAAATAGACCTCGACCTCGCGCGCGTTGACCGTGACCTTGCCGGCGCCCGGCTTGATCCAGACGCGGGCGACCGCGTCCTTGCGCTTGCCGGTGGCGTAGGCGCGGTTGAACTTGTCGACCTTCTTCTCGTGCTTGGGCGCGTCGGGCGCGGCTGCCGTCTTGAGCTGCGAGAGCTGGTCGAGCGACTGAATGGATTCGGCCATGTTATGCGGCCCTCGTGTTCTTGCGGTTCAACTTGGCGATGTCGATCTTCTCGGGCGTCTGGGCCTCGTGCGGATGATCGGCGCCGCCATAGACGCGGAGGTTGCCCATCTGGACCCGACCGAGCGGACCGCGCGGGATCATGCGCTCGACGGCCTTCTCGAGCACGCGCTCGGGATGCTTGCCCTCGAGGATCTGGCGCGCGGTGCGCTCCTTGATGTGGCCGACGTAACCGGTGTGCTTGTAATAGGTCTTCTGCTCGCGCTTGCGGCCGGTGAGAACCGCATACTGCGCGTTGATGATGATGATGTTGTCGCCGCAATCAACGTGCGGGGTGTAGGTCGGGAGGTGCTTGCCGCGCAGGCGCATGGCGACGATGGTGGCGAGACGGCCGACGACCAGACCCTTGGCGTCGATCAATACCCACTTCTTCGTCACCTCAGCCGGCTTTGCCGAAAATGTTTTCATGTCAGAGTTTCCGTGGACGGGAGCATCGGCGCGAACACCGCACCGGACTGGCGGTTTTCTAGAGAACAGGGGCGCTGCGGTCAATGCCCAAAGGCGTAATTTACGTGTTTAATATCAGTGACTTAGAATTAAGGTATTAAGGTACCCGCAAAAAGCTCAAACGTTTGGAATGGAATAAGTCGAGGTGACATGCGCAATCGGATCGGGCGAGGTACCGGACAACAGCTTCACCTCGCCGACCGCGAGGCGCTTGCCGAGCTTGAGCAGCCGCGCCTCCGCCAGCACGTCCTGCCCGGGCTGCCCCTTGCGCAGGAAGTTGATGTTGAGATTGGTGGTCACGGCGAGCCCGATCGGCCCGATCGCGGACAACAGCACCACGTACATCGCGAAGTCGGCGAGCGCCATCAATGTCGGGCCGGACACGGTTCCGCCTGGCCGCAGCATCTTTTCGCTATAGCGCTGACGCAAAAGGCAGGCCTGACCGTCCGCGCTCTCGATCGTGATGTCGTCGCCGCTGAAGGCCTGGGGAAACTCGTTGCGGAGGAACTGCTCGAGCTCCGCCACGCTCATTTTCGCTAACGCCATGCTACCCCTCACCCTCGCTTCACGTCCCCTGTTACATTAAGTTATCTGCGTCATCCAATCGCAATAATCCAACCGGAAACGCTTTGATGTCCGTCCAGGCCGCCCGCGCCCCTTCCCCGCAACCACCTATCCTGCTGCGCGAGACCGTGGGCCCCATCGCGGTCCTGACCCTCAACCGCCCGGCCGCCCGCAACAGCCTGTCGGCGACGATGATCGCAAGCCTGCACGCCGCGCTCAACGAGATCCGCGACGACAAGGCCATCCGCGGCGTCGTAATCGCGGCCAACGGTCCCGCCTTCTCCGCCGGCCACGACATGAAGGAGCTGACCGCGCGCCGCGCCGACCCGGATCGCGGCCGTGCCTTCTTCGCCGAGATGATGACCGCCTGCAGCGCGATGATGCAGGCGATCGTGCACCTGCCCAAGCCCGTGGTCGCATCCGTCCAGGGCATCGCGACCGCCGCGGGCTGTCAGCTCGTGGCAAGCTGCGATCTCGCGATCGCCTCGGAAGCAGCACACTTCGCTACCCCCGGCGTCGACATCGGCCTGTTCTGCTCGACGCCGATGGTGGCGCTGTCGCGCAACGTGCCGCGCAAGCAGGCGATGGAGATGTTGCTGACGGGCGAGCCGATCCCGGCCGTACGCGCCCGCGAGATCGGCCTCGTCAATCGTGTCGTCGCCGCCGGCACCGAGCGCGCCGCCGCCATTGCGCTCGCCGAACAGGTCGCGCTGAAATCCGCCTATACCGTCAAGCTCGGCAAGGAGGCGTTCTACCGCCAGGCCGAGATGAGCCTTGCAGACGCCTATCGCTATGCGGCAGAGGTGATGACCGAGAACATGATGGCGCGAGACGCCGAGGAAGGCATCGGCGCCTTCATCGAGAAGCGTACGCCGACATGGCGGGATGAATAGTCAACTCCTCATCCTGAGGAGCCGCGGAACGCGGCGTCTCGAAGGATAGAGGCCCGACTGCGGCTTCATGGTTCGAGACGCGCGTGCCGCGCTCCTCACCATGAGGTCAGAGAAAGAAGAAGATGAACCACGACGCCTATCCCGACAATTACATCCGGGGCATCCTCAACAACGTGAAATCGATCGCGATGGTCGGTGCCTCGCCGGCCAACGTGCGGCCGAGCTATTTCGCGTTCAAATATCTGGCCCAGCGCGGCTACGACATGATTCCGGTTAATCCCGGCCATGTCGGAAAGGAGCTGCTCGGAAAACCCTTCGTCGCCTCGCTGTCCGACATTGACCGTCCCGTCGACATGATCGACATTTTCCGCAACTCCAGTCACATCATGCCGGTGGTCGAGGAAGCCCTCACGCTTGATCCGCTGCCGATGGTGATCTGGATGCAGTTGGGGGCGCGCGACGATGCGGCGGCGCTGAAGGCGGAATCGGTTGGTATCAAGGTGGTGATGAACCGCTGCCCCAAGATCGAATATGGCCGCCTGTCCTCGGAGATCTCCTGGATGGGCGTCAATTCGCGCACGCTGAGCTCCAAGCGCGCGCCGGCGCCGACGCAGGGCATGCGGCTATCCCTCAATCGGATGAGTGTTGGCGGCGGCGAAACCGCGGCCTCGGACCGCGCCGCCAAAAACAAGACTGAGCAAAGCTGACGCAGTTGCGAAGGTTTCATTTCGCGAACGCGACAATGCGTAGCACGATCGTTCCGATGTGAAGCCCCGCCTTGACGGCAGCCGCGGCGCCAATCAGCATGCCGCGCGATTTCAGACCACGAGAACAGGACGCCCTCAATGAGCGATCGCCTTCCGGGATTTTCGACCCTCGCCGTGCATGCCGGTGCACAGCCCGATCCCACCACCGGTGCGCGCGCGACTCCGATCTATCAAACGACGTCATTCGTCTTCAACGACGCCGACCATGCCGCCTCGCTGTTCGGCCTGCAGGCGTTCGGCAACATCTATACCCGCATCGGCAATCCCACCAATGCGGTGCTGGAAGAGCGCGTCGCGGCCCTCGAAGGCGGCACTGCCGCGCTTGCGGTGGCCTCGGGCCATGCCGCGCAGGTCGTGGTGCTGCAGCAATTGCTCCAGCCCGGCGACGAGTTCATCGCCGCGCGAAAGCTCTATGGCGGCTCGATCAACCAGTTCACGCACGCGTTCAAGAGCTTCGGCTGGAACGTGGTGTGGGCCGATCCCGACGACATCGCGAGCTTCGAGCGCGCGGTCACGCCGCGCACGAAAGCAATCTTCATCGAGTCCATCGCCAATCCCGCCGGCAGCATCACCGACATCGAGGCGATCTCGACGGTGGCGCGCAAGGCAGGCGTCCCGCTGATCGTCGACAACACGCTGGCCTCGCCCTATCTGATCCGTCCCATCGATCATGGTGCCGACATCGTCGTGCACTCGCTGACGAAGTTTCTCGGCGGCCACGGCAATTCGATCGGCGGCATCATCGTCGATGCCGGCACCTTCGACTGGTCGACCGGCGGCAAATATCCGATGCTCTCCGAGCCGCGGCCCGAATATCACGGCATCCGGCTGCAGGAGACGTTTGGCAATTTCGCCTTCGCGATCGCCTGCCGCGTACTCGGCCTGCGCGACCTCGGACCCGCGCTGTCGCCGTTCAACGCCTTCATGATCCTCACCGGCATCGAGACATTGCCGCTGCGCATGCAGAAGCACTGCGACAATGCCAAAGCGGTCGCCGAATTCCTCGCCGGCCATCCGGCGGTGGCCGCGGTGAACTATGCGGGGCTTGCAAGCGACAAGTACAACCAGCTCG
Organism: Bradyrhizobium sp. i1.15.2; assembly: GCF_040548425.1. Lineage (NCBI taxonomy): Bacteria > Pseudomonadati > Pseudomonadota > Alphaproteobacteria > Hyphomicrobiales > Nitrobacteraceae > Bradyrhizobium > Bradyrhizobium sp. i1.15.2. The sequence goes on along the minus strand of NZ_JBEPRQ010000023.1, from coordinate 103,738 downwards.
CGCGCAAATACGCACCGAAGGGCGCCGGCGCCGTGTTCACCTTCAGCCTGAAGGGCGGCTACGATGCCGGCGTCAGCCTGGTGTCGAAGTTGCAGCTGTTCTCGCATCTGGCCAATGTCGGTGACACCCGCTCGCTCGTCATCCATCCGGCCTCGACCACGCACAGCCAGCTCGACGACGCTGCCAAGATCAAGTCCGGCGCCGGCCCCGACGTGGTGCGGCTTTCGATCGGCATCGAGGACAAGGAAGATTTGATCGCCGATTTGGAACAGGCGCTGGGTACGTAGCATCACCGTCATTCCGGGGCGCGCGACAGCGCGAACCCGGAATCTCGACGTCGCATCATAAGCTCTGGATTCCGGGTTCGGTGCTTCGCACCGCCCCGGAATGACGATCGCCGTTAACAGTCATTAACCATATCTGCCGCATACATCGTCACTGGATCGCCCCTTTGATTCGGAGCCGACGATGCTGCGCTGGATGGTGCCTGCCCTTGCGGCGATGCTGACGGTCTCAGCTGCGATTGCCGCCGATTTGCCGGCCACGCCGAGGCGACGGGCTGCCGCTCCGCCACAGGAGCCGCCGCAGGTCTATGTCGAGACCGATCCGGATGCGCTGATCTCGCCGGCCTACGGCATCGGCAGCTACATCCGCAATTTGCCGGGTACACCACTGCTGCCGGGCTCGCACACGCTGCCGGGCTATTACGGCCGTCCCTGGGACTACGATTACCAGGGCTCGTATTACGGCGGGAAGCAGGTCGATTATTTCTGGCGCCTGCCCTACTCGTGCGGCATCTACGGCTATTGCTGAAGAGCAGATCCGATCAGCCGGCCTGACCGATGGGAACCGCGCGCGGCTGCGCTTCGGTTGAATGCCGTGGAGCGAGCCGCTCCATCTGCGTCACCGCAAGCGTCAGCACCACGATCGCGACCGCCTGATGTGCGAGCGCGAGATCAATCGGCACCTGGTTGAGCAGCGTGAGGATGCCGAGCAATGCTTGCAGGCTTATCGCGCCCAGCAGCAAGAGCGCGCCGCGCGCCGCGGATCCCGCGCGTGAACGCACCGCATCGAACGCGTGCAACGCCGCCAGCGCCAACAGCGCATAGGCCGTCATGCGGTGCTCGAACTGCACCGTCAGCACATTGTCGAACATGTTGCGCCACCACGGCGTCTCGAACCACAGCCGCTCGCCTGAGGGAATGAACGCGCCGTCGATCTGCGGCCAGGTGTTGTAGGCGCGACCGGCGCGCAGGCCCGCAACCAGCGCACCGAAATAGATCTGGATAAAGGTCACGACGAGGAGCAAGCCGCTCGTGAAGCGCAGCCGCGACGATGCCGCGATCTGCGGCCGTTCTGCGAGCCGCCGCACCGTCCAGACGATGCCGGCGAAGATGATGAGCGCGAGCACAAGATGCGTCGCCAGCCGATATTGCGACACCTCGACGCGTTCAGACAGCCCCGAGGCCACCATCCACCAGCCGACCGCGCCCTGGAGCCCGCCGAGCCCGAACAACAGCCACAGCCGCCGCTTCAAATCACCGGACAGGCCGCCGCGCCAGAGGAAGAACAGGAACGGCAACAGATAGGCGACGCCGATGAAACGGCCGAGCAACCGGTGGCTCCATTCCCACCAGAAGATCTCCTTGAACTCGGACAGGCTCATGCCGGCGTTGAGCTCGCGATATTGCGGGATCTTCTTGTAGGCCTCGAAGGCCGCCGTCCACTGCGTTTCCGAGAGTGGCGGCACGCTGCCCGTGACCGGCTTCCATTCGACGATCGAGAGCCCGGATTCCGTCAGCCGCGTCGCACCGCCGACCAGCACCATCAGCGCAATCAGCGCAGCCACTGAGATCAGCCACCAGCGCACGGCGCGATGCGGCTCGGACGGGGCGGAAATCGTCGTCATTCGAGGCAAAACCAGAGCTTGAACCGGCAAGGCTTGAACCAAACTGCGTGCCCCTTATAGTCCCCCGCTCCCGCAGCGCAAGTTACGCGAAAGCCGCGATACTCCGTCATGACGATCCGCACCCGCAAGTTCCTCGGCACCATCCTGCTCCTGGTGCTCGCCACCGTCTGGGCCCTGCTCGGCATGGCGCTGGCGCAGATGCCGTGGATCGCCGAGTCCGGCTGGCGGCAGGCAATCTACTACGTGGTGGTCGGCATGGGCTGGGTGCTGCCGGCGATGCCGATCGTGAGCTGGATGCAGCGGCCCGACCGGGCCAAGTCGAGCTCGTAGCGCTTCCAGTTCGTAGCGCTTTTAGGGTGTCGCAGTGCCCGTCGGCTTCACCGGCGCAAAGGCCGTGCCCGACACCAGCACCCGCATCATGCGCAGCGAGCGCACCCGGCCATCCCAGCAAATGCGCGGCAACGCGCGCAGATTGGTGCGGCCCTCCGCGTCCACGACGCCCGGGATCGTCGTCACAGCACTGGCAAAGCCGGCCTCCTCCGCCATGATGACATGGCTGCGCCGGAACGAGGCGCGATCGCCGAACGGAAAGGCGAGATGCCGGATGTCGCGAGCGAAGGCCGCCTCCGCCACCGCCTTGCCCATCGTCATCTCGCGCAGCGCGGCCGCATCCTTCATGTTGGCGAGAACGGGATAGTTCACGGTCGCACTGCCGATCGTCACCAGCGGATCGGCCGCAAGCCTCGCCAGATCCTCCCAATTCATCGATGCCTCGCGTGAGAGCGCGGCAAGGTCGACCCGGTAGCGCGTGCAGAGGTCAGCGATCGCAGCCGACACATCCGCCGTCGGCAGCGAGTGCAGCCAGGCCTCGACGAACGAAAACAGCGCCTGCTTCCCGGCGTTATCAGCGACAGTGAAGCGCTGCTCCTTCTCGCCCATCATCAGGCTGACACGGCTCTCGCGCGCGATCACCTGTTCGAGGCCGAGCCACCAGGCCTCGCCGACGCCATCGGGAAACGCCGTGGGCACGTAGATCGTGAAGGGCACGGCGTGGCGCGCCAGCACCGGATAGGCAAAGTCGATCAGATCCTTGCCGGCGCCGTCGAAAGTGAGCGCCACGAAGCGGCGGTGTTCCGACAGCGTCACCGCGCGCCGGCAGACCTCGTCCATGCCGATAAAATCATACTTCCACCGCTTCAGCGCGCGAATGGCGCGATCGAGGAAATGCGGCGTGATCTCGTTCTCGCGCGACGGCTGAAACCCGCCGCGCCGCCGCGGCCGCACATGCGCAAAGCGCAGGATGGCGCCGGCACCACGACTGCGCAGCGCAGCCTGGCCTGTGAACCAGGTCAGCTCAAGGCGCAGCCGTTCCAGCCATCTGTCGTCGGATGCCAATGTCCCACCTCGCGCCCGTCGGCGACCGTTCCCCCTCTTATAGTCATTACCCTTTGTTGACATTTCTTTGCAAAGGTCGGCCACAGGCCGAATTACGCATATTTTTTCTCGACAGGTTCGCGAATGACCATGGCTGCGGCGATGCAAAGCCGGACGGCGGAATTGCCAGCGCGGTCGAAAGCGGGCCGTATCGCGCATGTCGATATCGTGACCGATCTCGGCGCGGCCGAGGCCGTCTGGCGCGCCTTCGAGCAACCCGGTCACCTCTTCACGCCCTATCAGCGGTTTGATCTGCTCAGTCCCTGGCAGCGTCTGGTCGGGGAGCACGAACGCGCCCGCCCTTTCATCGTCATTGCCCGCGACGCCGAGCATCAGCCGCTGCTGCTGCTGCCGCTCTCGCTGCGCCAGAACCACGGCGTGCGCACGGCCTGCTTCATGGGCGGCAAGCATACGACCTTCAACATGGGCCTGTGGAACGCCGAATTTGCAGCGCAGGTCGGCATCGGCGATCTCGACGCGCTGTTTGCGCCGCTTGGCGAGCATGCCGACGTGCTCGCATTGACGCAGCAGCCTCTGCGCTGGAACGACCAGCAGAACCCGTTCGCGCATTTGCCGCGCCAGAGCGCGATCAACGGCTGCCCGCTGCTCACGATGGAACCGGGCGGCCCCCCGGCATCGCGGATCAGCAACTCCTTCCGCCGCCGCCTCAAGAGCAAGGAGAAGAAGCTCCAGGCGCTCGCCGGCTATCGCTATCATTTGGCGACCACCGACGCGGACATCACCCGCCTGCTCGACTGGTTCTTCCGCGTCAAGCCGGCGCGGATGGCCGAGCAGAAGCTTCCCAATGTCTTCGCCGAAGCCGGCGTCGAGCAATTCGTCCGCAGCGCCTGTCTTGCGTCACGCGGTGACGGCCGCGTCATCGACATCCATGCGCTCGAATGCGACGACGAGGTGATTGCGATCTTCGCCGGCGTCGCCGACGGCCAGCGCTTCTCGATGATGTTCAACACCTACACGATGTCCGAGCACGCCCGCTACAGCCCCGGGCTGATCCTGATGCGCTACATCATCGACCGCTGCGCCGAGCGCGGCCACCGCTCGTTCGACCTCGGCATCGGCTCGGACGAGTACAAGCGGATGTTCTGCAAGGACGACCAGGACATCTTCGACAGTTTTGTTCCGCTAACGTCACGTGGAAAACTCGCGGCAATGGCGATGTCCTCGCTGAGCCACGGCAAGCGGCTGGTGAAACAGAACCAGATGCTGTTCGACCTGGCGCAGCGGCTGCGGCGAGCGTTCGGGTAAGAAATTCTGCGGTTGGGAAACGCTCCCCTGCGGCCCATCCTTCGAGACGCCCGCCTCTGGCGGGCCCTCAGGACAAGGACAGAGTTCGCGGCAGCAGCTTCAACGGATTCCGATTTAGCCAAGCCTCATCCTGAGGAGACCGCGAAGCGGTCGTCTCGAAGGACGAGGCGCTCGCTCGGTCCCCCACGGAGAGGCAAGGACATCACGCCGCCACGACCCGCGGCGCATCCCTCGCATCCGACGGCTGCACCGGCCTGCTCAGCATCGTCACTTCGCTGAAGCCGACGGCGCTGAGCTGCTCGCGCATCAGCGCGCACGCATCCGGCGCCATCGACGCGTCGGGCACCACGACGGCGCGGGCATTCGCCGTCAGGAGCTCAGCCGGAAGGTCGGAGGCACTGCCGGCATCGAGCAGCACGTGGTCGTAGGCGCGCAGCAGCGCGTCGATCGCGAGCGTCACGCGCGGCGACTGCAACAGGCTGCGATCGAAGCCGGGACGGCCGGCCATGACCAGATGCAGCCGCGAAAGCTTGTCCCGGGTGATGATCTGCGCGAACGACGCCTCGCCCTGCATCAGTTCGGCAAGACCGGGGGCCGAGGCATCGACGGACACGGCGGCCATGGTCGGCGAGGACGCGGCAAGATCGACCACGACGACCCGCGCATCGCGCGCCAGGTGCCGGGCCAAGGTCAGCGTCGACAGCGTGATGGCTTCGCCGCTGGCAGTGCCGAGTACCGTAACCTTCTTCGCCATGGCTCCGGCGGCGCGGAGGCTGTCGGCCAGATGCTCGATCTCCGCGAATGCGGTGACATCGGCATCGGCCGTCATCTCCGGCTGGAGCGGCGCGGGTTCTGCCATGACTGGATCGACGACCGGCTCGACGAAGGGCTCGACGACCGCCGGCTGGACGATTTGTTCCTGGCGAGCCGACGCCCGCGTCAGCGTTGGCGCGAACACCGCGACCGCCCGGGGCGCAGTCTGGCGCAACAACTCTCCGGTGACGACGACGCCGGACGAAAGCAGCAGTGTCGCGATCGTCGCGATCAGCACGATCGGCAGCTTCTTCGGATAGGCCGGCGTGTTCGAGACGATGGCGCGCGAGATGATGCGGCCATCCGTCGGCGCGGTGTCGATGGTCTCGCGGGTGTTGGCTTCACGGTATTTCGCGAGATAGGTTTCGAGCAGGTCGCGCTGTGCCTTGGCCTCACGCTCGAGGGCGCGGAGCTGCACGTCCTGGCCGTTGGTGGCCGTCGCCTGCTTCTTGAGCTGCTCGAGGCTTGCGGACAATTCCTGGACGCGCCCGCTGGCGGCCCGCGCATCGTTTTCGAGCGTGCGGGCGAGCTTGGCGGCCTCGTCGCGGATCTGGGTGTCCAGGTCGGCGAGCTGCGCCTTCAATTCCTTGATGCGCGGATGGTTGCCGAGCAACGTCGAGGATTGCTCGGCCAGCTGGGCCCGCAACGCCACGCGCTGCTGGGAGGGCGTGCGCATCGATTCCGAGTTCAGCACTTCCGACGATTCGATCGGCTTGCCGCTCTGGATCATCTCGCGGATCAGGCGCGCCTTGGACTCGGCATCGGCCTTGAGCGCGCGCGCATTGTTGAGCTGGGTGTTGACCTCGCCCATCTGCTGGTTCGACAAGGTCGTGTTGTTGGTGCCGACGAACAGGCTCGACTTGGAGCGGAAGTCCTCGGCCTTCGCTTCGGCCTCGGAGACGTTCCGTCGCAGCTCGTCGATCCTGCCGGCATACCACTGACTGGCGTTTCGGGCCTGATCCTGACGCGCATCCTGCTGGAGCACGAGATAGCCGTCGGCGATCGAATTGGCGACGCGCACGGCGAGATCGGGATCGGCAGACTGGAATTCGATCACGATCACGCGTGACTTGTCGACGGCGTAGGCCTGGAGGCGCTCGTAATAGGCGTCCAGCACGCGCTCTTCGGGCGTCATCGAGAACGGATCGCGGCCGATGCCGATCAGCGCCGCAAGCGACTTCAGTGGCGAAATGCCTTGCAGCACCGGATCGAACTCGGGCCGCTCCGCAAGCTTGTTCTTCTTGATGATCTCGCGCGCGAGATCGCGCGACAGCACGAGCTGCACCTGGCTGGTGACGGCTTCGGCGTCGAGCGCCTGCCGTTCCTCGGCGCGATCGCTGTTGGGGCGCAGAAACACGTTCTCGCGGCCGTCGATCAGGATACGGGATTCCGACTTGTAGCGCGGCGTGATGAGATTGACGATCGCGACGGACGTGACGAGTGCCAGCACCGTCGGCACGATGATCCAACCCCGCTTGCGCGCCAATGCCGCGCCGAGCGCGTGCAGGTCGATGTCGCCGGACTCGACTGGCGCGGGCCTCGGTGCGATGGGCGCAGGCTTTGCTTCAATCGGGGGCTCGAGCTCGGCCCGCTTGGCTGCGGCCTTCGCGACAGCCCGCTCGACCACCGCCTTGTCCTTGCCGGCACGCCAGAACGCTAAACGCATCGAACACTCCCGCAGGCGCAACGCCACGAACCTACCTCAACCGAGGCGATTACACTCCATTAAGGTTGCCGCTGGGTTAATCGCAGCGCCCGGCAACTCACGCGGGTACTTCCGTCACAGTTTGTTAACCACGAGGGCTCTTAATCCGTCTCGATATTTCGTCAGATTGTTCGAGCATTCGCCGTCGAGCGCTGGTTTTGATCATGCCCCCCTCTCCCGACCAGCCGCTTCGCATCCTGCACGCCGTGCGCGCTCCGGTCGGCGGCATCTTCCGCCACATCCTCGACGTCGCCAACGGTCAGGTCGATCGTGGCCACCATGTCGGCATCCTCGCCGACAGTCTCACCGGCGGTGAACGCGCCGACAAGGCCCTTGCCGAACTCGCACCGCGGCTGAAACTCGGCGTGCACCGGATGGCGATCCGCCGCGAACCGTCGCCTGACGATGTCCTGGTCTGGTTTCGCTTGCGGCGCCTGATCGCCACGCTCAAGCCCGACGTGATGCATGGCCACGGCGCCAAGGCCGGCGCTTTCATCCGAATGCGGCGGCGATCCGACGACACCATCCGCATCTACACCCCGCATGGCGGCTCGTTGCATTATCCCCTCAACACTTTCAAGGGCGAGTTTTACGCGCGGCTCGAGCGTGCGCTGATGGACGCGACCGACCTGTTCCTGTTCGAAAGCGCGTTTGCCCGCGACACCTATCAGCGCATCGTCGGCAAGCCGAAGGGCGTGGTGCATTGCGTCTTCAATGGCGTGACGCCGGAGGAATTCGAACCTGTCATCATGGCCGACGACGCCACCGACCTCGCTTATGTCGGTGAGTTCAGGCACATCAAGGGCGCCGATCTGCTGGTCGAAGCGGTGGCGCGCCTACACGAGGGCGGCAAGAAGGTCACACTGACGCTCGGCGGCGATGGTGAGGAGACCGCGGCGCTGAAAGCGCAAGTCGAGCGGCTCGGCCTCTCCAGCGCCATCCGCTTCATCGGTCACGTCAAGGCACGCTACGGCTTCTCCAAGGGGCGGCTGCTGGTCGTTCCCTCGCGTGGCGATTCCATGCCCTATGTCGTGATCGAGGCCGGTGCCGCCGGCATTCCGATGATCGCGTCCAAGATCGGCGGCATTCCCGAGATTTTCGGCGCGGAGAACCCGGCGCTGTTTGCGCCGAGCAACGCGGAGGCCATGGCGGAAGCGATTGCGGCCGCGCTCGATAATCCGCTGGGAACAGCGCAGCGCGCCTCGTCACTTCGCGAGCGCATCTCCGCGCATTTCTCCCAGCAGGCGATGGTCGAGGGCGTGCTCGCGGGCTATCGCGACGCATTTACCAATCACTAACCATTCTTAAGACCCGCTTTAGAGAATCTTCCGATTTGTCCGATAATCCAACCAGGGGATGCTCGCCCGGGGCGCAAGGACGCGGCCCGCGGGTTTTTGGAATGGACGTGGACTCCCGTGGAACCGCTCAACGCACGCTCGATGCTCGATGCCGCGACCAGCGCCGCGGCGAAGCCGGCTGACCAGCCCTTTGTGGAGCGCCGCCAGCGGCTCTCGCTCGCCGCGCTTGACGTCGTCAACCAGAAGGTCGCCCGCGCCTATTCGCCGATCGTGATCACCGGCTTCGTACGCCTCGCCGATTTCGCGCTGCTGAGCCTCGTCGGCATCGTACTCTATCTCGGCTATGTCATGCCGCACGCCGGCTCCTTCAGTTGGATCTATCCCGCGCAGATCATCGCCGTCGCGATCTCCGCCGTGGTCTGCTTCCAGGCCGCCGACATCTATCAGGTGCAGCTGTTCCGTGGTCAGCTCCGGCAGATGACGCGGATGATCTCGTCCTGGTCGTTCGTCTTCCTGCTGTTCATCGGCATCTCCTTCTTCGCCAAGTTCGGCAGCGAAATATCGCGGCTGTGGCTTGCCGCCTTTTACGTCCTCGGGCTTGCCGCGCTCCTCTGCGAGCGTCTGGTGCTGCGCTCGCTGGTGCGCGCCTGGGGGCGCGAGGGCCGGCTCGACCGACGCACTATCATCGTCGGCTCCGACCGCAACGGCGAACAATTGGTCGAGGCCCTGAAAGGGCAGGAGGATTCCGACATCCACGTGCTCGGCGTGTTCGACGACCGCAACGACAGCCGCGCGCTCGACACCTGTGCCGGCGCGCGCAAGCTCGGCAAGGTCGACGACATCGTCGAGTTCGCCCGCCGCACCCGCGTCGATCTCGTGCTGTTCGCGCTGCCGATCTCCGCCGAGACGCGCATCCTGGAGATGCTGAAGAAACTCTGGGTGCTGCCGGTGGATATCCGCCTCTCCGCACACACCAACAAGCTGCGCTTCCGCCCCCGCTCCTATTCCTATATCGGCGAGGTGCCGACGCTGGACGTGTTCGAGGCGCCGATCACCGACTGGGACCTGGTGATGAAATGGCTGTTCGACCGCGTGGTCGGCACCCTCGCGCTGCTCGTGGCCTTGCCGGTGATGGGATTGGTGGCGCTGGCCGTGAAGCTCGACAGCCCCGGCCCCGTGCTGTTCCGACAAAAGCGCTTCGGCTTCAACAACGAGCGCATCGACGTCTACAAGTTTCGCTCGATGTACCATCACCAGGCTGATCCGACGGCCTCGAAGGTCGTGACCAAGAACGACTCGCGCGTCACCCGCGTCGGCCGCTTCATCCGCAAGACCAGCCTCGACGAGTTGCCGCAGCTCTTCAACGTGGTCTTCTCCGGCGATCTCTCTTTGGTCGGCCCGCGTCCACATGCGGTGCAGGGCAAGCTGCAGAGCCGCCTGTTCGACGAAGCCGTCGACGGCTATTTCGCCCGGCACCGGGTCAAGCCCGGCATCACCGGCTGGGCCCAGATCAACGGCTGGCGCGGCGAGATCGACAATGAAGAGAAGATCCAGAAACGCGTCGAGTTCGATCTCTATTACATCGAGAACTGGTCGGTGCTGTTCGATCTTGTCATTCTGCTAAAGACGCCGATCTCGCTGCTGACCAAGAACGAGAACGCGTATTGAGTTTGTCGTGCCCGAGCTACGCTGTCATCGCCCGGCTTGACCGGGCGATCCAGTAATCACCGGCAGCGGAAACTGCCACCAACGGCTCGGAGTACTGGATGCCCCGCCTTCGCGGGGCATGACGGCGGAAGTTGTGTGGTAAGAATAGCGTGAGCATGTGATGGCGTATGCGGCAACAGCCGGGGAGATGAATGCAGCCGTTCGCGCTGCGCCCGGCGTGCTGGCGCTCCAGCGCGCGCTGGTATGGCTGGTCGGCGCCTCCGGCGCGATCGTCTTCATCGAGCCGAGCCCCTACGAGATCGTGACGCTGCTGGCCACCGTCACCTTCTTCGCCACCGGCCTGCGTCTGCGGCTCGCTTTGATGCCGCTGGTGCTGATGCTGATCCTGCTCAATGTCGGCTACACGATCAGCGCGATCCCGCTGTTCGAGCAGTCCGAGGTGGTGAGCTGGATTGCGACCTCCTGGTACATGGCGGTGACAGTCGTGTTCTTCGCCATGGTCACGTCGGAGGACACCGCGGCCCGGCTTGACATGCTCCGCCGCGGGCTCGTGGTCGGCGCGATGGTCGCCTCGCTCTCGGCCGTCGCCGGCTACTTCCACCTGGTTCCCGGCGGCGACGATCTCCTCACGCTGTATGGACGCGCGCGCGGCACCTTCAAGGATCCGAACGTGCTCGGCGCCTTCCTGATCCTGCCGGCACTGTTCTCGCTGCAGAGCGTGGTTTCCGACAAGGCCGGCAAGGCGTTTCGCAACGTCATCGCCTTCGGCATCATGTCGCTGGCGATCCTGCTCGCGTTCTCCCGCGCCGCCTGGGGCGGGCTGGTGCTGACATCCGCCTTCATGCTGGCGCTGATGGTGCTGACCAGCCGCACCAACGCGCAGCGCTCGCGCATCATCGTCATGGCGATCCTCGCCGCGGTGCTGGGCCTCGCGCTGATCGCGGTGTTGATGTCGTTCGATTCCACCGCCGAGATGTTCAAGCAGCGCGCGAGCTTCGACCAGAGCTATGACGAAGGCAGGTTCGGCCGGTTCGGCCGGCACATCCTGGGAGCGGAGATGGCGCTCGACCTGCCGTTCGGGATCGGCCCTCTGCAATTTCACCGCTTCTTCCCCGAGGACACCCACAACTCCTATCTCAACGCCTTCATGTCCGGCGGCTGGCTGTCCGGCATCTGCTATCCCGCGCTGGTCTTCACGACTGTCATCATGGGTGTCAGGCACATCTTCGTGCCTGTGCCGTGGCAGCGCGCTTATCTTGCGGTGTTCTCGGCCTTCGTCGGCACCGTCGGCGAAAGCTTCGTGATCGACACCGACCACTGGCGGCACTTCTGGATGATGCTGGGCGCGATGTGGGGCATGATCGCGGCCGCGCAGGTCTACAAGGCTAGGGCTGGCGACGAAGCTTCTTCAGCTTGAGATCGGGGCGTTTCTCCGGCGGCGTATCGAGCAGGCCCTTCAGCGCCGCAGTCGCCGCCAGCACGCCCTTGTAGCCCTCATTGGCGAAGCGCAGCAGCAGGCGCAATTCCTGGTCGGAATAGCCGCCAAAAACCCTCTCCATCGCCTGCTGCATCGGCACGTAGAACTGGCCGAGCCTTTCTATCGCCTCCGGCACGACGGCAATGAAGACCTTGCGACGGTCGGCATCGTCGCGCTCACGACGGACCAGGCCTGCCTTTTCGAGCCGGTCGACCACGCCGGTAATGGCCCCCGTCGTCAGGCCCGTGACTTCGGCGAGCCGGCCGGCGGTGACACGGCCTTCCAGATACAGGATGTCCATGCATTCGAGGTCGGAATTGGCAATTCCGGCAACGTTCGCAACGGTCTGGCCATAGAGCACGCCCTGCGCGGACGATCTGCGCATCGCCTCCTCGAGTTCCTGCAGCAGCGCAGCGCGCGCCTTCGTCCTTGACAAGGCAGACCTCGTATCTTAGTCAATATATATCTTAGTCACTAAGATATTTAGCGACCATAATTCTCCTAGCACCACGGAAACGTCGGGAGCAAGCCATGTCCTATCCTCCCCGCAAGGCCCTGATCATCGGCGCCGGCATCGCCGGGCCAGTGGCAGCCATCCTGCTGCGCCGCGCCGGCATCGAGTCCGCGATCTACGAGGCCTGGCCCTATTCGAAAGGCATCGGCGGCGGCCTTCAGATCGCACCGAACGGCATGCAGATCATGGACGAGATCGGCCTTTCGAACGAGCTGATCAGCCGCGGCTCGATCGCGGAATCGTTCGACTTCTATTCGCAAGCCGGAGAGAGGCTCGGCTCGATCAATCGCGACATGGCGCGGCGTTTCGGCCAGCCCGCGGTCAATGTCTGCCGCGCCACGCTGAACGAGATGCTGATCGACAAGGCCTGGTGCGCCTGCGTTTCACTCTATTTCGAGAAGCGCCTGATCAAGATCGAGGATCGCGGCGACCAGCCGATCATCGCCTACTTCGCCGACGGCACCACGGCCGAAGGCGACTTCCTGATCGGCGCCGACGGCGTGCACTCAGTGACGCGCCGCCAAGTGGTGCCGGACGGGCCGCAACCGTTCGACACCGGGCTGATCGGCTTCGGCGGCTTCGTGCCGCACGCCGTCCTCGGTGGCCGACCGATCGGTCGGCACGTCGAGACCACGTTCGGGCAGAGCGGCTTCTTCGGCTATGGCTATTGCAGTCCCGATCCGAACGACGGCGTGATGTGGTGGAGCACGCAGCCGGCGCACGGCATGGACGCGGCGATGTTTCGCGCGCTCGACGATGCAACGCTGAAGCAGCACCTGCGCGGCTTCCACCACGGCTGGCACGACCCGATCCCTGGCATCATCGATGCAGCCGAGAACATCGTGGTCACCGACACGCTCGACGTCGCCACCCTGCCGACCTGGTCGCGCAAGCGCTCGCTGCTGATCGGCGATGCCGCCCATGCGACCAGCCCGCACGCCGGCCAGGGCGCCTCGCTCGCGCTGGAAGATGCGATGCGCCTCGCCCGGTTGATGCAGCAAGGCCAGGAGCTCGGCGTCACCTTCCAGGCCTTCGAGGCCGAACGACGCCCTCGCACGGAAAAGATCGTCGCCATGGCCCGCCGCAACGGCAACAGCAAGCGCGAGTTCAGCGCCACCGGCGCGTGGATGCGAAATCAAGTGATGAAGTGGCTGCTGCCCCTGGGCGCAAAGAGCATGGAGTTCATGTACGCGTACGACGCGCGGGCGGTGTAAGCGCATCAGGTCGAACCGTACTCGGCCGCGTCATGGACGGCGCAAGAAGAACCAGTCGCAGAGCGTTGAAACATAGTCATTATAACCAATGTCACATCCATAAGCTGCATAACCATATTGGAAAGACCATCCCATGATTGCAGTGACCGGTGCCACTGGCCAACTCGGCCGGCTTGTCATCCCTTCCTTGTTGAAGGCTGTGCCAGCACAGCAGATTACAGCCGTCGTCCGAGATCCAGCCAAAGCAGAGGCCTTCAAGGCTGAAGGTGCTGCCGTCCGCCCAGGCGACTACGACGATCCCACGGGCCTGGAACGTGCTTTCGCCGGCGTAAGGAAGCTGTTGCTGATCTCGGCCGGCGAGCCCGGCAAGCGGGTTCGCCAGCATGAGAACGCGATCACCGCGGCGAAGGAATCTGGGGTTGAGCTAATCGCCTATACCAGCTTGCTGCATGCAGACATTTCGACACTGGAGCTTGCCGCCGATCATCGGGCGACCGAGACGCTGCTGAAGGCGAGCGGCGTGCCATATGTGTTGCTGCGCAACGGCTGGTACACCGAAAACTATCTCGGCGCGTTGCCAATGGCGCTTGCGCATGGTGCGTTTGTCGGCTGCGCCGGCGAAGCGCGCATCGCGTCGGCGAGCCGCCTCGACTACGCGGATGCCGCCGCCGCAGTCCTGACGTCGCGGGAGGATCAATCGGGCAAGGTTTACGAATTGGCGGGCGACGAGCCCTACACGCTTGCCGAACTGGCGGCCGAAGTTGCGCGCCAGACAGGCAAACCAATCGTCTACAGGAACATGTCGGAAGCAGGGTTTGGTGAGGCGCTCATTGGCGCGGACCTTCCCGAGCCGGTGGCGCGCATGCTCGTCGGGTTCGACATCGCAGCGGCAAAGGGCGATCTGTTCGACGATCGGCGCGACTTGAGCGACCTTATTGGTCGTCCGACGACGCCGTTGCGTGCGGCGGTCTCCGATGCACTTGCAGCGGTGGCCCTCCAAGCGCCACCGCCTGTCGCCGTGAAGGGATAGTCAATGCGAGCTGCAATTGTTCATTCGTTTGGTTCTTCACCGACCTTTGGCGAGTTTGCAGAGCCTTGCGCGGAGGCTGGCGAAACGGTCATCGACGTTCTCGCCGCGCCGCTGAGCCCGATCGTGAAAAGTCTCGCCGCGGGCAAGCACTACACGAGCAATACCAGTTCGGGCAGCGCTGGCTTCGTGCCTGGTGTCGATGGGGTTGGGATGAATTCCACCGGTGAACGGGTGTATTTCATATTTCCCAAGTCCCCGTTCGGCTCCATGGCGGAGAAGTCGCTGGTCGCATCGAGCGCGACCGTGCCTGTGCCCGATGGTATTGACGACGCGCGGGCGGCTGCCGTCGTAACCAGCGGGCTCTCTTCGTGGGTTGCTCTCACGCGCCGTGCGAAGTTCGTGCGGAGCGAGGCCGTGCTGATTAACGGTGCGACCGGGTCGGCGGGAAGCCTGGCGGTTCAGATCGCCTCCTATCTGGGCGCCAGCAGGATCATCGTGACCGGGCGAAATGCAACCAAGCTCGCCGCGTTCCCCAAGACGGTCGAGACAATCCGACTGGACGAAAATGTGGACGCTTCGCTGCAACGCGCGTTCTCCGAAAAGATCGATGTAGTTCTCGACTATCTCTGGGGGGAGCCCGCAACCAGAGTCATCGCTGCGGCAACGGACGGACGCGGATCTCGCAGTGGAGAACCTGCCATTCGTTACGTCCAGCTCGGCTCAATCGCTGGAGAAACAATCCCACTTTCGGCGCATGCGCTGCGCAGCTCTGGCCTGGAGATTCTTGGCAGCGGGATCGGCAGTCTCTCGATTTCGGAACTGATCTCGGGGGCCGGAGAACTTTTGGCGGCTCTGCCAGCCGGCGGTTTTGACACCCCGGTGAAGACGTTGCCCCTCACGGCGATAGCCGAGGCCTGGAACGACGCTGCGGATGACCACCGGATTGTCTTCCGACCATAGACCTGCTCAATCTTCGAATCCCCGATCATTCGGCTCCACGTGAGCGGACGTCGGCACGAGGATTCGCTCAGGCGCCTGTAGCACTCTCCTCGTCTTCAAGCTTCTTGCGCAGCGCCTTCATGAGGCGACCGGCGATCCTGAGGTCTTCCATCGGGAGACCTTGCACCAGGGAGTTGATTCTGGGGTCATACAGGCGGATGGCAGCGTCGTAAGTCTTCCGTCCCTTGTCCGTCAGCACCACAAGGTGCGCGCGACGGTGATGTGGATTGGGCTCGAACGTAACGAGCCCTTCCTGGGCCAGGTCATTGACGATGCGCTGAACGTTCTGGCGGTTCGCTCCGAGGTCGCGGGCGAGCCAGGCGACCGGCTGGGCGCGGTCCGCGGCTACGATTGCCCCCAGAATTTGCCAGCGCGCGCTGGTCAGGCCGAGCGGAGCGACCAGCCGGTCGCCCCACGTCACGGTCAGGTTGTTGACCCTGAACAGATCGAGAATGAGCTCAGTCAAAGCATCACCGGCCGGGGATCGCTTGGTAGCGCGCATATTGTTACCATGCCTTAGTTGACATCATAATGTCAATATGGTTCTCTGCAGCATAAATATCGACATCATCATGTCACATTGAACAGGCTGGCCGTCTTCGGTCAAGGGAACCCAATCATGATCAAGGTGATCCATCCCATTGCTGGCGCAATCGCGCTTCTGACCATCTCGACATTTTGGTTGTCGACCGCACTCAGCGAGCTTTTCGCATCCCAAGCCGTCATCACCGCCGTCAAGACCGCCATACCATGGGGCTTTCTTTTGCTGGTCCCGGCGCTGGCGGCGGCGGGGGGCACGGGCCTTACGCTGGCACGGGGTCGGCGAGCCGGCCTGGTCGGCGCCAAGATCAAGCGAATGCCGCTGATCGCCGGCAATGGCGTCCTGGTCCTCGTCCCCGCCGCACTGTTCCTCGCACATAAGGCGAGCGCCGCCGAGTTTGATGCAGTCTTCTATGCGGTGCAGGCTGTCGAGCTTGCCGCAGGAGCTGTGAACATCACCTTGCTCGTGCTCAACACGCGAGACGGCTTGAGGATGAAAGGTCGGTTTCGCCGCCTGGGAGAAGGGAAGGTGACAGCTACTTCTCCACCGTGAACGTCAGCCCTGCATTCTCCTGCAGCCGCTTGATCAGCCTGTGCTGCATCGCTGCTCCCGGGGTCCAGAGGCCGGCCTCTACGTTCGGCGTGTCGCGCAACAGGCAGATTGCGCATTCGGAGATGATCTTCGCCGTCGACGCATAACCCGGATCGAGATCGCCCTTGACTGCCGCGCGAACCTGACGGCCATCGGAAGCAATCGCGACATAGAGCAGGTCGTAATGACCGTTGTCGCGCTCCTCCTTTGAGGGGCCTTCGCCGGGCTTGAGCGCTTCAGGACCGGTCTTTTCGCTGTTAGCGGCCATGACGCGCTTGGCGTTGGCCTGCCCTTCCTCCCCCGCCCCCGTCAGCACCATTTCGTCGTAGACAAAATCCCGGCCATACGGGAATCCCATCAGCAAGTTGGAGCGATGGACATTGCGCGTGTTGAGGATCGCCATCGCGAACGGTGCGGACCAGGATTGCAGGTCCTCCTCGAAGATGGGCCTGTTGCCGCGCGGCTGTTTCGGTCCCTCGAAGCCCGGCGTGAAGGCAAATGGGTCTTTGAGGATCGACACCAGGCTGAGGTCCTGCGCCACCGCCTCAAAGGTGACCCTTGCACTTGCCGAAGTGCCGCCCGAGAATTTCCAGCTGAGGTCGCGGACGCGGCCCTTGACGCGCGGTGCCGGTGCGCCGAACGCGCGCTTGGCCTGCTCTTGCACGAAGAACGCACCGAGTTCGAACGGCACCGAGTCGAATCCGCAGGAGAACAGGATCCGGGCGCCGCTCGCTTTCGCTGCGGCTTCATGCTTGTCGATCATCTGCTTCAGCCAGATCGGCTCGCCGCAGAGATCCACGTAGTCGGTGCCCGACGCGACGCAGGCGGCAAGCAGATCGGAGCCATAGAGCTGGTATGGACCGACCGTGGTGACGACCAGCTTCGCCTGATCGACCATCGCCCGCAATGACGTAGAATCGGCAGCGTCCGCAACGATGAGCGGCGTGTCGGCAGGCGCGCCGATCGCATCGCGGACCAATGCGAGCTTGTCACTGCTGCGCCCCGCCATCGCCCATGTCGGCGCGCCGTCACCGACGTAATGTGCGGCCAGGTACTCGGCGACGAGCTGGCCGGTATATCCGGTTGCGCCGTAGACGACGATGTCGAATTTTGCGGGCACGGATCGGCTTCCTGGGGATCGTGGGCTTTAAGCTTCCACAGCGAAGGTCAGCCCAGCATTCTCCTGCAGCCGCTTGATCAGCTTGTGCTGCATCGCCGCGCCCGGGGTCCAGAAGCCGGCTGCGACGTCGGTCGTGTCACGCAGCATGCAGATCGCGCATTCGGAGATCATCTTCGAGGTCGACCCGTAGCCGGGATCGCGGTCGCCGGTGACGCCGGCGCGAACCATGCGGCCATCGGGCGCGATCGCGATATAGAGCAGATCGAACAGACCGTTGTCGCGCTCTTCTTTCGACGGACCCTCGCCGGGCTTCGGTGCGTCGGGGCCGGTCTTGCCCGCATTGGCAGCCATCACGAGCTTGGCGTTGGCCTCGCCCTTCTCGCCGGGACCGGTCAGGACCATCTCGTCGTAGACGAAGTCCTGGCCGTAGGGAAATCCCATCAGCATGTTGGAGCGGTGAACGTTGCGCGTGTTGATCAGCGCCATCATGAACGGCGCCGCCCAGGATTGCAGGTCCTCCTCGAAGGCGGCCCTGTTGCCTTTCGGCTGCTTCGGGCCGGTGAAGCCGGGCGTCAGCGCAAAATGATCGTTGAGAATGGCGACAAGGCTGAGATCCTTGGCCACCGCATCGAAGGTCGCCTTCGCGCTCGCGGCGGTGCCGCCCGAGAGCGTGCCGCGCATGTCGCGCACACGCCCTTTCACCCGCGAGGCCGGCGCGCCGAACACACGTTTGGCTTCTTCCTGGACGAAGAACGTGCCGAGCTCGAACGGCACGGAATCGTAGCCGCAGGAAAACACGATCCGCGCGCCGCTCTCTTTTGCAGCCGCCTCGTACTTGTCGATCATCTGGCGCATCCAGATCGGCTCGCCGCAGAGATCGAAATAATCCGTGCCCGTGGCCACGCAGGCCGCGAGCAGTTCCTCACCGTAGAGCTGATACGGCCCGACGGTGGTGATCACCGACATCGTCCGTTCCGCCATCGCCTTCAGCGAGGCCGCATCCGACGCATCCGCGACAATAAGCTCTGTATTCCCGGGCGCGCCGATCGCATCGCGGACCGATTTCAGCTTGCCGAGGCTGCGGCCCGCCATCGCCCATTTGAGCGAATGGTCGCTCTTGTAATGCTGGGTCAGGTATTCGGCGACGAGCTGGCCGGTAAAACCGGTCGCGCCATAGACGACGATGTCGAATTTCGCAGAGCTCATGGTCGGCCTTTGCTTTACTTCTTCGCGTAGCTCACGCCCATGCCGGCACGGACGTCGCTTTGGATACCATAGGGCGGGATCGGATAACGCAGTCCGTTCTTGGCCAACGCCTTCATGCCCACAACCGCCTTGGCGAGATGCTCGGGCTTCAAGGCCATCAGCATCTCCTCGTCCGGCACGCCGCCATAGCGCCGTTCGGCATAGCATGGCAAGGACAGGCTGGGCTCGCCGCTCTTGAGCGCCCTGCCCCAGGAGTCGGCGCAGGCGGTCTCGCCGACCACGCCCCATTCGAACTTCTTGTAGCCGGTATATTGCAGCCCGTTGATCAGGATGATCATCTGCCCCGGCGTCGCATAGACGAGACAGATGTCCGGCGGATCGAGCCGGCCGCTCGCCAGCGGGCTGACCGCAAGCGCCTGATATTGCCCGAACGGAACCACGTCCAACGCCTCCTGGCGCTTGCGTGCGTCCTCGGCCGTGCCGTGCCAGACCCCGACATAGTTTTCGCCGGCGAGCCATTTCTCATCCTGCGGTGCAAGACCGATCACGGCGCGGCATTGCGCGCCGACGAGATCGTCGGCGGTGATGCCGACGGTCCAGCCCAGACGCGCCGCCATGCTGACGATCTGGTCGGTGGTGTGGACCGCGTTCGGCCGCCGGATCTTCGGGATTGCCTCCATGTCCGCGGTCCGCGCGAACAGCTTCATGCCGATCACCGTGGTCTTCAGCCGCAACAGGCTGTTGAGATCGGTGACGAGGCCGGCAAGATCGATGCTGTCTGCACTCTGCTGTTGCATGGCGTCCTCCCGGCCGGCCGTCGCGCGCCGGCGCTGTTATTGCTTGTTGAACGGTTCTAGTCCTTCGCCGGTCCCGGGAGCAACTCGCCAGTCCGGCCCATCAGGCGGTAGGCGACGAGCCCGATCCATTCGCGCACGGCGACCTCGGTTCGGCCGAGCCCGTCCGTGCCGACATTGGTGAAAGAGAAGAGATCGTCACGCCCGCCCATTCGCCAGTCTACGGGATAGGCTTCGACGTCAAATCCCGCCTTGCGAAAGATCCCCATCGAACGCGGCATGTGAAAGGCCGAGGTGACCAGGAGCCAGCGTTCGCCCGGTTTCGGTGATACCAATTGCCTGGTGAAGATCGCATTCTCGTAGGTGTTGCGAGAGTCCCGCTCGAGGATCAGGCGCTGCTTCGCGATGCCCAGATTCTCCAGGATCGGCGCGGAGTAGTCGGCCTCCCGGGAGTCCGTCGAAACCAGGTTCGCGGTGCCCCCGGTGAAAACAACGCGCGTGTTCGGATAGCGGCGCGCGAGCTCGGCCGGCGCAAACAGGCGATCGGCCGCGTGCGCCACGACCGGCGTGCGGTGTGCCGCCGACAGATCGGTGTCGACCGAGCCGCCGAGCACGATGATGCCGTCGGGCGCGCCGCGCGACGGATCCCACGGCGGAAAACGCGACTCCAGCGGATAGAGCAAGAGGTTGCCGAGCGGCGAAAACGCGGCGAGCGCCAGCATGATCAGCGTGGCCGCGGCGAGCTTGCGGCCGAAGGCGGCAAAGCGCGTCGCCATCAGGACGACCGAGACGATTCCGAGCTCGATCATCAAGTTGATCGGCAGCACCGCGGCGCCGAGGGTCTTGGACAGGACAAAAAGCAGGGGAGCCTCGCTGGAATGGTCGTGCCTGTTGCGCGCGGGCTTGACCCGCCCGTCGATCTTCAGAAAGCTTCTTGGAAGAGGATCGATTGCCTGGTCAAGCCCGGGCCTGTGAAACGGACGGACGCCACATGACCCATCACCACCTGCATTCCAGCCCCGAGACCTGTCATTGGGGCTTCTTCGAGGCTGCGCTCAAGCCCGTCCTCACCATCGCGAGCGGCGACGAGGTCACGGTCGACACCATCAGCGGCGGTCCGGATATGCTGCCCGACCGCAGCAAGTTTCACATTCCGCCCGAGATGCACGAGGTTCATGCCGAAAACGAGCGCATGCTCCCCGGCCATATCCTCACCGGCCCGATCGCAGTCGAGGGCGCCGAGCCCGGCGATGTGCTCGCGGTCGAGATCCTCGACGTCCAGCTCCGGCAGGATTGGGGCTGGAACATGATCAAGCCGCTGTCCGGCACCCTGCCCGACGATTTCCACGAGACGCGCATCCTGAACATCCCGCTCGACCGGTCGCGGATGGTCGCCCGCATGCCGTGGGGGCTCGACCTGCCGCTCAAGCCGTTCTTCGGCGTCATGGGCGTTTCACCGCCTCCCGCCTGGGGCCGCATCTCCTCGCTGGTCCCGCGCGCCATGGGCGGCAATCTCGACAACAAGGAGCTTGGCGTCGGGGCGACGCTGTATCTGCCGGTGTTCGTCCCGGGCGCGCTGTTCTCCTGCGGCGATGGCCACGGCGTGCAGGGCGACGGCGAGGTCTGCGTCACCGCGATCGAGACCGCGCTCCAGGGCCGCTTCCGTCTGACGCTGCGCAAGGACCTCAGGCTCGACTATCCCCGTGGCGAGACGGCGACGCACTACATGACCATGGCCATGGACCCCGACCTCGACCAGTGCGTGGTGCGGGCACTGCGCGACATGATCGTGCTGCTCGGCGAAAGGCGCAATTTGTCGCGCGAGGACGCCTATACGCTGTGCAGCCTGGCGGCCGATCTGCGGGTGACCCAAACCGTCAACGGCTCCAAAGGCATCCATTGCATGATCGAAAAGGCTATCGTGCACGGCTGAGCCGACCCGCCCACGCCTGACCGGTCGAAGCTACGCCGCCGCCTGCCTGCCGCGCGGCGTGCCTTGTCATGCCTAATTTCCCTCGCGATTCCAACAGGCTGAACACGGGCCGCAGCCTGCATTTGACTTCTGCCTCTAAACCTAAATAGAGTCTTAATCGTAACTTTTATGTACCCGCGTATGAGGCTAGCGTTCGTCCATGGCCACCGAAAAAGCCGAGACTGACCGCATTCCCGTAACCTTGGCGCTCTCGACCATCACCTATCTGGAGAAGCTGGTGAGACAGGGCACCCACGGCACCAGCGTTCCCGGCGTCGCACGTACCTTGATCGAGGAAGGCATCCGTCTCGCCATCAAGGACGGGCTTTTGTCGATCCGCGACAATGGCAGGACGTGAGCGCGCGCCGAACGTGAGGCGGACGGATCTCGAGAGGCGGATGGCCGACATCTGCAACCTGGGACCGCACCAATGCCTGTTCTCTCACCAACCTGGACCGACGAACGACTTGAACTTTTGAAGCAGCATTTCGAGGCCGGCCTCTCCTGCCGCGAGATCGCCGCCGACATCGGCGTCAGCCGCAATGCCGTGATCGGCAAGCTGTCTCGCCTCAATCTGACGCGCGGCCGGACCATCGACGACCGCAAGGTTCAGGACAGGGGCTTGGCGCCTTCGCGCACGCCGCGGACCGTGCCGCGGCTGCAATACGAGATGCTCGCCACGATCTATGGCGAGACCAGTGCGCCGATGGTCGCCGCTCCGATCGACGACGCCAATCGCTGCTCGCTACTCGAACTTGCCGAGAACCGCTGCCGTTGGCCGATCTCGACGCCCGGCGCCGACGATTTCTGCTTCTGCGGCAACTCCGCGCCCGACGGCCAGTCCTATTGCGCCGGCCACAGCCGCCTCGCCTACCGGCCGAATTCCCGCGCGCGCGTCATGCGCGCTTAGAACCATATCCTAGAGCCGTGTCCTCAAACGAAAAACCTCCGGCAGGGCATTGCCGGAGGTTTCTGGAGGTTTAGCATCAAGTCAGAGCCGCAACTTTCGTCATCGGCTTCGAGTTATATAGCTTAGTAACTCAGGTAAGTAAATAAATTTGGGGCCGATCGAATCGCATGGCTCGTCTTCGTCGCCCGCACAGGCTGCCGGATTTCCGAAAGCCATCTTCGTAAAGAAGCTCATCTCATAAAAAAAGCCCCGGCGGTGTCCCGCCGGGGCTGCGTCATATCCGAAGATCAAGGCTTACCAGTTGCGCTGGGCGCGAACCAACAGGCTGTAGGTGTCCTGGTCCTTCAGCTCATAGGTCGCTGCAGGCTTGGCAACGCTGGTGAGCGCCGGCGTCGTGATCACGCCCGAGTACTTCTGGTCAAGATGGCTGTAGGTGAAGTCAGCCGAGAAGGTCAGGTTCTTGACCGGAGTCCAGCGGGTGATGACACCGATCTGGCCGATGTTGAAGTCCGGGTTGCAGGTGCCGGTCAGGGTCGCGAACGCGGCGCTGCCGCAGATCATGCCCTTGGCCGTGCCGCTGTAGTTGACGGCAGCCCACGCACCATACAGCGCCGAGTTCCAGTACGGGCTCCAGTTGTGGGTGTAGGCACCACGGAAGCCGTAGGTCTTGGTCAGCTCGAGGCCGCTGCCGGGTGCGAACACCGCGTCAGACACGCCGGCGAAGCCGATGCTCTGATACGCGCCGCCCGAACCGCCGAACATCGAGTAGTTGGTCGCCGCCAGCTCCTGGAAGTTGTAGCGGCTCGCGCCGTCGGTGTAGACGCCCGAGATATTGATCACGTCGCCTGCACCGGTCGGGATGTTCTTGATCGACAGAGCCAGCTGGACGGCCCAGCCCCACTTGTCTTCGGGATGACCGGTGGCTTCGCTCGCGCCGTAATAGGCGACGTGGTTGTCGTGCGCCGCGACCGAGGCCTGGAACAGGCCCCAGGCCTGGTCGACGCGGAGCGTGCCGACGAGATCGGGGGCGCGGGTGCCGCCGAGATCGTTGGAGCCGTACGCACCGCCGAGGACGCCGGCGGTGGACATGCCGGCAGTGTTCCAGAGGGCGGTCTGGAAGACCTGCGTCTGGTCCTGCGCCGAGACGATCGCCGTCACGCCCTGGCCGAGATCGGCGGTGTAGGTGAACTGGGCAACACCGTTGGTGGTGCCGCTGCCGCCCACGAGCTGGTCGAAGTTGTTGCCGGGATAGTTGATCCAGGGCGCGTCGAACTGCGACACGGCCTTACCCATGGTGAAGCCGGCGAACTGGATGAAGGCGTAGTAGACACCGAGCGCGCCGCCCGAAATGCCGCCGTCGGTGCCGTTGATGGCGCCGCCGCTGGACCCGATCAGGCCCGTGCCCGCGGCATTGAGGCCGAGCGTACTGCTGTACTGGGTGGCACCCGTTCCAGAGCCGGCGCCGACATAGTTGCCGGTCGTCCAGGTGAAGACCGCATCGAAATAGGTGCGGACAACGCCGTACTCGGTCGCGGTGCGCGTGTCGATGTTGAGATCTTCACGAGCGCGCATCGAATAATAGTTCGTCAGGCGGTTGTTGGCCGCGAAAACGTTGTTGTACTGGGCGCTGTAATTGCCGCCGGCATTGAGCGCCACTTCGGCACGCAGATAGCCGCCCAGCTTGATGCAGGTGTCGCTGCCCGGGATGTAGTAGAAACCCGCGCCGTAGAGCGAGCAGACCTTCACGTACTCGACCGCCTTGGCCTTGACCGGAAGATCAGCCGCCTGAGCTCCACCGACGGCGATCAGACCCGCCGCAGTGCCGAGCAAAAGGCTCTTCACCACTTTCATATTAAAACCTCCAAGTTGCTCATGTTACGAAGACCGGACCGTGAGGCCCCCCAGATCCCCGTCTTTCAAAATCCGCTCGGCCGCTTTGCGCTTCGGACACACCCTCTTTCGAAGCGAGGGACGTGAGCAAACCACCTGGCAACGGGACGATCGAGTACCCCCCACCGTCACGACGCAATATGCCTGCGCCGTTCACTAATCAAAATACCTTATTTAATAAGGTTTGTTATTTCGCTAAAACTGTGCCCTGTACGCAACACCGCAGTGAGGCGATTCCGTGAGCTGATCATCTTTGTAGTTTTAGTGACGAAATTACCCTGCCCTGCACTTGCGTCAGAGCAGGCTTGCGTGGACTATGGCTTGCACGACACCGGCCGCATACAAATCAGATCACGGGAGTGACGCTGTGTCAGCGACGAGGAAAGAAGGGGCGCGCCTCCGCTCCATCGGCAATCTGGATATCATCAGGCGCTTCACCTGGGAGATATCGTCGATCAACATGTATCTGGAGGAGCTGCGTCAGTTCTGGGCGAGAACGCTTGGCATCAGCGGTCCGCAATGGCTGATCCTGATGGCGATCTCCGACCTCGACAAGGACGACGGCATTCCGGTCAACGTCGTCTCGAAACTCCTCCACGTCGATCCGTCGTTCGTCACCACCCAGTCCAAGCTGCTCGAGAAGAAGGGCTTGTTGCGCCGTCGCCCCTCGCCGACCGACGCAAGGGTGGTCCGGCTGTCCCTGACCGAGAAGACGCAGAAGCACCTGGCGAGCCTCAACGAGCAGTACAAGACGATCAAGGAATTCGTCTTCCAGGAGTTCGACGAGAAGGAACTGACGGAATTCACGACCAAGCTCGCGATGCTCAAGACCCGCCTCGAAAAGGCCTGCGTCCGCCTGACCCTCGACTTCTGAGGTAACGTCCCTAGATGCGCCCCGCGGCGCCGAGCCGCGATTCGAGCCAATCGAAGATGTATTCATTGGCAAGGCTCGGATTGTCCGCATGGGCCTGTGCCGCGCCGGTTTCGGCCGCGGTGAACACCTTCAACATGACATCCGAACTGCCGAGCCGGGACGTCTGGACGATCTGACGGGCCCGATCGGCCTTGAGCCAGCCGTCCTCGCCGAGCGTGATCAGCACCGGACAATCGGCGCTGGAGGCCATCAGCGGCGCATGCGGCACCGGAACGATGCTGACGTCGCTCATCGCGAATCGGCTGGCAAAGAAGGCCCGCTCGTGCAGATCCCACAGGCCGCCATCGCAGACGGCGGCCGCAAGCCGCGGCTCCTGCAACACCGCGCGGGCCACGAAGGAAGAGCCCCAGCCATCGGCGACGATCGCGACGCGCTCGAAATCAACCTCGCTGCACGTCTCCAGATAGTCCATGACGCACGGAATCGCACTCTCGAGATCCCGGCGCCGCAACAGCGCGTCGAGATAGTCGTCGCGCTGGTCGCCGAGCAGGTCCAGCGCCAGCAGCGAGAAGCCGCGCTCGCGCGCATGCGGCACGAGCTTGAACAGAAATTCCTCCTTGCGGTGGCCGGGCTCGCCGATGCAGATCACGGTCGGGGCTCGCACGCGTCCCGACGGCGCGGGCAGGAAATAGCCCTGCAACGAATGTCCGTCGAGCCAAGGGATCGTCACGACCTCCCCGGCAGGCTCGCGCGCGACGAGGAAGCGGCGGGCGCAATCCTGCATCGCGAGGACCGCGACCCAGCGGCGCTCGTCCGCCTGATCGAGCGGCATTGCGGCCGCGCTGTAGTAATTCATGGCGCGGAGCCAGTTGCGCTGCGCGGTCGCCCTGTGACCTTCCGCGAATGCGGCCTCGGCACGATGCCGATTGGCCTGCGCCAGTTTCTTCCACTCGCGATGCCAGGACTGGTCGTCGCCCCGCTTCAGCTGCCGCGCGATCATCAGGCATTCCGCGATCGTGGCGCCGCCCTCCTGGGCCGCGGTGAGGAGCCGCGTGAACTCAGCGGAGATGTCCTCTCGCTCCGGGCAAAGAATCCAGTCGTCGGAGAGGCATGCGGGTATCATCGGGAGCTACGCTCTGGTCATCGCCTTACACATGATTGAATAAACTATTTTGGTTCCCTGACCAAGCTGCCGTGCGCCCAATGGGAGCCGTTAGCGATCACCATCGCTTGAACGCAGGGACGTGTCGCATGCGTGACATTCCAATGCGTCATGAGTGGCCGAACGCTTGCAAGAAACGCCGGCAGCACACTGGCAAAAGGTGGCACATGAAATTGCCTGCGCGCCTCTTGCCATGATGCACATCATACCTATATCGGCGCGCGCTCGTCGCCTGCCTCAGCCGAGCCGCCAGCCGACCTCCTGCGTAAAACTTTCGTAGAAGGCGCGGTCGTAGGCCTGCTCCGGCGTAGCACGAACGCGCTCGTCAAGGCGCTTTGCATCCTCGCCCACGAGAATGCGCCATTGCTCCGCCTTGACCCCGTCGAGGATGATCCTGGCGGCCTGTGCCGCCGTCGTCGGCGCATCCTCGAGGAAGCTGCGGGCGCGCTCGGCGAACGCCGCCTGGATGTCCTCGTCCGACATCTTGTCGGCATCCGGCACGCCGGCCGCGACCATGCGCTTGCGGGTCAGCGCGACCTCGTCGCCGTTGAGCCGCTCCGAACCGTCGGCGCTCTGCACCTTGCGCGAATTGGAGACGATCGAGGTGCCGATATGGCCGGGCATCACCACCGAGCATTTGACGTGCGGCGCGTGCAGGCGGAGGTCGGTGATCAGCGCTTCGGTAAATCCCTTCACGGCGAACTTCGCCGAGCTGTAGGCGGTGTGTGACTGGGTCATGCCGATCGAGGCCCAGAAGCCGTTGACGCTCGCGGTGTTGACGATGTGGGCCTCGTCGGCCGCGACCAGCATCGGCAGGAAGGTGCGAACGCCGAGATAGACCCCGCCCCAGCAGATGTTGAAGGTGCGCTCCCACTGCTCGCGCGTGTTGGTGAACAGGCTGCCGCCGCCGCCGATGCCGGCGTTGTTGAACAGAAGGTGGATCCGGTCGGTCTTCTGCTGCTCGGCGAGCTCGTCGCGGAATCGCTTGAGATGATCCTCGATCGAGACGTCGGCGACATGGGTCGTGATGCGCAAGCCCTGCGGCAGCTTCTCGACTTCGCACAGCCGCTTGGTCTCGGCCATCGCGGCTTCCGAGACGTCGCACATCGCGACATTGCAGCCCTCGGCGACGAGCTGCCGCGCGAGCTCGCGTCCCATTCCCGTGCCGCCGCCGGTGATGACGGCGGTCTTTCCTGCAAAATCCTTCATGGGACTTTCGGCCCTCCCTTGTCGGTATGTTTCTTCATCGCTACGCCGCGCATCGGAGCGCGCGCAAAATGTAGCAGCGCCGCATCCGCAGGTAAAAGCGGATCGGCGCTGCCATCGTCACCACTAATTTCGGGGCGTGGACTATTCGGCCGCCTCGACGCGCCGCTCGTTCAACGCGCCGAGCCCGTCGAGCGCCTTGCGGATTGCCGCCTGCTGCGCGCTTGAGGGCTCCGGCATCGGCGCGCGCGGATAAGTCCTGGGCAGGCCCTGCAGCGTCTGCGCATAGCGCGTGCAGGCCGGCAGATTGTCGGCAATGACGGCGTTCCACAGCGTCAGCAGCTTCTTGTGCAGGTCGAGCGCGCGCGGATGGTCACCCGCCTTCACGGCATCCCACAGCGCGACGGAGGCATGCGGCGCCGCGGTGAGGATCGCGGCGATCGAGCCCTGGGCCCCCAATGTGTAGGACGGATACATCAGGGCATCGACCGCGCTGTAGATCAGCTTGTCCGGGGCCATCATCATGAGGTCCGCGAACAGCTTCAGATCCCCCGCGCTCTGCTTGACGCCGACCACCAGCGGCACCTCGGTCATGATCCGCGTCAGCAGCGCCGGCGAAAGATACGACCACGGCACCACGTTGTAGATGATGATGGGCATGCCGGTCTCGTCCGCCATGGCGCGGAAATGCGCCACCATCGCCTCGTCGTCCGGCCTGAACAGATAATGCACCGGCGTGACCTGGAGCGCCGCGACATTCATGTCGCGCACGAGCTTGCCGCGGCGGATCGCATCGCGCGTGGAATCGACGATAATGCCTGCGATCACGGGAATGCGCCCCTTCACCGCCGCAACCGTCGCCTCCATCAGGTCGCGATATTCCTCGTGATCGAGCGTGTGCCCCTCGCCGGTCGAACCGCCGGCCGCGACACCATGCGCGCCAGCGCCGATCATCCAGTCGACCTGGGCTGCCACAAGGGTGTAGTCGATTTCGCCATCCTTCCTGAACGGCGTCGTCATCGGCGGAATCACGCCGGTCGGTCGTGTCTTCATGGTGTGCCCTCGCGTTTCATATCCCTTGTGGCAGCCCCGCTCTTTTGGCGGGTGGCCACGGTCCTGAAAGCCTAGCGGCTGCGCGCGGCCTGTGAAGCGCCGCCGGCGCGGCGCTGCCCCCACAATCGATCATCGCTGCGACTCAGCCCGGCCGGTTCCCCCGTATTTGCCCGGCTTCGGTTTACGAGCAATTTTTTTACAATCCGAATCGCTAAATGGAGTCCGGACGCTGGGTCGAGTCGGCCAGGCCAGCGTGTTGTTTGCGTCACAGGCTCTGGCACTCCGCTTGCATCCTCTTCGTGGTCAGAAACTACCGATGAGGTGACTGGAATGTTCGTGACCGTCGTTGCCGTGCTCTGCCGGCTAAGTGCAGCCAGCTCAGGCAGTTGCATCGAGGAAATCGTGACCGACAGCAACATGACGCCCGAGATGTCGATGATGCAGTGTGCGATCGGCGCACAGGCCCCCTTGGCGAAATGGATGGGCGAGCATCCGATCTACCACGCCAACTGGCGGCTCGATCGCTACAAATGCGTTCCGGGTCGCTACGAGATCAAGGGCCACGCCTGAGGCCCCGCAAAACTACTGATACCAAGACGACGACGAGGAAACGCCCCGGGCGCCGCATGGCCTGTCCGCGCGGGCATCGACAGCGCCAGCCCCATTGCGGCGGCGAGCTTTGTGACAACGATCACACCTTCCTTTCAGGCCACCGCACACAAAATGATCGCACAGGCCTGTCGCCCCTTCGGCGTCGGCATCAGCGCATAGTGGTGCGGCTGTCCACAGAGTAGATGCAGCTCGACCGGCTCGCCCAATGAGCAAGCTCGACACTGTCCAAATATGCTATGTAACCGGCGCCGAAGTGTGCTGTCGTGCCCACCTCACTAGGCTAAAAGACTGGCGATCATCACCGCTGAGATTGGAATGCAGCGGTCACGCGCGAATCTCAGCGCAGCTCCTCTGCGTATCGACTAACTTTCCCTTATAGGGATGTAGCTTTTGACGATTGGAATGACCACGAGCGCCTCAGCGAAGCAAAGGCGCTGCCGGAGAAGCCAGATAGCCATGAGTGCGACAGACCGACTTGTGTATATCTGCGAGCGGGCGATGCCACACTACGGAAAAGATTTTATCAGCGCACGTCTGCGCTGAAGATAATCAAGTTTTGGTTTTCCGATTTTAGGAGCCTGAATTTTTTTTCCATTGTATGGCTCAAGATTGCTTCTTAGCACATCGTCATCGCCCACCCGATCCCCATCGATGCGAACAATAAGATCGTCATCAATTAGGAGGTGACCATTTTCAAACGCGCGATCCACAAGAAGCGAAAGACAAATACCATTGGACGGGTCTATCGCCACGAACCCATCAGACTTGGTCGTCGATTTGTTTGGCGGAAGCGGAACCACTGCGGCCGTTGCCCATAAGATGCGGCGTCGTTGGCTAATAACGGAACGAAATTTTCAAACAGTTCGAGACTTCTTGCTGCCACGACTCCAACATGTAGTTAGTGGCACGGACCCGGGCGGGATTACCGAGATGCTCTCGTGGGCGGGGGGCGGCGGCTTTGAGGTCGCGCAAGTGTCCCCCAGATTCGGCACGGGATACAGCTCGGCCGGCTTTGGGGGTATCCGACGGGGTTTAAAGAAAACGGCAATCCGCGAGGATATATTAGCAGCCTAGCAGCGAGGCAGGAAGTACAAGACCCCATTGCGGGGCGCGTTTTGTGACAATCACACCTTCTCCTTAAGCCACTGCTCGCAAGATGATCGCACGCGTACGCCGTCCATCCGGCGTCAGCGCGCGAAGGCGAATAGCGGTTGCCCGAGGCCGGAGCCGAGGCCATACTTCGCGCCTCGATTGTCGTCGATCGCGAGCCCCGTGTCGAAGCGCCCTGTTCCTCCCCCCAGCCGCGGACCTCATCAAACCGATTTGCGCGAGCGCGCCACGCTCGCGCTGCGGATGCAGAATTTCGCCGAGGCGGAGCGGCTTGCAGCCGAAATCTTGAGGACAAGCCGGAACGATATCGTCGCGACATGGGTTCTCGGCCGCGCCTTGCTCGCCCAGAACCGCGCAGCGGAGGCCATCCTGCCGTTGGACAAGGCGGCGCGCCGCACCAGCGATCCGGGCATTGAAACTCTGCTTGGCGCGGCCTTGGGCGAATCCGGACGTCGCACGGAAGCCGTCGAACAATTGCGCCGGACCGCGGCGCGTCGCCCGCCTTTCCTGCC
The DNA here is from genome assembly GCF_040548425.1 of Bradyrhizobium sp. i1.15.2. NCBI lineage: Bacteria > Pseudomonadati > Pseudomonadota > Alphaproteobacteria > Hyphomicrobiales > Nitrobacteraceae > Bradyrhizobium > Bradyrhizobium sp. i1.15.2. The sequence goes on along the minus strand of NZ_JBEPRQ010000023.1, from coordinate 72,858 downwards.
GGCGTTCCAGGAACTCGCCGGCCAGCTTGCCAAGGATCGGCGCCTCGATGAGGCCATCGCCGTGATCGGCAACGCCTTCGCGCTCGCGCCGGAAAGCATCGAGTTGCAACTGGATCTTGCGCGCCTGCATCTCGAGCGCAATACGCGCGGTGAGGCGCGCGCGATTCTCGTCAAGGCCCACGAGGCCGCGCCTGGGCGTCCCGATATCTCGACCCTACTTGCACGCGTGCTGCGCCAGGACGGTGATTATGCCGCAGCCGCAGAAATGTACCGGCTCGCGCTGGCGCTACGCCCTGACGATGCCATGGCACGGGCCAACCTCGCGGGCTGCCTGTTTGAGTTGGGTGAACGCGAAGCGGGCGAGGCGAGCCTTCGTTCGGCCTTACACGGCCGCCCTCGAATGCTGGCACAAGCCGCCTACACGCTCGTCCATTCATCCCACGGGCGCTTCTTCTTCCGCCCGAGCGCGCTCAAGAAGTTTCTGCAAGGCGAGGTGCCGTGATGCGGCTCACGCACGGAACTGCCGTCGATAGGCGCCAGGCTCCTGCGCGACCGACTTCGTCACCTCGAACACCCGCCGCATCTCCTCTGCAGTCAGTGGTGCGGTCTGAGCGACCCAGGTTTCCCGCTTGACCGCCATGCATTGCGCGATCGGTGTCCCCTTCGGCAGCACGCCGTTGAAATTCACGTCGTGCCAGTGCACCGGGAAATGGATCCAACTGTCGCGATATCGATCGCAATCGACGAGGCCCGTCAGCGTCGTGAAGGGCAAATCGAACCGATTGATCGGATGCATGAACAGAACCGAATAGCCTTCCGGCGCTTCGATCAGCCATGGGTTACGAAACTTGATGAGAAGCCGGTCCGGCTCGAACAATGGCGATCCCGTGACCTGACTCGAGTCGTGAAATCCAACGGGAGAGCGCGGGAAATCGAGTTCACCACCGGCTGGCAGGTCACTGTCCCAGGAAATTTCCCCGTTCTCAAACCTGACATCGCACATCAATGGGATCAGGAAGCCGCTCGTCATGGCGTCGACGACCGGAGGACACCGCTTGACCGTATCCTCCTCGCGCTGATTGATCGCGTTGAAGGCCTGCGTCGGCATCGCCTTCAGCCAGGCAGGCAGGCCTAAACTTGCAGGGACCGGTGGCGGCAATTTGTCTTCAAGACCCGGCGGACAGCGGAACTTGAGGGTCATTGGCTCGTCGGGCACTTCTGATGCTCTCATTGTCGGCGGGCGCGCCTAGGCCTGATCGCCAACAGACAATGCATCCGTTGCGATGCTTTTCGCGCGTGTGCTCAGCCAAGCCTACGAACAAAATGGTCGGAGCGAGAGGATTTGAACCTCCGACCCCTAGTCTCCCAGACTAGTGCGCTAACCGGGCTGCGCCACGCTCCGAACGTCGTTCCATTAGCTAGGATCGCCGGTTTGCGCAAGGCGAGCTCACACCATTTTGGTGCCTCTGCCGAAAGGCCCACGGAACTTGCCCAAAGCCGAGGGGGCCGGCGTCATGCGTCCTTCAGCGCCTGATCCAGCATCTCGCGGCAGGCGATAAGCTCGGCGAGCACCCGTCCGAGGCGCTCGCGGTCGATGGCGCTGGGGCCTGCGGGCGCGGCGGGGGTGCCGCCCTTGCGGAAGGTGGTGAGGATTTCCTCGTCGTCGGTCTCGGAGAAGCGGAAGTCGATGCCCTCCTCCTCCTCGCCCTGGTAATCGTCATCGTCGCTGTCGCGGGCGCCGCGGACACCTGTCTCTTCCTCGGGCTCCATCAGACTGGCGCCGACGGCGTCCTCGATGGCGCCGAACGAGACCGCGGCCGCGCTGTCGGCGAGGCCCTGCACCGATTTGACGCCGTGTTCTTTCAGGATCCGCTGCACCCCGCGGATGGTGTAGCCCTCCCCGTAGAGCAGACGGCGGATGCCCTTGAGCAGGTCGACGTCGTCGGGCCGGTAATAGCGGCGGCCGCCGCTGCGCTTCATCGGCTTGATCTGGGAGAAACGCGTCTCCCAGAACCGCAGCACGTGCTGCGGAATGTCGAGTTCCTGCGCTACTTCGCTGATGGTTCGGAACGCATCCGGCGCCTTGTCCAAATGCCAAATCCTTATCCGGAAGGCGGATTACGCCTCGGGTTGCGCCTTGCTGGCATCACCATTGGTGCGGTGCTGGGCGTTGATCCGCTGCTTCAGGATCGCCGACGGCTTGAACACCATGACCCGGCGCGGCGAGATCGGCACCTCGGTGCCGGTCTTGGGATTGCGACCGATGCGCTGACCCTTCTTGCGGACCATGAAGGAGCCGAACGAGGATAGCTTCACCGTCTCGCCTTTCTCAAGGCAATCGGTGATCTCCTTCAGCACGAGTTCCACGAAGGCGGACGATTCCGTGCGCGACAGGCCCACCTTCTGGTAGACGGCTTCGCACAGATCGACACGCGTTACGGTTTTACTTTGATCGGTCATCGCCCTGCCCCACATCACGGCGAACAATTGTTGTCTGAAATTATGAGCTTACGATACGGCGGTCAACAGCGCTCATCAATGCAAGCGCATCGATAATCCGCGCTGATTCGGGCAAAATTTTATCGACTGTGGCTTACCAGCGCACCAGCGCGGAGCCCCAGGTGAAGCCGCCGCCCATGGCTTCGAGCAGAACCAGGTCGCCACGCTTGATGCGGCCGTCCTTGCGCGCCACCGACAGCGCCAGCGGGATCGAGGCCGCCGAGGTGTTGCCGTGAAGGTCCACCGTCAGCACCACCTTCTCCGGCGCGATATGGAGCTTATGCGCGGACGCGTCGATGATTCGCTTGTTGGCCTGGTGCGGCACGAACCAGTCGATGCTGTCGGCATTGAGCCCGGTCGCCTTGAAGGCGTCGACGATCACGTCGGTGATCATGCCGACCGCGTGCTTGAAGACCTCGCGGCCCTCCATGCGCAGATGGCCGACAGTCTGGGTCGAGGACGGGCCGCCGTCGACGAACAGCTTCGCCTTGTGACGGCCGTCGGAGCGCAGATGCGTGGTCACGATCCCGCGGTCGGTCGCGGCATTGCCCGGCTGCTCCTGTGCCTCCAGCACCACGGCGCCGGCGCCGTCACCGAACAGCACGCAGGTGCCGCGATCGGTCCAGTCGAGGATGCGCGAGAAGGTTTCCGCCCCGATCACCAGCGCGCGCTTGAAGGCGCCCGTGCGCAGGAAATTATCGGCGGTGGCGAGCCCGAACACGAAGCCCGAGCACACCGCCTGAAGGTCGAAGGCCGCGCCGTGGTTGATGCCGAGCCCGTGCTGCACAGCGACCGCGCTCGCGGGGAAGGTGTTGTCAGGCGTCGAGGTCGCGAGCACGATCAGGTCGATCGACTGCGCGTCCACGCCGGCATCGGCAAGCGCAGCCTGCGCCGCCTTCAGCGCCAGATGCGAGGTGAACTCGCCCTCGGCCGCGATATGCCTCTCGCGAATGCCGGTGCGTTGCACGATCCACTCGTCGGACGTGTCAATGCGCGCCGCCAGTTGGGCGTTGGTCACCACCTGCTCCGGCAGATAGGAGCCGCAGCCCAGCACGACCGAACGAATTTGAGTCACGAAACATCCTCCGGCGCGGGCTGCACGAAATTGAGCGCACCACCTTCGCGGTTGAGCATCTGATTGATCTTGTTGAGGAGATCGAATTTGACCATCTCATAGCCAACATCAATCGCATAGGCAAAGCCTTCGGCAGCGATTCCGCCATGGCTCTTGACCACGATCCCGTTCAATCCCAGCAACACGCCGCCGTTGGATTTGTTCGGATCCATCTTGTTGTGCAGGGCCTGGAAGGCGTTGCGCGCAAAGAGATAGCCGAGCTTTGACAGCCAGTTCCGCTTCATCTCGTCCCTGAGCAATTCCGCCATCTGCCGTGCGGTTCCCTCCGCAGCCTTCAGCGCGATGTTGCCGCTGTAGCCCTCGGTGACGATGACGTCCGCCACCCCCTTGCCGATGCCGTCACCCTCGACGAAGCCGAGATAGTCGAGCTCAGGCAGGTTCCTGGCGCGCAAGATTTCGCCGGCCTCGCGGATCTCCTCGTGCCCCTTGATCTCCTCCACCCCGATATTGAGCAGGCCGACCGTGGGTCGTTTCTTGTTGAACAACACGCTGGCCATCGCCGCGCCCATGATGGCGAGCGACACCAGATGGTGGGTATCGCCGCCGATGCTGGCGCCGAGGTCGAGGACCACGGAATCGCCGCGCCTGGTCGGCCACATGCCGGCGATGGCCGGACGGTCGACGCCGGGCAGCGTGCGCAGGTGGAAGCGCGACATCGCCATCAGCGCGCCGGTATTCCCGGCCGAGACCGCAACATCCGCCTCGCCCTTTTTCACCGCATCGATGGCAAGCCACATGGAGGAAGTCCGGCGGCCGCGCCGCAGCGCCTGGCTCGGCTTGTCCGACCCGCTGACCGCGACATCGGTGTGGATGATCTTCGACGCCGCCTTCAGCGCGGGGTGGCGCTCGAGCTCGGGCTCGATCTTGGCGCGGTCCCCGATCAGCAGGAATTCGATCTCGCGATGCCTATCAAGCGAGATGGCGGCGCCTGGAATGACCACGGCGGCGCCGGCGTCGCCCCCCATGGCGTCAAGCGCGATGCGAACCTTGCTTGGCATAAAAGTCCTGGAAACCTGGTCTGGTGCGGTCTTGAACGAGCGGGGCCGCAAATGGGTCCGCCACGAACATGGCGGTCGGTCAAGCGCCACGCTGCACCCCGACCGGGGCGCGACAATAGCGTTTTGTTATCCCGAAACAACCTCTTGCCCCCAGCCTTTTGGATTCGGGAGCATCGGGCCGCGGACGGACTAATTCACAAGAAACGCATCAAAATCAAACAGATAATTCGACCTTTCAAACCACCATCGCAAACACCTCGCGCCCCGTAGCAAAGCGGTCCTCTGGGGGAGACGGCACCTATTGGTCTTTCTTCTTGTCCTGGAGTGCCTTCAGGACCGCAAAGGGATGGTCCTCCGGATCGGGGGCGATGACCTCGGGCTCAAACACCACCCCCGGTTTCCGCGGATAGGGATCGACCGCCAGAAACAGGGCGTCGGTGGCGAGCCGGCCGAGGTCGATGATGCCATTGACGATCGCCTCCGGGGGGTCGGCGACCTGCTCCTGATCGTCCTGCCCCTCCTCCATCAGGTCGGCCAGGCGGCGGACCTCGGCCTCGGGGGCAAACATCAGGTCCACCTCCTCGTCGATCTCGCTCTCCATCGGGTCAAGCGTGACCACACAGGTCTGGCCGATCCGAGCACGAACGTGGCCCGTAACCTGGATCCGGTTGCCGCTTTTCGGCACGACATCGAAGTCGGCCTGGACCGAGACAACCTCGCGCAAGCCTGCCGTCTCGGCCATGGCCTGCCGCTCGGCGGCCGAGGCCTCGAGCTTGCGATGCAGGCCGGTATCCGGGATCTGGGCAACGATGACGGGCACCCGCCAGGGATCGGGCCCGGATGCTGGTATCGGTCGGGTCATGGCGTGACATCCTCAGGAAGCGCTGGAGGAAACTTGAAGGACGCACCCAGCAGTGCGGCCTCGCCGGTCCGGCCGAGCTCGGCCTCGGCAGCCCTGGCATAGGCCGCGAGCCGCTGCGCCTGGTCCATGCCGGCCCCATTCAAGATATTCTTGCAGATCGCCGATGCCAGCGCCTCGCCGCCGCTTTCCATGGCCTGATCGTAGGCCTGGACCCGGCCGTAAAATGCCTCGCCGAAGGCCCGCATCCGCTTCGGCACGGTCTGGTCGCCTATCCCCATCTCGCGCAGATTGTCGTCCATGTCCTCGCAGAAGCGGTCGAACAGCGCCTGCGACAGCTCGGTGGCGCCCTGAACCGTGCGCAGACGGCGCAGCAGCAGCCAGAGGTGCAGCAGCAACAGATCGAAACGCCCGTTAACGCTATCCGGCACGCCCAAGTCTCGGTAAAATATGGGTTCTCGCGCCTGCGTCACGATCATGCCATAGATGGCTTCAATGGTGCCCGGCGAGGCTAGGCGGGGTTTCCTGAAGTGATTGAACGGCCAAAGCATTGTGGTTTCCGCAAGCGGGCGCGCGCGTGTTGCATTCAGAGCCTCCGCCCGGTACTTCAGCGCCTCGCGCGACGCAAGGGGACGGAATCAGTTCCGCTATGACGATAACGAACCAGACCAGCCTGCGTGCAGACAAGCGGCGCGGCCTTCAAGCACGTTGGCGCGGCTTGCGCCTGTTCGCGGCCGCGGCCCTGGTGGGCGCTGCGCTTGCGGGCTGCACCGGCGAGCAGTTCCAGAAGGGTTACATCCTGCCGCCCAACGCGCTGGAGCAGATCCCGATCGGCGCGAGCCAGGATCAGGTGCTGATCGTGATGGGCACCCCCTCCACCGTCGCAACCCTCGACGGCGAGGTGTTCTATTACATCTCGCAGCGCTCCGAGCGCATGGTCGCCTTCATGAACCAGAAGGTGGTCGATCAGCGCGTCATCGCGGTCTATTTCGACAAGAACCGGCGCGTGCGCCGGCTTGCGAATTACGGCCTGCAGGACGGCAAGATCTTCGACTTCGTCAGCCGCACAACGCCGACGTCGGGCCAGGAGATGAGCTACCTTACGCCGATCTTCAAACTGCTCAGCTTTAACTGAGCCTTCAGCCTGCGGCCTCGTGCGGCTTGCCGTTGCGCGTCCGGTTCCATACGCTCCCCGCAAAACAAGACCCAGGGAGTGGATTCGTGCCCAATCAATTGCTGTCCCGCCGTCGTGTGCTCACCGGTGCTGCCGCCCTCTCGGCCGCAGCGATCCTGCCGCGATCGAGCCTGGCGGACTGGAAGCCCACCGAAAACGTCCGCCTCGTCGTGCCGGCGGCCGCCGGCGGCTCGACCGACGTGATGGGTCGGCTTCTGGCCGCGCATCTGCAGACCGCCTGGGGCCAATCGGCCGTGGTGGAAAACCGCTCCGGCGGCGGCGGGACGATCGGCACGGCCGAGGTGGTCCGCGCCAAGCCGGACGGCCACACCATCCTGATCGGCAATCCCGGCCCGAACGCGATCGCCTACAGCATCTTCAAGAACCTCACCTACAAGCCGGACCAGCTCCAGCCGGTCTCCAATATGATCCGGATCCCGAACATCGTCTCGGCGCATCCCAAGACCGGCATCAAGTCGATCGCCGAGCTGGTCGCCTATCTCAAGGCCAATCCGGACAAGCTCAGCTACGCCTCCTCCGGTGTCGGCCAGAGCCCTCATCTCACCGGCGCCTGGTTCCTGCAGCTCACCGGCCTGAAGATGACGCACATCCCGTTCCGCGGCGCCGGTCCCGCGCTCCAGGCGGCGCTCGCCGGCGACATCCAGATCCTGTTCGACAACCTCTATCCGAGCCTGCCGCAGGTGCAGAACGGCACCCTCACCGGCCTCTGCGTCACCACGACCGAGCGCAGCGACCTCGCGCCGAACCTGCCGACCATGCGCGAGAGCGCGCCGGAGCTTGCGGCTTTCGACGTCTCGTCGTGGTTCTCGGTGTTCCTGCCGAAAGGTGTGCAGCCTGCCGTTGTCGAAGCGCTCAACCTTCAAGTGAAGGCGATGCTCGAGCGCGACGACATCAAGAAGAACATCGTCGCCATGGGCGCCCGCGCCGACTACGGCACGCCCGACCAGTTTGCCGCCTTCGTGGACGCCGAGACGAAGAAGTTCGCCGGCATCATCCAGAAGGAAGGGCTGCAGATGGACGTGCAGTAGCCTTCGCATCCGCGGACACGGCCCAACATGCATCGCCGGCCCGTGTTTTCGGGTTGAGCGCGTGGCGACACATCGGTTGCTATGCAAGCTCGGCCGACGGCTGTCCCACCAAAGCAGCAATCGCCGAAATCGAGTCCAGGCGCGTCAAATCGAAGCCGATGTCGGAGAAGTTGATCCCGTGGTCGGTCTCAATGCTCATGATCAGCTCGACCGCGTCGAGCGAATCGAGGCGGCCGCTGGTGAACAGCAGATCGTCGTCACCTAGCGGCGCGCTGTCGCCCTTCATCAGCAGCCGCTGCACGATGTAGCGTCGCATCTGCGATCTGACTTCAGGGCCGGCTTTCGTGGTCATGTCGAGACTCCCAGGAGATAGAACAGGAATTCTGCGCGTTGCCCGAGCGAATGCTCGCGGTCGAGCGGCGCATCGAAGATGTGAATGAGACAAAAGAAGCTCGACACCCACAGGCAAGGCAGCAAGCGGCCACGCAGCCATCCTCGCGGCGCCTGTTGTGGGGCGCGGCGCATCTGCGAGAGCCCGACGCTGACGGCCAGGACAAACGTGTAGAACGCGTGGGATTGCTGACCGACCACGGCCCGCCAAAGGCCCATTTCGCCGACGAAATGAATATCGCGAATGAAGTGAAACAGCAGGTTGCCGACACAGGCCGCGGCAAAGGTGGCGAAGAACATGCGAAGCCGGCGATGGCCGCGGAGGCAGCGAACAAAGGTGGGGTAGAAGAAATGATCGACGAGCAGTTCCTTGTAGTAGAAGTAGTAGCGGTTCCAGAATTCCGCGAGCGTCGTTGACTCCAGAGGCCGGTAGGTGTTGCGCAGCAGGCGAAAGCCGGCAAGCCGCGCCGTGGCGATGATGACGCCGCCGAACACGGTCATGCTCAGCAGGTCCTCGACGAAGAAGCTGACGAGGCTCGCCCATCCGACGAAACGCGACCAGGGATGGCCCGCGAGATATTGCGGCAGGTTGTCGTCGAACATTGGAAGCTGCAAACGCCCGTGGACGAGCTCGACGAGACAGATCCTGATGATGGCGAGCACAAGGATCCAGACCGCAAGCTTGAAGCCCTTGAGCTGCGTCACCGCAAGCTCTTCGGGTGTCTTGGCCTCGAAGCGGTCGAGATACGACAGCCCCTTCCCGAACGGCGTCAGCGACGATCCCCAGAAGGGGTGGAAAACGCTCAGATGCCGCCACACCGGAGATCGCTTCCTGCCCGCATCGGCCAGACCATAGGCAAGAAACCACAAATAGGGCTGGAACGTCATCAGAAATGACCACAGCAGAACGCGCGGCAGGCCGGCCATCATCGTGGCCTGTGTCAGCGCGACGAGTGCCAGGAACGCCAGCAACAGGCTGAGCGTCGGGCGGCGGAAGACCACCGTCCCTGCGCCCTGCATGATCAGCAACCCCGCGAACAGCGCAAACACGACGGCTACCATGACCGCTTCCAGCAGCGGCTGATGGATCCGGTCGCCAACGCCTTCGTCGATCGCCAGCCGTTCGAGAAAACCTCGGTCGATCAGGAAGCCGCTGCGATAGAGCAGCAGCAAGGTTGCGAGCAGGATCAGGACGCGCCGGTACCGGCCGGCATAGGCGCACACCAGCGCGAATCCCGCCGCTGAAAAATCGATACCTATCTGCCGAAACAAAACCACGAGCAGTCCGACCGCGCAGCAGAGCAGCACGCGGCCACCGATGTCCTGGACCCCCGCCACGAGCCTCGGGTTCCGATCGATCTTCGGGATCAACCGCCACGACGGCTTCCCATGAGGACCCGACGGCGCGTAGCCGTAGGACTGGCTTTCAACACTCATCGGACAACGCGCGCGATCACGACGAGCTGTTGCATCTAAGAGGCCCTTGCAACAGCTTCGCCAAGCAGTGACACCACGGAGCGCCGGTCCGCCTTGCCATTGGCGTTGATGGGAATGTCTTCCATCCAGATGAATCGGCCCGGCACCATGTAGGCGGGAAGGTGCGCCGCGCAGTGCTGGCGCAGATCGCTTTCCGCCATTCTTGCACCCGAATACGCGGCCAGCAGCCGACTGGCACCACTGGCGTCGCGCTGCACCACGGCAAGCGCACGGGTTATTCCCCTGCACGCCATCAGCGCGTGGTCGATCTCCTCCAGCTCGACCCGATACCCCCGAAGCTTGACCTGATTATCCGCGCGACCGCGGAAGCGCAGGACGCCGGTTTCAACGTCGGCCTCCACGAGGTCGCCGCTCCGATAGAGGATCGACCGATAGCCGTCGATTAGAGGGTCCTGACAGAAACGGCGGGCCGTCTCTTGCGGGTTGTTGATGTAGCCGAGCCCTACCCCAGGGCCTCCCAGCCACAACTCGCCGGCGGTGCCCCCGGGCACCGGCTTCATCTCTTCGTCCAGAATCCGGTAGCTGAAATTGGGATTGAGCCGTCCCAGAGGAGCCAGCCCGTCCGTGGTCTCGAAAACGGATTCGACGATCTCGAAACCACTGCAAATACAGCTCGTCTCGGTCGGCCCGTAGCAATTGATCAGCTTCGCCTTGCCGGCAAACGCGTCGTGGAACCGACGAAGGCGGGCCAGCGGAAACCCCTCACCGCCGAACATGAACCGGCTGATGCTCGGCAGCCAATCCGGGCTCAGAAGGTGCATGGAGTCCAGGAACATGAAGAGGGTCGGCACGGCGAAGAAGAACGTGCACTGATGCTTGGTGATCTCCGACACCAGCTCTGCGGGGGGCCGCCCCTTCAGCGCGTCCAGCGCGACAACCGCCGCTCCGTTCAGCAAGCCGGCATAGATGTCGAAGACCGAATTGTCGAAATAGATCGGGTTGACATTCGTCAGCCGGTCACCGGGTCCAATTCCAAGATCGTTCTTCGCCCAGGCGACCAGGTGAAGCACCCCTTGATGGGGGATGACCGCGCCCTTCGGTTCGCCCGTCGATCCCGAGGTGAACATGACATAGGCCGGATCGGCCCCGGTGATCAAGGACGTCAGCGACAGATTGTCGTCTTCAAGCTGCGACAGGGCATGATGCAAGGCAGCCCGGGCACTTGCATCGCCGATCAATGTCCGCGGTCCAGCACCCTCGCGCACGCTGACGATCAGCGCGGGCCGGCATCGCTCCAGCATCAGCCGGGCACGTTCCTCCGGGGCCGCGGGATCGAGGAACGCATAGGGTGCTCCGATCTTGATGCAGGCGATCGCGAGCGCATAGGCCTCGGCGATTTTCGGCAATTCAAGGCACACCACGGCGCCCTTGTTGACGCCCCGCGATGTCAACCAGCGCGCCGACCGGTTTGCCAACTGGTTGAGCTCCGAAAAGGCAAAGCTATCGCCTTCGCAGTACAGGGCGACGGCGTCCGGCGAGGACGCAACGACCTCTTCGAAATGCAGCGCCAGATTATGGGCGGTCATACCGACGCCTCGATCATTTCATTGTCGCCGGAATCGCCCGGCGCGTTCGACGAGGCCTGCACGATCTCGGCAAAATCTCGCTGGTTGAGCGCGATCACGGCCGCGGGCAATTTCGCCTCCGGAAACTGGGCCTGCAACACGCCCCCGAACTCCATGCCGAGATGCTGAAGGAACGCGGCGGCCATCGGATCGGTCGCCAGCGGCCTGCCCTCACTTGCTCCCTGGTTCATATCGGGCACGAGGCTGCTGTTCTCGCTGCCAGCTGAAGCAGCTTCGCGATCGACACGCAGCACCACGTCATAGCGATAGCGGGTCAGCTCGTAGCTTGATCCGCGCTTGAGCAGGATTTCCGTACCCGATATCCGCGGGATGGATCGGGAAATGCCCTGAAAATAGTGGGGATGGATCACCAACTCGCGCTCCTGGGCGATCGACAGGAAGATCTTTCGCGCGAGTGCGGCATCGGTGGCACTCGAAACTTTCGCGGATTGAACTTCGCGATGGAACACCGGCAGGAGCTCGAGGTTACGAACGTCGCCGACGAAGATGTGCCCCCCAGGAGCCACCAGGCCCGCGGCTTGCTCCAAGACTGCGTGCAGGTATTCGATGCCGGGAAAGTATTGCACGACCGAGTTGAGCACCACTGCATCGAACGAATTCAGCGACAAGCCGCTCAAATCGGTGGCTTCCCGCTCGAGAAATTCGACATGCCGAAGCTCGGGCTTCGACTGTGCGAACGCACGCAGCCGCTGAACCGCTACCGGCGAGAGGTCGGTGCCGCAATATACGTCACAGCCGGGCGCGAGCTTTTCGACGAGCAAGCCGACGCCGCATCCGATCTCCAATACCCGCCTTGCACCAAGAGCACGAATTTGCAGGACCGTATGATCCAGCCAATCGACCATGTCGGGTTCGGGAATGGGCCTGTTGGTGAAGTTGCTGGTCCAACCGACGAATGACGGCACAACACCATCGGCATCATGGCGATACGCTTGATCGAAAGCGCGACGCCATTGCGCAACTCTGCGATCTGTCTCGGCCTGAAGACGCTTCGCCTTGCCGGCGCTCAGATGATCGGGGTCAATTGCGATGAAAGCGACCTCGGACTGGCCGCCGTGGCCAGGCTCGGCGCTGAAGAAAGCATCCGCCACGCCCGGATGCGCCATCAATGCCCGTTCAATCTCGTTCACAGGCCGTGCAGGCAATGGAAACCTCCCTCGTGCGGGCGGCAAGCAGCGAACCCCTGAACATACCGAGAGCGCGCCTCGCGCGGAGCATCTCCACGCGTGCTGCGGAACTCGCTAAAATGCCGCCGACAATCTCGCGTATTTCTAGAGCTCGGCCGGTTAAGCAACCTTAAATGTGGCGCACGCGTAGGATGCACATTTTCGGGCGGCTTACGCTCTCGGCATCGATGGATGGCTCTGATGACCGGATTGTTGCAGTTCCACGTCTCGTTGGCCCTTCAGATGATGCGGCGGCCCCGGCACGCACGCAAAGAAAGACCCCGCAGGCCTGCGCCGCGGGGTCTTTGTTCAGCAATGTGTACCTCAGTGCGCCAGGATCGCCAGCAGCAGCAAGGCAACGATGTTCGTGATCTTGATCATCGGGTTCACCGCCGGGCCGGCCGTGTCCTTGTAGGGATCGCCGACGGTGTCGCCGGTCACGGCCGCCTTGTGGGCGTCACTGCCCTTGCCGCCGAAATGACCGTCCTCGATGTACTTCTTGGCGTTGTCCCAGGCGCCGCCGCCCGAGGTCATGGAGATCGCGACGAACAGGCCCGTCACGATCACGCCGAGCAGCATCGCGCCCACGGCCGAGAACGCCGCCGACTTGCCGGCCGCCCCGCCCCCCGCGATCGCATAGATCACGAAGTAGACGAAGATCGGTGACAGCACCGGAAGCAGCGAGGGGATGATCATTTCCTTGATCGCCGCCTTGGTCAAAAGGTCGACCGCCTTGCCGTAATCCGGCTTGTCGGTGCCTTGCATAATGCCCGGCTTCTCGCGGAATTGTCGGCGGACCTCCTCGACGATCGCGCTCGCCGCGCGGCCCACGGCGGTCATGCCCATCGCGCCGAACAGATACGGCAAGAGCCCGCCGAACAACAGGCCCACCACGACGTAGGGGTTGTTGAGCGAGAAGTCCGGTTTGACGCCGGCGAAGTAGGCGTGGTGCGCGGAGTCCGCAATGAAGAACTTGAGATCCTCGTTGTAGGCCGCGAACAGCACCAGGGCGCCGAGACCGGCGGAGCCGATCGCGTAGCCCTTGGTCACCGCCTTGGTGGTGTTGCCGACCGCGTCGAGCGCGTCGGTCGATTTGCGAACCTCCTTCGGCAGGCCTGCCATCTCGGCAATGCCGCCGGCGTTGTCGGTGACCGGACCGAACGCGTCGAGCGCGACGACCATGCCGGCGAGCGCCAGCATCGTGGCGGTCGCGATCGCGATGCCGAACAGGCCGGCGAGGCTGTGGGTGACCAGGATGCCGGCGATGATCACGAGCGCGGGTAGCGCGGTCGATTCCATCGAGATGGCGAGGCCCTGGATCACGTTGGTGCCGTGGCCGGTCACGGAGGCCTGGGCGATCGACTTCACCGGACGATAGTCGGTGCCGGTGTAGTATTCGGTGATCCAGATGATCAGCGCGGTGACGGCGAGGCCGACCACGCCGCACTCGAACAGCGCCATGCCGGTATAGTCGACGCCGGCGAGCTTGCCGAAGCCGATCAGGTAATAGATCACGCCGGCAATGCCGACCAGCGACAGGACGCCGGTTGCGATCAGGCCCTTGTAAAGCGCGCCCATGATCGACTGGCTCGGCCCGAGCTTCACGAAGAAGGTGCCGATGATCGAGGTGATGATGCAGATGCCGCCGATGGCGAGCGGCAGCGTCATCATGTCGGCGAGGATCGGCGTCTTGGCGAAGAAGATCGCCGCCAGGACCATGGTGGCGACCGCGGTCACCGCATAGGTTTCGAACAGGTCGGCGGCCATGCCGGCGCAGTCGCCGACATTGTCGCCGACGTTGTCGGCGATGGTGGCCGGGTTGCGCGGATCGTCCTCGGGAATGCCGGCCTCGACCTTTCCGACGAGGTCGCCGCCGACGTCCGCACCCTTGGTGAAGATGCCGCCGCCGAGACGGGCGAAGATCGAGATCAGCGAGGCGCCGAAGCCGAGCGCCACCATGGCGTCGATGACGACGCGGCTGTCAGGCGCAAGCTTCAGCGAATGGACCAGGAAGCCGAAATAGAGGGTCACGCCGAGCAGCGCGAGACCCGCCACCAGCATGCCGGTGATGGCGCCCGCCTTGAAGGCAAGCTCGAGACCACCCGCGAGCGACGTCGTCGCCGCCTGGGCGGTGCGCACATTGGCGCGGACCGAGACGTTCATGCCGATGAACCCGGCCGCCCCCGACAGGATCGCGCCGATGGCAAAACCGATCGCGACATAGAGCCCCAGGAAATAGGCAAGCAGCACGAAGATGACGATGCCGACCATTCCGATCGTGGTGTATTGACGCCGCAGGTAGGCCTGTGCGCCTTCGCGCACCGCTGCCGCGATTTCCTGCATGCGCGGAGACCCCGCATCCGCGCTCAACACCGAAGACGTCGCCCAGATCGCGTAGACGACGGAAAGCACTCCGCAGAGCACAATCAACCATAATGCTGTCATGTGATTTTTTGCCTCAGATCCTTGATGAACGTACCCCCAGCGCCTTTTGTTTTCCGTCGTGCGGTGCGGCGCCTTGATTTGAAAAAGGCCGCCCCTTGCCCGAAGGCGCGGCCTTAGTCGGTCACGACCTTGCCAAAATCAAATTGAGGGTGCAACGCCAGATAAGTCCGAAAAGCCGATCTCGGCAGGTATTTAGCCGGTCTTGGCAGCCCGGACGCCGGTTTGGAGCATTTCCTAGAAGTGGCTGTAGGACAGTCGCTTCAAGACCAGCTCCTGGCCCTGCCCGTCCAGGAAGCGCGGCCGCTCATGGCCCGCGACGATCGTGCCGATCGCCGTGACGGCAAGGCCTGCCGCCCGCCCCAAGGCAATCAGTGCGTCACCTTGCGCCGGCGGAACGGTGCACAGCACCTCGTAATCGTCACCCCCGGCCAGCAGCGTCTCGACGCCAACGACCTTGCCCGCGATCAGGGCGGCGGCTGCTGCCGAGAGCGGCACGCTGGTCACGTCGATCGTGGCCGAGACGCCTGACGCCGCACAGAGCTTGGTCAGATCTCCGGCCAGCCCGTCGGAGACATCCATCGCAGCCGTCGCATGCTCACGCACGCCTTGCGCGAGAGCATTGCGGGGCTGCGGCACGCGATAGCGCGAGATCAGAGTCTCGCGCGCGTGCGAATCGGAGGCCAGCGCATTCGCCACCGCGCCGCCCTTGAGCACATCGAGGCCAAGCGCGGCGTCGCCGATCGTTCCCGTCACCAGAATACGGTCGCCCGGTTGGGCGCCGGTGCGGCCGACCATCCGCCCCTGCGGCACGCGGCCAAAGGCGGTGATCGAGATCATCTGCGGCCCCGGCGTCGACACCGTGTCGCCGCCGAGCAGCGGACAGGCGAAGGCTTTCGCATCCTCGCCGAGCGCGTCCACGAACGGCCTGAGCCAGGCGTCTTCCTTGCTGCGCAGCGCCAGTGTCAGCACGAAGCCGGCCGGCGCGGCCCCCTTGGCAGCGAGATCGGACAGGTTCACCCGCAGCGCCTTGCGCGCGATGGTATCGGGCGGATCGGTGGCAAGATAATGCACGCCCTCCACCACCGCGTCGGTGGTGACGACGATATCGCTGCCGAGCGCCTGCAGGATGGCGGCATCGTCCACCAGCCCCAACGCGCCGGGATCAGTCGCCAGCGGCTTGAAATAGCGCGCGATGAGGGAGTCTTCGGCGGAGGGATTGTGCGGGCTGGTCATTAGCGTCCGCCACATACATCGCTGTCATCGCCCGGCTTGACCGGGCGATCCAGTACGCCGAGCCGCCTCTGCTCAAGCACCACCGCCGCGGCGTACTGGAGCACCCGCCTTCGCGGGTGATGACAGCGGAATATGGGGCAGCCACATCGCATCAAATCACCGCCCTGCGCCTCAATCTACCCCCGCCCGAACTCGTCACCGCGAAACTGGCGGCCGATCTGGTCGAGCACCGCGTTGACCATGCCGGTCTCCTCGCGGTCGACGAAGGCATTGGCGACGTCGACATATTCGGAGACGACGACGCGGCCCGGCACGTCCTTGCGGTGTTCCAATTCGTAGGCCCCTGCCCGCAGCACCGCGCGCAGGATCGCTTCGATGCGCTTCAACGGCCAGCCCTTCGACAGCGCCTCGTCGATCAGCGGATCGAGCTTCTTCTGGTCGCGCACGACGCCGGAGACGACGTCGCGGAAGAACGCCGCTTCCGCAGGGAGATATGTGTCGCCCTCGACCTCGTTGCCGAGCCAGTGGCTCTCGAACTCCGCAAAAATGTCGTTGATGCCGGCACCGCCGATATCCATCTGGTACAGCGCCTGGACGGCTGCGAGCCGCGCCGCACCGCGCCGATTCGCCTTCTTCTCCGTGCCAACCGGCGGCTTCTTGTTGTTATCGGCCATGATCAAGCCCGCGCCAGCCGGCGCTTTATGCGCAGCATCGCAATCGCGGCCCGCGCGGCGTCGCCGCCCTTGTTCAGCTCGCTGGCGCGCGCCCGCGCCCAGGCCTGCGCCTCGGTGTTGACGGTGAGGATGCCGTTGCCGAGCGGCAGCTTGCGCGCCACCGCCAGGTCCATCAGCGCGCGCGAGGATTCCTGCGAGACGATCTCGAAATGGATGGTGTCGCCACGGATCACGCAGCCGAGCGCGATCGCGGCGTCATACGGCTTGCCATTGGCGGCCGCGGAATCGATCGCGATGGCGATCGCCGCAGGAATCTCCAGTGCGCCGGGAACCGTGATGACGTCGTGGGTCAGACCGGCCGCCTTCAGCTCGGCCACCGCGCCTTCCAGCATCGCGTCCTGGAGATCGTCGTAGAACCGCGCCTCGACAATCAGCGCGCGCGCGCCGGAGATGTCGGTCTGGTCCTTCAGGGGTGCGCGCCGCGCGTCTGCCATTGCTCAATCCGTCTATTTTGGGTCGGCCGTTTTGTAGTCGCCGCAAGCCGGCAAGCCAAGTTTTAAACTGTCATTCCGGCGCGATGCGAAGCATCGAACCCGGAATCTCGAGATTCCGGGTCTGGTCCTGCGGACCATCCCGGAATGACGGCTACGCAGTCATTTCCGTCAGCCGCGCCGCATAGCGGGCCATCAGATCGACCTCGATATTGACCGCATTCCCCGCCTTCCAGCCGCCGATCGTCGTGACCGTCAGGGTGTGCGGGATGATCAGCACCGAAAAGCTCACGTCCTTCACCGTATTTACCGTCAGCGAGACGCCGTCGAGCGTGATCGAGCCCTTGGTCGCGATGAACCGCGCCAGCTCCCGCGTCGTGGAGAGCTCGAACCGCGCCATGTCGGGCAGGTCCTCGCGGCTCACGAGGGTCGCGATGCCATCGGCGTGGCCGGCGACAATATGCCCGCCAAGCTCGTCGCCGATCTTGAGCGCACGCTCGAGATTAAGCCTGGTGCCGACCCTCCAGTGCTTGGCGGTCGTCAGCGCCAGCGTCTCGGCCGCGGCATCGACGTCGAACCAGGTTCTTTGAGCAGAGTCTTTGCCGCCTTCGACGCCGGACGCAACCACCGTCAGGCAGACGCCGTTGCAGGCGATCGAGGCGCCGTCCGCAATGGTGGTCTGGTCGTAGCGACAGGCGATGCGCAGCCGGTGCAACTGGCCCTGCGCCGTCGGCGTAAAGCCGACGATCTCGCCGATATCGGTGACAATGCCGGTGAACATTACGCGCGCTCGTAGATGGTGAGAGTATCCTTGTCGAAGGTCTCGCTAGCATGAACCTTGTAGGCTTGCGACTGCGTGATTTTCGACAGGGGCAATGCAGCGAGCGCATCCACCCCGTCGACGCCCACCGCCTCCGCACCGCGGAACAGCCAGATCTCGTCAACGAGGTCGGCGGCGATAAAGGACGCCGCGACGCGGCTGCCGCCCTCGACCATCAGCCGCGTGATGCCCATCCCGGCCAATGCATGCAGCACCGCCGCAAGATCGAGTCCCGAGGCGTTGCCGGGCGGCACGCGGATCACCTGGGCGCCGGCAGCACCGAGCCGCGTGGCGGCCGCGGCCTCCGCCAGTTCAGAACCCACCACCCACAGCGGAATCTCGCGCGCGGAGCCCACGAGCTTGCTTGCGCCGGGAATGCGCAGGCTCTGATCGAGCACCACGCGCACCGGTGAGCGCGCTGCCATGCCCGGCAGGCGGCAGTCGAGTAGCGGATCGTCCGCCAGCACCGTGCCGATGCCGACCAGGATGGCGTCGCTCGAGGCGCGTAGGAGATGCACCCGGTTGCGCGCCGCCTCGCCGGTGATCGCGACCGGCTTGCCGCCGGCCGCGCCGATCTTGCCGTCGGGCGAGACCGCGAGCTTCAGGATCACATGCGGGCGGTGATCCCTGACGCGACGGAAATGCCCGGCATGATCGAGGGCGGCTTCGCGCGCGCACAGACCCACATCCACCGTGATGCCGGCCGCGCGTAACCGAGCATGGCCCTGACCGGCGACCTCCGGATTGGGATCCTCGATCGCGGCCACCACCCGCTTGATGCCGGCGGCGATCACTGCGTCGGCGCACGGTGGCGACTTGCCGAAATGCGAGCACGGCTCCAGCGTGACGTAGAGCGTGGCGCCGCGCGCGCCCTCGCCCGCGCGCCGCAGCGCTTCAGGCTCGCCATGCGGTCGTCCCCCTGGTTGGGTCCAGCCGCGGCCGACAATCACGCCGTCCTTGACGATGACGGCGCCGACGGCGGGATTGGGCCAGGTACGTCCCTGCCCGCGCCTGCCGAGCGCCAGCGCAAGCTCCATGAAGCGCCGGTCGGCATCCCTGGACTCGCGCGCCTTCTGCGCGAATTGATCCTCCAGGATGCGGAAGATCATTTGCGGATCGCGGCGAGCCGCGCTTCCTCCTCACCGGAGAGCTCACCGAGCACGTCGGCGAAATCCTTGGCTTCGCGGAAATTGCGGTAGACCGAGGCGAAGCGGACATAGGCGACGTCGTCGAGCGTGCGCAGATGCTCCATCACGGTCTCGCCGATCACTTCGGAGGAGATTTCGGCTTCGCCCCCGGTCTCGAGCTCGCGCACGATGGTGGAGACCATCTTCTCCACCCTTTCCGGCTCGACCTGCCGCTTGCGCAAGCTGATCGACACCGAGCGCATCAGCTTGTCGCGGTCGAACGGAACGCGGCGGCCGTTGCGCTTGATCACCGTGAGCTCGCGCAGCTGCACACGCTCGAAGGTGGTGAAGCGGAAATTGCAGGCGACGCACACGCGCCGCCTGCGGATCACGGAAGAGTCCTCGGTCGGACGCGAGTCCTTCACCTGCGTATCGAGACTGTTGCAGTTCGGGCAGCGCATCCGTTGACCTTGACCGGTTTTCTTGAGCCTTACTGATAGATCGGGAAACGGTCGGTGAGCGCCTTGACCCGTTCCTTGATCGCGGCTTCCACCAGCGGCGCCTTGCCGTCGGAAGATTGCGCGATCGCGTTGAGGACTTCAGCGATCATGCTGGCGACCTGCTGGAATTCAGCGACGCCGAAACCGCGGGTGGTCGCCGCTGGCGTCCCCAGACGAATACCGGAGGTGACAAACGGCGACTCGGGGTCGAAAGGAATGCCGTTCTTGTTGCAGGTGATGGCGGCGCGAACCAGCGCCTTCTCCGAGGCGTTGCCCTTCAGGCCCTTCGGCCTGAGGTCGACGAGCATCAGATGGTTATCGGTGCCGCCTGAGACAATGTCGAACCCGTGGCTCTTCATCGCTTCGGCCAGCGCCTTGGCGTTCTCGACGACGTTCTTGGCATAGACCTTGAAGTCCGGCCGCAGCGCCTCGGCAAAGGCGACTGCCTTCGCCGCGATCACATGCATCAGGGGGCCGCCCTGCAGGCCCGGGAAGATCGCCGAGTTGAATTTCTTGGTCAGCGCCTCGTCATTCCACAGCATCAGGCCGCCGCGCGGACCGCGCAGCGATTTGTGGGTCGTGGTGGTGGTGATGTGCGCGTGAGGCACCGGCGAGGCATGCACGCCGCCGGCGACGAGACCAGCGAAGTGCGCCATGTCGACCAGCAGGTACGCGCCGACGCTGTCCGCGATCTCGCGGAAGCGCTTGAAGTCCCAGGCGCGCGAATAAGCCGAGCCGCCGGCCACGATCAGCTTCGGCTTGACCTCCTCCGCCTGCTTGGCGACCGCGTCCATGTCGATGATCTGGTCCTCGCGGCGCACGGTGTAGTGCGCGGCCTTGAACCACTTGCCACTCATGTTGACGGGGGAGCCGTGGGTGAGATGGCCGCCGGCCGCAAGATCGAGGCCCATGAAGGTGTCGCCGGGCTGGAGCAGCGCCAGAAACACCGCCTGGTTCATCTGGCTGCCGGAGTTCGGCTGCACGTTGGCAAAGTTGGCGCCGAACAGCTTCTTGGCGCGATCGATCGCAAGGTTCTCGGCGACGTCGACCCACTCACAACCGCCGTAGTAACGCGCGCCCGGATAGCCTTCCGCATATTTGTTGGTCATCACCGAACCCTGCGCTTCCAGCACGGCACGGCTGACGATGTTCTCGGAGGCGATCAGCTCGACCTCGTGACGCTGGCGGCCGAGCTCGCCCTTGATGGCGGCTGCGATTTCCGGGTCAGCCTGCTCGAGCGAGGCGGTGAAAAACGAATCGGGCGCGGAGGCGGTTTTGGCGAAGGTCATCTTGCGAATATCTCCACCGCCGCAGCCTTTTGGCGGGCTACGGGCGGGTCTGGTGTGGCGATCGGAAGCGGCGTGCGCGATCTACCACATTGCCCGCAACAGGCCAAGGGTTTGCGGGTCGGGCCTGTGATTTATGCAAGATATGGTGGGATTGGAAATTTGGACGACCGGCCGGCATCCGGTCGTCCAATGCTCCCGAAAGGTCCGGGAAGGCCCGCTTTGGGCTCGAAACGCCGCGCGGTGCGACCGGCTTGACCGTCCGGCCGGCCTCTAAAGCCCGGTATACCCCGCCTTCACGGGGTCCACGCTGCCGTCGAGCTGCCGCAGATAGGTCAGGCCGCAAACCGTCAACCTGTGGGTGTCCTTCTCGCCGGCTTCCATCAACGTGTTGAGGTAGTTCGTCACCTTTTCCCGCGCCTCCGCGCTCGCCGCAGACGTGCGGTTGGCGAGCAGGTCATAGGTATGCATGATCCGGTCGATGGCAGCTTCCATGGCACCCTCTGGTTCTTGCCGCGTTTGGGAGTTGAGATCAGGCAACCGCTTTGGCCTCGGACTGCGCCTCGAACCTCACGATGGCCTTGTTGGCCAACCTGATCTTGTTGAATTCGCCGAGCTGGAGCAGCTTGATGACGATCTCGAGCAGGCGTTGGTCGGTGACGAGGGTGTCCCGGATCGCGCCGGAGCGGCGAAGATAGTTCGCGGCGATCGCGTAGGCCTCGCTCACGAGTTCCACGTTCATCACCCCAACGCCACGCTCGACCAGCATCGTCAGCCTCCGATCCGGAGGAGATAAGCATCGAACCGGGAACTCGTTCCCTGGTGTCGGGGAATTTTTTCGCAACCGCGAAATAAAAACGCACCGGTCCGGACACGGCCGGGCCGGCGCGCTTGGGGAAGCTCAGGCACGTTCGGGAGGCTTGCCGGTCTTGTTGTGGGCCGGCTTGGCCAAATCCCGTCGAAAGAGCTCAGAGACGATACAGGATCTGGTCGGTCCAGAACCGCTCGAGGCGGTGCAGCGACTTGTTCAGGGTCGAGAACTCCTCGCCCGAGATGCCGCCGACCTGCTCGACCGTCTTGACGTGCTTCTGGTAGAGCGAGTCGACGATGCGGCGGACTTCCTGGCCCTGCGGCGTCAGGCGGATGCGCACCGAGCGGCGATCAACGCGCGAGCGCTGATGGTCAAGGAAGCCGAGCTCGACGAGCTTCTTCAGATTGTAGGAGACGTTGGAGCCGAGGTAATAACCGCGCGTGCGCAGTTCGCCCGCGGTCAGCTCCTTGTCGCCGATGTTGTAGAGCAGCAGCGCCTGAACCGAGTTGATGTCCGCACGACCGCGGCGATCGAACTCGTCCTTGATGACGTCGAGCAGCCGGCGATGCAGCCGCTCCACCAGAGTCAAAGCTTCCAGATAGAGCGTCTGCACCGAACCCTGCTGGCCGGAGACGCGCTCTGCGGTATCTGCCGCAGTTGCGACGGCTTTCATCATGACACTTCCCCTGTTGTCGTTTTTATCGACACTCATTCGACGAAACTTGTGTCCCGTCTGATAGGTGCAACTTAAGGGGCTCGTTTGAAGATCGGCTTAAATAAGAGAATAAAGAGATCATGAATTTAAGACAGTGAATTGCGGATTAAGCCTGTGCCACAAGCACTTTTCGCAATAGTCTGTTGACTCTCGCAAGGTCCTGTTCACCCTCCGTCCGCCCCGATTGTCGCATTCCAGAACAGCCCCGCCCCGTTTCGAAACGGCCGCGTAAGAGCTGTGGCGGAACATGCTGGTTAGCGAAAACTTACGTCGAATTTTACGCAACCAACCGTCAACCAAGCGCGACATTCTCGTGTCCCGGACCAGCACAGCGAAGCGGCGCGCAGAGCCGGGGCACGAGAGTTTGCTATGGCGGCCGTTCGCGTGCGGCCATCCAGGCCAGTGCGAGATAGGCAGCCAGCATGAAGGCTTCGACCCCGACCACGACCAGGCTGCCGCCGTAGATGCCCGGGAACATCAGCTCGATCACCGCCATCGACACCACGGTCGTGAGCCACACCACCGCGCCCCAGGGTGTGGCGAGCCAGAGGCCAACCGCTGCAACGAGTTCGATCACAGCGAAGTAGATGGTCGAGGCCTGCCACGCCATCGACTGGTTCTCGAAGGCCTCGTCCTCGCCGCCGACGAAGCCCGTCACCTGCGCCCAATGATAGAGGCCCTTGAGGATCGAGAGCAGCGCCATCACCCGCAGGAACAGCACGAGCCGGCGCGTCCAGACATTATCGTCGGATTCAGCCCGCTCCGACGAGATCGCCGCCACCGACATTGCGCTGTCTCTGGCATTGTCTCGAACGGCGTCCCTGGCACTGTCGCGGGCCGCATCGCGGGTGGAGATCTCGGACATGCCCCCTTCTGGCTGCTTTGCCCCGCAAAATCAATCGGCTGCCATCTTTTGCGGCACGTCAAGCCGCGGTGACGGGAACCATGCGAGCTGGTATAAGAATAATTCCAGCCGGAGGAAGAGTGATGGCGATCAAATACGGACGTCCGATCGAATTGCGCGAGGTCTCGCGCCGGGATGGCACTGGGGCCTCCCCTGCCCTCGATCTGACCGTCCGCCCGCGCCGCAACCGCAAGGCCGAATGGGCCCGGCGCATGGTGCGCGAGAACGTGCTCACGACCGACGATCTGATCTGGCCGCTGTTCCTGATCGACGGCAACAACAAGCGCGAGCAGATCGCCTCGATGCCGGGCGTCGAGCGTCTCAGCGTCGACCAGGCCGTGCGCGACGCCGAGCGCGCGATGAAGCTCACCATCCCCTGCCTCGCGCTGTTTCCCTATACCGAGCCGTCTCTGCGCGACGAGGAGGGCTCGGAAGCCACCAACCCGAACAATCTGGTCTGCCAGGCGGTCCGCGCGATCAAGAAGGAGTTTCCGGAGATCGGCATTCTCTGCGACGTCGCGCTCGATCCCTTCACCAGCCACGGCCATGACGGCCTGATCTCCGACGGCAAGATCCTGAACGACGAGACGGTCGCCGTGCTGGTGCGTCAGGCCCTGGTGCAGGCCGAAGCCGGCTGCGACATCATCGCGCCCTCCGACATGATGGACGGCCGCGTCGCCGCGATCCGCGAGGGCCTGGATCGCACCGGTCTGCTTGACGTGCAGATCATGGCCTATGCCGCAAAGTACGCCTCCGCCTTCTACGGCCCGTTCCGCGATGCCATCGGCTCGGCCAAGACGCTCACCGGCGACAAGCGCACCTACCAGATGGACAGCGCCAACACCGACGAGGCGTTGCGCGAGGTCGAGCTCGACATCGCCGAGGGCGCCGACATGGTGATGGTCAAGCCCGGCATGCCCTATCTCGACGTCGTCCGCCGCGTGAAGGACACGTTCGCGATGCCGACCTTCGCCTACCAAGTGTCCGGCGAATACGCGATGATCGCGGCCGCCGCCAACAACGGCTGGCTCGACGGCGACCGCGCCATGATGGAGAGCCTGCTCGCCTTCAAGCGCGCCGGCGCCGACGGCGTGCTGAGTTATTTCGCACCGAAGGCGGCGGAGAAGCTGCGGGCACAGGGGTAAGCCCCAATGTCGTCCCGGCGAAGGCCGGGCGCCCCTGTCTCTTATCGTCGTCCTGGCGAAAGCCAAGACCCATACCGCGTGATCTATCAAGAGCACGCGGTATCGACACCGGCGAACGTACCAACCTCCAGCCTTCGCCAAACTTCTCCCTGGGGTAATGGGTCCTGGCTTTCGCCAGGACGACACTGAGGGGTGTGGCGCCAGCTCCCTCTCTCCCGGCTACCGCCGCCCCCGAATCGCCGGAATATTTCGGCTTGTTAATGTCGGCACCCTTGGCGCGCGGACGGCCTGTTCCCATGTCCTTCCACGGGAGTCCTGCCACGGGAGTTTCCCTCGGGAGAACGGTCATGTCGTATTCGGACTCGGGCAATGCCTGGCGCAATGACGGTGGGGCGCAGCCGCACGCTTACGATCCCTATCTGCACCCGGAACTGTTCCGCGGCGTTGCGACGCGGCGGGTGTTCGCCTTCCTGATCGACATGGTCGTGATCTCGGTGCCGGTGATCCTCGGCTACCTCTTCATCGCGGTGTTCGGCGTGGTTACGCTCGGCATCGGCTGGGCGCTGTTCTGGCTAGCCTGGCCGGCCTCCGTGATCTGGGCCATCGTCTATTACGGCGCCTGCATCGGCGGTCCGTCGTCCGCGACCATCGGCATGCGCGTGATGGATCTGGAGCTCCGCACCTGGTACGGCGCGCCCGGCTATTTCGTGCTCGGCGCCACCCACGCCGTGCTGTTCTGGGTGACCGTTTCGTTCCTGTCGCCCTTCGTGGTGCTGGTCGGGCTGTTCAACGGCCGCAGGCGCTTGCTGCAGGATTTCGTGCTGGGAACGGTCGTGATCAACAATTCCGTTCGTGCGCCGGTGCCTCAGGGCGCCAGAACCTACTGATCAAAGGACCTACTGATCAACCAACCCGGATCAAGAACCTATCAACCTGGACCCGCTATGCTGACCGATCTGACCTGCCGAGTAGACCGATTGACCGGGGGCTTTTGTAGCGCGATGCTGATGCACATTTTGGAGGCCCACGACGTCCCTTGACCCAGCACTCGCGCGACACCCCACAATTTTACCTCACGGCGCCGTCCCCCTGCCCCTATCTGCCGGGCCGACACGAGCGCAAGGTGTTTACGCACCTCGTAGGTGAGCGCGCCGGTGACCTCAACGACCTCCTGACCCATGGCGGCTTCCGTCGCAGCCAATCCATCGCCTACCGTCCGGCCTGCGACCAGTGTCGCGCCTGCGTCTCGGTCCGGGTGATCGCCAACGAGTTCCGCCCCTCCCGCAACTTCCGCAAGGTGATCGCGCGCAACGCCGACATCATCGGTGAGCAGCGCAGCGCGGTGCCGACCTCCGAGCAATATTCGGTGTTCCGCGCCTATCTCGATTCCCGTCACCGCCACGGCGGCATGGCCGACATGACCGTGCTCGACTACGCCATGATGGTCGAGGACAGCCATGTCGAGACCCGCATCATCGAGTACCGCAAGCGCGGCCCCGACAGCGGCATCACCGGCCGGGGCGAGGAGCTGATCGCGGTGGCGCTGACCGACGTGCTCAGCGACGGCCTGTCGATGGTCTATTCGTTCTTCGAGCCCGGCGAAGTCAGCCGCTCGATGGGCACCTTCATGATCCTCGACCACATCGCCCGCGCTCGCCGGCAAGGACTGCCTTACGTCTATCTCGGGTACTGGATCGAGGGCTCGAAGAAGATGGACTACAAGGCCCGCTTCCTGCCCCAGCAGCGCCTTGCACCGTCAGGCTGGCTGCGCATCGACGCGCAGGGCGACGCGGCATCCGAGCCGCAGGATTAGCTCTCCGTCGTGCCGCGAAATCGGGGCATCCAGTACGCCGCGGCTTCTCGGGTCAATCACAACCGTCTCTGGAATACTGGGTCGTCCGGTCCAGCCGGACGACGACAGCCGCGATGTGTTCACCCGAACAGCGTATCCGCGAGCAGCTTCAAGTTCAAAATCACGATGATGCCCGCGACGATCCACGCGATCGCCGCGACCCACCCCGGGATGACGAACTTGCCCATCTTGCGGCGGTCGGAGACGAAGCGGACCAGCGGGATGACGGCGAAGGGCAATTGCATCGACAGCACGACCTGGCTGAACACCAGCAGATCAGCCGTGCCGCGTTCGCCGTAGATCGCGGTGACGACGATCACGGGAACGATCGCGATGCCGCGCGTCAGCAACCGGCGCGCCCAGCTCGGCAGGCGCAGGTCGAGAAAGCCTTCCATCACGATCTGTCCGGCGAGCGTCGCCGTCACCGTTGAATTGAGGCCCGAGGCGAGCAGCGCCACCGCGAACAGCGTCGAGGCGATGCCGAGGCCAAGCAGCGGAGACAGCAGCTCGAAGGCCTGGCCGATCTCGGCGACGTCGGAATGGCCGCTCTTGTGGAAGGTTGCGGCAGCCACGACCAGGATCGCGGCATTGATGAACAGCGCCAGCATCAGGGCGACGGTCGAGTCCGTCGTCGCCCATTTGATCGCCTCGCGCCGGCCGGTGTCGTTGCGCTCATAGGCGCGCGTCTGCACGATCGAGGAGTGCAGATAGAGATTATGCGGCATCACGGTGGCGCCGATGATGCCGATTGCGATGTAGAGCATCTCGGGATTGGTGAAGATCTCGGTCTTCGGCACGAACCCCCTCAGCATCTCGGCCACCGGCGGTGCTGCCGCGGCAAGCTGGACCGTGAAGCAGACAGCGATCACGACGAGCAGTGCGATGACGAAGGCCTCGAGGAAACGGAAGCCACGGTTCATCAGGATGAGCAGCAAAAAGGCATCCAGCGCAGCGATCAGCGCGCCGCCGATCAGGGGAATGCCGAACAGGAGTTTTAGCGCAATTGCCGTGCCGATCACCTCGGCGAGATCGCAGGCGATGATCGCCGCCTCGCAGGCGATCCAGAGCAGGAAATTCACGGCCGGCGAATAGGTCGCACGGCAGGCCTGCGCGAGATCTCGGTCGGTGACGATGCCGAGCCGCGCTGCCAGCGACTGGAGCAGGATCGCCATCAGGTTCGACAGCAGGATGACCGAGAGCAGCGTGTAACCGAACTTCGAGCCGCCAGCGAGGTCGGTCGCCCAGTTGCCGGGGTCCATGTAGCCGACCGAGACCAGATAGCCCGGGCCGACAAAGGCGAGCAGGCGCCGCCACCACACCCCCGCGATGGGGAGGGCGACCGAGGCATTCACCTCCGCCAGGCTCTTGGTCGCAGGCGCATCATTGCGCCAGCCGGCGGCGTCTCGGGTCAGATCGGGAGAGCGAGCATCCATGGGGCGAGAATACCGAAGTCGAGCCTTATTGCAACTCATTTGCAACTGCATCTAGCCGCATCGGTCCCTTCGCTATGTGCCGCCCCTGTCGGGAAGCGGGTGGGTTTGGCCGTGGTCGGAGGCGGATAGTGGCGCCAACCCGACTTTGCAGGAAATGAGCCATGTCAAATCCGCTTCGCCTCCCCGAGACATTCAACCGCCTCGCCTGGTCGAACCTGGCGGCACAGTCGGCCGAACAGATCGCGCTGGCCGCGGCCCCCATCGTCGCGGTGCTGACGCTCGGCGTCGCCGAAGGCCAGACCGGCCTGCTCCAGACCGCGCTGACCCTGCCCTTCGTCCTCTTCGCCATCCCAGCCGGCCTGCTGGCCGACCGCATCTCCCGCCGTTCGCTGATGGCGGGCGCCGAGGCGCTGCGGGCAGCGGCCCTTGCCGCGATCGTGCTGCTGCTCGCACTCGGCGCGCTCAACCTGCCGCTGCTTGCGCTACTCGGCTTTGCCGCCGTGTGCGGTACCGTCGTCTACAGCGTGGCCGCGCCGGCGCTGGTGCCCTCGCTGGTGAGTTCGGACCTGTTGCCGGCGGCCAATGCGCGGATCGAGCTCGCACGCACCATCGCCTTCGCCAGCGGGCCTGCGCTTGGTGGCGCGCTGGTGGGGTGGTGGGGCGCGAGCCCGGCCTTCGGCTTCGCGGCCGCGCTCTCGGCTATCGCCGTCGTGCTGCTCTCCGGCATCTACGAGCCCGCCCGCACGCCGGCGCCACGGCGGCATCCGCTCCAGGACATCCGCGAGGGCGCGGCCTTCGTGTTTCATCATCCGCTGCTGCGGCCGGTCTTCATCACCCAGTTCATCTTCAACACCGGATGGTTCCTGCAGATCGCGGTGTTCGTGCCCTACGCCGTACGTCACCTCGGCCTAAACGCGGTCGGCGTCGGCACCGTGCTGACGATGTACGGTGTCGGCATGGTGATCGGCGCGCTGTTCGCCACGCGCGTGATGAAGCGCGTCACGTTCGGCACGGTGGTCGGCCTTGGCCCCGTCACCGGCTTCGTCGCCGCAATGGTGATGGCGCTGACGGTGCTGGTCCCCTCCCCCTGGCTTGCCGCCTTGAGCTTCTTCCTGCTCGGCGTCGGGCCGATCCTGTGGGTGATCTCGACCACAACGCTGCGCCAGTCGGTGACGCCGCCTCGCCTGCTCGGCCGCGTTTCCGCCATCAACATCATGAGCTACGGCGCCCGCCCGGTCGGCTCGGCGCTGGGTGCGATCGTCGGCGGCCTCTGGAGCGCGGAAGCGTGCCTCTATCTCGCCGCCGCCGTGTTCGGCGTGCAGGCGCTGGTGATCTGGCTCTCGCCCGCGGTGGCCCTGGACCGGCAGCCCGACATGGTGGGCGATGAGGCGGTGGCGCGGTGTTAGGCAGTTCCTCCGCCGTCGTCCTGGCGAAAGCCAGGATCCATTACCCCAGGGAGAAGTTTGGCAAAAATCGCCAACTATGAGTCTTCGCAAAACTGCAGGCGGTGGTTATGGGTCCTGGCTTTCGCCAGGACGACATTGGGGGGCACCGCGGAATTTAATTCGCCAGATACCGCTCGTAGCTCCCTGTCACCGGCTCGCTCGCATCCACCTCGGGATCGAGCGTGTAGAGATCCTGCGCGCGGCCGATGCCGCGCAACGCGTAGCGGCCGGTGGAGACGAGATAGCGGCGGCCGGCGGCATCGAGGCCCTTGTAGAACTCCGCCGAGGCCAGCAGCTCGCGATCGACCGAACGGCTCATCGAGGCGATGCGACTGACCTCGTTCACGGTCGGACCGACCACGGTGAAGTCAAGCCGGTCCTCGCTGCCGATATTGCCGTAGAAGACCTCGCCGACATGCAGGCCGATATAGGCGGACGTGGTGGGACGGCCCTCGGCGCCCCGCCGCAGATTGAGCGCTGCAACGTTCTTGCGGAATAGATGCTCGGCGCGCAGCGCCGCGCGCCGAGCATGCGCCATGTCTTCACCGGTGAACATCGCGAGCACGCCGTCGCCGATCAGCTTCAGCACGTCGCCGCCGGCGTCGTGGATCGCGTCGATCACGGCCTGCGCATAGTCGTTCAGGAACGGGATGATCTCGTCGGGGCCGATGCTCTCGCTGATTCCGGTCGAGCCGCGCAGATCCGAATACCACAGCACGGCGTTGATGCGCTCGGTGACGCCGCGCGAGATACGTCCGCTCAAGACCTGCTCTGAGGCATCGCGTCCGAGATAGACGCGGCCGAGCGTGCGCGCGATGTCGACCTGCTGCGCCGACTTGATCGCGAGCCCCAGCACCGGCACGAGATCGCGCAGCGCGGCGAGCTCGCCTTCGGCGAAGCCGCTGTCGCGTCGCGTTGTCCAGGAGGAGTAGAGGCAATCCATCTGCCCGAGCGCTCCGGTCTCCCCGAAGCGATGCACAAAGGCCAGGAAATGGCGGTGACCCGTTTCAGCGAGCTCGCCGATCTGCGAGAAATCGAGCGAGGGCGCGTCGGCAAGGTCGATCACCATCTCGTCGTGACCATGCTCGAGCAAATGATAGAACACCGAGCGGCGCCAATTGTTGGCCGCGTCGCCCTCGGCCGTCGAGCCGTATTCGACCACGTCGCTCTCGTTGGTCGGCGTATCGCTCCAGCGGAAGGCGCGTCCCTCGTAGATCGGGTGCAGCGTATCGATGACGACAAGCCCACGCGAGAGTTCCAGCCCCTCGGCGCGGCAGCGCTCGCAGAAGCCCCGCAGCAGTTCGGGTTCGGGCAGGCCGGTGAGCCCCTGGCCGGCCAACCAGTTCATCAGCGCAAGGCGCGAGGTCAATTGCATGCGCCATTATGCCGTGCATTCGTGACGAGCGAAAGGCGGCGCGCGGAGCTTGCGCCGCCAAAGCTCCGCTCACGGGCAAGGCTCCCACCGGCGGCAGGTCGCATATGTCGCGGACGCTGTTGACGTCCCCCCGCCTCGGGCGCAAATGCGAATGATGACACGGCCGATCAGAAATACGGGGATATGAGCCAGCGCCAGCTTCCGATCATCCTGGCGCTCGGTACCACGCAGACCCTGGCCTGGGCCTCGAGCTACTATCTGCCGGCGCTGCTTGCCGATCCCATGGCGCGCGATCTCGGCATCTCCTCCAACTGGGTCTTTGGCGCGTTCTCGGCCTCGCTGGTGATCTCTGCGCTGCTCGGGCCACGCATCGGGCGACAGATCGATCTGGTCGGCGGCCGGCAGGTCCTCTCGGTGTCGAACCTGACGATCGCTGCCGGTCTCGTTCTGCTCGGCCTCTCGCAATCGGTGGCGGTGATGGCGATGGCCTGGCTCGTGCTCGGCATCGGCATGGCGATGGGGCTCTACGACGCCGCCTTCGCCGCGCTCGGCCGCATCTACGGCACCGAGGCGCGCAGGCCGATCACCGGCATCACGCTGATGGCGGGCTTCGCATCGACCGTCGGCTGGCCACTCACCGCCTGGGGCCTTGCCCATATCGGCTGGCGCGAGACCTGCTTCGCCTGGGCCGCCGCCAACATCCTGATCGGCCTGCCCCTGAATTTCTTTGTGCTGCCGACGATCAAGGGCGCCAAGCAAGCTAACGCGGCGGCAGAGAAGCCGCATCTGCCGCTCGACCGCACCATGATCCTGCTCGCGTTCGTCTTCGCCGCAGTCTGGACTGTCACCGGCGCGATGGCCGCGCATTTCCCGCGCATCCTGGAGACCACCGGCGCGACGCCGGTCGAGGCGATCGCGGCCGGTGCGCTGATCGGCCCCGCGCAAGTGGCCGCGCGCGTTCTGGAGGCAGGCTTCCTCAGCCGCTTTCATCCGCTGTGGTCGACGCGGCTCGCCTGCCTCACCCACCCGATCGGCGCCGTGGTCGTGGCGATCTTCGGCGGCGCCGCGGCCAGTGCGTTTGCGCTGTTCCACGGCTCCGGCAACGGCATCCTGACCATCGCGCGCGGCACGCTGCCGCTGTCGATCTTCGGCCCCAAGGATTTCGGCTATCGGCTCGGCATCATTGGCGCGCCGGCACGGATGGCGCAGGCCGTCGCGCCGCTGGCCTTCGGCCTCCTCATCGACGTCATGGGCGCCAAGGTGCTGATCGTCTCGTCCGCGCTCAGCCTCTCGGCGCTGGCCGCGCTGTTCATGATCCGCGCGCAACCGCGGCCGGATTGACCGGGCGGGAGCTTTCGCGCACAAGCGGAGCATGACCGAAGACACCCGCCCGCCCCGCACATTCAAAGGCCTCTTGCGCTGGGCGACCACGCCGCCACAGGCCTGGGGTGTCTATCTCCTCGCCATCATCCTGGTCTGGCTGATCTCCTTCTACGCCGGCTCGCTGAAGCCGAAGAAGGCGCCGGACGCGAGTCCGCCCGCCGTGACCGCACCGCGCAGCTAGGCCGGCTTGGTTTCACTGGTCGCGATCCAGATGCCGGCGAACACGGCGACCAGCCCGATCAGGAGATTTGGCGTGATCGGCTCGCCGATCAGCAGCGCGGCGAGCAAGGTGGCGGCGATCGGGTTGACCGTCATCGTATTGGCGACCCGGGTCGGTGTCGCGCGCGCCAGCGCCATGACCCAGAGGATGAAGGCGAGCGCGCCGCCGCCGATGCCGAGATAGATGCCGGCAATCCACTGCCCCGTCGTGAACTGCCCGAGCGCTGCGAAACTCCCCTTCACCAGACCCGCCAGCACCAGCACGGCGGCGCCCGCGCCCATCCCGACCGTGAGAAAGCCGAGCGGACTGGAGCGCTGCATCAGCGGCCGCGACAGCACGTTGTAGAACGCCATGCAGAACACGGCACCGGTCATGATCAGCTCGCCACGCCAGGCCTCGGGCGGGCTTTGCGCCAGGCCCGCGGCCAGCGCCGCCGCCACGCCGAGCACCGCGATGCCGACACCGATGATCTTGCGCGCCGTCAGCCGCTCGACGCCGAGGATGGCGCCGACCACCATGGTGTGGAGCGGCAGCGTCGCCAGCGCGAGACTGGCGCGCGCGGCGGTCGTGTAGGACACCGCGATGTTGTAGAGGATGAAGAACACGCCGAAAAAGCAGATGCCGAGCAGCGCCACGGCCGGCCAGTCGGACCGCTGCGGCCAGCGCACGCCGAGCAGAAGCGCGCACGGCAGGAGGCAGAGAAAGCCGATCCCCCAACGCAGGATCGCGAGCAGGATCGGATCGGCGCCGCCGACCAGATAGCGGGTGATCGCCGCGGCCGTGCCGCCAAGGCTGCTCGACGCCAGCGCGATCGCAACCCCGGCCCACTCACCCACAATCGTCTCCCGTTGCGGAGCTTGTCGAGGGCGCTAGCACGCCCCTGCTGCCACCGTAGTGGCAACAGGGGCGTCTCGGGAAGCTAGTCGTAAAACTCCGGCGACATCTTCTGGCTGTCGCGCTGGATCTTGTCGTGGTTGATCCAGAGCTGCGCCTTCTCCTTGCCGAGCGTGTCGGCAATCTTCTGCATTGAGGCCGCGCTCTGGTCCTTGTTGGCGTTCATGCTGGGCACACGGCGGTTCTCCCAGTTGTCTTTGAAGTGCACCGCATCGCCCGACAGCACCACGGCGCCGGTCTTCGGCAGCTTCACCAGCAGCGACTGGTGTCCCGGCGTATGGCCGGGCGTCGACAGGATGGTCACGCTGCCGTCGCCGAATACGTCCTTGTCGCCCGCAAGCAGCTCGACCGGATGCGACGGCTTGAATCGCGGCTCGTTGTTGGCACCGGGCCAGTCATACTCGGCCTTCTGCACGTAGAGCGTGGCTTGAGGGAATAGCTCGACATTGCCGGTGTGGTCGGGATGGGTGTGCGAGACGGCCATCATCTTGACGTCACCGGGCTTGAGGCCGAGCTGTTCGAGCTGGGCGGCAAGCGTCTTCGGCCGCCGCCAGGTCACCGCCTTGGGATCCGCGGGCGCAAGACCATTCGGCATCGCGGCGACTGCGTCGGCGATGCCGGTGTCCCACAGGAACCAGCCCTTGGCGTGCTTGACGAGATAGCAGCTGTCGACGAAGTCCATCGTCTTGCCTTCGTTGAGGCCGGGCGTCCACCGCGAGATGTCGCCGGCGGTGCCCTCCCCGCAATTGAGCACGTAGAGCTTTTCGACACCGGTCTTTTCCGATTGCGCCAGCGCCGCATGGCCGGACAGAGCGAACGCGGCGACGGCGAGAGCGAGCGTGATCCTTGACGTCATTGGTTCCTCCCTTGCAGCCATTGTCGGCTGTGACCGAGGATCAACCCCGGCCGGTTCGGCAGAATTCCCGCAGACCGCTTCAATGCGGGCAGGTCTCGACCTCGACGGTGACATGGCTGAGGCCCTTCAGCCCGGCGAGCCGCTTCTTGTAGACCGCCGGCTGCTTCGGCTTGTCCGAGACCACCGACACCAGCACGGCGCAATGGCCGGGACCGACCTGCCACAGATGCAGATCCGTGACGCGGTCGTCCCCGATCTCCATGCGCGCCCGGATCACACGCTCGAGCTTCTCGTCGGCGCGCACATCGAGCAGCACCGCGCCCGATGTCTTGATCAGGCCGAACGCCCAGCTTGCGATCACGGCACTGCCGATCAGGCCGACCGCCGGATCGGCCCAGGCCCAACCCGAATACATGGCGACCACGAGCGCGGCGATCGCCAGCACCGAGGTCGCTGCGTCCGCCATGACGTGGACATAGGCGGCGCGGAGATTGTTGTCGTGGTGGTGATGATGATGATCGTGGTCATGATCATCGTGATCATCATGCGCATGGCCATGATGGTGGTGATCGTGGCTGTCGCGGAGCAGCCAGGCACTGGCGAGGTTGACGCACAGGCCGAGGGCAGCGACCGCGATGGCCTCGCCATAGACGATCGACACCGGCGTGAACAGCCGCAGCACGCTCTCATAGGCGATCTCGACCGCGATCAGGCCGAGGATGACCGCGCTGGCGAAGGCGGCGAGATCGCCGAATTTGCCGGTGCCAAAGCTGAAATGCGAGCTCCCCAGGTGCCGCCGCGCAAAGCGATACGCGAATGCGGCAATCCCCAGCGCCGCTGCATGCGTGCCCATGTGCCAGCCGTCGGCGAGCAGCGCCATCGAGCCGAACAGCGAGCCGGCGACGATCTCGCCGACCATCATGACCAGCGTCAGCACGACCACGAGCCAGGTGCGCCGCTCGTTCTCGTCGTGCTTGTCGCCCAGAAAGGCGTGGTCATGGGTCCATTGTTCGATGGAATGGGAATGCATCGCAAAGTCTCCGAAAGGTCCGGGCCGTTGACCCCTAATATAGACCTGCGAGTCTTCTGGGCAAAATCGCCGGAATGAGCCGATTGACAGGTCGGTGCCGTTTCGGTGTAATGAAGGCCATGGGGATTTGAGCGATCTCCCCACGAGGCGACATGCCCAAGTATCGCGTCCCGTTTCTTCTTACGAGGGCGCATCATGTCTTCCTACACGACGATATCATCTGAAAAAATGGCACGGCTGATCGGCACGGCGAATGCGCCTGTCCTGATCGATGTGCGCACCGACGAGGATTTTGCCGCCGACCGGCGGCTGATCCCGGGTTCGATCAAGCTCAGCCACGAAAATGTTCCCGACTGGGGCGCCAACTTCGCCGGCCGTTCCGTGATCGTCTCGTGCCTGCGCGGCGAAAAGCTCGCGCAGGGCACGGCGGCCTGGCTCAGGCAGCTCGGCGTGCAAGCCGAGACGCTGGAGGGCGGCTTCGAAGGCTGGAAGGCGGCAAAACTGCCGCTGGTCGACACCCGCAAGCTGCCGCCGCGCGACGCCAAGGGGCGAACCGTCTGGATCACGCGGGCGCGGCCCAAGGTCGACCGCATTGCCTGCCCCTGGCTGATCCGCCGCTTCGTCGACCCTACGGCCGTGTTCCTGTTCGTGGCGCCTTCGGAAGTGGCGGCCGTCGGGCAACGCTTCAACGCAGCCCCCTTTGACATCGAGAACGTGTTTTGGAGCCACCGTGGCGAGCTCTGCACCTTCGACGTGATGATCGAGGAGTTCGGGATTGCCGCGCCGGCGCTGCTCCGGCTGGCAACGCTGGTGCGCGGCGCCGACACCGGGCGGCCCGACCTTGCGCCGGAGGCGCCCGGCCTGCTCGCAGCTTCGCTCGGGCTGTCGCGGATGTATGATGACGACCTCGAACAGCTCGAAGCCGGCATGCTGCTCTACGACGCCTTCTATCGCTGGTGCCGTGACGCTACGTCTGAGACCCACAACTGGCCGACCAACAAGACGAAGGCTTGATGGATACGCGTACGATCGAAGCAGGAGCTGATGCCGGTCACGGCGTCAGCTTCAGTGAAGCGTTTCGCGTCTGGCTCCGTGTCGCCTGCCTGAGTTTTGGCGGGCCCGCGGGCCAGATCGCGGTCATGCACCGCATCCTGGTCGAGGAGAAGAACTGGATCTCGGAAGCCCGTTTCCTCCACGCGCTCAATTACTGCATGCTGCTGCCGGGCCCGGAGGCGCAGCAGCTCGCGACCTATGTCGGCTGGCTGATGCATCGCACCGCCGGCGGGCTGATGGCTGGCGGTCTGTTCATTCTGCCCGGCATCATCGCCATCATGGGCCTGAGCTACGTCTACGCCGCCTACGGCAATGTCAGCTTCGTGGAGGCGCTGTTCTTCGGCTTGAAAGCCGCCGTGCTCGCCATCGTCGTCGAGGCCGTGGTGCGGGTCGGCAAGCGCGCATTGAAGAACCGCATCATGATCGCGCTCGCCGCGATCGCCTTCGTCGCGATTTTCTTCTTCGCGATCCCCTTCCCGGTCATCATCATCGCCGCCGGCATCATCGGATATATCGGCGCCAAACAGGGCCGTCCGGAATTCGCGCCGGCCGGTCACGGCTCTGCCGGCAGCAGCGCCGTGATCGACAGCATGCTCGGCGACGCTGTGCCCGAACATGTACGCCCCAACACCGCGCGCACGATTCGCGTCGGCGCGCTCTGGCTTGCGCTCTGGCTGGTGCCGGTGATCGCGCTGTTGCTCGCTGTTGGACAAGACAATGTCTTCAGTCACATCGCGCTGTTCTTCTCGAAGATGGCGCTGGTCACCTTCGGCGGCGCCTACGCAGTGCTGGCCTATGTCGCCCAGCAGGCGGTCGAGCATTATCACTGGCTCAAGCCGCACGAGATGCTCGACGGTCTCGGCATGGCCGAGACCACGCCGGGCCCGCTGATCATGGTGCTTCAGTTCGTGGGCTTCATGGCCGCCTACCGCGACGCCAGCGGCCTGTCGCCGATGCTCGCGGCCACGCTCGGCGGATTGCTCGCGACCTGGGTCACCTTCACGCCCTGCTTCCTCTGGATTTTCGTAGGCGCCCCTTACGTCGAACGGCTGCGCGGCAACAAGGGCCTCGGCGGTGCGCTCAGTGCCATCACCGCTGCCGTCGTCGGCGTGATCCTCAACCTCTCGATCTGGTTCGCGCTGCACACGCTGTTCCGCGACACCGTGCCGGTGCACACCTTCCCGTTTGCCTTCGACATGCCGGTCCTGACCAGCGTCGATATCCCTGCGCTCGTGCTGTCGATCGCGGCCGCGACCGCGATCTTCCGATTCAAGCTGGGGATGTTGACGGTGCTGGCCGGCAGTTGCGCTGCTGGCGTGGCGCTGCGGCTGGCGGGGGTGATTTAGGACGCGGAGTCATTGGTTCGTCGCGTCCGGTTTGCCAATGGAAGGCGTCACTAAGCCGTCAGAGTTGCATGGCGGCTGCTATCGACCACAAGCCGGCATCGCTGCCGCTAACTCCGTGGCCCCGGCTGCGGTGGCGACGGTTTCGTTTCCGGCTGCTGCGATGACGTAGCGGGGGGTTGCTGCTGCTGAGCATTGACCGGCTGCTGATCGCCGCCACCATGCGGGACACACGTCCCAACGTTGCTCAGCAGTCGTTTGGCTTCGACATCGCGAGCTTTCTTGTAGTCCCTGCGCCGGTCGATCCTTGCCGCAGCCATGCGATCCCACGCCTCGAAGGCATCAGCGTAGTGCTGTCGCATTTGCTCTTCTGCGGCGAGACAATCACTGAACTTGTCGAACACAAGATCGGTGTTGACGGGCGAGACGCCGCTTACCAAAACCACCAGCATCCATTTCATAGCTTCTGCCTGCGTTCGCCCCGCTCACGGGAACGACGAGGCCTTGGCAAAGTTCCCAGCGGCTTTGCAAGCCCGCCGGCTGATCCATCGAGGTGGGCAGATGGATCTAGCTACAAACTTCAACACTTTCGTTGACCGAGCCGAACGACTTCCGCTCTGCCCTCAAAAGCTAGCGTCTCTCGGCACGCGCCTCGGGCGAAAGCCGTCACCCTCGCCTCCGCATGCCCGTCGGGCAAAACAGCCGACCACTTCCGCCACACTTCCTGTCAAGCCCACCTCGCAAAATATTCCGCTTTACCGAAATTCGGATTTGACGTACAAGCGACACACCATGGCCCGAGACGAGGGGCGGATCGCGATCGTCACGAACCGCGGGTTGGGTAGCGATGGACGCGACGGCGTCGAGTACGATCGGCATTGCAGGGCGGCTTCGGCTGTGAGCAATGGCTTTCGTGCCTACGACACGACGCCGAAAGCGTTTTCGCATGGCCTCGGGTGTGAGCACACGCCAGCACTCGAAGTTCCAGCGAGGACGTGCGCGGACGAACAAGTCGTGTGGTCCTGACGCCCGGGGTCTGTGCGTCAAGTCCTGCGGTGATGTGGCGGCCCGACCGGGCGCGCGCATCAGTCATCTGCATGGCGACGGGGGCAATAGTGCATCGCTCCCCGGGGAGAGCACGAAGGACACGTTAAAACCATCGCGCAGGGAAGGCCGGGCGATCCGGCGAACCTGTGATCCACCCCGTGTGCATTTCTATCGCCCACGGATCTGCGGGTGCCAGCCGGCGCCCGGTCTTCCCTGCGCCCTTGTCTCCACGAGGGGCAATGCGCCGACGCAAGACTCGGGCGGAACGCGCCGCGAGATCGCGAACGCTCGTCCGTTGTTTGAAACGTGTATCGGCGCGACGACTAGTCTAGCCCACTCTCCGTGTCATCGTCCGCGAAGGCGGGCGATCCAGTATTCAACGGCGGCATTGTGCGAACCCAGCGGCGCCTCGGAGTACTGGATGCCCGCCTTCGCGGAGCATGACACTGTCGTTTTCGCTCTACCGCATCATCATCCGCGCAATCGCTTCCCCGATCACCACCGTCGTGAAGTGGGTGTTGGCCCGGCAATCCGACGGCATGATCGAGGCGTCGGCGACGCGCAGGCCCGCGATACCCTTCACCGTGCCGTCAGGGTTGACCACGCCGTCGGCGTCGTTGACACCAGTCATGCGGCAGCTGCCGGCGGCGTGCTGGATGTCGCCGGTCTCACGGCGCAGCAGCGCGTCGAGCTCGTGATCCGGCAAGGCCGCGGCTTGCTGCAGCGTCAGATCGGTGTCGGCGAGCCGGATCCAATCGGTGATGCCTGATAGCGCCGGCTGGGCGGTGATCACGGCTAGCCGCTTCACCGCATCCATCATGCGCAGCATGTCGCGGGGTTCGGCCAGCATGTTCTCCTCGACGACAGGATCGATCGCGGGGTCGGTCGAGGCCAGCTTGAGCGTGCCACGCGAATACGCGTTGAACAGCCCGGCGCCGATGGCCCCCGGCACGCCGATGCCGCGATGATTGAAAGCGATCATGATCATGTCGCGCTTGCCGCCGTCGGCGAGGCCCGACGTATAAGTCACGCAGCAATTGGTATGGCGGGTGTCCGGATCGGTCGGCCGCAGGTTTTCGTGGAGCTGGATCGTGGCGCGAAACAGCGGGTGGTCGAAGAAGTGCCGGCCGACCGGCAGGTCGCGCTCGACCGCGATCCCCATCGCCTTCAGCTCATGCGCGGGTCCAATGCCCGAGCGCAGCAGGATCGCCGGACTGTGGATGGCGCCGGCGCACAGCACGATCTGGCGCGCGCTGATCTCGCTGGTGCCCTGCCCCTCGATGTGAACGCGGAGGCCGGTCGCCCTTCCGTCGCTGATCAGGACCCGGTCGACCAGTGCATGCCCGCGAATCTCGAGATTGGCGCGGCCGCGCGCGGGCTCCAGATAACCCTCATTAGTCGTGATGCGGCGGCTGTCGCGGCTATTTATGGGATAGCAGGCCACGCCCTCGCCGTCCGGGCCGTTGACGTCGGCGCACCAGGGATAGCCGCTCGCCAGCGCCGCATCACGCAAGCCGCGATCGATCGGCCCCCATTTGTCCGGCGGCGCCCGATAGACCGGCAGCGGTCCGCCGCGGCCATGGCCGGCAGTGTCGCCGAATTCCAGGTCATCCTCGATCACCGAGAACAACGGCATAACGTCCTTCGCCGACCAGCCGGTGCAGCCATTGGCGGCCCATTCGTCGAACGCATCGGCGACGCCGCGGATGGCGATCTGGCCGTTCATCATCGACGAGCCGCCGAGCCCCTTGCCGCGCCAGTAGAAGCGCGGCTCCTGGCCGGCCACACGGCGCGTCAGAAGATCAGGCCACTGCCATTTCTCCTGGTACTCGCGCTTGTGGATGATCGGGATGGGATTTGGCGTCATCACTTCCCAGGGCGCCTCGTCGGCGCGCCAGTCCAGCCCCGCTTCGAGCAACAGGACGCGCCGTGCGGGATCTTCCGAGAGCCGCGCCGCAACGGCGGCGCCGGCGGAGCCGCCGCCGACAACAATGATATCGTACATCGGGCTACTTCTCAACGTTCCAGAACACCGGGATGGCTGACGGTATCAGACCGCGCAAACTGGCGCGAGAGGCGGCAGGCTGGGCGAATTGGCCCCACGGTATTGCGGGTGCCTGATCGTACATGACGGCCTGGATCTCGCCTGCGATCTTCTTGCGATCCTCCTCGGCGGGCGCCTTGGCAAAGGCCTCCATCAGCGGCGTGATGCGCGCGTCACACTGCCAGCCGGTGAAGTCGGCGCAGTTGAAGGCGACCATGACGTTGGTCAAGGGCGAGCCGAGATCGAAACCGCCGGCGTGGACGCCATAGACGCTCCAGCCCTCCTTCTTGGCGCGGCGTG
Source organism: Bradyrhizobium sp. i1.15.2 (assembly GCF_040548425.1). Lineage (NCBI taxonomy): Bacteria > Pseudomonadati > Pseudomonadota > Alphaproteobacteria > Hyphomicrobiales > Nitrobacteraceae > Bradyrhizobium > Bradyrhizobium sp. i1.15.2. Next base: position 32,079 of record NZ_JBEPRQ010000023.1, on the reverse strand, counting down.
CCAGCACGCTCGCCCAGTCCATCACCTGGAGATCGACGGTGAAACCGGCCTGCTTCAGCCGCTCGGCCAGCACCTGCGCCGAGACGCGCGGGGCTTCGAGATCGTTCGCCTCCATCACGATAACAGGCTCGCCGGCATATTTCGTCGCCTTCAGTGCCGCCCTCGCCGCCTCGATCGACGGGCTGACCGCGGCCTCGGTGCCGGCCTTGCTGTCATAGGTGGTGCCGCAGGTGAAGTATGTCGCGCAAGGAGCCGCGTATTTGGCGTCCAGGCCGAGCGCGTCCAGCACCTCGCGCTGATCGACCAGCTTCCACAGCACACGCCTGATGGCGGGATCGTCGAACGGCTTTGATGCGGCGTTGAGGCGATAGGCGCCCGCGAACATGTTGCCGCCGGTGAAATTGACGAGCTTGACCCGTGAGTTCTTCTCCATGGTCGGCAGCAGATCGAACGGCGCGTATTGCATGAAATCGACTTCGCCGGCCTGCAGCGCGGAGGCTGCGGTCGCACCATCTGGAATGACGCGGATCTCGAGTGTGTCGATGTTGACGCGCTTGCCGCCGGCGAGGAAGTCGGCAGGCTCGGGACGCGGCACGTAGTCGGCGAACTTCTTCAGGACCATGCGATCGCCAGTGCGGTGATCGGCCATGCTGTAGACGAACGGGCCGGAGCCGACGATCTCGGTGATGCGTTGGTCGCCGGGCGTTTTGGCAATGCGCTCGGGCATCATGAAGGCGACCGGACTGACGGGATTGCCGAGCGCGTCGATGACGAGACCGGACGGCTCCTTCAGCGTCAGCACGAATGTTTTCGCATCCGTCGGCTCGAGCGAGGCCGTGATTGCAAAAATGCGGCGGCCGAGCGCACTGCGGGTGCCCCAACGGCGCAGCGAGGCGACGCAATCGGCGGCGGTGACCGGCTGACCGTCATGCCATTTCAGGCCGTCGCGCAGCGTGAAACTGTAGGTCAGGCCATCGGCCGAGACCTTCCAGTCCTGCACCATCTGCGGCTTGATCTCGCCTTTGGAATCCTTCGCAAACAGCGTGTCGAACACCATGTAGCCGAACGTGCGCGTAATATAGGCCGTCGAGAAATGCGGATCGAGCGTGACGATCTCCGCCTCGAGCACCGCAACGAGATTGCCCGCCGCATGCGCCGGCGCCGCGACGATCACGAGCCCGAGCAGCGCCGGAATGAAAGCCTTCAGTTTGGACATTGGTGCCTATTGCCTCTGGCGAGCTGTTGCTGTCGCCAGGAAAAGGCAATGTTCGTGCCCATTCGATGGAAGCACTCATGCGTCCACGGCTATCTGCCGCGCGTTTGCGCGCTACACCCTGGCTGTCATCGCCCGGCTTGACCGGGCGATCCAGTATTCCAGAGAAAGCTATGGTTGAGCCGAGAGGTCGCTGCGTACTGGATGCCCCGCCTACGCGGGGCATGACACTGTCGTTCGGCGACGGCCTGCGCCCTACCCGATCACCCTGCCGAACTTGTTCGACTTCGGGAATCCCTTCGGCGGCAGGCGGCCGGCATCGGCGCGGGTGCCTTGCCACTCGGCGAGCTCCTTCATGGTCGCGGAGAATTCGCGGCCCGCGGAGTCCTTCCAGGTCAGCCCCGCCTTGGCGTCGAACACGACGACGTCCGAGAGGCCGCCGTCCTTGTATTTCTGCAAGCGAACGCCGCGGCCGCGGGCCATCTCCGGCACCTGGTCGAGCGGGAAGACCAGCATCTTGCGGTTCTCGCCGATGACCGCGACGGTGTCGCCGAGCACTTCGGTGACCGTGCGCGCCTCGTTCGGCATATCGACGTTGAGGACCTGCTTGCCCTTCTTGGTGGTGCCGACGCAGTCGTCCTCGTTGACGACGAAGCCCTGGCCCTCGTGGCTCGCGACCAGGAATTTGCGTCCGCCCTTGTTGACGAACAGCACGACGGGAGCGGCCTCCGGCTCCAGGTCGATGAACTGGCGGATCGGCTCGCCATGACCGCGACCGCCCGGCAGCTTTGCGACATCGAGCGAGTAGAATTTGCCGTTGGTGGCGAACAGCAGCAGCTTGGACGTGGTCTCGGCGAAGAAGGCAAAGCCGAGCTTGTCGTCCTGCTTGAAGGCAAGCCCCGAGAGATCCTCGACATGGCCCTTCAAGGTGCGGATCCAGCCCTTGTCCGAGACGACGACGGTCACCGGCTCGCGCTCGACCAAGGCCTCCTCGATGGCGGCGAGATCGTGCTCGGGCGCATCGGCAAAAGTGGTGCGGCGCTTGCCGAGCGGCGTCTTCGGCCCGAACATGTCGCGGACCTTGGCGACCTGCTCACTGACCTTCTTCCACTGCTCGGGCTCGGACGCCAGCAGTCCCTCGATCCCCTTCAGCTCCTTGCGCAGATCCTTGTCCTCGGTGCGGATCTCCATCTCCTCGAGCTTGCGCAGGCTGCGCAGCCGCATGTTGAGGATGGCTTCGGCCTGCACCTCGGTGAGCTTGAACGCCTTGATCAGCGCCGGCTTCGGCTCGTCCTCGTTGCGGATGATCCTGATCACCTCGTCGATGTTCAGATAGGCAATCAGCAAGCCGCCGAGAATCTCCAGCCGGCGCTCGATCTCGGCCTTGCGATGGTTGGTCCGGCGGATCAGCACGTCGCGCAGATGGTCGAGCCATTCGCGCAGGCACTCAGCGAGCCCCACCACCTTGGGGACGCGGCCCTTGATCAGCACGTTCAGGTTCAGCGGAATCTTGTTTTCGAGCTCGGTCAGCCGGAACAGCGATTCCATCATCAGCGCGGGATCGACGTTCTTCGACTTCGGCTCGATCACGATGCGGACGTCTTCGGCCGACTCGTCCCTGATGTCGCCGACCAGCGGCAGCTTCTTCTGGTCGAGCAGCTCGGCGATCTTCTCGATCAACCGCGACTTCTGCACCAGAAAGGGTATCTCGGTGACGACAACGACCCAGGTGCCACGCGCGCCCTCTTCCTGCTCCCATCGGGAGCGGACGCGGAACGAGCCGCGGCCGGTGGTGTAGGCTTCAGCGATCGCCTGCTTGGAATCGACGCAGATGCCGCCGGTCGGGAAATCCGGACCCTTGACCCATTTCAGCAGCGCTTTGGATTTCGCGTCCGGTTTCTCGATCAGATGCAGCGCGGCCTCGCAGAGCTCGGCGGCGTTGTGCGGCGGGATCGAGGTCGCCATGCCGACCGCGATACCCTGCGCACCGTTGGCGAGCAGGTTCGGGAAGCCGCCGGGCAGCACGATCGGCTCTTTCGACTGGCCATCGTAATTGGGACGGAATTCGACCCCGTCCTCATCGATGCCGTCGAGCAGAAGCCGCGCGACGTCGGTCATGCGCGCTTCGGTGTAGCGATAGGCGGCGGGATTATCGCCGTCGATATTGCCGAAATTGCCCTGGCCGTCGACCAGCGGGTAGCGCGAGGAGAAATCCTGAGCGAGACGCACCATGGCGTCGTAGATCGCCTGGTCGCCGTGCGGATGGAACGAGCCCATCACGTCGCCGACGATTTTGGCGGACTTCTTGAAAGCCGTGCCCGGATCGAGCCGGAGCAGGCGCATGCCATAGAGGATGCGCCTATGCACCGGCTTCAGGCCGTCGCGGGCATCGGGCAGTGCGCGGTGCATGATGGTGGAGAGCGCGTACGCAAGATAGCGCTCTTCCAGCGCCTCACGCAGCGGCACCTCGTGAATTTCGGCCGGTTCCTCCGGCGGAATCAATCGTTTTCCCATGCCGCCCGGTTAAACCGTGGAAGCGAATCGGGCAAGGATCGATTGGTTCCCTGTGGGCGGCCTACTGGCCGGCCCAGCCTGCGGTGAAGGTCTGGGTGGGTTGGGCGTTTTTGGCCTGCGTGGTGGCCGGGGTATTGGTCAGGCACCGCCGGGCCGTCTCGATCTCGGCCTCCGTCGCGCCCTTGGACCGGGCCCATGCCTCTGCTGCCACAGCAGAATATTTGGCCACATAGAATCTGACGACGGTACAGGAGGCACGGCGAAAGACGCCCGGCTGCTCACCCGCGAGAGCGTCCGGCGCCAGCGCGATCAGCGCTGCCGATATCACAAGTCCCTTGATCAGCATCAGGATATCCCCGGTTGGAACCCCGGGGGCAAGTCAGGGAAACCCGATTTCGTTCCACGGTGGGCCGACATATTGCGACAATGCAGAGCCGCGTTTGGCTCATGGCGCGGGAATCGCGGCCTTTGCCTGCTGCCGCGTCAACGCGCTGATGAAGCCTGCCCGCGCGTCGGAATGGCCTTGCCCGCGCGGCTCCAGCACGTGGCGCAACAGGAAAAGGCCGGTCAGTCGAAAGCCGTCCTGAAGATCCTCGTCGGTGAGGTCGCCCTGCACCTCGCCCTGGCGCAGGAACGGCGGCAGCCGCAATAGCCGGTCGCGCCACGGTTCGCCCGCCCCGCGCGACACCGCGCCGCCGGATTTGGGCGAGACGTAGATCAGGTCGGTGGTCTCTCCGGTTACGGCGCAGTTTTCCAGCGCCAGCCCGAAGCCGAGCTCGGTGAGCATTGCCAGTTCGAAATGGATCACGTGTACGGCGGCGCTGCCGATGTCGTCGAAATCGTCCAGCGAATGTTCGAGCAGCGCCAGGAGGTTTTCGTGCGGATCGCGCTCCGGCAGCAACCGTGCGATCGAAGCGAGGTGGGTGATGCCGTAGACTCCGTGGGATGATCCCAGCAGCGTCGCCGCCCGCAGCTTGAGGCCCTCGATGGCATAGGTGCCGAGATGCTCGTCGAGCCGCGCCCGCCACACCACGCTGAGGCTGTTGCCGGGCTGCAGCAGCGGCCGCATCCGCGAGCCGGCGCCGCCGCGGACGAGACCGAGATGGCGGCCGTGCGCACGGGTCAGCAGCTCGACGATGGCGCTGCTCTCGCCATGCCGCCGCACCCCCAGCACGATGCCTTCGTCGGTCCATTCCATCGGTGAAGTCTAGCGGATTCCGGTCTTCAATCGTAGGGCGGATTGGCGGGAGGCCGGAAAGTGAAGCGCCGCCAATCCACCCGACGCGGCCTCACGCGTTGAACCAGCCCTGCGCGTCGCCGCGGAACGAGAAATACAATCCCATCGCCGTCAGCACGCAGGAGACGATCTCGATGGCGCTGTCGAGTTCCATGCCCTTCTCGCCGATGATCTGGCCGAGCGAGATCACCGACAGTACGAGTGCTGCCGCCAGCACCCAGCGCGGCCAGTTCTTGCGCCCGCGCGCGGCCAGCCGGACGAAATAAACCAGCAGCAGGATCATGCCGCCGGCAAGGAGCGACGACGTCATGATCATCTGTTCGGTCATCTCGGCAGTCGGCGTGCGGTCCTGCACCGCCACCGACAAGGCATCCAACATCAACGATGCATAGAGCAACGCTTCGAAGCGCCGTACGTTGCTGGGTACGCTCATCGCCGACCGATCTTTTCTTGGTTATTCTTTGGGAAATTCCAGGCCCATCTCGCGGTAGCGATCGGGATCGTCGCTCCAGTTCTCGCGCACCTTGACGAACAGGAACAGGTGCACCGGCACGCCCAGGATCTCGCCGATCTCCTTGCGCGAGTCCGCGCCGATCGACTTGATGGTGGCGCCGCCCGCGCCGAGCACGATCTTGCGCTGGCTTTCGCGCTCGACGAAGATCGTCTGCTCGATGCGCACCGACTTGTCCTTGCGCTCCTCCCACTTGTCGGTCTCGACGGTGGACTGGTAGGGCAATTCCTGGTGCAGCTTGCGAAAGATCTTCTCGCGGGTGATCTCGGCCGCAAGCTGCCGCATCGGCGCGTCCGACATCTGGTCTTCGGGATAGAGGAACGGCCCCGGCGGCACGATCTCGGCCAGTGTATGCCTGAGGTCGTCGACACCGTCGCCGGAGATCGCCGCGATCATAAACGTCTGTGCGAAGGCCATGCGCTCGTTGGCGGCCTGCGCCAGCGCCAGCAGCTTCTCGCGCTGGACCAGGTCGACCTTGTTGATGACCAAAATCTTCTCGTGTTTGACGCTGGCGACCTTGGTGAGGATCGCCTCGGCTTCCTCGTCGATGCCGGCCTTGGCATCCAGCAGCACGCACACGAGGTCGGCGTCATGCGCGCCGCTCCAGGCGGTCGAGACCATGGCGCGGTCGAGCCGGCGCTTGGGCAGGAAGATGCCGGGCGTATCGACCAGGATGATCTGCGAATTGTTCTCGATCACGATGCCGCGGATCAGCGCGCGCGTGGTCTGCACCTTGCGCGAGACGATCGTGACCTTGGCCCCGACCAGCGCATTGACCAGCGTGGATTTGCCGACGTTCGGCGCGCCGATCAGCGCGACGAAGCCGCAGCGCGTCGCGGTGGGTGCCTCGCCGCTTGCTTCAACCGTCATTGCCGCCGCCAACGCCTTCACGTTCGATCATCACTGAAGCTGCCACTTTCTCTGCCGCGCGCTTGCTGCCGCCGATGCCTTCCGCCGGAGCGAGTCCCGGCAGGTCGACCGCGACGCGGAATTGCGGATCATGATGCGGGCCGGTGCGCTCGACCTCGCGATAAACAGGCGTCGGCAATCCCTTGCCCTGCGCCCATTCCTGGAGAACGGTCTTGGGATCGCGCAACGGACGCCGCGGCTTGTGCATGCGCTCGGTCCAGTTGCGCTTGACGAAATCGGCCGCCGCCGCGTAGCCGCCGTCGAGGAAGACGGCGCCGATCACGGCCTCGCAGATGTCGCCGAGCACGCTCTTGCGCAGGCGCGCGTCGGCGCTGGAGCCGACCGAGCCGAGCTTGATGTCGTCCAGCAGACCGAGCGACTTGGCGACATCGGCGCAGCTCTCCTTGCGCACCAGTTCGGCAAGTCGCTTGGACATCTCGCCTTCGTCAGCGTTCGGGAAGGCGTGATAGAGCATGTCGGAGACGACGAGCCCGAGCACGTGGTCGCCGAGGAATTCCAGGCGCTGATAGCTGTCGCCGCGCTTGCGCCCGGACTTCAACGCGGAGACATGCGTGATGCCTTGCATCAAAAGGTTCGGATCGGCAAAGCTGTAGCCGATGCGTGCCTCGAGCCCCGCGTTCGCATCCGAGCCCCTGGCCTTGCTGCTCCGCACCCGCTTCTTCTTTGCGGGCGTCTTGTTTTCAGGCGTCTTGCCCTCAAGGCTCTTGGTCGCAGCTTCGCCGTCGGGGCCCGCTTGCGCCTCGGTCGGCAGGGTCGCGATGTCCTTGGCTTCGTCTTTCATCGGACGATTTTGAAGAAGCGATTCCAGCGCACCGCCCACGGCCAGCGCCAGAACATCCATGCATGCTCGCCTTCGGCGATCGAGAAGAAGATCATCTGGGCGCGCCCGATCAAATTCTCCTGCGGCACGTAGCCGACCTGGCCGAGAAAGCGGCTGTCGGTGGAGTTGTCGCGGTTGTCGCCCATCATGAAGAAGTGGCCGGTCGGCACGGTGTAGACGTTGGTGTTGTCGACGTAGCCGTTGTCGGCGCAGTCCAGCGTCTCGTAGGACACGCCGTTCGGCAGCGTTTCCTTCCAGCGCTTCACCCGGGAGACGCCGCTGCCTTCGGCGCCGCAGGGATCCTCGCCGACAAATTCGCTCATGCGCTGCCGTTCGACCGGCGTGTCGTTGATGTAGAGCAGCCCGTCCCGCATCTGGATGCGGTCGCCGGGCAGGCCGATCACGCGCTTGATGTAGTCGGTGGAATCGTCCTTCGGCAGGCGGAATACGACGATGTCGCCGCGGTTCGGGTCCGAGCCCCAGATCCGCCCCGAGAACAGCGGCGGTGAGAACGGGATCGAATAGTGGCTGTAGCCGTAGGAATATTTCGAGACGAACAGATAGTCGCCGACCAGCAGCGTCGCCTTCATCGAGCCGGATGGGATGTTGAACGGCTGAAACAGGAAGGTGCGGATCACCAGCGCGATCAGGAGAGCGTGGATCACGACCCGGATCGTTTCGCCGACGCCGCTCTCAGTTTTCGTTCCTGAAGTCACGCTCATTGCTCTCTCAATTCCGGCGGGCGGTCACAGCGCGCCCTCCTCCCGCGAACAGCCCATCGCTCGCGGCCCAAGGAGATTGTCCTGATTCTGATAATGAGGGCCAATTCCGGCGTAAAGCCGAATTCGCCCAGCCTGATTTGCGTCCGCGGACTTTTAGACGGTTGTCGGAGGCCACGCAATCAAGGATCGCATCAAAACTGCATAAGCATTTGATTTTGAATGCGAATTATAAAATGATCGGTGCCCAATCAGGGTTTGGCCAGCGGCACGGCGGAAATAATGACGAAGGCCTGTGCCAACGGCCAGTCATCGGTGATCGACAGGTCGATCTGCGCCGTGAACCCCTCCGGCGTCAGGGCCTGGAGCCGGGCCAGCGCCCCGCCCGTCAATTGCATGGTTGGCCGCCCTCCCGGCAGGTTGACCACCCCCATGTCGCGCCACCAGACGCCGCGCCTGATGCCGGTGCCGAGCGCCTTGGAACAGGCCTCCTTGGCGGCGAAGCGTTTGGCGTAGGTTGCCACCACCATCTTCTCGTTCTTGGCGCGCCGTTCCGCCTTGGCCCGCTCGGCCGCGGTGAAGATGCGGTCGAGGAAGCGCTCGCCATGGCGGTCGATCACCTTGCCGACACGGGTGATGTCGATCAGATCGGAGCCGATGCCGATGATCATGCCCGGCTCCGGCCGCGGTCCATCGCCGCGCGCATGCTGCGCACCGTCTCGGCGAGACCGACGAACAGGGCTTCGCCGATCATGTAGTAGCCGATGTTGAGCTCCATGATCTCAGGCAAGCCGGCGATCGTCTCCGCCGTCGCGTAGTCCAGCCCGTGTCCGGCGTGAACCTCCAGCCCCGCTCCCCTCGCCAGCTTCGCTCCCGCCACGATCCGCCGCCATTCGGCCTCGGCCCTATCAGTGTGGCCGTCGACGACGGCGTCGCACCAGGCGCCGGTGTGGATCTCGATCACGGGCGCGCGCAGTTGCGCCGCCATCTCGATCTGGGCGGGATCGGCCGCGATGAACAGCGACACCCGGATGCCGGCATCGTTCAGCCGCGCGATATAGGGCGCCAGCGCATTGTGCTGGCCGACGACGTCGAGCCCGCCTTCGGTCGTCACCTCCTGGCGCCGCTCCGGCACGAGGCACACCGCGTGCGGCCTAGTGGCGAGCGAAATGCGCATCATGTCGTCGGTCGCCGCCATCTCGAAATTGAGCGGCTTGGAGATCTCGGCTTTCAGCCGCGCCATGTCCTCGTCGCGGATGTGCCGGCGATCCTCGCGCAAATGGGCGGTGATGCCGTCGGCACCGGCCTCGATCGCCAGCAGCGCCGCGCGCACCGGATCGGGATTGCGGCCGCCGCGCGCGTTACGCAGGGTCGCGACATGATCGACATTGACGCCGAGGCGGAGCGGAGGTGCAGGCATTTCGGGACTCACGGAATCATAGGAATAGACCAGGACGGAAGGCGTCTATCCATTAACACGTTCGGCGCGGGCGACGACCGCCTTCGCGCGCAGCTGGGCCAGGATCGCGCTCAAATGCTTGAGATCGTAGACTTCGAGATCGATCGTCGTCTCCGTGAAATCCGGTGAGCGGCGCTGCATGCTGATGTTGTCGATGTTGCCGTCGTGCTCGGCGATCACGGTCGCGATCTGCGCCAGCGCGCCGGGCTCGTTGACATTCTCGACCTTGATACGGGCCGGAAAGCGCTGCGGCGCGGAGTCCTCGATGTCCCAGCGCACGTCGAGCCAACGCTCCGGCTCTTCCTCGAAATCCTTCAGGGCCGGCGCCTGGATCGGGTAGATGGTGATGCCCTCGCCCGGCGTGACGATGCCGACGATGCGGTCACCGGGCACTGCGCCGCCGTTCGGCGCGAACTTCACCGGCAGGTCGGAATTGATGCCGCGGATCGGGATCGCGACCGGGCTGCGCGGCGGTTCGGACGACTTCTCCTTGAGCTTGCCGGCAAGCCCCTTCTTGACGCCGTAGCGCGCGATGCGCTCCTCCTTGTAGTCGGGATACATCGCACGCGCGACGTGGGAGGCCTTGATCTCGCCGCGTCCCACAGCCGCCATGACGTCCTCGATCGAGGTTCGTGCCAGTCGCGGCAGCGCGCCCTTGAGCTTGTCGTCGGCGTATTCGATCTTGGCGCGCTCGAACAGGCGCTCGACGATGCGCCGGCCGAGACCGACATATTGATCGCGCACCGCAGTCCTGGTGGCGCGGCGGATCGCAGCGCGTGCCTTGCCGGTGACCGCGAGCGTTTCCCAGGCCGACGGCGGCGCCGCTTGCGCTTCCGAGGTCAGCACCTCGACCTCGTCGCCGTTCTGGAGCTCCGAGGACAGCGGCGCAAACTGGCCGTTGATCTTGCAGCCTACTGCGCTGTTGCCGACGTCGGTGTGTACGGCATAAGCGAAGTCGATCACGTTGGCATGGCGCGGCAGCGCGATCAGCTTGCCCTTCGGGGTGAAGCAGAACACCTGGTCGTGGAACAGCTCGAGCTTGGTGTGCTCGAGGAATTCCTCGGGGTTGGCGCTCTCCGAGAGAATGCCGATGGTGTGGCGCAACCAGGCGAACGCATTGGACTCGCGCTTGAGGAATTCGGTCGGCGAGCCCACGCCTTCCTTGTAGAACACGTGCGCGGCGATACCGCGCTCGGCGATTTGGTCCATCGCCTCGGTGCGGATCTGCAACTCGACGCGCTGGTTGCCGGGGCCGATCACGGTGGTGTGGATCGAGCGGTAGTCGTTCTGCTTCGGCGTCGAGATGTAGTCCTTGAACCGGCCGGGCACGACCGGCCAGTTGGTGTGGACGATGCCGAGCGCGCGGTAGCAGGCCTCGATGTCGTTGACGACGACGCGGAAACCGAAGATGTCGGACAATTGCTCGAAGCCGACCGACTTGCGCTCCATCTTGGTCCAGATCGAGAATGGCTTCTTCCGGCGGCCATAGACCCGCGCCCCCAGGCCCCGGTGGCGCAGATTGTTGGAGAGCTGGTCCTCGATTTCGCCGATCAGATTGCGGTTGCGCTCGGCCAGCGCATCGAGCCGCTGCATCACCACCGAATAGGCTTCCGGGTCGAGGGTCCGGAACGACAGGTCCTCCAGCTCCTCGCGCATCTCCTGCATGCCCATGCGTCCGGCCAGCGGCGCATAGATGTCGAGCGTCTCCTCGGCAATGCGCCGTCGCGATTCCGTCGGCACGAAGTCCAGCGTGCGCATGTTGTGCAGGCGATCGGCGAGCTTCACCAGGAGCACGCGGACATCGTCGGCAATGGCCAGCAACAATTTGCGCAGATTCTCGGCCTGCTTGGCCTCCCGCGATACCAGTTCCAGCCGCTTCAGCTTGGTCAGGCCCTCGACCAGCGCGCCGATCTCGGGCCCGAAGATCTGGTCGATCTCGGCCCGCGTCGCTTCGGTGTCCTCGATCGTGTCGTGGAGCAGCGCAGCCACGATGGTGGCGTCGTCGAGCTTCAGGTCGGTGAGAATCGCCGCCACTTCGAGCGGATGGGAGAAGTACGGGTCGCCCGAGGCGCGGGTCTGCGAGCCATGCGCCTTCATGGCGTAAACATAGGCGCGGTTCAGCAGATCTTCGTCGGTGTTGGGATTGTAGGACCTGACGCGCTCGACGAGGTCATATTGACGCATCATGCGTGCGCGAGGCTTCGCCGGGCGCGCCACCGGCGCAGTCGGGGCCACAGCAACCGATTCGGTTGCGGCCTGCATCTGCGTTGGTGTGCGGCGTCGATATACCATGCCGTCCTGCCTTCAAACGGACCACGACAGAGCCCGTTGTATACATCTTAGCTCCGATCGCGCGCGTGTCCGATCAATTCAGTGACAGGGACAGGCGCTAACCGACGACGCTATGGTAACCACGAAAACGCAAACAAAAGCAAAGGCCCGAACAACGGTTCGGGCCTTTGATCAGATCACAAAGAAGTCGATGAGCGCGACGGGACGATTTACTCGTCCTCCTCGGGCTGCTCCTCGGGCGGTGCGAGGCCTTCGAGACCCTTCAGGAGCTCTTCTTCCGTCATGCGCTCAACCGCGACTTCGGTATCGTCTGCATCCACGCTTGCACCGGCGGAACCGATCAGCGGCACAGTGTCCGGCTCGGGCTCGTCGACCTCGACGAACTTCTGCAGCGAGTGCACCAGCTCCTCGCGGAGGTCCTCCGGCGAAATGGTGGTCTCAGCAATTTCGCGCAAAGACACAACAGGGTTCTTGTCGTTATCGCGGTCAACCGTTAGTTGTGAACCAGACGAAATCATGCGGGCACGGTGGGCGGCCAGCAGGACCAGGTCAAACCGGTTGTCGACCTTGTCGATACAATCTTCTACGGTGACGCGAGCCATCGACTGTCGCTCCGTTGTGGGTGGGACGAAATATGTGGATGAATGCCGGTAGTTATAGGTGCCGGGAGGGTTTCGCAAGGCCAATTTGTGATTTGGCCTCGCCAAACGGCTCTGCTACCCCCACATTGGGGCTGGGATGGGTGGTTTCCCGGGCTGCCGGCGACGGCGGCGCCGGGAGTGTGCGAGTTGGCCATAACTATACCTTGATTGCACCGACTTCTCCGGATTTGCGGTTTCGACGGGTTTCGGCGGGACTTTAGAAGTGCGCGGCTTGCTGTCGCCGCGCCAACAAAAAACGATCAATCACGAACTCTACGCGAGCAAACTGAATGTCACCTTCCTCTACCGACAAGATCGCGCTCTTCATCGATGGAGCCAATCTCTACGCGACGGCGAAAACTCTGGGCTTCGACATCGATTACAAGCGCCTGCTGAAGGAGTTTCAGAGCCGCGGGACGCTGCTTAGGGCGTTCTACTACACCGCGATCATCGAGGATCAGGAGTACTCCTCGATCCGGCCGCTGATCGACTGGCTCGACTACAACGGCTACACGGTCGTCACCAAGGCGACCAAGGAGTTCATCGACGCCTCCGGCCGCCGCAAGGTCAAGGGCAACATGGACATCGAGCTCGCCGTGAACGCCATGGAGCTCGCCGAGCACATCGACCAGATGGTGCTGTTCTCGGGCGACGGCGACTTCCGCTCCCTGGTCGAGGCCGTTCAGCGCCGCGGCGTGCGGGTCACCGTGATTTCCACGATCGCCAGCCAGCCGCCGATGATCGCCGACGAGCTGCGCCGCCAGGCCGACGTCTTCACCGACCTCGTCGAGCTGCAGTCCAAGCTCGGCCGCGACCCGTCCGAACGCCCCGCCCCGCGTGACCGCGGCGACCGCGAGGCGCGCCACCACGCTCCGCAGTTCCTCCAGCGCGCAACCACGATGGCGCCGGCGAGGGGCGATGACGACTTCGAGGAGTGAGGCGGCCCGGTCAAGCCGCCAGCCTCTCAGCCTCGTCCCCGACCGTGACTGTCCGCTCTGTCCGCGCCTGGTCGCCTTTCGCGAGGCGAACCGCGCGCGCGAGCCATTGTGGCACAATGCACCGGTTGCGCCTTTCGGCGACATCAAGGCGCGCCTGCTGATCGTCGGCCTTGCGCCGGGGATGCAGGGCGCCAACCGCACCGGCCGTCCCTTCACCGGCGATTATGCCGGCGACCTGCTCTACGCCACGCTGCTCGAATACGGCTTCGCCAAGGGCCAATATCAGGCGCGTCCCGACGACGGCCTGAAGCTGGTCGACTGTCGGATCGCCAATGCGGTGCATTGCGTGCCGCCGCAGAACAAGCCGCTGCCGGTCGAGATCAACACCTGCCGGCAGTTCCTCGCGGCTAATCTCGCAACGATGCCGAACCTGCGCGCGATCGTCGCCCTCGGGCGTATTGCGCATGACACCGTGCTCAAGCCGCTGAACCTGAAGGGATCGCAAGCCCCCTTCGGCCACGGCGCCGTGCATCAGGCTAGCGCATTCAGGCTCTACGACAGCTATCACTGCTCCCGCTACAATACGAACACCCGCGTGCTGACGCCGGACATGTTCCGCTCCGTGTTCGCGAAGGTGAAGGCCGACCTCGACTAATCCTTCGACAAGCCCTTGGCTGGATTGGCCTTCAGCCAGTCCAGGACATCGCCGGCGTTCCGGTCGGGCGGAAACACCGGATAGAACACATGCGTGATCTTGGCGTCGTCGACGATCAGCGCAAGGCGCTTGATCAGCGTCAGGCCCGCGACCTCCATGGTCGGCAAATTCAGGGCGCGCGTAAGCGCCAGCTTGTCGTCCGAGAGCACCGGGAACGGCAGATGCAGCCGCGAGGCCATCTCGGTCTGGTACGCGTTGCTCTGGGTCGAGAGGCCGAACACCTGCGCGGCGCCGGCGGCCTTCAGCTCGGCGAACAGATCGCGAAACGCGCAGGTCTGCGGCGTGCAGCCGCGCGCGCCCGGGATCATGTCCCAATCGTCGACCAGCGCGATCTTGCCGGGCTCGCCGGTGCGCGGATAGGCGAACACCACGGTCCGGCCACGCAGTGCCGACAGCGCGACTGACGTGTCGTCGGTGGCGAGCAGGCTGACCGGCGGCAGCGTCATGCCTTTCAGGTGCGCGGCGCTCCCGTCATCCGCGGGTGCGGGAATCCGGGTCCAATCGACCTCGAGCAGGTTTCTCTGAGTCATCCCGCTATCCCCTCGCCCGCATCAGGCGGCCCTTCTCCCGGCTCCAGTCGCGCTTCTTCTCGGACTCGCGCTTGTCGTGCAGCTTCTTACCCTTTGCAACCGCGAGCTGTAATTTGGCGCGACCCCGCTCGTTGAAGTAAAGCTTGAGCGGGATCAGCGTCATGCCTTCGCGGTCGACCGCGCCCATCAACTTGTTGATCTGCTTGCGATGCAGCAGCAGTTTTCGCGGCCGCTTGGGCTCGTGATTGAAGCGGTTGCCCTGGAGATATTCCGGAATGGTGGCGTTGATCAGCCAGATCTCGCCGTCCTTGGAATCGGCGTAGGATTCCGCGATCGTGCTCTTGCCGTTGCGGATCGACTTGACCTCGGTGCCGGTCAACGCAATGCCGACCTCGATCGTATCCTCGATCGCATAGTTGAAGCGGGCCTTGCGGTTTTCCGCCATGACCTTGATCGGACGTTCGTTCTTGTCGGCCATGGAAGACAAACCTGATCGAGATGCGCGAGGACGCTAACAGTTTGGATGAAGCGAGCGCGTCAAGACTTCTTGAGGAGATCGCGGATCTCGGTCAGCAGCTCGACCTCGGCCGACGGCTTTGGTGGAGCGGCAGGCTGCGCCTCGTCCTTGCGCTTCAACTTGTTCATGGCACGGATCACCAGGAACAGCACGAAGGCAATGATGATGAAGTTGATCGTCAGCGTGAGGAAGTTGCCCCAAGCCAAGACGGCGCCCTGCTTTTTCGCGTCCGCGAGATTTGCGGCGGTGACCTTGCTCGAAAGCGGCGTGAAGTAGTTCGAGAAGTCGAGGCCGCCGGTGGCCGCACCGATGATCGGCATGATCACGTCGCCGACCAGCGATGTGACGATGGCGCCGAAGGCCGCGCCGATGATGACGCCGACCGCGAGATCGACGACGTTGCCCTTCATGGCGAACTCGCGGAACTCCCTGAGCATCCGCGTGCCTCTTTCGTCGATCGCCATGAAAGCTCCCCGATCGGCTAGCGCGTCAGTTGATGAGGCCGGCATGAACCATCGCGCTGCGCACCGCAACGCGGGTCGGCTCGGTGACCGGCACCATCGGCAGCCGCAGCGTCTCGTCCAGCTTGCCGAGCAGCGACAGCGCGTACTTGATCGGCGCCGGATTGCTCTCGATGAAGAGGTTGTTGTGCAGCGGCATCAGCTTGTCGTGCAGCTTCAGTGCGGTGGCATGGTCGCCTTTCGCCCAGGCGGCCTGGAACTCCGAGCACAGCCGCGGCGCGACGTTCGAGGTCACCGAGATGCAGCCATGGCCGCCATGGGCCATGTAACCGAGGATGGTCGCATCCTCGCCCGAGAGCTGGTTGAAGTCCTCGCCCATCGCCGCGCGCTGCTGCGAGACGCGGACCATGCTGGCGGTGGCGTCCTTGACGCCGGCGATGTTCTTCAGCTCCCACAGCCGCGCCATGGTGTCGACCGACATGTCGATCACCGAGCGCGGCGGGATGTTGTAGATAATGATCGGAATCCCGATCGCGTCGTTGATCGCCTTGAAGTGCTGGTACATTCCTTCCTGGGTCGGCTTGTTATAGTAGGGCGTCACGACCAGAACCGCGTTCGCCCCCGCCTTCTCGGCGTGCTGGGCGAGCTCGATCGCCTCTTTTGTCGAGTTGGACCCGGCGCCGGCGACCACGGGCACGCGGCCTTTTGCTTCCTCGATGCACCATTCAACGACCTTCTTGTGCTCGTCATGGCTCAGCGTCGGGCTCTCGCCGGTGGTGCCGACCGGGACCAGGCCGTTGGTGCCCTCTGAAATCTGCCAGTTGACCAGGGAGCGGAACGCCGCCTCGTCCAGCGAGCCGTTCTTGAACGGCGTGACCAAGGCGGTGAACGATCCCCGGAATTTCGTCTTGGCTGCCATGGACTTCCTCCGTACGCGGCGATCTCGAGCGAGCCGCATTCATATCGGGTCTATCCCGCCGGTAAAAGACCCGCCTCGGCGTGACGCACCGTTTAGGCCGCGATTTTGCCGCGGTGGTGGTGCAAACCCGGCGAAGGTAAGCGGCTGTTGGTATTTTGTCCGCATATTCAATCAAATACAGCCAGATCTTGTACAGCTAGGTCTTGAGCCAATTGACTGATTCGGGGCGACGAAACGCCGTGATCTCCTTTCCGCGCGCCGCATGGCGATCCACCGGTCTGATCGTGTGCCTGATGGCAGGGCTGTCCGCGGGCTGCGCCGCCTGGGCCAAATCCAATGAGACAACCGCGGAGACCGCCAAGGAAACCGCTAAGGAAACCGCGAAGCCCGCCGCCAAGCCAGCCGCCAAGGACACTTCGAAGGGAGCGTCCAAGGGAACCGGTAAGGAACCTTCGAAGGACGCCGCCAAGGGGGCAAGTAAGGGCGCAAGCAAGGGCGCGACCAGTCCCCCCGCCAAGGATGCCGCGAAGAAGCCTGGCAGGGATGCTGGCAAGAACGCAGGCAAGGAACCTGCGAAGGACAAGCTGAAGCCTGCGGCTGCCGCGCCAAAGTCAACGCCGACCGCTGGCGCCTCTGTCCCGAAAACCGCACCCGCGCCGGCTGCGACGGCCACCGTCAGACCCACCGCTCCGGCCCCCGCCAAGCCCGTCGCGGCTCCTGTCCTGGCTCCGGCGACCCGCCAGCATGCCGCCCCGCGCAAGCCGGTCACACCGGCTGCGGTTGCCGCGACCTCCTCGACGTCGCAAGCCGACAAGGACACGCTGGAGGCCGTGATCGAGCTCGTGCGCAAGCGCAAGGCGGGCGACGCCACCAATGCCGCGGGCACGATCTCAGATCCCGTGGCGCGAAAGCTCGCGGAATGGATCATCCTTCGCAGCGAGGACAATGGCGCGACTGTCGAGCGCTACCGCGCCTTCCTCTCCGCCAATCCGAGCTGGCCGTCGCAGACCTTCCTGCGCCGGCGCCTGGAGGCCGCGATGTGGGACGACAGGCGCGACGACCAGGTTGCGTGGTCGTGGTTCGAGAACGAATCCCCCGTGTCCGCCAAGGGCCGCTTCACGCTCGCCAAGGCGATGCTGGCGCGCGGCGACCGCGCCAACGCCGAACGTCTGGTGCGCGACGCCTGGCGCAGCGACCCGATGTCGGAAGAGACCGAGAACAACGCACTCGACCAGTTCGGCGCGCTGCTGACGCCCGGCGATCAAAAGGCGCGGATGGACACGCTGCTCTATGGCAGCGAGAACGAGGCTGCATTGCGTGCCGCGAAGCGCCTCGGGGCCGGCTATGTCGCACTCGCCAAGGCCCGAATCGCCTCCCTCAAGAAAGCCCCGAACGCACGTGCGTTGCTCGAAGCCGTGCCGCGCGAGCTGCACGGCGATCCCGGCTTCATCTTCAGCAAGATCCAGCTGCTGCGCCGCGAGGAGAAATTTGCGGAAGCCGCCCAGCTCATGCTGTCGGCACCGAAGGATCCGGGCCGTCTCTACAATCTCGACGAATGGTGGATCGAGCGGCGCCTCCTGGCGCGCAAGATGATCGACACCGAGGAATTCCGCAGCGCCTATCTGATCGCGCGCGATGCCGCCCTGCCCTCGCGCGACATCTACAAGACCGAGCAGGAGTTCACCGCCGGCTGGATCGCGCTGCGCTTCCTCAACGATCCCGCGGCCGCGACTCAGCATTTTGCCCGCATCGGGATCGGCAGCGTCAATCCGACCACGCTGGCGCGCGCCGGCTATTGGCAGGGCCGCGCCGCCGAAGCTGCAGGCCGCCAGCAGGAGGCGCGCAACGCCTACGCGCGGGCCGCCGAGCAATCCACCAGCTATTACGGCCAGCTCGCACGTGCCAAGCTCGGCCTGCCGCAGATCGAGCTCAACGCTCAGCCGCGCAGCCGCGGTGCCGAACGGCTGGAGATCGTGCGCGCCGCGCAGCTGCTCTACGAGCTCGACGAGCGCGAGATGGCGATACCGATGCTCGCCGACATGGGTGAGAACGGCGATCCTGAAGCGCTAGCCGGCCTTGGCGAGCTCACCCAGCGCCACAGCGACGCCCGCGGCATGCTGCTGCTTGGCAAGGCCGCGCTCAATCGCGGGCTGCCGTTCGATTTCTACGCCTATCCCGTCAACGGTATTCCGCAGTTCACGCCGATCGGCCCCGAGGTCGAGCGCAGCATCATCTACGCCATCGCGCGGCAGGAGAGCGCCTTCAACCCCTCGGTCGTCTCGCCGGCGCAGGCCTATGGGCTGATGCAGGTGACGCCGGACGCCGCGCGCTATGTCTGCAAGCGGCACGGCGGGACCTACGATCTGGGACGTCTGAAGAACGATTCGGCCTACAACGCCACGCTCGGCTCGGCCGAGCTCGGTGGGCTGCTCGAGGACTATCGCGGCTCCTACATCATGACTTTTGCCGCCTACAATGCCGGCCGCGGCAGTGTGAAGAAGTGGATCGATCGCTACGGCGATCCGCGCGACCCCAAGGTCGATGCGGTCGATTGGGTCGAGCTGATCCCGTTCTCCGAGACGCGCAACTACGTGCAGCGGATCATGGAGAACCTTCAGGTCTACCGCGCCCGCTTCGGCGGCGGCACGCGGTTGCAGATCGAGGCCGATTTGCGCCGCGGCGCCGGCAGCGTGGAGTAACTGCGTGCCCCTAACGACTCCGATGACAAAGCATCCACGCATGCAGCGCAGATAGGGCGCGCAATAATAAGAGACGAAAATGGATCAGATAATGTTGAGCGTCGTCCGTGCGGTACAGGCAGGCGCGACGACGATGAAGGGCGTGATCGACGCCACCGGACTATCTCGTCTCAAAATCGAACGTGCGTTGAATGCCCTAGAGAAGCAGCAGCTCCTGGTTCGAGACGGCCAGGGGTTTAGATCGACCAGTCTGCCGAAGGCAGCCCGGCAGTGCGGATCGTGCAATGCCTGCTGCGATATCCTCGAGGTGGCCGCCGTCGACAAGCCCGTGAACCAGCTGTGCAGGCATTGGCAGACGGGCGCGGGATGCACCATCTACGACCGCCGTCCGCAGATGTGCCGGTCCTTTGTCTGCGCCTGGTTGCAAGGTCACCTCGACGACGACTGGTTTCCAGCGAAATCGGGCATCATCGTGCATTTCAGCCAGGATGCGGTCAACGTCACCGTCGATGACCATTGCCCCGATCGCTGGCGCGAGGAGCCTTATTTCAGCAAGCTCGCCGAATGGTCGCTGAACGGCATCAAGAGAATCGGAAACCGCGGTTACGCGACCCTCGTTGTGTCCGGTGCCGATAAGTTCCTGCTGCTGGGACGGACCATCGTTCCCGAACCGACGCTGTTCGGAACAGCGTTCCTGCCGCTTACGGCCGACACTTTCCGGTTCTGGCGGGCGAAATCGCAGGAGCATTTGCAGCGGCTGCACGAGCGCATCGCCGAGATCGAGCGGATCAGACAGGAATTCGGCTCCTGCGCGATTCCCGACGAACTGGATGACGACCCCTACCCGCCCTATCGGTCGGCTCTTCTGCGCTGGTCGAATCACGCCTGAACTCCCACGCGGTCCACGCGGAGTAATTCGCCGTATGCCGCTCGATGCGCGCCGGTCGCGATCGAAACGTGGCGGCGGGCACGCGCGAAAGACGCCGCCCCGGGAGTTCGGGACGACGTCTTGAGGCTGGAAGCTACGCTACTTGGCGATTGCAGCTTGCGCGGCTGCGATCTTCGCCTTCACGGCATCGAGATTGAAGCTCGCGCCCTTCTGCATGGGCGGAAATTCGATCGCCGTCATCGCCAGCTTCTCAACCTGCTGCTGGACAAAGACAAAGCGCCAGAATTCGTATTTGAACCAGTCGAAGTATTGCTGGGCCCCGTATTTGGTCCCGCTATCGGGCCAGCCCGTGCGCTCGAAAGGATCGAGGCGAAGGTTGGTCAAATAGGGCACGTCAACCTTGCTTTTATCACCCAGCCAGCCTCCGGGCTGGTCGATGAAACGATACTTGTAGTCGTCGATGCGCACGGCCCCCAGCTCGCTTTCGCCGAAATAAAAGATTTCATGCCGATTTGACGGCCCCTTGCCAGTGATCATGTCCAGCTGATTGTAACCATCCAGATGGCACTTGTAGGTGCGGTCACCGATGTGTTTACCCTTTTTGAGCTCGTCGACGATGTTGGGATTGCCTGCAGCGGCCAGGAAGGTCGGGAACCAGTCCAGTCCGGACATGATGCCGTTCTCGACCTTGCCGGCCGGCACCTTGCCCGGCCAGCGGATCATCGCCGGCGCGCGGAAGCCGCCCTCCATGATCGTGCCTTTGCTCTGCGCGAATGGCGTCTGTCCGCCATCGGGCCAGGTGAAGACCTCGGTGCCGTTGTCGGTCGTGAATACCACAATGGTGTTGTCATCGACGCCCATATCCTTCAGCTTCTGCATCACGACGCCAACGTCGTCGTCGAGCTGCGCCATGCCGGCTTCATGGATGGACCAACCATTCTTGGAGTTGCGCATCGCCTGGTACTTCGGCGACAGGTGCGTAACGATGTGCATGCGGGTCGGATTGAGCCACAGGAAGAATGGCTTGTTGTCGGCCTTGGCCCTGTCGATGAAATTGAGCGCGAGGTCGCGGATTTCATCATCCACGGTTTCCATCCGCTTGGGATAGAGCGTTCCGGCGTCCTCGATCCTCTGCTTGCCGACCTTGCCCCAGCGCGGATCCACGGTGGCGTCGTCCACATTGGTCGCCCACGAGTGGACCATGTTGCGCGGACCGACTGTGTTCAACAGCTCCTGCGGATAAGCGGGGTGGGCCGGATCTTCCATCGCGTCGAGGTGATACAGGTAGCCAAAGAACTCGTCGAAGCCATGCACCGTCGGTAGAAACTCGTTTTTGTCGCCAAGGTGGTTCTTGCCGAATTGGCCGGTGGCGTAGCCCATACCTTTCAGCGCCGCAGCAATGGTCACGGCCTCCGCCGGCAAGCCGGTGGGAGCGCCGGCCTGGCCGACTGTGGTCATGCCGGTGCGGATCGGCAGCTCGCCGGTGATGAAGTTGGCGCGGCCCGCCGTGCAACTCGCCTCGGCATAGTAATCGGTGAACAGCATGCCTTCGGCGGCGATCTTGTCGAGGTTTGGCGTCCGCCCGGCCATCATCCCGCGGTGGTAGGCGCCGATATTCCAGATGCCGATGTCGTCACCCATGATGACGACGATGTTCGGCCGTTGCCCGGGCGCAGCGGGCGCCGGCGCCGCGGCTGGTTGCTGCGCTTGTGCAGGGCTCGTCAATCCGATGGCCGAAAGCGCCGAAGCGGCGGCGAGAGAACTACCACTTAACAAGAGATCGCGGCGTTTCATTCCGCCGCCGTTTGGTCCCGCGCTCATCTCAGGCTTTTCCGGAATCCTATCGTTACTCATGACGCGATCCTCTTCCTGGTGATGCACCTGAAGCCGACATGGCTTGCTGAGGTGTCGATCGGCTCGGCATGACGCGCTGCCGGACGATAGCGGCGGCAATAGTTAGGCGCGCAAAGATGCGAGCCGCCCTTAAGCACCTTGCGCGGAATTCTTATCTTCGGATTTCGGGCGTCGTAGCTCGCATTTTCGGGCCCACCCCGCGGATTTTGCGGAATGCAACACGCCTTCGGCGAATCGGCTTCGTGCACCGGCGAATACCAATCGGCCGTCCATTCCCAGACATTGCCGATCATGTCATGCAGCCCGTAACCGTTGGCCGGGAACGCTGTGACCGGCGAGGTGCGCTCGAAGCCATCGGTCGCCAGATTCTCGTGGGGGAAATTACCCTGCCAAATGTTCGCCATATGTTGGCCGCCGGGTAACAGCTCGTTACCCCATGCGAATTCGGCACCGTCTCGTCCGCCGCGTGCAGCGAACTCCCATTCAGCCTCGGTCGGTAATTCCTTGCCGGCCCATTTGGCATAGGCTTCGACATCTCGGTAGGCGACGTGCACGACGGGATGGTTCTCGAGCCCGCGCAAGTTACTGTGCGGCCCGTAAGGACGACGCCAATTGGCTCCGAACTTGAACGTCCACCATTCGCTCCAATGGTGCACGTCCACCGCTTGCTGCGGGGGTGTGAAGACGAGAGAGCCGGCTTTGAGCATGCGCGGCAATGCGCCAGGATAGTCCTTCGCATGGGGTGTCAGTTCAGCGAGGGTGACGTAGCCAGTCGCGTTGATAAAATCGCGAAATTGGCGATTGGTGACAGGCGTTCGGTCTATCCAAAATCCGTCCACAGTGACCCGGTGGACCGGCGCCTCCTCAGGATAGTGAGTCTCGGAACCCATCCGAAAAGTTCCGCCGGGGATATAAACCATCTCCTGGTTTGCTTGCCCCTCAACCGCTGGCCCGGAAAAACATTCCCCACCGGTGAAATTCATTTCATCTTGCCCCTCAACTAACCTTATGGCGGTGTCACGGACATCCGATGGTTCGCGTTCTCACTCGAAGGCGAATATCCGCTTCCAGTCATTCTTCATGTCGACCACCGTCCATCGATTCACCGCTGCGGCGTCCAGGGCCTTGTCCAATTTCCCGAAGTGGGATTGGCGGTCGTAGGCATATTCGCGCTCGGCGTCAGTATGGTGGACGAGCAAACCGAACCGCGCGCCGGGGGCGAGCGTCGCCCATTGGAGCATTTCAAGGTCTCCATCCGAGTTGCCAAACGCCGCGATGGGGCGGCGGCCGATATGTTCATTGATTCCGATTGGCTTACCGCCCTTGTCATCGATGAAATTGACCTCGGGCAACCGGAACAGGACCGGGGTGCTGTCGCGCATCTCAAACCGGGTCTTGATCGAGGATCCGACCACCTGCTCTGGAGGGACGCCGTAGATGGCATCCGTCCACGGCCGCATGAACTCAACACCGCCGCCTGAAACGATGACAGTCTTGAAACCGTTCGCCCTAAGGTAGGCGAGCAATTCCAACATCGGTTGGTACACCAACTCGGTGTAGGGTCGTTTGAAGCGTCTGTCGCGCGCCGTCGCAAGCCAGTCCGCGACGATCGTCTCAAACTCTGCCGTCGTCATACCGGCGTGGGTGACCGCGACCAGTTCGGCAACGCCCTTTTCGCCGGAAGCTGCGAGCGCGTTCATCTCGCCGTCCAGCACCGCCGTGAAGGGCTGTTTGCCCTTCCATTCCGGGTGCATCGGAGCCATGCCCTTCACGCGATCGAGCACAAAGGCAAGCTGCACATACATGGGTTGTTCGATCCACAGCGTGCCGTCATTGTCGAAGGTTGCGATCCGCTGTTGGGGCGGCACGAAATATGGGCCGCCCTGGTCCGTGACGCGCCTAACGAAGTCGACGATAGATGTCTTCGCCGAACCGTCATTCCAGGAAGGCAACGGATCGCGCTGGGATTGTGCCAGCGCCGACCTGGAGTAAAGCGAGGCTGAAAGCAGCGGAAGCACCGCCAGGGAAGAAAGAAGAGCGCGCCGATCCAGAGATTCAATGATTGGCGTCATACCCATCTCCAATTGCTCTGCAAAAGGGGTCGCAACATGCGATCATTCGCCGCGGGCAGCATCTCGTAGTGTTGAAGGATGCTCGAACGATTTTCTGTGGTCAGACGACGATCTCGTCTCCGTCAGCTATTTTCCGGTAGTAGGTCTTTTGAGGGCAAGTAAGGCTTACAGAAACGGAGCGGCGCACTTCGGGGTTGATCTAGATCAAGCGATAGTCGCTGTAGGCGAAGGTGCAGGATCATGATCCCAGTCGCGCACGGCGGAATATCGAGAGGCGTCTCTCGCACGCCCTTGCTAAAGCTTTTGGAGGCGATCGATGTTCGAGAGCCGGTAATCCGGCGGTTAGCTGGTCTTAGTATTTTCTAACGATGGGCTTTGTCGTCGCAGGCGTTCCAGGCGCGGGCGGCGAGATTGAGAAGGTGACCCAAGTGTTCCAGCCGGATGGCCGATTTTCCGCGGCGAACTCTCCGTAAGCCTTCAGATTGAGATAGCCCTGCATGTCGCCGACCGGAAACAGAAAACCGATCTGGGGACCGACACCAGCTACCTGGGACTGGAAGCAACCGACGCGGTCACCTGCACCGCTATCGCAGCCCAGTCCCTTGTAGACATAGCCCACGAGGCCGACCATGACCTGCTTCGACAAGAACTGCGATGCACCCCAGTCGAAGTGCATGTCGACACCATTCTGATACTGCGTCGCCGTATTCTTGAAGTTGTAGGTGAAGCCGAGCACCCCGGAAAATTCGTGACCGGTCTGCGGATTGAAATAGGTGTAGCCGCCGCCGGCGTCGATCGCTCCGTGTCCGATGCCCAGGTTCGACAAACGATCGGATTGGTAAGCGCCGACAGGGATGTCACCGGTGATATAGGTCATGTAGTTGTGGACGCCGGCGTTCCAGCGCAATGCGAATTGCGGCGCCAGATCCCCAAAGCCCCACGTCGTGTCGCTGATCGTGTCGGACCGCGCGAAGGGAACATTGCCGAACGGCGTCGTGATCACGCCGGACAAGGTCCCCGCCAAGCTGGTGCCGACGACTCCATAGGCTGCGAGGAGCGAAACTGACGCCTGGCCGCCGAGCACCGGCGTTGCAAATACATAGCTCGGAAGCACAAGGCCGAGATCGCCGGTGGCGTTCACATTCAGATTCAGATTTGCGTTCACGGCAAAGTTGGCCGGGACCCTGCCGAGCGTAAATTCACGCGCCCGCGCGACGTCGGCGCCGGCGGATACGGAGGTGTGGTAGTAGATGGTCGCCAAGGACCAGCCCGGCTGCTGCGGCGTGGCCGCGAGGCTTCCGAAGAGGCCGGGGATCCAGAAACTGATGCCGTTTTCGTCGGCGACGGCAGACTGCGCAAAAAGCAACAGAGTGGACGTCAGGAGGGCTGCAGAAATAACTCTGCGTCGATGTGCTGGGACTGAGCGCTCGCTTTTCGCAGCAGCAAGCGCGGCTCTCACCGTCACATTGTGGCTCCAAAACTGGTCGCCTGAGAGTAGAACTGTACGCCATTGTGCGGCTTAGGCAAGTAGCAAGTTCAGCCATGACCCGATGGCCGAAAATAGATGAATGGATTGAGGGAAGCCACAGCGCAAATTGGATATGGCAGAGTCCGCGTGCGGCCCTGTGACAGACGGCTAGCTCCCGCGCACCACCCAGCCAAGGATCATCTCAAACAAAAGCCCCGGCGGTTTCCCGCCGGGGCTTTCCGTTAGGTCGTTAGACCGAACTTACCAGTTGCGCTGAGCGCGGAGGAGCAGAACGACCGAGTTCTGATCCTTGAGTTCGTAGGTCGCAGCCGGCTTGGCCGGGATCGCCGTCACAGCGGCCGGGGTGACGATACCGGCATACTTCTGGTCGAGATGGGTCCTCAGCCGAGAACGTCAGGTTCTTGACCGGGGTCCAGCGGGTGATGACACCCACCTGGCCGACGGCGAGGTCCGGGTTGCACGAGGTCACGCCCGCAAACCCAAGACCGACACACCACCACCAGCACCACCGGCGCCGCAGAGCGTGGTCTTAGCCAAGGTGCCGAACTGCGCCTGAGCGTAGGCACCGTAGATCGCCGTGTTCCAGTAGGGATCCCAGTCCGCCTCTTCTGCAACGGCCTCGGCTGAAGCGTAGCGTGCGACCGGTCACGGAAGCGCCGCGGTGCCGGCAGCGTGGAATAGCGGTGGCTTCTTCAGAAGCGAAACCCTCCGCCTCGATTACCACGATGGCGTGGATTGAGTGAGACGCTCTACGCCAGTTGTGGTAGCATCTGTCCGGGAACAGGCATCTGCTGTCCCAGATCAACAAAAACGAGGAAAGCCATGAAGACGTTGGCCATGTCCGCTTTTGCTCTTGTCGCCATGTCGATTACGCCGGTGAATGCAGAGCCCATCAAAGTCGCAGCCGAAACGAGCAATGGCGCTAGGGTCCAATGCTCCCTGTCCAGTGGTGTGGGTCACAATTGCAGAAACGTTCTCAACTTCAAAACTTTCTACGAGTGCCAAGCCAACAGGATGGAGAGGGGCTGGACCAGCATTGAGAGCTCCAACTACTGCCGAACCCTCGACGTGAAATAACGACGGTTTCTGTTTGGACTCCAGGAGGCCGCCTCTGTTGGCGGCCTTTTTCGTACCAAGAGCCCGGCACCGAGACCGCCTCTGCGCCTCAGAGGCGCGATGACGATTGATCCCAATCTCATCGCGCTTGACCGACCATCGCTTGCTCTTCGACCGCGAGGGACAAGGCCAGCAAAAAAAAGCCCCGGCGGTTTCCCGCCGGGGCCCTCTGTCAGGTCGTTAGACCGAACTTACCAGTTGCGCTGAGCGCGGAGGAGCATAACGACCGAGTCTTGGTCCCTCAGCTCATAGGTCGCGGCCGGCTTGGCCGCGGGACCGTTGATAGCCGTGGTGGTCACGACGCCAGCATACTTCTGGTCAAGGCGGGTCCAGGAGACGTCCGCCGAGAACGTCAGGTTCTTGACCGGGGTCCAGCGGGTGATGAGACCCACCGTGCCAAGCGCGAAGTCCGGATTGCAGGACGTCACGCCGGCAACACCCGAGATGATGCCCGCGGGTCCGCAGAGGAAGCCCTTCGCACCGCTGCCGAACTGAGCCTGAGCGTACGAACCGTAGATCGCCGTGTTCCAATACGCATCCCAGTTATGGGTGTACGCACCGCGGAAGCCCCAAGTCTTGATGGTTTCCTGCTGACCGCCCGTGACGAACACGGTGTCCGGAGCATTCGCCGCGCCCACGCTGGCGTAGGCAACGTTTGAGCTACCGTAAAGCGCGAACGAGCTACCCGCGAGGTTCTGGAAGTTGTAGCGGGTCGC
The DNA here is from genome assembly GCF_040548425.1 of Bradyrhizobium sp. i1.15.2. NCBI lineage: Bacteria > Pseudomonadati > Pseudomonadota > Alphaproteobacteria > Hyphomicrobiales > Nitrobacteraceae > Bradyrhizobium > Bradyrhizobium sp. i1.15.2. Next base: position 4,828 of record NZ_JBEPRQ010000023.1, on the reverse strand, counting down.
ACCATCGGTGTAGACGCCCTGGATGTTGATCACGTCACCCGCACCGGTCGGGATGTTCTTGATCGACAGAGCAAGCTGAACCGCCCAACCCCACTTGTCGTCGGGATGGCCCGTCGCCTCGGTTGCGCCGTAGTAGGCAACGTGGTTGTCATGCGCAGCCACCGACGCCTGGAAGAGACCCCAAGCCTGGTCGACACGGACCATACCCACGAGGTTCGGCGAACGCGAGCCACCGATGGCATTCGAACCATAAGCGGCGCCAGTCACGCCGCTGAGGCCCGCTGCACCGCTCAGGTTGAGGTTGCCGGCTTGCATGTAAGCCGTCGGATCTTCCGCCGAGAACGCCGCCGTGACGCCCTGGCCGAAGTCAGCAGTGTAGCTGAACTGGTTGATACCGGTGACCGTGCCGCTACCGCCGGCGAGACCGTCGAAGTTGTTGCCGGGATAGTTGGTCCAGGGCGCGTCGAACTGCGACACGGCCTTACCCATCGTGAAGCCAGCGAACTGGATGAAGGCGTAGTACACGCCGAGCGAACCGCCCGAGGTGCCGCCGTCGGTCGGGTTGATCGACGAGCCAACGAGGGCCGGCGCTGCACCCGAGGTGTTGAGGGCCAGCGTGCTGCTGTAGGCGGTCGTGCCAGTCGCGCTGCCGGTGCCGTTGTAGTTACCGGTCGTCCACGAGAACACGCCGTCGAAGAAGGTACGGACAACGCCGTATTCAGTCGCGGTGCGGGTGTCGATGTTCAGGTCTTCACGAGCGCGCGCCGTGTAGTAGTTCGTCAGGCGGTTGCGCCCGCCGTTGTTACCGCTGGACTGCCAGTTGATGTCGCTGTTCGTGTTCAGCGCGACTTCAGCGCGCAAATAACCACCCAGCTTGATGCAGGTGTCAGTGCCGGGGATGTAGTAGAAACCCGCACCGTACAGGGAGCAGATCTTCACGTATTCGACCGCTTTGGCCTTCACGGGGAGATCGGCTGCCTGCGCTCCGCCAACAGCGATCAGACCCGCTGCGGAACCGAGCAAAAGGCTCTTAACCAACTTCATGTTAAACCTCCAAGTTTGCCATAGGGAAGGTTCCGGATCCGCTGGGTGAAGACACCCTAAGGTTGGTTCCCTTGTCCCTTAAATTCACCGCTTAGTCGCTTCGCGCCTTCGGACACACCCGCTGAACGCGAGGGACTTAAGCGAACCACCTAAGACGGGACGACCTCGGGATGCCCCCCTCCGTCGCTCAGTCACAATTACCGAACGCCCTTGCACACACAACAACAGAACGCTTCAGAACGGGCCGATGGAGCGTGTTTTCCGGCGGGTGTTGCACAAATAACACGCAGATGTGATCAGAACGACTTTGTACCTCATTGAATCTACAGCGTTTTTTTCGACGGGTTTCATTTGCCGTCCAAAGTTCCCGCACGGGCCCCCCACGCGCAGAGACGCTCCGTTGTGGGGCAGAGGCGTCCGAATCGTGGAATCAACCAAGGACCCGGCAGGGACCAAACCTTCGGGAACTCGCTGGCCTGATCAGCAAGCGGCCGCGACGGCCGTCCTCATCCGCGCGCTTGAACGTCGATATGATCCGGCGGCAAGCCGGCCTGATGTCGTAGATACATAGCCTCGTAAGCCGTCTCGAGCCGCCTGGCGTAGAGCGCCGCATCAAACAGTGATGCGGTCAGGTGGTTCCCTTGCAGCCGTCCGCGAATATCCGCCAGCTTCTGCTTATCGAGCGCCAGCTCGATCGCGAGTGCTTCATAATCCGCACGCGTTCGCGTGATCAGCTCAGGCAGACCGACAGCGCTCAGCAAGCTCGCGGCCACGCGGCCGGCGAAACTATTCCCGCTATGGGTCACCACCGGCAGACCAGCCCACAACGCATCGCTGGCCGTCGTATGTGCGTTGTAGGGCAGCGTGTCGAGGAAGAGGTCGGCGAGGCGATGGCGCGCCAGATGTTCCGATGAAGACGCAACGCGCCTTGCAAACACCAGGCGATCCGGATCGACGCCCCGGCCCTTGGCTTCCTTCCGCAGATTCGATTTTGCGATCTCGCCCACGTCGGACAGCCACAACACCGACTGATCCACGCTCTTCAAGATATTCATCCAGGAGCCAAAGACAGCCGGATTGATCTTGTAGGCATTGTTGAAGCAGCAAAACACAGTCCATTCCTGCCGCAAATCGTGATCGGCCCGATTGGGTGCAGCATCGTCGATCGTCGCGACGTGATTATCACGCGGCATGAAGCTGCCGGGCAGACGAACGACCTTCTCGTCGAAGAATTGGCTGTTTTGATCTGGCAGCACGATGTGATCGGCAATGATGTAGTGGAAGAGCTCCCTGCTCCCCAGCGTTCCTGCAAAGCCAAGATAGTTGACGACGATCGGAGCCGGGCTGGACGCAAACAACGACAGCCTGGCATTGTGCGTATGGCCAGCAAGATCGACAAGAATATCGATCTGCGCATCGTCGATTGCTTTCAGGACTTCGCCGTCGAGCTTGTGCTCGCAATCGACAAAGCGATGAAACGACTTTTCGAGCCGCCTGCGCAGATCGCTGTTGTCGTCAGGACCGATCGAAAACGCATATGTCTCGAAGCGGTCGGGATCGTGACTCTCGAAAATCTCGGCAGTGAGATACCCGACCGGATGCTTGCGAAAATCAGGTGAAACATATCCGACCCGGATCTTGTCGTGGCGACGGATTTCACCCCCTGACCTCGTTTCGGAGAGATGCGGGAGCTTTGCCCTCACCCACGTCCTGGCGCAGCTGAGCTGATCATCGGGAGAATCTGTCAGAGACAGCAAAGCAAAGGGAGAACTATTGGCCTTCCCGAGCCGTACTGTTGCCGTCAACTGGCCGATCTCTTCGTCCAGATTGTCCCAATTGCACAGGTTCATCTTCGCAAGAAGACGCAAACCCTCGATGCCCTCGAGGTCAGGCCTGATCGACACCGCCTTGTCGAAGGCGATGAAGGCTTCGTCATGGCGCCCGAGCTCGGTAAAGACGTTGCCACGGCCAATCCAGGCCCCCTCGATGTCGGCCTTGATCGCGAGCGCCTTGTCATACGCGGCAAGAGCCTCTTCGTAGCGCTTCAGCCCCCACGCGACATTGCCACGACCGAGCCACGCCTCGGCGAGATCAGGCTTGATCGACAGCACCCGCCCATACGCCGCGAGCGCATCGTCACGGCGCTTGAGCTCAGTGAGAACATTGCCACGACCAAGCCAGGCTTCCGCCAGATCAGGGCGGATCGATAACGCCCTGTCATAGGCAGCCAACGCCTCGTTAAGGCGTTTGAGATCGAAGGACACATTGCCACGACCAAGCCACGCGTTCTCCAGGCCGGACTTGATCGAGAGCGCCTTGTCATAGGCTGCCGACGCCTCGTCGTAGCGCTTCAGGCTCCAGAGAACATGTCCTCGGGCAACCCACGCGCTCTCGAGCTCAGGCTTGATCGAGATCGCCTTGTCGTACGCGGCAAGCGCCTCGTCGTGGCGCTTGAGATCGGTGAAAACTTCGCCTCGGCCAACCCATGCGCTCGGGAAATCCGGCTTGGCCGACAGCGCCTTGTCGTACGTGGTAAATGCGTCGTCGTACCGCCTGAGATTCCGGAGTGCATTGCCTCGACCAAGCCATGCAGTCTCCAGGTCAGGCCTGATCGACAACGCCTTGTCGTAGGCCACGAGCGCATCCTCGTAACGCCTGAGCTTTTCAAGGCAGCCGCCCTTGCTTGCGTAGGCATCGGCAAAGTTCGGATTGTAGAATGTCGCCTTGTCGAATTGCTCGATCGCTTCGCCATAGCTTCGCGCGAACTCGGCAAGGATCGTACCTCTGTTGTGATACGAAAGGGGATTGCGCGGATTCACCGCCAATGCGCGCGTGAAATAGGCCAGAGCTTCCTGAGGCCGATTCAGCGCTTTGAGCGCATATCCATAATTGCTGAGGGCCTCGTCGCTGCTTCCGTTCAGGGCCACGGCCACCCTGAGATGCATCTCGGCCTCGGCAAACCGACCTTGTACGAGCATCACCACGCCCAGGAGATGTTCGACTTCGAAGATGTTCCTGGCGGATTTGGCGATCTGCTGCAGTATTCTTTCCGCTTTGACCAAATCATGGGCGTGAAAGGCTTCGACAGCACGTCGAAATTTGGTCTGCAGTTCACCCGCCAAGTCCATTCCTCCCTCAGGATGTCGGTCAATCATACCATCGGTCCCGACATTGCAAGATGAGACCGTAGCGGCGTCGCGCGGCCGTCGAGGGACGAGCGAGCGTTTCAGCCCGGCAGCCTTCGCTGATTACGGCGACGCCTGGCGCGGCGGAGCGGCTCCTGGGCCGGCGAGCGAGTTATCCCGACTAAACTAATAAGAGCGCCTGTCCCGCAGTCTGACACGGGACCCCGTCGGCCAATCGGAGAGCGATCACCGCTCCATAGCTTGGGGCGAATCGCGGAAAGATTCAACCAAATCAACTGCTTGCAGGTCGATCACTTGAGAGAATCGGTCGGTGACAAAGGCAATTGTCCCCCGCTCAAGCCCACCCGCCGCTTGGTTTCGCAATTCGCTGGGAATATTCGAGCAAAAACACACGCTTCCAAATTGACCAGCCCAAGTAATTAGATGCATAAGGCTCGCACCGGAGAGGTGGCCGAGTGGCTGAAGGCAACGCTTTGCTAAAGCGTCATACGGTCTCAAGCTGTATCGAGGGTTCGAATCCCTCCCTCTCCGCCACCCCGCAGCTGTCCAGACCGGAGACATAGGTAACAGGTCGTACCTAAGACATGGGTGACAACCTCGTGCCGAACGGGTTGTCGAGGGGTTTCAAAGTCGTTTAC
>NZ_JBEPRQ010000022.1:0-129127 GCF_040548425.1 Bradyrhizobium sp. i1.15.2 | reverse complement strand
TACTTAACCCACCGGCCCTTATCATGTGGGGGGGGCGCAGTCTTCATACTAGATTGCGTTCGCGGCGCGCTCCAACAATTACTTGGGGCGGGCCCCCCCCCCCCCCCCCCCCCCCGTCATCAGATCAATTCTTGCGAGGCCGATTCAGCGCACGGTGACCGGTGCGGGCAGCGGCGGCACCACTGTCGGCTGGGTGCCTCCGACCGGGCCGGCCTGCGCGGCCATCGGAGCGGGGCCGGCAGCGCCGGGCACGGGCGCGGCGGATGCGGTCGCAGTTCCCGGCGGCGGACCACCCGGCATCACGACCACGCGGGTGCCGACCTTGACGCGATCGAACAGGTCGGAGACGTCCTCGTTCAGCATGCCGATGCAGCCGGAGGACACGAACTTGCCGATGGTCGAGGGCTGGTTGGTGCCGTGGATGCGGTAGACGGTCGAGCCGAGATACATCGCGCGGGCGCCGAGCGGATTGCCGGGACCGCCGGCCATGAAGCGCGGCAGATAGGGCTGTCGCTCGATCATCTCGGTCGGCGGATGCCAATCCGGCCACTCGGCCTTGCGGGTGATCTTCTGCACGCCCGTCCAGGTGAAACCGTCGCGGCCGACGCGGACGCCGTAGCGGATCGCACGACCGTTGCCGAGCACGTAATAGAGGTAGGTATTCGGGGTATCGACGATGAGCGTTCCGGCCGGCTCCTTGGTCGCCAGCGAGACTTCCTGGCGGCGCAGATTCTGCGGCAGCTGCGCCGGAGCAGCGTCAGGCTGCTCCTCGGGCGGGAGCGAGGCGATCGCCATCGGCCGGCCGTCGGCACCCACGGGCGGCTGCCCGGCCTGGACCGTTCCGGTCGCGCCGGGACCACCGACTGCCTCGGGCGGACGCAGGCCGTCACTGCCGGGCGCCTGTGCCGGACGATCGGCGTAGATCACCGCAGGCGGGCCGGCAGGGCGGCCGTAGCGCGGATCGTCGGGTGATGTCACGGGACCCTGCGGCGGCGCGGCCGAGTAGACGGGGGCGCCGGCGGGACGGCCATAACGGGGATCATCGGGCGACATCACCGGCCCCTGCGGCGGCGCGGCGGAATACACCGGGGGAGCGCCGGGCGGACGGCCGTAGCGCGGATCCGGGCCGGGCGGCGGCAGCGCTGCCTGCGGCATCGCATCGTCTTCATCGTCCATAGCGTCGAAATTCGGCGCGCGGTCGCCGGGCCGATATTCGGCCGGCGCGCCATAGCTCGGCGCCTGCTGGACCGGATAGCTCTGGGCCTGCGCGAGCGAGGTTCCCGCCGCAGCGACTGTTGCGGCAGCGCATATCGTCAGAAAATGTTTGATCATCATCGCTCTTGTATAGTCCCCGGGCCCCGTCCGGACCGTTAACGGCCAGATGACGGAAGATAGCGGCACATTCAAGACATTACAGGCGGATTTGTGCCCGATTTGCCGATTTGTGATCCGCAAGACTACCGTTGCCTCCTTGCATCACGGGACGAAAATCAGCCCACGCCCGAGATTGCTGGACTAGCCGGCTCTGTTTTTTACGGAACGGCGCGGAATCGTTGCGGTATGTTCGAATCAGCCTGATTCGCCGCCGCTTTGAGCTTCGATCCCCCGCGTGGCGAACGCGGCAAGCAGTACAGTCACCGCGTTCAGATGGCTCATGGGCCCTGGCCACTTCGCCGCTGGGGCGGAAATTCGCAATCCCTCGATGCTTCCCGGCTTTCGCTTTCTGTTTGCCGCGATCCTGCTGTCAGCCTCCATCCTGGTATTCGGCCTGGGCGCCGCCGCGCTGCTGCGGGCGAGCCACGAGCAGTATGTCAGCAACCCCTCCTGGCGGAATGGTCCGCAGGAGCAGGTGTTTGCACAAGCTCCCGAGCCGGCCCAGCCGGTGCTCGCGGTCCTCCGCGCCGAGCCGGAGGCGGCCACCGATCCGACGCCGTCGCTGCGCGATCAAGTCCCGACCATCGCGCTGCCGATGAGCGAGCCCGAGCCGGTCGTCGTGGTGACAACCGAGACCGACGGTCAGCCGCAGGTCGTTGCAGCTCCGGCTGACGTCCCGGCCGAACCGGCCAATGTCGAGGCCAAGGCCGAGACGACGACGGACGCCGCGGCGCCGGCCTCAAGCAACACGCTTACTCCGGCCGACGCCAGCGCATCCATCGCCGAGGCCAAGCCGGTTTCGATCGCTCTCACAAGCAAACCAACACCTGCCGCCCCCAGCGCAGCCTCGGCTTCGTCCACGTTCGACATGGCGAGCGCGAAGTTCGCCGCATTGAATAACCTGGCGACCACGGCCTGGAAGGATCCGCCGGCGAAGGCCAAGGCCGACGCTAAGGCCGACAGCAGTTCGCCGGAGAGCAAGGCGACTAAGCCGCGGGCGCACCGGGTGAAGAAGCGCCGCCGCATTGTCCGGCGTCCGCCGCCGCCGGTTCAGCAACTCGATCCGTTCGGGCAGCCGCAACCCACGCTCGCCGCAACGACGACCGCGCGCGCACGCCAGTAGGGTTACGCCGGCCCCGTTGCGATTGGCGGTCCCTTTTCCTGGCCCCATTCTGACCATGAGCCGTCGTAGAGCGCGGTGTCGGTGATGCCGAGGCGATAGAGCGCCAGCGTCAGCACGCCGGCGGAGACGCCGGAGCCGCAGCTCGTCACGATCGGCGCATCGAGCCTGACGCCGGCGTTCGCGAAGGCCGCGCGGAGATCATCGAGCGGCTTCATCGTGCCGGTCGCGGCGTCGAACAGCAGGTTATAGGGCACGTTGCGAGCGCCCGGGATATGGCCGGAGCGAATGCCCGCGCGCGGCTCGGGCGCCCGGCCCTCGAACCGGTCGGCGGCGCGCGCGTCGATCACCTGCTCGACACGGCTTTCGACGTTGGCGATCAATTGCTGCATGCTACGCACGCGCTTGGAATCGTAGCTCGCCTTGAACGTCGCGGGCTTCGGCTTCGCCTCGCCACTTTCGACCGGACGCCCCTCGGCGCGCCACTTCTTCAGGCCGCCATTGAGAATGCGCACATTGCCGTGGCCGAAGGCCAGGAACATCCACCACGCGCGGGGAGCAGCGACCCAGCCGCCGGCATCGTAGAGCACGACAGTATCGGCATTGGAGATGCCGAGTTGGCCGACGTCGCGGCCGAACTGCTCGGCGCTCGGATACATGTGCGGCAGCGGGTTGGAATGGTCCGAGACCGCATCGACGTCGAAGAACAACGCGCCCGGCAGATGCGCGGCGAGGTAATCGTCCTTCGGCAGCGGCAGCACGCCCGGCAGCTTGAAGCTGGCGTCGAGCACCTTGACGTTGGCATCGTTGATGTGGGCGGCGAGCCATTCGGTGGAGACGAGGGGATCGGTGGGGGTGGTCATTGGCTTTTCCTTGCAGTCATTACGGTGCGCGCGCAGCGCGAGAGAGTTTGATACGGCGCGCGGCAAATTCCGCTGTCATCGCCCGGCCAGTGCGCAATTGCGCACTAGGAACGGGCGATCCAGTACGCCGAGACGATTGTGCTTCAATCGATAGGCCGCGGCGTACTGGATTCCCCGCCTTCGGGGAATGACGCCGAAAATTGGAGCGGCAGCGCAGGACCCTCACCCCTTCTTCTTCGGCTCCCATTGCTCCACCGGCCCGCCGGCGTCGCGCCAGGCGGCGTAGCCGCCGGCGATGTGGGCGACGGGCTTGAGGCCCATGTCCTGCGCGGTCTTGGCGGCGAGCGCGGAGCGCAGGCCGCCGGCGCAATGGAAGACGAACTTCTTGTCCTCCTGGAACACCGGCTTGGCATAAGGGCTCTGCGGATCGATCCAGAATTCGAGCATGCCACGGGTGCAGGCGAACGCGCCGGGGATGCGGCCGTCGCGTTCGATCTCGCGGGGATCGCGGATATCGACGATAACGACGTCGCCGTTCTTCGAGATCTCGATGGCGCCCTTGGCGGTGAGCGTCTCGATCTCGGCATTGGCCTCGTCGATCAGCGCCTTGATGCCGCGGGTGATGGTCTGGGGCATGTGGCTCTCCCTCTTGTTCTGTCGCCGATCCCAGGCGATCTGCCGGAGGCGGTGGTCACCTCTCCCGCTTGCGGGAGAGGTCGCGGAGCGAAGCGACGCGGGTGAGGGCTCTCTCCTCTAGGGGAGCGTCGCCCGTGGAGAGACCCTCTTCCCGACCCTCCCCCGCAAGCGGGGGAGGGAGCGCGATCCCATCGCCGATGGAGCGCCTCGTCATCAGCTAGTGCGTCAATTCCTTCATCGCACCCTCGAGCCCCTCGATCGTGATCGGATACATGCGGTTGGCGAAGATGCGTTTGATGATGGTGGTGGATTCCGAATAGTCCCAATGCTTCTGCTGCACAGGGTTGAGCCACACCGCATGCGGATAGGTGCGGATGATGCGGTCGAGCCAGACCGAGCCGGGCTCCTCGTTGACGTGCTCGACCGAGCCGCCGGGTACCATGATCTCGTAAGGCGACATCGAGGCGTCACCGACGAACACGATCTTGTAGTCGTGCGGGTATTTGTGCAGCACGTCCCAGGTCGGGGTGCGGTCGGTGAAGCGGCGCTTGTTCTGCTTCCACACGCCTTCATAGAGGCAGTTGTGGAAGTAGAAATATTCCATGTGCTTGAACTCGCTCTTCGCCGCCGAGAACAACTCCTCCACCTGCTCGATATGCGCGTCCATCGAGCCGCCGATGTCGAAGAACACCAGCAGCTTCACCGCGTTGCGGCGCTCGGGCCGCATGTGCACGTCGAGATAGCCGTGATTGGCGGTTTCGCGGATGGTGGTGTCGAGGTCGAGTTCATCAGGCGCGCCGGTGCGCGCGAATTTGCGCAGGCGCCGCAGCGCCACCTTGATGTTGCGGATGCCGAGCTCGACATTGCCGTCGAGGTCTTTGAACTCGCGCTTGTCCCACACCTTCACGGCGCGGTTGTTGCGGTTCTTGTGCTGGCCGATGCGTATGCCTTCGGGATTGTAGCCATGGGCGCCGAACGGCGAGGTGCCCGCCGTGCCGATCCATTTCGAGCCGCCCTGATGGCGGCCCTTCTGCTCCTCGAGGCGCTTCTTCAGGGTCTCCATGAGCTTGTCCCAGCCCATGGCCTCGATCTGCTTCTTCTCGTCGTCGGTCAGGTATTTCTCGGCGAGCTTCTTCAGCCATTCCTCGGGGATCTCGGCCCCCTCCATGGCGTCGAGCAGGCTTTCCAGTCCCTTGAACACGGTGCCGAAGACGCGATCGAACTTGTCGAGGTTGCGCTCGTCCTTCACCAGCGAGGTGCGCGACAGATAATAGAAATTCTCGACCGAATAGTCCGACAGATCAGCATCGAGCGCCTCCATCAGCGTGAGGTATTCGCGCAGCGTCACGGGGACCTGCGCATCGCGCAGAGAAGTGAAGAATTGCAGGAACATGGGTGACAGATTGCCCGTCGGGGGGCGAACGTCAAGGGGCGGAGGCCACTGCTCTGCGCTGGACCGGGAGGCTTTTTGCTCTAGAATTGGCGGTCTCACGGGGTTGTTTTGGGGACGTTTGCAATGGGAATTCTCGCAGCGCTCATCATTGGCGCGATCGCAGGCTGGCTTGCCGGCAAGATTGTCCACGGGGCGGGATTTGGGCTGATCGGCAACATCGTCGTCGGCATCATCGGTGCACTCGTGGCCGGCTGGATTCTGCCTCAGCTGCACATCCAGCTCGCAACGGGCACGGTCGGAGCCATCGTGGATGCCACGATCGGCGCGGTGATTGTGCTCGTCATCCTTTCGCTGATAAAACGGGTCTGAAAGCCTGACCGAACCAGGAACGGCCGCCACGCGCGGCCGTTCCCATGTCGCGACCGGGGCAATGCCGGGACGACGACCAACAAGGACGCGCGATGAAATTTACCGGCACCAAGGACTATGTTGCGACCGACGATCTCAAGGTCGCGGTCAATGCCTCGATCGTGCTGGAGCGCCCGCTGCTCATCAAGGGCGAGCCCGGCACCGGCAAGACGGTGCTGGCGGAGGAAGTGGCGAAGGCGCTGAACGCCCCGCTTCTGACCTGGCACATCAAGTCCACCACCAAGGCACAGCAAGGCCTCTACGAATACGACGCGGTGTCGCGCCTGCGCGACAGCCAGCTCGGCGATGCGCGCGTGTCCGACATCAAGAACTACATCAAGCGCGGCAAGCTGTGGGATGCCTTCACCGCCGAGCAGCGCCCGGTGCTGCTGATCGACGAGATCGACAAGGCCGATATCGAATTCCCGAACGATCTCTTGCTCGAGCTCGACCGCATGGAATTCCATGTCTACGAGACCGGCGAGACGATCAAGGCCAAGCAGCGCCCGATCATGATGATCACCTCCAACAACGAGAAGGAGCTGCCGGACGCGTTCCTGCGCCGCTGCTTCTTCCACTACATCAAGTTCCCCGATGCCGATACCATGACCCGGATCGTCGATGTCCACTTCCCCGGCATCAAGAAGCGGCTGGTCGAGGAAGCCCTGCGCATCTTCTTCGAGGTCCGCGAAGTGCCCGGGTTGAAGAAGAAGCCGTCGACCTCGGAGCTGCTCGACTGGCTCAAGCTGCTGCTCAACGAAGACATGAGCGTCGAGCAGTTGCGCGAACGCGATCCGCGCAAGCTGATCCCGCCGCTGCACGGTGCGCTGCTCAAGAACGAGCAGGACGTGCATCTGTTCGAGCGGCTGGCGTTTCTGAGCCGACGGGAAGTGTAGACAACGGCTCTGCACGCTCGCAATCGCAAGGCGAACGCGCGACGAGCGAACCTGCCAGGACCGGGGGCCCGATCACAGCAGGACAATTCCGTAGTCCTGGCGATCGCTGCTGTTTCGCAACGGGCCAGAAATCCGTCGCGGGCATATGCCGCAAGCCTTCGCGTTGCCGAATTCGTCACCCGGAGCTCAAGCTCGGACGTCCGGGCTGCGACGAGCCCTGGTGTTGCGTTGCCTGGCTTTCCGGCGATCACCAGCTTTTCCACAACGCTCTCGACATTGCGCGATACGCGCGCGAGCTTCCTTGGCGCCGGACCACTCATCGGTGTCGAAGGCCCGTTCCCATTTGCCGGCAAATGGTCGTTCGATATGCCGGCGACGCCGCCCTGCTCCTCGGCCGGCAACGGTCGGCGACCAGTTCGTCGAACCTGTTCTCGGTAACGCCGTCGGTCCTTTCTCTCCTCGTTCCAATCGCGAATACGCTCAACACGGGCAACGATCGGCACGGCCCCCGCGTCACGCTCGCGGGAGGTCCGAGGCCAGGTAGGCCACCCGGCCATCCGCAGACCGGTACGCGAACGGGATCTCTGGGCGATTTCGAGCCGCCCTCGCGCAACCGGATGCTCGGCGGTGACCTGCCCTTCGCCAAATCCACTGGTTGCGCACCGGGAGCCACGCTAGAATTCCCCCATGACAGTGACCGACATTGCGAGCCGAACCTATAATCACAGCTGGCGGCTGGATCCCATCATCCGCAGCCTGCTTGATACCGACTTCTACAAACTATTGATGTTGCAAATGATTCGGGAATCTTACCCGCATCAGCAGGTGACATTCTCGGTCATCAACCGATCGCGCCATGTGCGGCTCGCCGAAATCATCGACGAGGGCGAGCTGCGCGCCCAGCTCGACCACGCCCGCACCATCCGCTTCACCAAGAAAGAGCTGATCTGGCTTGCCGGTAACACTTTCTACGGCAAGACCCACATGTTCTCGGCGGACTTCATCCGCTGGCTCGCCGAATTCCGGCTGCCCGAATACGAGCTGCGCAAGGTCGAAGGCCAGTACGAGCTGCACTTCCACGGGCCGTGGAGCCATACCACGATGTGGGAGATTCCTGCGCTCGCCATTCTCAACGAATTGCGCTCGCGCGCAGCGATGAAGGGCCGCGGCCGCTTCGAGCTCGACGTGCTCTATGCCCGCGCCAAGGCCAAGCTTTGGACCAAGGTGGAGCGGCTGCGCAAACTGGATGGCTTGCGGCTCTCCGATTTCGGCACCCGTCGCCGCCATGGCTTCCTTTGGCAGCGCTGGTGCGTGGAGGCCGTGAAGGAAGGCCTGGGCCCGTCCTTCATCGGCACCTCCAACGTGCTGCTCGCGATGGACAATGATCTCGAAGCCATCGGCACCAATGCCCATGAACTGCCGATGGTCGCCGCGGCGCTCGCCAAGGACGACGAGGAATTGCGCTGGGCGCCCTATCGCATCCTCGACCAGTGGCGCCAGACCTATGGCGGCAACCTCCTGATCGCGCTGCCCGACGCTTTTGGCACCAAGGCGTTCCTGCGCGATGCGCCGGAATGGGTTGCAGACTGGACCGGCTTCCGCCCCGACAGCGCGCCGCCGATCCAGGCCGGCGAGGAGATCATCAAATGGTGGGAGCAGAAGGGCCGCAATCCCAGGGACAAGCTGCTGGTGTTCTCCGACGCGATGGACGTTGGCTCGATCGAGGAGACCTACCACCACTTCACCGGCCGGGTGCGGCTCTCGTTCGGCTGGGGCACCAATCTCACCAATGATTTCGTCGGCTGCACGCCGGACGGATCGTTCAATCTCGATCCGATTTCGCTGGTCTGCAAGGTGTCATCGGTCGACGGACATCCGGCCGTCAAGCTCTCCGACAATCCCGAGAAGGCGACCGGCCTGCCTTCGGAGATCGAGCGCTATTTGCGCGTCTTCGGCGACGCCGGCCGCGTGCGCAAGCCGGTGCTGGTCTAGCGGCAGGGCAATCTCTCCATCGGGTAAACCACTTGGGGCGAATGCGCGACATCGGCTCGCCGATGTCGCGTCAGTTCCGGTTCGACGGCATTTGCAACGATCTGCCAGCATCCGCTTCACAACGCCTTCACCCTGCGACGCAGTCTCCCGGCATTTTCAAGTCGAGTTAAGCACCTTTCGCGCGTAATCCGCGTTATGAGCGGATCGCTCCGCTGGGGTCGTTGAGCGACTTGGGGAAACGCAACGTGTTTCGCAGAACAGCGCCGTCAACGAAGGGACGCAACTTCCTTCACGTCGTCAAACTCGTCTCGCCTTTCGTCACGGTCGTTCTGCTGCAGGCGGCGATCGCCGGATTCAGCCTGGAGGTTATGTCCTCGGTCCGCGCCTATGTCGCGGGCGAAGCGCTATGGTCGCGCTCGCAGAAGAACGCCGTCTATTTCCTCAATCTCTATCTGCATTCGGGCGACGCCAGCCAGTTTGCGCAATATCAGACCTCGCTGGCCGTTCCCATCGGCGACGAGTTCGCGCGCTGGGCGCTCGAGCGCGATCCGGTCGACGTCGAGGCCGCTCGCATCGGCTTCCTGCAAGGCGGCAACCATCCCGATGACGTGCCGGGACTGATATGGCTGTTTCGCTACTTCAAACAGGTCAGCTTTCTCAAGGAAGCGATCCGTGAGTGGGCTGCCACCGACCCCATGCTGCTGGAGCTGAGCGTGTTCGGCGAGGTCATCCGGTCAGAGTCGAAGAACGGGCCGGTTCAGGACGGCAAGCGCCGGCAATTGTTGTCGTCGCGGCTGTCGGAGCTCAACACTCAGTTCACGGTGCACGCCAAGCGGTTCTCCACCGTTCTCGGTGAAGGCTCGCGCGCCATCAAGATGACGCTGACTGGCGTCAATATCGTCACAGCCGCGACGCTGATCCTGCTCCTGATCTGGCACACGCGGCGATTGGTGCTGCAACGACAGGCGTTCGAGGATGCCCTGCATGCCGAGAAAGAGCGCCTGGCCTGGCAGGCGTCGCACGACTGGCTGACCGGCCTGTCCAACCGTCGCGCCTTCGAGGCCCGCCTGCAAAGCGAGTTGGACGACACCGCGGCGGGTTCGGTGGGCCTGATCCTGCTCGATCTCGACCAGTTCAAGGACGTCAACGACAGTTGCGGTCACCTCGCCGGCGACCGTCTGCTCCGCCAGATTTCGCGCCTCCTGCTACAGGAGCGGCGGCCGCATGACCTGGTGGCCCGGCTCGGCGGTGACGAATTCGGCTTAATCCTTCCCCGATGCACGCCGTACGACGCCGTGGATATCGCCGAACGGCTGCGCCGGTCGCTCGAGCTATCCGTCTTCGCCTGGGACGATCGTTGCTTTGCAGTGACGGCCAGTATCGGCGTTGCCTGCATCACCGACGGCAACGCCACGCTCGAGGACGCGATGCGGCGCGCGGATGCCGCCTGCTATCGCGCCAAGGAGAACGGACGCAACCGTGTTCAGGTCGACAACGGGACGACGGACGTCGTCGTCGTCACCTCGCGGCAGCGCAAGGCCGCCAGCGCATAGCAGCGCTCAGCACGTTATCGCATTGGCAGAATCCCGAGCCCCGCGAGATGCGCATCCAGAAATTGTTCGACCTGCTGGCGCAGCATCTGCGGCGGTACGGCCACCATGCGCTCTTCGAGGCCGAGCGAGATGATCCCGTGCACGGCGGAAAACAGTGTGCGTGACAGCAGCGCGATCTGCACGTCGTCTGCCTTCGGAAGCAGCCGCACCAGGGGCGCATGCATCAGCGCGAAGGCCTCCATCACCATCTGAAGGATGTCATCGGGGTAAGGGCGGTCGTCCTCCATCCGATGTTCGAACAGCGAGCGCAGCAGATTGGCGTGCTCCGCGAAGAATTCGAGGTAGGTCGCAGCCAGCCCATAGAGCTGGCGAACCGGATCCTCGGCTGGAACTTGGCCCAGCCGCACCGTTAGGGCATTAACGGTCTCCCGATTCACGGTCAGGATTACGCCGTCGAAGTCGCCGAACTCGTTATAGACACTTCCAACCGAGCAGCCGGCGGCGTCAGCGACGTCCCGGACTTTCAACGATTTCAGCCCTTTAGTGGCAATAATGCTGCGAGCGATCTCCACGATCTGCTGCCGCCGTCGAGATTTTTTTCGGTCTCGCAACGATTCGTCTTGAACATTGTTCATTTTCAGGCTACTCATCTGAACAATGTTCAAGTTAGTCGGGAGACCTTCAAAATGCAAACCCTCGCTGTTGATATCGCCTCCACCTTCGTCGATGACGCCACAGCTCTCGTGACCGGATTTGGCCGCGCCCTCCTGCGGCTCGCAATGGGGCCGATCGATCGCATCGCAAATGCCTGCGACATTGCCGGCGTCCTGACCGAGCGCCGCGCGACCTTCCGGATGTGGCGGGCCAACCGCCGCGTTCGTCGTGAGGGCCGCCGCTTTAACCTGCTCGGCCGCCTCTCGCCCTTTCGCCGCCTCGCCCATCTCACCTGAGGCGCGCACGCCTCCTTGCCGGAGCGTGATAGAGCCGCGACCAACCATTTGCGAACCAAATGTCGCCACGCGGAGACCAACAGGATCGGAAGGCAAAGGCGTAGAGCAGGCCGGGGACGATCGTCGTCAACCCGCAAATGCCCGTCGCATCTCCTCCGGTCCCGACGCCCATCGGACAATGAAACAACCTCAGACAGCGTTTCCAAAACAGGACTAGTCATGATCAGGGATTTGATGTCGTCACGCCGCTTCGCGCCGCTGTTCTGGGCGCAATTCTTCTCGGCGCTGAACGACAACGTGCTCAAGAACGCACTCGTCATCATCCTGCTTTACAGTGCCGCGACCGGCCACGGAGATGCGCTGGTGACGGTCGCGGGCGCCGTCTTCATCTTCCCCTACTTCATCCTGTCCGGGCTCGGCGGCCAGCTCGCCGACAAATATGTCAAATCCGTCGTCGCAAGGCGGCTCAAATTCGCCGAGATCTTTGCCGCGGGCTTTGCCGCGGCCGGTTTCTTCCTGCACTCGGTGCCGCTGCTGTTCGCAGCGCTCGCACTGTTCGGCGTCATCGCCGCGCTGTTCGGTCCCGTGAAATATTCGATGCTGCCGGACCAGCTCGAGCTCGGCGAGCTCGCGACCGGCAACGCGCTGGTCGAAGGCGCGACCTTCATGGCCATCCTGCTCGGCACCGTTGCCGGCGGCCAGTTCGTGGCCGGCTCCGCGCATATGGGCTGGGTCGCATCGGCCGTGGTCGTGCTGGCCCTGCTGTCCTGGGCCTTCGCCTCCCGCATTCCCGCGACGACGCAGTCCGCACCCGATCTGCCGGTCAACGGCAATCCCTGGACCTCGACGCTCGGCCTGTTGAAGACCTTGCACGCCGACCATCGGCTGTGGGACGGCACCGTGATCGTCTCCTGGTTCTGGCTGGTGGGCGCCATCGTGCTCTCGCTGCTGCCGGCGCTGGTCAAGGAGGTCATCGGTGGCACCGAGGGCGTGGTGACGTTGTGTCTCGCGATCTTCGCAATCGGCATTGCCATCGGCTCGCTGTTCGCCGCGAATCTGAGCCATGTTCGCCCGAACCTCGCGCTGGTGCCGATCGGCGCCATCATGATGGGGTTTGCCGGCCTCGACCTCGCCTGGGCGATCGGCGTGACCGCCAAGGGCCAGGACATCACCGCCGCCGACTTCGCGACCTCGTTCGCGGGCCTGCGCATGCTGGTCGATTTCGTCGCCTTCGCATTCGGCGGCGGGCTGTTCGTCGTGCCTTCCTTCGCCGCCGTCCAGGCCTGGTCCGCCCCCTCCGAGCGCGCCCGCATCATCGCCGCCGGAAACGTGCTGCAGGCCGCCTTCATGGTAGCCGGCTCGCTGTTCGTCGCGCTGTTGCAGGCCGGCGGATTGCACATCGGCTGGATTTTCTTCGGCCTCGGCGTCGCCAGCTTCGGCGCAGTCTGGTTCGTGCTGACGAAGTGGGGCAAGGAAGGCGTTCGCGACTTTGGCGGGCTGCTGTTCCGCGCGCTGTTCCGCACCGAGGTCCGCGGGCTGGAGAACCTGCCGCCTGCTGGCACGCGCATGCTGATCGCGCCCAACCATGTCAGCCTGATCGACGGCCCGCTGCTGCACGCCGTGCTGCCGATCGACGCGAGCTTCGCGGTTGATACCGGCATCGCCAAGGCCTGGTGGGCCAAGCCGTTCCTGCGGGTGGTCAAGCACTACACCATGGACCCCAGCAAGCCGCTGGCCGCGCGCGACCTCATCAAGCTCGTCGCCGCCGGAGAGCCGGTGGTGATCTTCCCGGAGGGACGCATCACCGTCTCCGGCTCGCTGATGAAGGTCTATGACGGCACCGCGATGATCGCGGACAAGGCCGACGCGGTCGTCGTCCCGATCCGCATCGAAGGCGCCCAACGCTCGCATCTCAGCTATCTCAACGGCAGCCAGATCAAGCGCACGTGGTTTCCGCGGGTGACCGTCACCATCCTGCCGCCGGTTAAGCTGCCGGTCGATCCGTCGCTCAAGGGCAAGACGCGCCGCAATGCCGCGGGCGCAGCACTTCAGGACGTGATGATCGACGCGATGGTGAAGAACGCCATGCTCGATCACACTCTCTTCGAAGCGCTCGGACACGCCTATCGCGACCGCGACACCGGCAAGGTCATCGTCGAGGACGCGCTCGGCACCAAGCTGACCTATCGCAAGCTGATCCTGGGCGCCCAGGTCTTGAGCCGCAAGCTGGAGAACGGCACCGCTGTCGGTGAGAATGTCGGCGTGCTGCTGCCGAATTCCGCAGGCGTTGCCGTCGTCTTCATGGCGCTGCAAAATATCGGCCGGGTGCCGGCGATGCTGAACTTCTCGGCCGGCCCGGTCAACGTGCTCGCCGCCATGAAAGCCGCACAGGTCAAGACCGTGCTGACGTCGAAAGCTTTCATCGAGAAGGGCAAGCTCGACAAGCTGATGGCGGCAATCTCCGCGGAAGTTCGCGTCGTCTATCTCGAGGATGTCCGCGCCTCGATCGGCGCGGCCGACAAGATCAAGGGCCTGCTCGCCGGCACTGCGCCGCGCGTCGTCCGCCAGGCGAGCGATCCGGCCGTCGTGCTGTTCACGTCGGGCTCGGAAGGCACGCCCAAGGGCGTCGTGCTGTCCCACCGCAATATCCTTGCGAACGCTGCACAGGCGCTGGCGCGGGTCGATGCCAACGCCAATGACAAGGTGTTCAACGTGCTGCCGGTGTTCCACTCGTTTGGGCTTACAGGCGGAATGATGATGCCGCTGCTCGCGGGCATTCCGATCTACATGTACCCCTCGCCGCTGCACTATCGGATCGTGCCCGAGCTTATCTACCAGACCGGCGCCACGATCCTGTTCGGCACCGACACGTTCCTCACCGGCTACGCCCGCTCGGCGCATGCCTACGACTTCCGTACGCTGCGCCTGGTGATCGCCGGCGCCGAGGCGGTCAAGGATCGCACCCGGCAGGTCTTCATGGAGCGCTACGGCATCCGCATCCTCGAAGGCTATGGCGTCACCGAGACCGCGCCGGTGCTGGCGATGAACACGCCCATGGCCAATCGTCCCGGCACGGTCGGCCGCCTGTCGCCGCTGATGGAAAGCCGCCTCGACCCCGTCCCCGGCATCGAGGAAGGTGGACGCCTGTCGGTGCGCGGACCGAACGTGATGCTCGGATACTTGCGGGCCGAAAATCCGGGCGTTCTCGAACCGCTCGCCGAGGGTTGGCACGACACCGGCGACATCGTCGCGATCGACCCGGCCGGCTTCATCACCATCAAGGGACGCGCCAAGCGCTTTGCCAAGATCGCCGGCGAAATGGTCTCGCTGTCGGCGGTCGAGAACATCGCGACGACGCTGTGGCCGCAGGCCGCATCGGTCGCCGTGTCGATCCCGGACCCGCGCAAGGGCGAGCGCATCGTGCTGCTGACGACGGAAAAGAACGCCGAGCGTAGCGCCATGCAGGGCCACGCAAAGACGATCGGCGCGTCCGAGCTGACCGTTCCCGCAGCGATCATGGTGGTCGACAAGGTGCCATTGCTCGGCACCGGCAAGACCGACTACGTCACCGCAACGACGATGGCCCGCGAGCAGGCATCCGCGCCGGAGCGCGAGGTGGCGTAAGAGAGATGCACGAGGCGTCTCAATCAAGCGAGGCGCGATGCCCTGGAGTGGTTCTGCTTCACGGCATCGCGCGCACCTCGGCGTCCCTGATCAGACTGGAACGGGCGCTCCGGGCCAGCGGCTTTGCAACGCTCAACATCGACTATGCCAGCCGCCGCAAGACGATCACGGCGCTCGCGGACGATATTCACCTGGAAGTCGCCCGCTTCGCCGAGCGTGAGGCGCCGCTGCATTTCGTCGCGCATTCGATGGGCGGTCTGGTGACGCGCGCCTATATCGCGAAATATCGTCCGGACCGGCTTGCCGGCGTGGTGATGCTGGGCACGCCAAACGGCGGCAGCGAGGTCGCCGATCTCCTGAGCGGATATCGCCTCTACAGCGCATTCTACGGACCCGCCGGACTCGAGCTCACCACCACGTCCACGCCCCGGTCTGACGCCCTGCCCGCGGTGGACTATCCCGTCGGCGTGATCGCGGGAAACCGCTTCATCGATCCCGTCGCCGGCCTCTTGGTTCTGCCGAAGCCAAATGACGGACGGGTCTCAGTGCAAAGCGCGATGGTCGCCGGCATGGCCGACCATATCGTCGTGAAGGCGTCCCATACCGGACTTCCGCGTCACGCCGCCGCCATCGAACAGACCATCGCTTTCCTGCGCGATGGCCGCTTCCGCACCATCTGAATCAAGAACCGGCATCGCTGCGTCGCTCCTGCGCGTAACGCACCAGTGCCGCGAAGCGATAGATGCCGTGCACGAACTTGCCGTACGGCATGGTGACGAACAGCGCGAACACTGCACCCAAATGCAGCGTCAGCAGCGGCCCCATGGCTGCAGTCTCGCGCAGAATCAGAAGCAGCATGCCGGTGAAGCCGGTGAGGAACAACATGGCGATAAAGCCGACATCCATGCCATAGCGCTGCTCGTCGAGCAGCGCCGGATCGCGCCGCATCTTGGCGACGAACAGGCCGATCGGCCCGATGATCAGACCGATGCCACCGAGCGTGCCGAGCACCACCGGCAGATCCCACCACGGATACGGCGCCTCGCGCCCGAGCAGATAGTGATACAGCGTGGCGACCGAGGTCGCGGCGAAGCAGAGCAGGAAGCCGTAGAAGGTCAGGTGATGGAAAAGCTTGCGCCGGTCGGTCGGCTTGTCATCCTCATTGTAGCAGCCGACGCCGCCACCATGGAGATAGCGCAACTCACCAGCGTCCCGCATCGCCTGAAAGATCGAGCCACCGTCCGGACGGCCGCCGATCGGTGGACCGATATCCCGCCAGAACGCGCGCACGCTCATCACCAGCGCGAAGATCGCATAAAGGAAGGCCGCGCTGAACAACGCCGCCATCGCGTTGTGCGGCATCAACTTGTAGAAAGCGCCGGGGCCGGTGTGCACGCCGAACAGCACGGTGCGGTCGTTCAGGGCCGCGAAGCCGAGGATGAAGGCGGCCATGCTGAGCGCGGCGACGATGCTGATGACGAGACCGTTACGCGCGAAGACACCGGACAGCGCCTGTGGCCAGGCATAGGCCGCGTAGGATTCCGCGCGCGCGATCGCCAGCGTCTGCGGAACGTTGACGTTGAATTCGTGCGGCGGCGAGAACTGGCAGTCGACGTAGCAGGCGCCGCAGCCATGGCAGAGATTGGCGAGATAATTGAGGTCGCCGTCGGAAAAGGCGCGACGCATCTCCATGGCGGGAAATACCGCGCAAAGACCCTCGCAGTAACGGCAGGAATTGCAGACCGTCATCAGGCGGTCGGCTTCGTCCAGAATTTTGGTTCCGTGCATGGCTTTACTTCGTCAGGCCTTTGCTCTCGAGCCATTTCTGGATCAGGGCTGCGACCTCGAGGTTGTTCTTGTCCATCATCACCATATGCGAATTGCCCTTGATGCCGGCCTGCGGGAGATCGACGATGCCGACGCTGCCCCCGGCCGCCTTGACGGCGTCCGCAAAGGCGATGCCGTTGGCGCGGATCTTGGGCCAGCGCGAATCGCGCTCGATATAGTCGCCGTAGATGATGAGGGTCGGAATGTTCTTCAGCACATCCGCTTTGGCGGGATCGCCGATGCCGGCCGGCTCGATCGCAATCAGCGCCTTCACCTTGTCGGGGCGGGCTTGCGCGACCTTGAAGCCGAAGGTGCCGGCTTGGCTGTGGAACAGCAGCACCGAGGGGCCGACGCGATCGATCTCGGCGATATAGGCGGCGATGGTCGCATCGTCGGTCGTGGTCCAGCGGGGCACGTTCTGCTTGACGAAATTCTCGTAACCCTCGACGGGGAATTGGTTGCCCGGCAACAATTTTCGCTTGGCGGGATCGGGATCGTAGGAGTTCGGTCCATCGCCGATGCGGAAACGCTCGAACGGATTGGCCGTGGTCAGGAAGACCGGCTCGCTCTTGAAAATATCGGGGTACTGCGCCCAGCCCGCGCGTCCGCGCTCTACCGCGTCGGAGTTATAGACCGCCCACCCCTTGCGCAGAAAATAATTCAGCCAGCCTTCGCGTCCGTCAGGCGTGGTCTCGTAGGTGACGCCGGTCAATCCGCCGCCGTGCCACATCAGCAAAGGATAGGCACCCTTCTCGTTTGCCGGCAGGAAATACTGCACGTACATCTGCTCGACCTGATACGTGCCGTTGGGATCGACCTTGGCCGGCACTCCGCCGGGCGCGAACACGACCTCCCTCACCGGCTTGCCGGAGATTTCGACAAGACGCCCACCGACATGGAACGAACCCATGTCTCGCAGCGTGATCGGCTCGGCCGCGTGGGCGTGGCCGACGATCAGCAGCGCCGCGATCGAGGCAATGGCAATGCGTGACATGGTTCCTCCCTCGTGTCTTTTCTTCGTCCTAGTTCTTGGCGTGGCGTGCCGCTTCCCGTCCTGCGATCCGCCCGAACACGCTGCCGATGGTCATGCCTATGCCGGCGGCATAGCCCTTGCCGAGCACGTTGCCGGCCATGATCTCGCCGGCCGCGAACATGTTGGCCGACGGCTTGCCGTCAGCCATCAGCATCCGCGCCTCCCTGGTCACGCGCGTGCCGAGATAGGTGAAGGTGATGCCGGGCCGCACCGGATAGGCAAGGTAGGGCGGCGTCTCGATCCGCCGCGCCCAATGGGTCTTCGGCGGTGTGATGCCTTCGGTGCGGCAATCGTCCAGAATGGTGTGGTCGAAGGTGCCGGGCCGCACCGCGGCATTGAATTCGGTGATGGTCTTTTCCAGCGCGGCCGGATCGAGCTCGAGCTTGCCGGCGAGCTCGGCAATCGTCTGCCCTGCGATCGGCGGGAACAGCGTCGGCATGAAGCTCGTGACCACGGTGGAATCGAATATGATGTAGGCGATCTGGTCGGGTTGCGCGGCCACCAGCCGGCCCCAGATCGCGTAACGCTTCGGCCAGATGTCCTCACCTTCATCATAGAAGCGCTGCGCGTGCTTGTTGACGACGATGCCGAACACAACGGAGTCGTGGCGCGTGATGATGCCACCGTCGAATTTCGGCGCGCGCGCGTCGATCGCGACCGCATGGCATTGGGTGGGATCGCCGACCTCCTGCACGCCCTTGGCGAGCAGCATCTTCAGGATCGAGCCGCGGTTATAGGGCGTGCCGCGGATCAGGAAATTGTCGGCGGCTTCGCCCCAATATTGCTTCAGCCATTCGATGTTGGCCTCGAATCCGCCGGCGGCGGCGACCAGCGACGTCGCGCGGATCTCGGTGTCGCCCTTGATCGGCCGCTTGAGGCGGGCGGCGAGAAACATGCCATCCTCGATCACGAGGTCGGTGACCTCGGCGTCGTATTCGATTTCGACGCCGAGCCGCTCGGCGGTCAGATACAGGGCGTTCAACATCGCACGGCCGCCGCCGAGGAAGAAGGAGTTGGTGCGGCCGAGGCTCAGCGTGCCGCCCAGCGAGGGCTGCCAGCGCA
Organism: Bradyrhizobium sp. i1.15.2; assembly: GCF_040548425.1. NCBI lineage: Bacteria > Pseudomonadati > Pseudomonadota > Alphaproteobacteria > Hyphomicrobiales > Nitrobacteraceae > Bradyrhizobium > Bradyrhizobium sp. i1.15.2. The sequence goes on along the minus strand of NZ_JBEPRQ010000022.1, from coordinate 110,396 downwards.
CCCCCTGCTCGACGATCCAGTTCAAAATGTCCTTGGACTCGCGGATCATGTGCCGGGCGAGTATCTCGTCGGTCTGGCCGCCGGTGACGCGCAGGAGATCCTCCCAAAACTCCTCCTCGGTGTAGGGCCCGGTCAGGATTTCGGTCGCCTCGTCATGGGCGCAGCGCATGTTGCGGGTGTGACGCGTGTTGCCGCCGCGATAGAATTTTGGCGCGCCTTCGAGCACCAGCACCGACGCCCCACCACGTCGGGCGCTGATCGCCGCACACAGCGCCGCGTTGCCGCCGCCGATCACCAGCACATCGTATTTGCTGCTCATGCCGTCTGCCCGATGCGACGAAGTTGGAGACATTCTGCCCCGCAGGCGGCCCCGGTCAATCCGGTTCGCCATTGCGCACTTTTGTATACAAAGATATACAGAAATCCAGCAAGCGCCATCGCTGCATGGGCAGGATGCGCGTGGCGAGCACGAGGATTGCATGGCAAGGCGCCCGACAAAGGCAGGCGGCTCGGTCGCGCGCGGCGGCGGCGTGGCGCTCGGCGAAGCCGTGTTCCGCTCGCTCTGCGAGGCGCTGCAGGCCGGCAGCTATCGCGCTGGCGACCGCCTGCGCGAGGAAGAGGTCGCCCAGCGGCTGAAGGTCAGCCGCACGCCGGTGCGGGAGGCTCTGGGCCGGCTTGCGGCACGTGGGTTCGTCGAACCTGCCGGCGGCCGCGGCCTGATCGTACGCAACCTCGACATCTCCGAGGTACTCGAACTCTATGCGATGCGCGAGATCATGGAGGGCGCCGCCGCCCGACTTGCCGCCGAGCACGCGTCTGCGCCCGAGATCGATGCGCTCAGGGACATCGAGCAGGCCTTTGTCGAAGCGTCCGGGGCCGACGCGACCGACATGGCAGGAGAAATGGCAAGGCTCAACCGCGCCTTCCACGAAGCGATCTGCCGCGCCGCGCGCAACCGCTATCTCGACAACGCTTCGCGGGAATTGCAGGACTGGATCGCTCTGCTCGGTCCGACTACGTTCACCGTATCGGGCCGCCCTTCGACCAGCCACGGCGAGCACCAGGCCATCATCGACGCCATCGCGGTTCGCGACGGCGGCAAAGCGGAGCAGCTTGCGCGTGCACACATCGGCGAAGCGCTGCGCTGTCGGCTGAAGCTGTTGCAAAAGCAGTAGCAGAACGCCGCGCTCAGGCGACCAGTTCCGCGACGATCGCCTTCAACACGTCCCGCACATCGCCTGGACTGAGCCGCACCTGCAGTCCGCGCTGACCGCCATTGACGTACACTTGGTCATGTGCGAGCGCGCTCTGCTCGATCACGGTGCGTACGGGCTTCCGCTGCCCGAACGGGCTGATGCCGCCAACCTTGTAGCCGGTGAGTCGCTCGGCCTCCGGCGGCTTCATCATCTGCGCTGACTTGCCGCTAACAGCAGCGGCAAGCTTCTTCATCGAGACTTCCTGGTCGGATGGGACGATCACGCAGACCGGCTTGCCGTCGACCAGCGCCATCAGCGTTTTCAATACACGCGCGGGGTCTTCGCCAAGCGCAGCAGCCGCCTGGAGGCCGATGCTCTCGGCATCGGAATCGTAGTCATAAGCGTGGACGGTGAAGGCAACCTTTGCGGCTGTGAGCGCGCGTGTGGCTGGGGTGGCTTTGGACATATGCGATGTCTAGCACCGCCGCTGCGAGGAGCGAAGGGACGAGTACGGCGCAGTCTCTCCCCGAGTCGTCCTGGCGAAAGCCAGGACCCATTACCCCAGGGAGGCGTTGGCGAAGACCTGTCGTTCGATACTACTATCACCCGAAATCGATAGATTCCGCGGTATGGGTCCTGGCCTTCGCCAGGACGACACTGAGGGTTGGCAACGCCGTGCCGCCACAACACCACCGAGCGCCTACTCGGCCGCGTCCCGCAACTCGGCGCGCTCGGCTCTCGCCGCGCAGAACTTGAACTCCGGGATCTTGCCGAATGGATCGAGCGCCGGGTTGGTCAGGAGATTGGCCGCCGCCTCCGCGTAGCAGAACGGCATGAACACCATGTTCTCGGGAACGTCGCGGTCGGAGCGGACCTTGACCTCGACCGCGCCGCGGCGGGTCTCGAGCCGGATGAAATCGCCCGGCGCGAGCTTCTTCCTGTGCATGTCCTTCGGCGACATGAACGCGACCGCCTCCGGCTCGATCTGGTCGAGCACCTGCGCGCGGCGGGTCATCGAGCCAGTGTGCCAATGCTCGAGCACGCGGCCGGTCGAGAGCACCATCGGATACTCGGCGTCGGGAATCTCGTCCGGCGGGATGACGTGGGCCGGAACGATCTTGCCGCGGCCGCTCGCGGTCGGAAATCCCGTGGTGAAGATGATCTCGTTGCCGGGCACGTCGGGACCGTCGACGGGATAGGTGACCGCGCCCTCGCGGACCAGACGTTCCCAGGTGATGTTCTTCAGCGACGGCATCAACTCCGCCATCTCGGTGAAGACCTCGCCGGGACCAGCATAATTCCACGGCAGCCCCATGCGCTTGCCGATCTCCTGGATGATCCAGAGATCCTGCCGCGCATCGCCCGGCGGCTTGATCACCTGGCGCGCGAGCTGCACGCGACGATCGGTGTTGGTGAAGGAGCCTTCCTTTTCGGCAAACGCCGAGGCCGGCAGGATGACGTCGGCGTGGAATGCGGTCTCCGTGACGAAGAGGTCCTGCACCACGAGATGATCGAGCATGGCAAGCGCCTGGCGCGCGTGCTGGAGATCGGGATCGGACATCGCGGGGTTCTCGCCCTCGATATACATGCCCTTGATCTCGCCGGCATGGATCGCGTTCATGATCTCGACCACGGTCAGGCCGCGCACGGGATCGAGATCCTGGCCCCACAGCTTCTCGAAGGCACCGCGCATGTCGTCGCGGCCGACCGGCTGATAGTCCGGCAGGAACATCGGGATCAGACCGGCATCGGAAGCGCCCTGCACGTTGTTCTGGCCGCGCAGCGGATGCAGGCCGGTGCCGGGCCGGCCGACCTGGCCGGTGATCAGCGCCAGCGCAATCAGGCAGCGCGCATTGTCGGTGCCGTGGACATGCTGGCTGATGCCCATGCCCCAGAAGATGATCGACGATTTTGCCCGCGCATAGGTTCGCGCGACCTCACGCAGGGTCTGCGCCGGGACACCGCAGATCGGCTCCATCTTCTCCGGCGTGAACTCCTTGATCTTCTCCTTGAGGTCCTCGAACCCCTCGGTGTAGCCGGCGATGTACTGATCGTCGGTCAGCCCTTCGGTGATGATCGTGTGGATCATCGCGTTCAGCATGGCGACGTCCGAGCCCGGCTTGAACTGCAGATGCTTGGTCGCATGACGCGACAGCGTCTGACGGCGCGGATCCATCACAAACAGTTTCGCGCCGTTCTGCTTGACCGCGTTCTTGATGAAAGTCGCAGCGACCGGATGGTTCACGGTGGGGTTGGCGCCGATTACGATGATGACCTCGGCGTCCATCGCCGCCGAGAACGGCGCCGACACGGCGCCCGAGCTCAGGCCTTCGAACAGCGCCGCGACCGACGAGGCGTGGCACAGGCGGGTGCAATGGTCGACGTTGTTGGAGCCGAAGCCGGTGCGCACCAGCTTCTGGAACAGATAGGCCTCCTCGTTCGAGCCCTTGGCCGAGCCGAAGCCGGCCAGCGCCTTCACACCCTTCTCGTCGCGGATCTTGACGAGGCCCCTGGCCGCGATGTCGAGCGCTTCTTCCCAGCTCGCTTCGCGGAAATGCGTGAACGGATTGGCGGGATCAACCTGGTCGTTGGAATCCTTCTTCGCATTCGGCAGCCGCACCAGCGGCTTGGTCAGTCGATGCGGATGGTGGATGTAGTCGAAGCCGAAGCGGCCCTTGACGCAAAGACGGTTGCGGTTGGCCGGGCCATCGCGGCCCTCGGCATAGATCACCTTCTCGTCCTTGACCTCATAGGTCACTTGGCAGCCGACGCCGCAGAACGGGCAAAGCGAATCCACCTTCTTGTCGGCATAGACGACACGGGTCTGCTTCTCGTCCAGCATTACGGCCGGCATCAGGGCCCCGGTCGGACAGGCCTGAACGCATTCGCCGCAGGCGACGCAGGTGGACTCGCCCATGGGATCGTCGAAATCGAACACGATTTTCGAGCCGTGGCTGCGATAGGCCATGCCGATGACGTCGTTGACCTGGACCTCGCGGCAAGCGCGCACGCAGAGGCCGCACTGGATGCAGGCATCGAGATTGACGCGCATCGCCGGATGGCTGGCGTCGGTCGCCCAACGCTCGGCGGCGGGGAAGCGGCTCTCGGTGACCCCAGTGGTTTCGGCCCAATGCCAGAATTTGGACTCCGGATCGTGCGAGGTCTCGCGCGCCGGCTGATCGGCAACCAGCAGCTCCATGACCATTTTTTGCGCGGAAACCGCGCGCGCGCTCTCCGTCTTCACCTTCATGCCGACCGATGGCGTGCGCTTGCAGGACGCCGCGAGCACGCGCTCGCCCTCGATCTCGACCATGCAGGCGCGGCAATTGCCGTCGGGACGATAGTCCGGCGCGGGCGAATAGCACAGATGCGGAATCTCGCGACCCTGGCGTTTTGCGACCTGCCAGATCGTCTCGCCTGCATTGGCCTCGACCTGCTTGCCGTCGAGCTCGAACGTAATCTTCGTCATTCGGCCGCTTCCTTGAACTCGTCAGGGAAATATTTAATCACGGTGGCAAGCGGATTCGATGCCGCCTGTCCAAGCCCGCAGATCGAGGCATCGCGCATCGCCTGGCTCAATTCGTCCAGGAGAGCGCGGTTCCAGACCGGTTGCTGCATCAGCAGTGCGGCCTTCTGGGTTCCGACGCGACACGGCGTGCACTGGCCGCAGCTCTCGTCCTCGAAGAACTTCATCAGGTTCAACGCGGCCGCGCGCACGCTGTCCTTTTGCGACAGGATCACGATCGCGGCAGAGCCGATGAAGCAGCCGTATTTTTCAAGCGTGCCGAAATCGAGCGGGATGTCGTCCATCGCCGCCGGCAGGATGCCGCCGGACGCACCACCCGGGAGGTACGCATAGAATTGATGGCCGTCGGCCATGCCACCGCAATATTCGTCGATCAGCTCGCGCACGGTGATGCCAGCAGGCGCGAGCTTCATGCCGGGGTTCTTGATGCGGCCCGAGACCGAGAAGCTGCGTAGGCCGTGCCGCTCATGGCGGCCGTGGCCCTTCCACCAGTCGGCGCCCTTCTCGACGATATCGCGCACCCACCACAAGGTCTCGATATTGTTGATCAAGGTCGGCAGGCCGAACAGGCCGACCTGGAATGGATAAGGCGGCTTGTGCCTCGGCAGGCCGCGCTTGCCCTCGATGCTTTCCAGCAGCGAGGATTCCTCGCCGCAGATATAGGCGCCGGCGCCGCGGCGCATATGCAGCGTCGGACCGCCCGGCGGCAGCTTTGCTATCTCGCGTTCGAGGATTTCGCGCGATGCCGGATATTCGTCGCGCAGGTAGATGTAGATATCCGAGGCCTGCACCACATGGGCGCCGATCAGCATGCCCTCGAGGAAGCGGTGCGGATCGCTTTCGAGATAGACGCGATCCTTGAACGTGCCGGGCTCGCCCTCGTCGCCGTTGATCGCCATCAGCCGCGGGCCGGGTTCACCAAGCACCGCGCGCCATTTGCGTCCCGTCGGGAAGCCGGCGCCGCCGAGACCGCGCAACGAGGCGTCGTCGAGCGCCTTCAGCAGGTCGTCCGTCGGCAGCACGCCCGAGCGCAGGCGATTGAGCAGCTTGTAGCCGCCGCCGGCGACATAGGCGTCATAGCCGATATAGTCGGGCAGATGCGCGTGGGTGTCGCCAGCCTTCGCCGCCGCCATGACATTGGCCACCGTCGCGTGGTCAACAAAGTTGTGTCCGACCTCCGCGGCAGGCGCCGTATCGCAGCGGCCAACGCAGGGCGCACGCACGACGCGAATGCCGGGGCCCGACGCGTCCTGCAAATCGGCGAGCAGCTTCTCTCCGCCGAGCATCGCGCAGGTCAGCGAATCGCAGACGCGGATCGTCAGCGGCGCGATATCGGGCTCGCCTTCCTTCACCACGTCGAAATGCGCGTAGAAGGTTGCGGTCTCGAACACCTCGGCGAACGCGAGCTTCATCTCGTCGGCGAGCGCGGCGAGATGCGCGGCCGAGATCTGGCGGTACTTGTCCTGGATCAGGTGCAGATATTCGATCAACGGGTCGCGACGCCGCGGCCTGTCGCCGAGCAGCTGCGCGATCTCATGCGCGGCGGTGGGATCAACCTGCCGTCCCTTGGGGGTGGATTTGGCGCGCTTCCGTCCCTGGCCCGGATGCTCGAATTCTCTGACCTTGTGAACGTCGTCGTTGCTGCTCATGGAGACGTCGCGTTCTCTTCAAATGCGTAATGACTTTAGGCCGGATCGCCAAGCGATGCGCCTTCGTTTCCTGATTCGATCAGCGGAACGACCGGTTCCCGCGTCGCGCCACCAAGCCAAATTCGAAGCAACTCTAGTCTCTGGTATGCCAGATGCAAGACAATTTAGAGCGTGTCTAGAGTGATTTAGGAGGCAGGCGGTCGCCCGCCATGCCCCTTTACGCAAGCGTCGGACGGAACCCGATCTCAGGTCTTGCTCATGCACTCTTCGATGTAGAACCAGCGGTCATCGCCGGCGAGGCCTTTGGCTTTCACGTCGGCGCGACAGGCCTTGAGCTTCGGTTTGTTGGCCGCCCATTTCGCCTTCATGTCTTTCAGCTTCTGCATGGTGAGCTTCATCTTGCCAGGCTTTGCTTCCGTCGTTGCAGTGGGCGCCGCAGGTGTCGTTGTCGTCTGCGCGGATGCGGTATGAAGTCCAGCGACGAGCAATACGGCCGCAAGGCCAATTCGAATACAAATTCGGGTGCGAATCATTTCAATCCCCCTAAGTCCCATTCCTGATGATGTCTGAAAGGCCAACGAAGCGGGACGCCTGATGAGCATCCCGCTTCTGTCTCGACGGCGGTCAGAAGATCTTGACCGCGCTCTCCAATGTCTTCCAGACACCCCAAAGCAGGGGAACGCCGACGAAGGCCCAGAACAGCGCCGCCTTGGCGTCAAGCCCGCCAAAACCGATGCCGTAGGAGCCGTGCGGCCCCGCGGCTGCGGCGCTGGCGCTTGCCGCCTGCAACTTGGCGACATCGGCCTCCTTCATGTGCCATTTCGAATCGACCGGCTTGATCAGGTAGTTGCAGATCAGACCGGCGATCAGCATCGCGCAGAGAATGTACATGGTCGTGTTGTAGAGCTGGTCGCGCGGCACGCCCGCCGCGAGCTGGAACTCGCGGATGTAGTTCACCACGACGGGGCCGATGATGCCCGCGGTGGACCACGCCGTCAGCAGCCGGCCATGGATGGCGCCGACGAACTGGGTTCCGAACATGTCGGCGAGATAGGCCGGCACGGTGGCGAAGCCGCCGCCATACATCGACAGGATGATGCCGAAGCCAAGCACGAACAGGAGCTTCGAACCCATCGCCGCAAAAGTCGGCGCCAGCGCGTAAAGCGCGATGCCGAGGATGAAGAACGTATAGTAGGTGTTCTTGCGCCCGATCTTGTCCGACAGCGATGCCCAGAAGAAGCGGCCGCCGATGTTGAACAGCGACAGCAATCCGGCGAAGCCCGCGGCGATCGCGGCGATCTGCGCCTTCTGTCCCGCATCAAGCGCGTTGAAGCCGACGTTAGGCAGGCCGATCAGCTTGCCGGCGAAGATCTCCTGGAGCATCGGCGAGGCCATGCCGATCACGCCGATGCCGGCCGACACGTTCAGGCACAGCACCCACCAGATCAGCCAGAACTGCGGCGTCTTGTGCGCGTCGTTGAGATGGACGTTGGCCTTTGAGATCATCGCGTTGGCCTTCGACGGCGCGGTCCAGCCCTCGGGCTGCCAGCCGGGCGGCGGCAAGCGATAGCGGAACGCGCCGATCATCATGAACACGAAGTAGATGACGCCCATCGTGACGAAGGTCTCCCAGACGCCGACCGAGGTCGGGGTCTTGAAGTAGTTCATCAAGAGGTTCGCCAGCGGCGCGCCGATCATGGCGCCGCCGCCGAAGCCCATGATGGCCATGCCGGTCGCCATGCCGCGGCGGTCCGGAAACCATTTCACCAGCGTGGACACCGGCGAGATATAGCCAAGGCCGAGACCGATGCCGCCGATCACGCCCGAACCCAGCCACAACAGCCAGAGCTGATGGGTGTAAACCCCGATCGCACCGAGGAAGAGGCCGCCGCACCAGCACAGCGCCGAGACGAAGCCGGCCTTGCGCGGGCCTACGCGCTCCAGCCAGCCGCCCCAGACCGCAGCCGCGATACCGAGCAGCACGAAAAAGAGCGTGTACATCCATCCCATGCTGGCGACCTTCCAGTCGCAGCTGGTCGTGAACAGCTCCTGAAACAGCGACATGTCTGCGCACGCCTTCGGCGCGGTCACGCCGATCGCGCGCGACAGCGGCAGCCAGAACACCGAGAAGCCGTAGGCCATGCCGATGCAGAGATGGATGCACAGCGCAGCCGGCGGCACCAGCCAGCGATTGAACCCGGCGGTCGCGATGGTCCGCTCGCGATCCAGAAAACCTGCGCCGGCACCCGAAAGTGTTCCCGCGCTCTCGATGGTAGACATGCATTCCTCCCCTAAAGCCGCGCTTCTGAACGGCCTGCCACGACGGTCCTGTTCCTCAGCCTGCAGCGCAGCCTTTGTCCCTGCTGCTCCGCACAATGATCGACGCGCGCCAGGATCGTCACGCGCATCCGAGACGTTAAACCCCTAACCTTGGGGGCTATGCCCGACGCCACGGTCGGGCTTCTTTCGATGGCCCATTTGCTCCGCATATCGCAGGCAAGACTCGACCTCCGCGTCTCGGCGGAGGAAGTCAATTGGGGCAGAAGTGATGATCGATGTCGATAGACAAAAGGTAGGTATCAACCGAGTGACCGCCGGCTAAGTGGGCGGCGCACCATTGATGTTTTCTATCGACCGATCGGCCTTCTCAATCAAGAACACGATGCGCGCGTCGTTGCGCTCGGTGATCTCCACCGTGTCGCCGGTCTCCCGGATCAGGTTTGGAATGTCAATCACCGACAGGGGATCCGTGCAGTGCACTTCGAGCTGATCGCCCGGCTGCAAGGGCTTCAGCGCTTTGCGCGTCTTCAGGGCGGGCAGCGGGCATTTCAGTCCGGTGAGATCGAGCGTCGTTCTGGTCATCGGCGCAACATGGCGGGAGGGGCCGATGGCGTCAACGCCAGGACAGCGCCAACGCAACGCCAAGACTCAGAGCAGATCGGCATAGGACAAGAAACCCACGCTCTGCCCCGGCTCGACACGCGTGACCTCCTCATCGAGCTCGATGAGGCCGTCGGTGTCGACCAGTGAGGACAACAGCCCAGCGCCCTCGCGTGGAAACTTGATGGCCTCGAGTGCACCGTCCGGCGTGCGCCGCAAGGAAGCGCGAACATATTCGCGACGCCCCGCCTTCTTCTTGTAGGTGAATGCCGCGCGCACCGGGATCGGCAACGGCGGCTCCGGCAGGCTGCCCGCAAGCGCGAGCACCGTCGGCCGCACCACATGCACGAAGGTGACGAAACTCGCGACGGGATTGCCCGGCAATCCGATCAGCGGTGTGCCCTCGATGATGCCCATCGCCACGGGCCGTCCCGGCTTGATCGCCATCCGCCACAACACCAGCGAGCCGATGCTCTCGACCGCCGCCTTGACGTGATCCTCCTCTCCGGTCGAGACGCCGCCGGTGGTGAGGATCAGATCGTGACTGCCTGCGACTTGCTTCAAGCCATTCGCGAGCAACGTCCGCTCGTCGCGCAAGATGCCGAGATCGCTGACTTCGCAGCCGAGCCGGCGCAGCATCGCCATCAGCATGAAGCGATTGGAGTCGAACAGCTGCGAGGCCGCGCGCGGCTCGCCGGGCGAGGCCAGTTCATCACCAGTCGAGAACACTGCGACGCGGATGCGCCTGACGACGTCGAGCCGGACCAGGCCGAACGCCGCCGCGAGCGCGACATGTTGCGGCAGCAAGCGCTGGCCTGCGCGCAGCGCGATGTGGCCCTGGGGAATGTCCTCTCCCGCAGGGCGGACATTCGCGCCCGGCTTCAGCCCCGGCGGCAGCACAATTCGACCGGCCTCGTCGATGCGGACATCTTCCTGCATGAAGACGGTTTCGGCATCCGGCGGCATCGGCGCGCCGGTGAAGATGCGCGCGGTGTGGCCGGCCTTGATCAGCGCCAGTGCCAGACCGCCGGCCTGGATGCGGCCGTCGAGCGGGAATGCCCGCTCAACGCTATCAGGAAGATCTGCGTTGCGCACGGCGTAGCCGTCAACAGCGGAATTGGTGAAGGGCGGCAACGGCAGCGGCGCCGCGATATCGCGGGCCAGCACGCGCCCATCTGCATCGATGAGCGCCACGGTTTCGAGATCGACAATCGCGTTGACGCGCGTCGTGATCAGGCCAACGGCCTCGTCGACCGACATCATCGGTCCGCCGAAGGCAAAACAATCGTCCGACAATTGCGCCATGGTGCCTCGTCAGCGCATCGCAGCGCTTTTCGCGACCGCTTCCTCGACTGGCATCGCGGCGCGCAGCAGCAATTCCGCGGCGGCGGCGATATCGTCGAGATGGACGGTCGGCAGTCGGGTTTCAATGGCAACGTCGGCCGCGATCCCGAAAATTCCGGGATCATCGGGAAACAGCAGCGGCTTGTCGTTGGCGGCGCGATGCACCTCGATCTTGCGATGCGGCTCGCGCTTGAAACCCTCGACCACGACGAGATCGACGGCCGACAATTTGCTCAACAGTTCCGGCAGACGCGGCTCCGCCGCCCCGCGCAATTCGTGCATCAGCGCCCAGCGATTTGACGAAGCAACCAGCACCTCGGCCGCGCCGGCCTCGCGATGGCGCCAGGAATCCTTGCCGGGCACGTCGACGTCGAACTGGTGATGCGCATGCTTGATGACCGAGACGCGCAAGCCAAGCGCATTGAAATGCGGGATCAGCCGCGTCAACAGCGTGGTCTTGCCCGCACCGCTCCAGCCTGCAAGGCCGATGACTTTCATTCCAGCTCCGTCTCCGCGAGCGACCCGGTCCTTGATGGAACCACTCTCTTCTCCGTCATTGCGAGCGCAGCGAATCAATCCAGGAATGCATCCACGGCGGCAGCCTGGATTGCTTCGCTTCGCTCGCAATGACGAATAGGCGGCATTTCGTTCTCTCGCTAGCATGCTTATATCGGCTTGACCCGAATGTCATGCTAACGTCGCGGCCATGATGAAGATCGACAAAGCCCCCGTGCCCCTGATCGTCCCTGACACCGAGGACCCGCGCCTCACCGAGAGCGTGACCGGGACCGACCAGTCCGGCGCCAGGATCGAAATCAAGGTGCCGGTGGAGCGCCCGCTGACGCTCTACCTGAATTCGCAGGAGATCGTCACCATGATGACGATCGGCGACTATCCGGAATATCTGGCCCTGGGCTATTTGCTCAACCAGAATATGCTGAAGTATAATGACGCGGTCACCGAGGTCGAATACGACGACGACCTCCAAGTGGTGGTGGTGCGCACCGAGCACCACACCAATTTCGAAGCCAAGTTGAAGAAGCGCACACAGACCTCGGGCTGCGCGCAGGGCACCGCCTTCGGCGATCTGCTGGAGGCGGTCGAGAGCGTGGCGCTGCCGAAGGCCGAGCTGCGCACCTCCTGGCTCTACCAGATGACTCAGACCATCAACACCATGCCCTCGCTCTATCTGGAGGCTGGTGCGATCCACGGCTGCGTGCTGTGCAGGGAGGGCGAGCCGCTCTGCTACACCGAGGATGTCGGCCGTCACAACGCCGTCGACAAGATCGCGGGCTGGATGTACCGCCACGGCGTCGATGCATCCGACAAGATCCTCTACACCACGGGACGGCTCACCTCGGAGATGGTGATCAAGACGGTCCGCATGGGCATTCCGATCCTGGTGTCGCGCTCCGGCTTCACCGCCTGGGGTGTCGATCTCGCCCGGCAGGTGGGCTTGACGCTGGTCGGCCGCGCCCGCGGCAAACGGTTCATCGCGTTGTCGGGGGCAGAGCGCATCGTCTACGACCAGAACCTCGCTTACGTCGAGGAAGAATCGGCCAAGCACAAGCGCAAGGGTGAAGGTGGTGACGACTAGCTTTCCGACCACGCAAGGCGTGCTGCTCGCCGGCGGCCTCGCGCGGCGTATGGGCGGCGGCGACAAGCCGATGCGTACCATTGGCGGCCGCACCATTCTGGAACGCGTGATCGCGCGCCTATCGCCCCAATGCAGCGGGCTGATCCTCAATGCCAACGGCGATCCCGTCCGCTTCGCCGCGTTCGGTTTGCAGGTCATCGCCGACGACGTGCCCGGCTTTCCCGGCCCGCTCGCCGGCATCCTTGCCGCGCTCGACTGGACCGCGGCGAACCGGCCCGAGGTGAAGTGGGTGCTCAGTGCCGCCTGCGATTGCCCGTTCCTGCCGCGCGATCTGGTCGCGCGCTTGCATGAAAAACGCATCGCGGCGAATGCCGAGCTCGCCGTTGCGGCATCAGGCGATCAATCGCATCCGGTGATCGGCCTGTGGCGCGTTGGCTTGCGCGACGAACTGCGTCATGCGCTGGTGGTCGAAGACCTCCGCAAGATCGACCGCTGGACCGCGCGCTACCCGCTCGCGACCGTGACGTGGCCGACGGAGCCGCTCGATCCGTTCTTCAATGCCAACACCGTTGAAGATATCGCGGAAGCGGAACGGCTGACCGCACTGGATGACGCCGCTTAAGGCCGCGTGAGCTTGGGTTCGCGGGCCGTGAACCGAGACGAGAACGCGAGCGACCAATGATCGGGACATTGCCCGGATCAGCCATGACGGACCCCCTCTTGAACGTTATCTTCGAAGTGATCGATTTCGCACTCGATTGCTCGGTCGCAGTCGACGACACGAAGTGGCGGAGCAAGCCTGAAATCGTTGAGGGCCCGCTGCCACCCGCCGCGCAGCGCGCACTTGCCGAAGCCGAGGAGCGGCAGCGCGTGCGCGAACAGACCGGCGGGGAGACAATCCAAACCTCGTAGCGGAGCGCTGACCGAACGACGCCAGACTACGCCGGTCGGAAGCCGGCGCGCTCCAGCGCGGCGCGCGCTTCGTCCGAGCCGAGCGCATCGAGAAAGGCCCGCACTGCCGGACGCTGCTTGCGCGCCGTCACCAGCGCGAAGTCATAATGTTCCTCCGCGAGCGGAATGAAACCGAGGCCAACCGCGTTGGCGACCGGCGCAATGGTCATGCCCCAATCGGCGCGGTGCTGTGCGACCGCCGCGGCCACCGCATTGTGCGAGCGTGGCTGGTTCCAATAGCCCTCCGGGCGCGCACCACCGAGCAACCGGTCGATCAGGATGCGCGTGCCGGCGCCTTGGTTGCGGTTGACCATGATGCAGGAGGGATCAGCGAGCGCCGCGGCCACGGCATCCTTCGCGCTGTGGCCTTCAAAACGCTTGTCGCCCTTGCGGAACACGATGCCCTGCATCCGCCGCCAGCCCGGCACGAGCTCGAGTCCTTCGGCGAGGTAAGGCGTATTGTAAGTCTCGCTCTTTTCGTCGAGCAGATGGATCGGCGCCAGATCGCATTCACCGCGCCGCGCCGCCGCAAGTCCGCCGAGGCTGCCGACGGCGATCGAGCGCACGGTCAGGCCGGCATGCGCGAGTTGCGCCGTGACGAGATCGAGGCCGGTGCAATGGCTGCCGACGATAACGAGATCGGGCACCCGCACATGCGGCGTAAACAGCGTCACCTCGGCCTCGGTCCCGGCCGGCATCTTGTCGGCGAGTGCGTCGATGCGCAGAAAGCCGTCGGCCTGCGCGAACGACGTGATCGCACCGGACCCCTTGCCGGAGGGATAGGCGATCAAGCCGTCCTTGCCTTCGACCAGCGAGACCATGACGAATTCGGTGCGGCCGAGCTCGGAAGCAATGCGCACCGGCACGGTCGCGTTCACCTTGGCATCGGAACGCGGCGGCAGTCCGGCCATTTTGCGCAGCACCGGTACGATCATGTCGTGAAAGGTGAACATCGCCGAAGTCGGAAAACCCGGCAGGATCACCACCGGCTTGCCGTCACACACCGCAAGGCACAGCGGCTTGCCGGGCTTGAGCGCAATGCCATGCGCGATGATGCCGGGCTGGCCGAGCCGGCCGATGATGCGATGGGACAGGTCGCCCGCGCCTTTCGACGTGCCGCCGGAGAGCACCAGCATGTCGGCGTCCGCCAGCGCACCCCTCATGGCGGCTTCGAGCTGAGCTTCGTCGTCCGGAATGGCGCCGAGGAAAACCGCCTCTCCGCCGTTCTCGTCGATCGCAGCAGTGACGATCGCGCCGTTGGTATCGTAGATCGCAGCGGGCGCGAGCACCTCGCCCGGCTGAACCAATTCGTCACCGGTGGAGATCACGGCAACACGAGGTTTGCGCACGACGCTCACCTCGGCAATACCACAAGCCGCCAGCATGCCGACCTCGCGTGAGCCGATGATGGTGCCGGCGCGCAGCAGCGCCTCGCCACGCGCGATATCGGATCCTGCGTAGGATATGAATTGCCCGGGCGAGGCCGCGCGACGGACGTCGATCGCACCGGACCCCGCCGGCTGGGTATGCTCGACCATGATCACGGCATCGGCACCGCGCGGCAGCGGACCGCCGGTGGCAATCGGCGTTGCCGTTCCCGCCGCCACTTGCACCGCCGGTACGGTGCCGCAGTGAATGGTCTCGCCATTCAGCCCGAGGCGAACCGGCGCGCCTTCGCCGGCTGTCGCAAGATCCGCAGAGCGCACCGCAAAACCATCGACATTGGAACGGTCGAACGGCGGCACGTCGATCGGCGCAGTGATGTCTTCAGCGAGCGACGCGCCAAGCGCAGCACCGAGCTTGCGCGTTTCGCTCGAAAGAGCGCGCGGGAACAGCGCGGCCTCGAAGCGTGCCAGCGCCTCCTCGCGGGAAAGGATTTTGAGGAACTGTTCCTGTTCGAGCGCGCTGCGGACTTGCGATTGCGGGATCATGGTCATGCTAAACCCATATCATTCCCGCATCAGATAGGCATCGACCGGCGCGCCCGCTGCAAATCCCTCGTGACTGGCGGGAACAAGCAGCCATGCATCCGCGCGGGCAATTGCCTGGAGCGGCCATTCTCCTACCGCAAGTGGCACCCACGCATGATGTTCCTCGGCCAGCAGGACCATTTCGGCGATGCCGACGCTGGATGCAATTTTTCGCGCGAGCGACAAGGCTATCGGTCGGCGCGGCAGCCGCGCTGACAGACGGTCGAGGAGCGGCAGCACGAGCGCAAGCCAGACCGCAAGCGCATGTTCCGGCGATCCGGGCAAGGCGACGACAGGAATGGTTCCGAGCCGCCCGATCGCGGCGGTGCGTCCGGGCTGGAGCGCAAGACCATGGGCGATCACGTCACCACGCTGGGCCAGCGCCGTGACCGCTGCATCGTTGCGACCGACACCGCTGCCGCCGATCGTCAGCAGGAGATCGCAGGTGGGCGCCCCGATCGCCTCCGCGATCGATCCCGCGTCGCGCGCGCCGGCCTCGTGCGTTTGCACATCCAGCCCTGCGGTGCGTGCGATGTCCGCAATCAGATGCATGGTCAGCGTTGCACCTGGTACATTGACAATGCGCAGTCGCGGACGCCGCACGCTCAGTCGGTCCAGTCCGGCGGCGCGCGCAAGCAGCAGAGCGCCAGGACCGACCGGATACCCCTCTGCCGCGGCAGGCGTGCGTCCGTCGATGTCACTTCCGGCGCGCCTGACGCCCTGCCCCGGTGCGCTCTCCGCCAACACCTGGACGAGCGGACCAGACATCTCGACTGCGTCGGCATCGAGCACACAGTCGCATCCCGCCGGCATCGCGTCGCCGGCATCGACCCAGGCGGGCGCTGTTGCGAGAGGCAGCGGTGAATAGGAGGACGCGCCGACCAGATCGTTGGCCCAAAACGCCCAGCCGTCGGCGGCAGCGACGTCACGGGACGGTCGGGCCGCGAGCAGCGGATTGCCCGCCGCGATGCAGCCGGCCGCTTCAGTCAGCTGCAACTCCACCGGCGCGAGCGGATCGAGCCCCTTCAGCAACGCGGCGAGCGCGGCGTCGAGCGGCGTCAGCAAGGGCGGCAGGCGCTGGGTCATGCGCCATGATGGACCATGCATCGCCCGGTTTGGCAACCGCTGGCGATACGAACGTCAGCCGCCCGACTTGTCCGCATTGGGGAAGAACAGTTGTTGTCCGTCCACCTTGTATCCGGCGATCGCCGCCTGCCCGTCAGGCGAGATCAGCCAGTCGACGAAGTCTTGCCCCAGCTCCTTCTTCACGTTCGGAAACTTCGCGGGGTTCACCAGCATCACGCCGTACTGATTGAGCAGACGCTTGTCGCCTTCGACGACGACGTCGAGATCGCCGCGCTCCCGAAAAGCGATCCAGCTGCCGCGGTCGGACAGCACATAGGCGTTCGCTGTGCGCGCTGCATCGAGGGCGGAGGCCATGCCCTGCTTGGCCTCGCGATACCAGCCGCCTTTGGTGCTCGCGATGTCGATGCCGGCGACGATCCAGAGCGCGAGCTCGGCGGCATGGGTGCCCGAACGGTCGCCGCGCGTCACGAACGGCGCGCCCTTGGCCTCGATCGCCTTCAGCGCGGTCGCGATGTCCTTGCCCTTCACGCCGGCGGGATCGCTCTTCGGCCCGATCAGCACATAGTCGTTGTACATCACGTCAAAGCGCTTCACCGCAAAACCGTCGGCAACGAATTTCTCCTCCTGCGGCCGTGCATGCATCAGCACGACGTCGACTTCGCCCCTTCGTGCCCCCTCGAGCACCTCGTCGGCGCGCCGCGCGATCACGGTCACGTCGATGCCGGTCTTCTCACGGAAGATCGGCAGCAGGTAATCGAGCAGGCCGGACTCCTGCGTCGCTGTGGTCGTGGCAAGCACGATCGCGCGGTCCTCCGCGGATGACGCCGCAACGCCTGCGGCAAGGCCGCAGAGAAGCACGAGTGCAACGGAGAGGCGGCGGACGGCCATGATCGGGTTCCCACTGGCTATGACGCGATCATGATGATGATCGATTGCGCCGCACTCGTGACGCGTTTGCTCGTTGCCGCGCCGGATGCAGACAACAACAGATAGAGCGCAGGTCAAGCCACTACCGGCCACAGACTTTACCCTCCGCGTCCGCGCGCCGACGACTCGGGAAATCTCGGCAACACGCGGAGCGGCATATGCCCATTGCAGTTGCGCGCGCGACAGCCCGCAAGATGGGCACCACGCGAGCGATTCAGGATCGTTCACCAAAGCAGAGATCGCGCGTGAGGATGTGTTGCAAAGCAGCGAGATGATCAGGCATGGTCGTGGCGGACAAAACTTGAAATGCAGAATTCCACCTGCGTCGACCGTCAAAAAGAAGCAAGAATTTGCATAGGAATGCAGGATGGAATTCCTGACGACCAGCGAAGCCGCCGATTATCTTCGGCTCGGCGAACGCAAGCTATACGAACTCGTCACCACCGGTGCGATCCCCTGCACCAAGGTGACCGGAAAGTGGCTCTTCCCGCGGCACGAACTCGACCTCTGGGTGCTGTCCGGACTGGCGCGCCCGGCCGGCATGCTGATCGCGGAGCCGCCGCCGGTCGTCGGCGGCAGCCAGGACGAGCTTCTGGATTGGGGGCTGCGCGAATCCGGCTCGGGCCTGGGCTCGATGAGCGAGGGCAGCGCGCGCGGGCTCGAGCGGTTGCAGCGTGACGAGGTGATGGCCGTGGCGATGCACTTCCACAGCCTCGATGCCGACGGCAATCTTGCCGCCGATGCCAATGCAACCGTCCTGCGAGACGCTCCGGACCTGCATGATGCATTGCTGGTCGCGTTCGTGCGCCGCGAGCAAGGTCTCGTGCTGCCGCCGGGCAATCCCAAGCGGCTGCGCGGCCTTTCCGACGTGCTCGCGCTCGGGGCCAGGATGGCGGTGCGGCAACAGGGCACGGGCGCGCAGATGCTGCTCGATGTGCTGCTCAAGCGCGCCGCCGCGTCGACGCGCGATTTGCGTCGGATCGAGACGCCGGCCCTGACCGGGCCGGATCTCGCCGAGATCGTCCGCGCGGGACAAGCCGATTGCGGAATCGCGACGCGTGCGTCCGCGCGCTCGGCCGGCCTCGATTTCGTGCCGCTGGTCTGGGAAAACTTCGACCTCGCGATGCGGCATCGCAGCTATTTCCGGCCCGCGATGCAGGGCCTGATCCGGTTCCTCAGCGAAAAGCGGTTGCTCCAGCGCGCCGCGGAGCTGACCGGCTACGATCCCTCGCCGGCCGGACAAATCCGCTTCGCCGGCTGACGTTGACGCCCGCCCCCAAATAGTTGCAAAAGAAACCAATTCAGCCGGGCC
This sequence comes from Bradyrhizobium sp. i1.15.2, assembly GCF_040548425.1. Lineage (NCBI taxonomy): Bacteria > Pseudomonadati > Pseudomonadota > Alphaproteobacteria > Hyphomicrobiales > Nitrobacteraceae > Bradyrhizobium > Bradyrhizobium sp. i1.15.2. Next base: position 91,958 of record NZ_JBEPRQ010000022.1, on the reverse strand, counting down.
ATACCCGGGACACACCGGCCAACGCGCCGGATCAGGGGAGGACAAGCATGAAGCCAACGAGATTTGGACTGCCGGTCGCTGCCGGCTTTGCAGCGACATTCCTGGCGACGCTGATGCCGGGCGCCGCAATGGCGCAGGTGTCCGACGACGTCGTCAAGATCGGCGTGCTCACCGACATGAACGGTCCGGCCTCGGCGCCGACCGGCCAGGGCTCGGTGACGGCAGCGCAGATGGCGATCGACGATTTCGGCGGGACCGTGCTCGGCAAGCCGATCAGCATCGTCGTCGGCGACCACCAGCTCAAGGCCGACATCGGCGGCGCGATTGCACGGCGCTGGTACGACGTCGACCAGGTCGATCTGATCGTCGACGTGCCGGTCTCCGCGGTCGGGCTCGCGGTGCAGAACATGGCCAACGAAAAGAAGCGGCTGTTCATCACCCACTCGACCGGCACCGCCGATTTCCACGGCAAGTTCTGTTCGCCTTACGCGATCCAGTGGGTGTTCGACACCCGCGCGCTCGCGGTCGGCACCGCTGACGCGGTGGTCAAGCGCGGCGGCGACAGCTGGTTCTTCATCACCGACGATTATGCGTTCGGCCATTCGCTGGAGCGCGACGCCTCGGCGGTCGTGACCGCCAATGGCGGCAAGGTGCTGGGCTCGGTGAAGCCGCCGCTGGCAACGCCCGACCTCTCTTCCTTCGTGCTGCAGGCGCAAGCCTCCAAGGCCAAGATCATCGGCATCGCGGCGGGTCCGCCCAACAACATGAACGAGATCAAGACCGGCTCCGAGTTCGGCGTGTTCAAGGGCGGCCAGCAGATGGCGGCGCTGCTGGCGCTGATCACCGACATCCATGGCCTCGGCCTGCAGGCGGCCCAAGGGCTGTTGCTGACGACGTCGTTCTATTGGGACCTGGACGACAAGACCCGCGAATGGTCGAAGCGCTACTTCGCCAAGATGAACAAGATGCCGTCGATGTGGCAGGCCGGCGTCTATTCGAGCGTGATGCACTATCTCAACGCCATCAAGGACACCGGCACCGACGATCCGCTCAAGGTCGCAGCCAAGATGCGGGAAAAGCCGATCGAGGATTTCTTCGCCCGCAACGGCAAACTGCGCGAGGACAATCTGATGGTGCACGACCTCTGGCTGGTGCAGGTGAAGACGCCGGAGGAAAGCAAATATCCGTGGGACTATTACAAGATCCTCACGACGATCTCGGGCGACAAGGCGTTCGGTCCGCCGGACCCAGCGTGTGCGATGGTGAAGAAGTGACCGCGTAGAGGTCATCCCGGGACGGTCCGAAGGACCAGACCCGGGATCTCGAGATTCTCAGGTGCGCAAGTGCGCACCGGAGTTCGCGCCGTGCGCGCCCCGGAATGACGGCCGCTTAAGGAGCGACCGTCACTTCACCACCCCGATCTCGCGAAAATACTTGATCACGCCGGGATGGATCAGCTCGGGCTTCGGCGCGGCGGCGACGGTGTTCGCGGCCGTGGTCTCGCAGGCTTGCGCGAGCTGCTTGCAGAATGTCGGCTCGACGCCGTGAAGCGTCTTCGCGAGCCGATAAGCGACATCGTCGGGCAGATCTTCGCGCGTCAGCACAAAACTCCAGGACCCCAGCGAGGCGATCGGCTCGGACTGGTTCGGATAGCTGCCGGCCGGCACGGTCAGCGGCTTGAGGAACGCGTGCTTGGCGCGGATGCGCGCGATCTCCTCGCTGTCAGGCGCGATGAAGCGCGCGCCTGACGCGCTCGAGGCCACCGCCGCAAAACCGGGCCAGCCGATGCCGGCGCCCCAGAGTGCGGCGACACGGCCATCCTCGACCATCGCGGGGCCGTCGCCGGCGCGGTCGAGATAGACGGCCTTGAAGTCCTCGTCCTGCTTCAACCCGAGACCATCCAGCACGTAGCGCGCCAGGATCGGCAGGCCGGAGCCTTTGGCGCCGAATGCGACGGGCTGACCGACGAGATCGCGAATGGTCTTGTATGGACTGTCCGCGCGCACCACGAACATGCCGGGGTTAGAATAGATCGCGGTGAGAATCTTCAACCGTACCGGCGCGCGGCCGATGCCGGCGAAGGCTTCATAGGCCGGCTCGCCCGCGACCAGAGCGAGATCGAGTTCGCCCTTCTCCAGCAGCGGAATGTTCTCGTTGCTGCCCTTGGTGTTGCGCGGGGCGATGATGGCTTGCGGATCGGCGGCGTTCATCGCTTGCGCAAAGGCGTTGCCATAGAGCGGAAAGCCGCCGCCGGGCGTCGCGGTGCCCAAGCTGATCGCCAGGCCGGGTGTCGTGGTCGGAATGGCGTTGCCTCCGGTTTGAGCGGCCGCGGGGCTTGAAAGCAGCGCCGCGCCGAGAACAAGGGTGATCGCGAATCTCATGGTCGGTCCCGGCGGGGGCGCGTCAACATCGACTTGCGGCGATGTAGGCAGCGCCCCGATTTTGTGAAAGCATGCAGCCCAACGACAATAGAACAATGGGAGGCGTCATGTTGCGAATTTTGCGTAACAGTGTTTTCGGGCTGGTTTTCCTTTCAACGCTGTTGGGCGCCGCACCTCCCGCCTCCGCCGCTTATCCCGACCGTCCCGTGCACTGGATCATCGGCTTCTCCGCCGGCGGCCCGGTCGACATCGTGGCGCGGATCATGGCGCAGTGGCTGACCGACCGCCTCGGCCAGCAGTTCATCGTCGAGAACCGCACCGGCTCGGGCGGCAACATCGCGGCCGCTGCCGCGATCACCTCACCGGCGGACGGCTACACGCTGCTGTTCGTCGCGCCCAACAACGCGATCTCGACCTCGCTCTACAAGAAGCTGCCGTTCGACTTTTTGCGCGACACCGTGCCGGTCGCCAGCATCATGCAGCTCACCAACATGCTGGTCGTCTCCAATGCGTTTCCCGCCAAGACGGTTCAGGAGTTCATCGACTACTGCAAGGCCAACCCGGGCAAGATCTCCTTTGCCTCGTCCGGCAACGGCACCTCGGTGCACATGTCGGCGGAGCTGTTCAAGGTGATGTCCAAGTGCGACATGGTGCACGTGCCCTATCGGGGATCTGCGATCGCCTTCCCCGACATCATCTCCAACAAGGTGCAGCTGATCTTCGACAACCTGCCCTCCGCGATGGAGCAGGCCAAGGGCGGCAACGTCCGCGCGCTCGGCGTGACCTCGCCGCAGCGCTGGCCGAGCGTGCCCGATGTGCCCGCGATCGCCGAGACGTTGCCCGGCTTCGAATCGGTCGGCTTCTACGGCATCTCCGCGCCGAAGGGCACGCCGGCCGACGTGATCGAGATCCTCAACAAGGCCGTCAACGAGGCGCTGAAGGACCCGAAGCTGGTCGCGCGCCTCACCGAGACCGGCGGCATCCCCAAGCCGATGACGCCGGCCGAGTTCGGCAAGCTCGTCACCGACGAGACCGAGAAGTGGCGCAAGGTGGTGGAGTTCGCCGGCGTGTCGGTGGACTAGGCCTGTGGAACTGCCGCGAGTCTGCAGCGCGCCAACGCGACATCGGAGGGGATCGGAAGACCCCTCCCAACAAATGTGCGAAAACAACCCCATGCACAGTAGAAAGATGTAGGGATCACAAGGGGTTACGGAATCGAAAACCGAGTCCCGGGCGGAGGCGGCTTGCGCCGTCGGGCAAAACAGGACTATAAGGGCATCATCGCCAATTTCGGTTATTCGTAAATGGTCAGGCCCTGCAGCGCCGGCGTTTGCATCCGCCCGAGCCAGCATTGCACCCCCGCCTCCGTCCCTGTAAACGAACCGCGCACCGTTGCCGGCCGCCGCTTTCGCGGCCGTCTCGCGGCGGGGCCTGTAGCTCAATGGTTAGAGCCGGCCGCTCATAACGGTCTGGTTGCAGGTTCGAGTCCTGCCGGGCCCACCAGCCTTTGCTCTGCGAGCTGCGCTTGGCGCAGCCATGCAAGCGGCCGAGTAGACGCGGATTGGTACGCAAGAAGTCGAAAAGTGGACCGTAGATGCCTATGAGAATGCTCGATGGCTAGACGCATTCATATTTCGGAAATGATCGCCAACAAACTGAGCAATGCTTACACCCATGCGACCCTCCCGGCGATTGGAGAAGAGTTCGGCCTGACTATGCCGTCGGCAGCCGATGGCAGCAGCAAGAAAGAGCGCGCTTTACAGGCGCTTGCTGGCAAGACCGAATATGAGCTGGCCGAGATCGCGCGAGATCTTGGTCGTCAAAGCCGCGCCTTTGGATTGGAAGAGGAAGCGCTTGCGATCCTAGAAAGGAACACGCCCGCGATCAGTGAAATTACACGGCGCGACATCGCCAAATGCTTCGGCGACGATCTCTGCGGCGAGCGCGACGTCGTAGCGCTGGTCAAGGAGCTATTTCCGATCGAGATGATGACGTTCGGGACATTCTCGTTGCGCATCCTTGAGGAAGAGATTCAGCAGCATATGGTCAACTTCCCGGGCGACTGGAGTGTCGAAACCCTTTTCGAGCAGATCGGAGCCCTGACATGCTCAATTGATCGCTTTGGCCGGCTTCTCGAGGCTGCCCTGCACCCCCTCGGACGACGGGGTCCTGAACTGCCGATACTCGTGACCGCAATCAACGAGGTCTTGAGGCTCGACGGCTACCGACTTGCAATTGAAAGCGAACTGTCCGGTCACCCGATCTATCGTCTGGGTACTATTTCCCGCTCTCCCACAGGCTCCCCAAAGAACCTAATCTTCGCCTCGAATGGCCCCAAACCCGAGATTGGTCTCGGCGACGCCATCAACAATGATATTACAATCCTATCCAACGCGTCGAGCTGCCTTGTCTATGACAAGCCGATCGGCCGGGACGGACTTTTGTGGCGCGAACTTGTCGAATGGTGGAGAGATCTGCAGGACCATTCAGCCGATGCAGCCAAGGATCTCGGCCAACGCCTGCACCAATCGCTTGCATCAGACGCCGAGCGCCAGATGTTCAAAACATACTTCCAGCTTTATCACCCAAAGCTCGGAGGAGCCCTGCCGGCGCTGATTCCCCAAGTCTACTTGCACTATGATCCAGCAGTCGTCAGCGCGTTACGACACCGAAAGGGATTTGTGCGACAACGCATGGATTTCCTGCTCTTGCTCCGCGATCGAGTTCGCATTGTGATCGAGGTCGACGGATCGCAGCATTTCAGCCAAGACGGCAAGCCTTCCCTGAACGTCTATGCCGATATGGTCTCTGCTGACCGTGATCTTCGTCTTTCCGGTTACGAAATCTACCGTTTCGGCTCGAACGAGCTCGTTGGCGGCCAGGCGTTCGGTCGGATCGAGTCGTTTTTCGATCGGCTTTGGCGCCTCTACAAAGTGACTGGTGCTTAGTCAGCTTTCAGGCAAGCACTACGATGACCGCAAGGATCGAGCTCTCTATTGATTTCGACCCTTGACAAAGGGGACCTGGCCTCGCCGCTCCTGCGTGCTGAGTTTGCAGAACTCACGATCTTTTCTGGGTCTGGACTCCGGCAGCTTTCAACAGGTTGTACAAGCGCGCAATTCGAGTACGCGTACCGCGACCAGCACAATAAGTGAAAACGACACGTTGCTTCGCACGCGTAAAGGCCACAAAAAATCCGGCCATCTCTTCCTGAGACTGCTTCTGAAAATTGAACCAGGCATCATCGTCGAGTCCGACGAAGATGACCGTGTGATACTCAAGTCCCTTGCTCTTGTGAATCGTCATAAGCGGGACTGCGTGCAATCCCTCATAGGCGTCCAGCGCGGAAGTCCACTTCGTCGTGCCGTTCGACGAAAACTCAAGATGCTTGATGGCGGCCTCTTTCACACGCTCAAACCAATTACCTTGCCGGTAGGCTGGCGACGCTGCGAGCAGAGAGGACTTCCCGACGAACCCAATCACGTGCTCGACAATAGCTGAGGCCGAAGCGGCATCGGCCGGCGGAGAAGGATAGAGTTTGGCGAACTCGTTCGAAAACTCCTCCAAGGCTCGGGATGCCCTTGCCCGCCGGTCCTCATCATCGGATGCATAGCCCCACAACATGCAGAGTGCGTCCAGACAATCTGTCCAATAGTGCCCCGCACACTCTATTGTAACGAGCCGGAGCACGGTAATCAGGATGTCGGACAAGAGCTCGGTAAAAAGCTCCTGCAACGCCACCTTACCCACCTTTGCCGCTTCATTGCGGAGGGCGAGGCCGTTCTGCCAAAACACAGGCTCAAGGGTCTTCATATAGTCCGCAGCCTTCACCCGGACGAGTACGGCAAAATCCCGAGGCTTCAGGTTGTATGCCTTCATCTCGGCCGCGATGAAATCCGCGAGAATCGACGCTTCAGTTTTGGTAGTGGCGATGTCCCATACCTGGCAGCTGTCACCGACAATTGTGCCGGTGGTCTTGGATATCGGTGCCTTTGCCTTGCTGTCGATTTCCTTTGCCAATATCTCCTGTATGCGAACCAAATCCGGCGAGGACCTGTAATTGTTCAAAAGTGACACACGCTTGGCAACGAAGTCCGCCTCGAATGGCGTGAATGCATCATCCATCGCCATTGCCCAACGCATGATCTGCTGCTTGTTATCGCCGACCGCAGTAACGATCGTATCCGATCCGCGGAACATTGCTTTCGCAAGATCGTACTGGACCTGCGTCGTGTCCTGAAATTCATCCATGAACAGATGGGAATAAGTCAGACGAAGCGCATCTCGGACAAGCGGATTTGTCCGAACAAGGAGTTCAGCAAGACGCCCAATCATGGCAAACGTCAAAATGCTATGTAGTCCGCCGTGAAGCCAAGACTTCCAGAACTCCGCAGCTGCCCACTCCGCCGGCGACGGATTTGTGCGGGTGACCTCAGAAATCGGAGACACGACAAGATGGTCCTTCTCAAAAGTCTTGAACGCAATTGCCATGATGTCCCGTTTCGTTCCTATCGCGGCTGGAGGCGTCAGAGACTCGAGCACGTTCTGAACGATCGAGAAGGTTGCGTCGCCGATTTCGTAGTTCGGCGTGGGTCGCCACGCTTTGGGCAGCGCCTGTCCAAAGCGATCGACAAGCCCCTTTGAGAACGCATCGAAGGTGTAGGAGTCAAATCGATGCGACAGTTCCACGTGGGTTCGCGCTTTTACACGTGTTGCGAGATTGAACGCAGCGTCTCGCTTGAAACTGATCGCGAGTATGCGCTGAGGAGACGGCGCGTAGCCACACTGCAGTAAAAAGCAAGCCCGCTGAGCGAGCAACTCAGTCTTCCCGGAACCTGGCCCAGCAATTACTGACCGATTGTCCGTTGAACGTACGACGTCCAATGCGGCCAGTTCGAGCGCATCTATGCCGACAGGCTGCCACTCCTTAGGATCAACGCGGCGGCGAAGGAGCGCCATTGCTAGTCTCGCTTGAGATTATCAGCAACATTTTTCAGTAGGTCGCGATAGGCCTCGGGCACATCCTTCTTAAGAGCAGCGTCATTTAGATGTGTAAATGCTCTAAGATGCGTCGCTGGCTTGCTGTGCGTGGAAAAGTGATAGCGATAGGCTGACATCAATTCCTCGTAACCGGGATACCTATCCTTATAGGCGTCCATTTTCCCGCCTTCACCCAACACCGCCGTTGTTGCGGTCTCCTTTTTGCCGGACGGGCCACCTCCTTTGGGAATGATCGCTTCGTAAGCCTTCGGAAACGCCTTCAGCATGGCCATGTCGAGATCGAGCGGCTCCGAAAAGAAGACATTGTACTGCCTCAGAAACTCGATCCAGCTGGTCATCACTTCGGTGGACGTCCAAGTATGCATATTTTCGAGGTCGGCTTCTTTACCTCCCTCAATCGCGAGCAACTGCTTGCGATCTTCTCCGAATTCGATCAGTTGACTCAACGCCGTTTTGACACGGCCCCATCCTCCGCCGCTTCGTCCCAGGTCAAGGTCGACCAGGGTCGCAAAGGGTATCGATAGACCGCGCAATAAACGCCAAAAATGTTGGACATGACGGCCGCCAAGCGGAACGATCGCGACGAACGACGGATCGACCAGGAGACCCGCAGCCTGCGCCAGTCGCGGGAGAACAATGCGCTCGGAATCCCCTTCGACCAGAATGACAAATCTCGCGAAGTAGAGTTCCGGAAAAGCGACGACCGCCCCCCGAATAAACTTGATCGCCTCTTCGTCGTCCTTCGGAAGCTCAATTTTGCTTACTGTGGTTTCGCGCGAGGTATGGTCGCATCGGCAATAACGCACCTCTTCTGGCTCAACTCTGCTGAGAACTGAGGGCGAGTGGCTCGTTACAAGCGCTTGCGCAGCATCGCCCATTATTATCGAACGTACCTGTCGAACGATGCGAGCAAGATAGTATGGAGAGAGGTGGTTTTCCGGTTCTTCGATGGCAAACACGGTAAGGGCAGGAATTCGTAAATCCTCAGCGCGGAAGCCCTTGACAGTTCCTCCCACTGCTTTCCGTTCAAGATCAAACACTGCAGCCGCGAGCGCGAAGTAGAACAGCGATTGCTGTCCATCGCTTAAGACATCAAGACCGCGCTCGATGCCGGCGGGACCTTGCTGAAACAATACCTGAACCTTCGCGACGATTTCCTCAAAGCGTTGACTTACCAAATTGAGCGTGGGCTGCTTATCAGTTACGTCGTCGTGCAGGTCTTTCCATCGTGAGGACAGGGCATCGCCAATGGCCTTGATCGCCGTTTCTGCGCGGAACGCCTTTGATAAGTCCGTGGTGGCGTCCTCGATAGATTTGCGAGTCCCCTTGGACCACTCGATTGCCCGAAGGAGACGCGCCGCTAGCGCGCCGGTCGAACTCTTTATTTGTGCCTCAGCGTCCCGCGAAGCTGGCGTGTAGTAGACCTGAATTAGTCCGCGGTCGGTCGCTGAGACTGCACTCTTGTGCTCGTCCGTTATTTTCTCGTCCAGAGTTGATATCCAGAACAGGTCCTGAGTAACTTCCCCTTCGGCCGTCTGATCATCAACCCATTGGGCTTCCAACCTCAACCGACAAAGCGGCTGAGCTTTCGGTCCTGCTATTTGCATATGCTTGAAGACGGGCGCGATTGTCTTTGGCGTCGCCTTGCCAGCCGCAAGCTCAGGAACAGCGACGATCGCATCGATCGACAGATTGCGGGCTGTCCGATCATCAGGGGGGACCCCAACAGGCAGATGAAAGTCGGAGCGATGTATGGTGCGCTGCGCACGGCTGACGCCAAACATTTTGCAAAGCGCCTGCAGCAACGCGGTCTTTCCGGATGCGTTGGGCCCGACGATAGCCGTCAGGCCATCGGTCAGGTCAATCTTCTGCGGCGTCGAGCCAAAGGAGCGAAATCCGGAAATGCTCACTGATTGAATGTACACGACGTTGCCCGCATCCGTTGAGTAAACCGACAATAGACGGTCCGTTGCTCGACGCGAAGGGAGTTGCTTCGTGGCAGTTGGACGTATTGACGGCGCTCAGGAGAATCACAGGCCCTGGGCAAGATCAAACCCGTCACCCAAGCGACGAACTTATAAATGATCAGCAATTCAAAGGCTTATGTCCCGTCTATGCAGCCATGCCCCCTGATGAATCATCGATTGCGGCCGCGTTGATAGAGAGCAGGGTCTCTCATCCGAGAGCGATCGCGGATCGCAATCGTAGCGCCGCGTATGCTGCTCCGGACCCCCAATCATCCAAATGCACTGGCGTTGCCGCGTCTGACTTGCTCGATATTCGCGAACCTCTGGATTGGGCGATGCATAAGGTTCGATACGTGTCCAAGAAGGCCTACCAATGAAAGCGATTGCCTGAGCCGTGACCGGATTTACCGGTGGATTTCGTTGGAGCCGGACATGGTCAATATCACAACACTCCCATTACGATGCGCGATGTCCGCGAGCGCATCCAGCGGCGGACGCGTGGCGCCGCTTCGGCCTCTCTCATGTCGGGACTGATGATGCGAAAGCTTCTGGCGATTTTGGTGATCTCGTGCTGGGCCAGTTTGGCTCACGCACAAAAGGCCGACCTCATTGTCACGAACGCAAAGCTCGTGACGCTGGATCCTGCTTCGACGATCGCGCAGGCTCTCGCCGTCCGCGACGGCAAGATCGTCGCGATTGGCGGCAACGATGCCATGGAAGGCATGATCGGGCCCGCGACGCGCCGTGTCGACGCGGGTGGCCGCACGATCATTCCGGGATTGATCGATTCCCATATTCACGCGGTGCGCGCCGGCCTCACCTACGCAACCGAGGTCAACTGGATCGGCGCAAAGACTATCCCCGAGGCCATGGAACGCTTGCGCCAGGCGGCACAAGCGCGGCCGGCGTCCTGGATCATCGTGGCCGGTGGCTGGAGCGAATTGCAATTTGCGGAGAAGCGGCGGCCAACGCTCGCCGAGGTGATGGCGGCCGTTCCCGACAATCCGGCTTACATCCAGCTGTTCTATGCGGCGGTGCTGATGACGCCAAAGGCGCAACAAGCCCTCGGGATCTCCGCGGATCAATTGCCGGCCGGTATCACAGCCGCATCGGGCGACGCCACGGGCTGGCTCAATGGCTCCATTGTCAGCATCTCCGCGCTGTTCGATCGGCTGCCGAGGCCGAATTTCGAAGAGAATGTCGCCGGGACCCGGCAGTTCTTCACGGAGCTCAATCGTCTCGGCGTGACCGGGATCGTGGATCCCGGCGGCTTCAGCATCTATCCCAGCCATTACGCCGCCTTGCAAAAGCTCTGGCGCGAGAAATCACTTTCGGTTCGGGTTGCCTACAGCCTGTTCGCGCAGAATGTCGGCGCGGAATTCGAGGAGTACAAGTCCCTCACGCCGTTCCTGCCGATGGGATTCGGCGACGACATGCTGCGGTTCAACGGACTGGGCGAGCGGATCACCGGCGCCATGTACAACAACAATGCGCCCGACGCGGCCGCCAAGGACAAGTTTCGCGAGATCATTCGCTGGGCGGCCAAGCAAGGGCTGACCGTCACCATCCACTGGCAGGAAGACAAATCCGTCCATCACCTCCTGGACCTCTATGACGAGGTCAACAGGGAGACGCCGCTCGCGCCGTTGCGCTGGTCGATCGCCCATCTCGACAACACCTCGCCCGAGACGTTGGCGCGCATGAAAGCCCTTGGTGTCGGCTGGACCATGCAGGATGCGATGTATCTCGGAGGCGACCGTATCGTGGCGCAGGCCGGCGAAGCCGCGCGCAGCATGCCACCCCTCGCCACGGCGCTGCGCATGGGGGTCCATGTCGGGGCCGGCACGGATGCGCATCGGGTCGCATCCTACAATCCGTTCGTGGCGCTGCAATGGATGCTCGACGGCAAGACCGTCGGCGGACTGTCGACGCGCGGCCCGGACGAAACACCCAGCCGCGAAGATGCCTTGCGCCTTTACACGGTGGGAAGCGCGTGGTTCTGCTTCGACGAGACGCGGCGCGGCACGTTAGAGACCGGCAAGCTCGCCGACTTCGCGATTCTCGATCGGGATTTCATGTCCGTCCCCGTCGAGCAAATTGGCGCCACGGCGTCTCTGCTGACGGTCGTGGGCGGCAAGGTCGTCTACGCAGCGGATGCTTTCTCGAGCGCGAAATAGGAGCTGGAGACCTGGTGTGCGGCGCAGCCTGAACCGGGTGAGAGCAACTAAATCGCCGATCCGGCATTATCCCCGCGAGCCGTTTCGCGGAGGTCTCACGATGGAAGACCAGAATCGGATGACCCTGGTTTTGAGTGCGATCGCCCTCGCCGTTGCCATCGTGGTTGCATCTGCGATCACGATGGAGCGCGTCAACATGCCTGCGGTCAGCAACGACGCAGCTCCCGGAACAGTCGGACTCGCCAGGCCGCACCCACCGCTGGACCGCGCCGCCGGTGAGCCGATCCAGACGGTCGGCGGCCCCTCCGGCGCGAATATTCGCGGACGTCCCTGATCGAACGCCGGATTACGGGGGCAGCACTCTTGATGATTTCTGCCGCTTTCGCGGGGTCAATATCCTATACAAGGCGCCCGTCCCCCCTTCCGCGGCAGGAGCCATCCATGACCAGTGAAAAAGGCCCGAACATCAAGAAGAAGCAGAAATGCAAGAACTGCGAGGGCAAAGGCCTGCTCAAGAAGGGCGACAAGGTGGTGAAGTGCCAGCGCTGCAAGGGCACGGGCGTGCGGTGATATTGGGCTGGCGGCCTCTCCGATGCCGAGGTGGAGGCGGTCAGATTGCGCAAACCTTCAGTCCGGCGCGAACACCAACCTGATGTTCGCCCCGATCAGCCGCCTCGCTCCAACCTCGATTGGCACTTCCTGCGGCAAGGCGCGTTGCGGTCTTTTCAGGGAGGTGCAGATGACCAAGACCGGCGCGCAAGGCGTAAGGACCAGGACATCAGGTTTGTAGGAACGACTTTGTAGGAACGACTTTGTAGGAACGACCTGGGGCCGTCGCGTATTGGGCCGCGCCGGGTCCTTGCGAGTCCGGCAATGGCGGTCTCGGCTCGAAGCCCCGCCCCCGGGCCACAGGCCGGGGCCGCCTGACGGGGATCGGCCCGTCATCTCAGCCCGTCATTTCAGGGCCGTCTTGGAGGACTGCGCGAGAGACCATGGAGGCGCCCACACCAGGGATGCAAAACCCGCTTCGACAGGCGCGGCTCTACGGCTACCTGATCGAACGCGAGGGCGCGCTGTTTCATCCCGGCGGCAGCCACCCGCTGTGCAGCGCAGGCATGACGCGACGCATGATCGAGGCGGGCTGGCTGATGAAAGCCGACGATCGCTACGAGCTGACGCCGCAAGCGCAGGAACGGATCGCCCCGGGCGCGATGAGTTCGGGATGACTTCATCGTCGCTGGTGCCGGATTTGCGCTGCCCCGCAGGAACAGGTGCGTCCCCAAATCTTTGCCTCGGCACGGCATGTGACGACGTCAAGCATAGGAGCGGACATGAAAAAGCTGGTTCTCGCAGGGCTCGTTGCGGCTCTCGCATTTCCCCCTTCCGCATTCGCGCAAGGCGGCACGGGTGCGTCCAGGACCGGGTCGAGCATCGACTCCTCCAGCACCGGCGGCACGACGGGAGCGGGAGCCTCCAGCCTCAACACATCATCGGACAACAATGGCGGCGGCGCGAACGCACCGGCCAAATCGTCGACGACGCGGCCAGGCGATAACGACACAAGGCAAACGCAAGGAGGCCAGCAGGCCATGCCAGGTTCCGGCTCCACCGGAGCGAACCGCAAATAGGCGCGCCACGAACGATTGACCGATTGCGCTCACGCAGGAAGGCCCGGATGATGGTCCGGGCCTTGTCTTGTCACCACCAGGGATCCCAGTAGGGCGGAGGAGCGTAGGCGTAAGGCACATAGTAGGCCCGCCGCACGACGCGCGGTCCATAGTAGCCGTAGGGCGGGCCATAGTAGCGCGGGCCATAATAGGCATCGGCCGCGAGCCCCGCCGCAAGCGCACCGGCAACAAGACCGAAGCCGATACCCGGGCCTCCCCAATGGCCGTGCCAGCCGCCGCGCCAAGCATGGGCTTCCGCCGGCGAAGCCGCCGCCACGAACAGGGCCGAGATCATCGTCAGGACTAAAGCAAGTTTCTTCATGTGCGACTCCCAGAACTTGGAAACCGACCGCAAAACGCCAGACCGGAATTGAAGTTTCCGGGCGTTCCGGAAAATTTTGCAGCGAGCCGACGGACGCGAATGCGGCCGCCGGCAGGACGCGGGCGAGAGAGACGACTCCCGCCCGCTTCATGCTTTACTTGCCGTTGATCGCGATCCGCTTCACCTTCTGTTGTGCCGCCGGTGACTTCGGCAGGGTGACGGTAAGAACGCCGTTGTTGAAGGAAGCCGCGACCTTGTCCTGGTCGACGTCATCGACCGGAATGCGCCGCTCGAAACGGCCATAGTAACGCTCGCTGAAGAGACGCTCCTTGTCTTCCGTTTCGCTCTTCTTCTCGCCGCTGATCGTCAGCACCCCGTTTGCAAGCTCGACGTTGACGTCCTTCTGTTCGAGACCGGGAAGCTCGGCGACAACCTTGACCTCCTTGTCGCTCTCGTCGAGTTCGACGTTCGGCCAGCCCATTGCGGTCGAGGAACCGAACGGGCCGAGATCAAAGCTGCGGAAAGCGTCGTCGAACAGCCGGTTCATCTCGCGGTGAAGCGCAAGCAGCGGATTGCCGGCTTCGCCGCGCTGAGCGGCCATGTTGCGTGAGCCGTTGTTCCACGGAATGAGATCACGTAGTGCCATTGTCGTTTCTCCTTATCTCCTGTCTTGGTTGTCGATTGGCGCAGCTCAGCGCGCGGCGAGGGCCACGCACGCGCTGCAAAACCCGGACGATCAACTCGTCAGGCATCTGCTTGTGCTCGATGTTTCGGTCGGGGCTGCCAAAAGAATTAGGAGACGGCGATTTGGTTTCAAGAGCCGGCTGCCAAGCGCCCCCCGATGGCAGCCCGAACCTTTTCGAACGCGCGCATTTCGATCTGCCGCACCCGCTCGCGTGAAACGCCATACCGTGCCGCGAGCTGCTCAAGTCTCAGCGGCGGCTCGGAGAGCCAGCGCGCCTCGAGAATGTCGCGCTCGCGCGGCTTGAGGACGGCCAGCGCGCCGGCGAGGGCGTCACGCCTCCGTCTGGTTTCTTCCCGCTCGGCGTATTCGGCTTCAGGACTGGATGCGGGGTCGACCAGCCAGTCCTGGACTTCGCCGCCGTCGGCGTCGCGCACCAAAGCGTTGAGCGACAGGTCGCCGCCGAGGCGCCGGTTCATCTCGATCACGTCGTTCTCCTGCACGCCGAGCCGCCGCGCGATCTGGCTGGCGTGCTCGGGGCGGAGATCACCATCCTCCAGGGCGGAGATTTCCGCCTTGGTCCTGCGAAGCTTGAAGAACAGCTTCTTCTGCGCCCCGCTGTTGGCGATCTTGACCAGCGACCAGGACCGCAGGATGTATTCCTGGATCGACGCCTTAATCCACCACATCGCGTAGGTCGCAAGCCGAAAGCCGCGCTCCGGCTCGAAGCGCTTGACGGCGTGCATCAGGCCGACGTTTCCTTCGGAAATGATGTCCGCAACCGGCAGGCCGTAGCCGCGATATCCCATCGCAATCCTGGCAACGAGCCGCAGATGGCTTGTGACCAGATGATAGGCTGCCTCACGGTCGCCCTGCTCGCGCCAGCGCTTGGCATAGGCGATTTCCTGGTCGGGCCGCAGCATCGGAAACTTGCGAATTTCCGCCAGGTAATGTGTCAATCCGCCCTCAGGCGACAGCATCGGAACAGTTGCAGTGCTTCCCATTGCCCACCTCTTCGAGTTTGTCTGCTTACGCTGCAAAATCGACATGACAAAAAATGGTTTCGGCCGACGATGTTACGACCGGTGGGGCCGGTGCGTGAGTTTGCGGCGGCTCCGGTCGCGTCACGAGATAGAGCTCGCCCGCCACCAATAGGAGGGCAGCGACGGCCAGGGCCAACATGCCGAGCACCAGATCGCTGTCATCATCCATGCGCGTTCGAAACGTGTGTCGATGTCGAAGATCGGCAGCCATTGCCATTGGCTATCCGCGACATCGAACGTCGACACCGGAATTTTGTTCCGGACTTTCGGCGTCCCGCCGAGACGCGGTCTCACCCTCCCAGCGAATTCCTCGTCGCGCGAAGAATATCGTCCGACAGCTTGGGATCGTCCACGGCGCGGGCGAGCACGAGGGCGCCGACCATGGATGCGGCCGCTGCGAGCGCCTTGTCCTCGCGCTGGCGTGGCTTCAGCGTGGAAGCCATCCGGCTGCTCAGCAGGGCGATCGTGCTGCGCACGCCGGCGGTGAAGCGCTGCCTCAGGCCGCCGCCTTGACGTGACACCTCACAGGCGAGCGCAGCAAAGGGGCAGCCGGCGGCGGGATCGTCGCGATGCCCCGGCGAGAGATATTCCGAAAGATAGTCCTCGAGCGCGAAGGCCTCGGGCAATTCCTGGCCTTTGGCCTTGATCGCATGGGCCACGGCTTCCTCGACCAGCCGCTCCTTGGAGCCGAACTGGCTGTACAGGCTGCCGTGCGTCATCCCGGCCGCCTCGGCGAGCGCGTCGACACCGACGCCGGCGATGCCGCGCTCCCGCAGCAGGCGCGAGGCGGTCTCGAGAATATGCTCGCGATTTTTGGCAGCCTGTTCCTTTGAGACGCGCATGGGACCGATCCTCGGATACGGGGCTTGACTTTTATAATTACGATCGTCATGTATATCAATAGTTACGATCGTAATCAAACGATTTCAGGCCCGGTAGTGGCGTCGGAGAGGCATTATGAACAGGATTACACCGAAGATCGCGCTGGTGACCGGCGCCTCCTCAGGCATCGGCCAGGCCACGGCGGAGCGGCTCGCGAACGCCGGCTATAAGGTGTTCGGCACCAGCAGGCGGGGCGCACAGTCTGGCAAGCAGGCCTTCGAGATGCTGGCCCTCGACGTCACCAGCGATGCGTCGGTGGAAGCCGCCGTCGGCGAGTTGATCCGGCGCGAGGGCCGCATCGACCTGCTGGTGAACAACGCCGGCTTCGGCGTTGCCCCCGCCGGCGCGGAAGAGAGCTCGATGGAGCAGGCGCGCGCGATTTTCGAGACGAACTTCTTCGGCCTGATCCGGATGACGCGCGCCGTCGTGCCGCACATGCGCCGCCAGGGTAATGGCCGCATCATCAATATCGGCTCGGTGCTCGGCTTTCTGCCGATGCCTTATGGCGCGCTCTACGCCGCGACCAAGCACGCGGTGGCAGGCTATTCGGAATCGCTCGACCATGAACTGCGCACGCGGGGCATCCGGGTCTCCGTGGTCGAGCCCGCCTACACCAAGACGCCGTTCGACGCGAACTTCATGGAGCCCGACGCCACGCTCGAGGAATATCGCGAGGCGCGCGCCGGCGTGACCAAGCGGGTGAACGAGGTGATGGCGACGGCCGAACAGCCCGGCGTGGTGGCCGAGACCGTGCTGAAGGCGGCAAGCGCGGCGCGCCCGCAACTCAAATACGCGGCCGGCAGCCTTGCGAAGCGCCTGCGGTTTCTGCGGCGGTTTGCGCCTGCAGCCCTGGTGGATGCCGGGCTTCGAAAAGATTTGCGGCTCGATGCGACTGCGGCGCCGCAGCCCGCCCGCACCGCGCGGGCTTTCTGAGGGCGGCAGGCTTGCCAGTGCGAAGAACCTCCGGACCGAGAGAAAAAATGAAAGCACTCGTCTTCAAGCGCTACGGCAAGCCGGACCAGATCGCGTTGGCCGAGATCCCGCGGCCGACGCCGAAGCCGAACGAAATCATGGTCCAGGTTCACGCCGCGGGGTTGAACCCGATCGACAACATGATTCCGAAGGGAACGTTCAAGCCGATCCTCAAGTTTCAACTGCCGGCCACACTGGGCAGCGATCTCGCGGGCATCGTCGTCGAGGTCGGAAGCCGCGTGACCCGCTTCAAGCCCGGCGATGCCGTCTTTGCCAGCATCTTCGATCTCGGCACCGGCGCTCTCGCCGAATTCGCGATCGTGCCGGAGGATGCCGCCGCGCTCAAACCTGCGAATCTGGACTTCGTGCAGGCGGCCTCGATCCCGATGGTCGGCCTGACATCGTGGCAGGCGCTTAGGGAGCGCATACGTCTCAAGCCCGGCCAGAAGGTGTTCATTCCCGCGGGCGCCGGCGGGATCGGCACGTTTGCGATCCAGCTCGCGAAATATCTCGGGGCAAAAGTGGGGACGACGACCAGCACCGGCAATATCGATCTGGTGCGTAGCCTCGGGGCTGACGAGGTGGTCGACTACAAGACGCAGCAATTCGAAGCGGTGCTGCGGGACTACGACGCGGTGCTGGGCACGCTCAGGGGCGACGCAGTCGAGACATCGCTTCGGATCCTGAAGCGGGGGAGCAGGATTGCTTCGCTGGTCGGGCCGCCGGACGCCGCGTTCGCGCGCGCCCGCGGGATGAACTTCGTCATGGTGTTCCTGTTCGGATGGCTGAGCCGCAAGATCATTCGCCAAGCCGGCAAAATCGGTGCTGAGTACTCGTTCGTGTTCGTGCACCCGGACGGCAGCCAACTCGCCGGGATCGGCGAGCTGCTCAAGTCCGAGCGTATCCGGCCGGTGATCGACAAGGTCTTTCCGTTCGCACAGGCGAAAGAGGCGCTGGCATATCTGGAAAAGGGACGGTCCAAGGGCAAGGTCGTCGTCCAGATGAGATGATCGCGTCTATGCGGCCCCCCCAATCGCCTCAGCCCTCCACCCGCCACAGCCGCCAGCGCTCCGGCACGCCCTTGAGCTGGTGCACGCCGTGTTCCCTGAGGCGGATCCCGGACTGCGGCGCCAGCAGCTCCTTCACCGCGCTCGACACCAGCACCTCGCCGGCGCGCGCCTTTGCGGCGACGCGGGTGCCGATGTGGAAGGCGAGGCCGACCGCCTCAGTGCCGCTCACGGTGTATTCTCCGGCATGCAGGCCGACCCTGATCTCGAGGCCGAGCGTACGCACGGCCTTCTGAATCGCGGTCGCGCAATTGATTCCGGCAGCCGGCGTCTTGAACGTCGCCAGCACGCCGTCGCCCGTCGTCGTGACTTCCTTGCCGCGCGAGCTCTTCAGCTCCTTGCGGACCGCCGCGTAATAATGGCCCATGATCTTGGTCCAGCGGACATCGCCGAGCTTTGCGGCTTTTGCCGTGGAGCCGACGATATCGACGATCAGGATCGTGGCGAGCGCCCGCTTGAGTTCGGTGCTGCCTGCGGCCGGTCGGCGCCGGAGCACGATCGCGCCGGCCAGCGGTTCATAACGATGGTTGCGGCGTCGCGCGATCGCGGCCTTGGCGTAATCCTGGGCCCGCTGCGCGCTGCCGCAGCGAATTGTCTTCTGCTGCGGCAGACGCGTCCAGTAGACCTTTCGTCCGTCACCGGCGCCCTGGACTTCCACGGCGCCCCATTTCAGGAGGATCGCGGTGCCAACGCGCCGGACACACCACGCCTTCGACGTGTAGCCCGATACATTCGACTGATGGATTCCGATGCGGAGGAATTTTGGCATGAACGTGCGGCCGATCGATGACACGCTTGGACGAAACGCTTGGGCGGCGTCGCACCGAGCGTAGTCACACAATCCCGGGTTGGCAACAGGACTCGAAGCTCGCCCGCTGCTGGGCCGGGGGCCGCCGTCATCTTCAAAACGCAAAAAGCTCGATCGGGTCGCTGAAGCCGCGCACCTCATATTTGCCGACATGCTCCAGCTCGAACTCTCGCTCGACCAGCTCGGCGAAATCGCGTGACAGCAGCACTTTCTTTCCCAATTGCTTGGTCAAAGCTTCGAGTCGCGAGGCCATGTTGACGGCGGGACCGATCACGGTGAAGTCGAGCCGGGTGGACGATCCGATATTGCCGTACATGACGTCGCCGACATGGACGCCGATGCCGTAGTTCAGCGGCGCTCGGCCGGTGCCGTCGTTGCGCGCGTTCAACGCGATCATCGCCTGACGGGCTTCGGTCACGGCATGCAGCAGGTTTGCGCAGGCCTTGGGCTCGCTCAGCGGAAAGATGGCGAGCAGGCCGTCACCGATGAATTTCAGGATCTCGCCGCCATGCCGCGCGATCGGCTCCGACATCGCGTCGAAATAATCGTTGAGCAGATCGATGACGTCGTCGCGCGGCCAGTTGTCGGAAATCTTGGTGAAGTCGCGCAGATCGCAGATCATGATCGCGGCGCGCACCGTCGTGCCGGTGCCGCGCCGCGTGGCGCCGGCGAGGATCAGCTCGCCGGCATGTGAGCCGACATAGGTCTCGAGCAGCGTTCGCGCCAGCCGGTTCTTGATGCGAATCTCGCTGACCAGCGCCAGCACCGGCAATAGGTTCTTGAGGGCGGCGACGTGCGCGTCGTCGAACCCGCCGGGCCGGTTGGTCGCGAAGGTGACGAGATGGCGCTTGCCGAGCGTATGATAGAGCGGCCAGGCCACATAGTCGGTGAGGCCCTGCGCGCGCATCTCGCGGTAGAGCGCGTGCTTGCGGCCGAGCGCTGGGTCCTGCTCGAGATTTTCGCGCAACTCGGTCGCGCCGTCGAACATTTCGTTGGCGGGACTGCCGATGAACTCGGACCGCTCGCGGACGTCATGGTCGACCCGTGCAATCTCCGCCTCGCGCATGCCGTCGGACCACATGAAGCGGGCGCCCAGCCATTGCGGATGGTGGATCAGCACGTGAAGCGTCGACCGCGCCAGCGGAATGCCGGCCTGCTGAAGCCGGATGCACATCTCGGCAAAGATATTGTCGATGAAGCGCTGGTCGCGCGTGCCGTTGATCAGCCAATCGACGACGCCGTCGGACAGCGTGGCGGATTTCTTCTCTGGCGCGGTCATATCTGCCCGTTCATATCCTGGCCGTCCACATCGTGTTTTGGGCGGCGGTCTGCATCAAGGCAGATATCGTGCTCCGGCGCGACGGCGTCAACCTAGCCAGTTGCATGGATTGTACGCATCGCTCTGATCGGCGGGAACGCCGTTCAGCCGACGACCTGGATAGACCCCAGCACGGCCAGCCCCGAGACGAGCGCAAGCGCCGATGCTCCGGTCAGTTCGACCTTCAAGGTGTTTTCGTGCGAAATCGCAAAATCCGTGCCGTCGAGACGGATGTCGCAGTCGCCATGCGCCGCGTAGATGAGATGCGTGCCGGCGGGCAATCGCCGGTCACCGGGCGCCCTGAGCGCTTCGAGCTCAAGCGCGACCGCACCGCGCCGGCCCATCAAATTCACGACTTCGACTGGCCCTTCCTGGAGCTCGGTGACGATCTCGAGCTCGCCGGTGAAACGCACCGTGGTGAACGGCTCGCGCTCGTCGAATTCCTGCGTGGGCGACTTCAGCACCAACCCGCGGCCGCCGACCACCATCTGCAAACGGTCGATGCCGGGCATATGGGAGAATGGCCCGGCCGCCACGATGGGCGTGGAAGCAAAGCGCCACAGCAAGCTGTCCCAATCCCTCACGCTGGAATCGGCGCGATGGGCATCCGCGATATCGGTGAAGATGCCGCCGCCGTTCTTCCAGGGCGAGCGGGCGTAGTCTTCGGACTTCAGCAGTGTGGTTTTCATGTCTTGAGGTGGTCCGGGAGCGTAGGAGGGCGGGTGTCAGCTGCGTATCATGCAGATAGGTTTGTAGCCAGCTCACTTCCGTCAGCGCGCCAATCTTTCGCGACTACTTCGTCGTCAGTGCCGCGACCGGGCGCCACGCAACATCAGGCGCGCTCTCAACCAACTGCCGGCAGCGATCGCGCATCAATTCAGCCGGACGATCCGAGCCGCGCATGTTCAGCACGGCTTCAAAATCAGCGAGTGCAGCCGCAAACCGGCGCGCGCGATAGTTCGCGAGGCCCTGTTCATAGCGGACGATCCAATCTTGCGTCTCGCCGCCGTCCTCTCCGACGAGTCCGACCAACTCGTAGACCGCAAACCCCTCCTCGCGTCCATACACGGCGATGCTGTCGATCTCGCGCGTGACGATGGCGCCGCGTGCGAGACGTTCGGTCGCTTCGCCAATGAGGATTTGCGTGCCGTAGGATTTGTTGGCGCCCTCGAGGCGGCTTGCGACGTTCACGGCATCCCCGATCACGGTGTAGTTCAAGCGCAGTTCCGAGCCGATATTGCCGACCAGCATGCGGCCGGAGTTGATCCCGATCCGGATCTGGAGCGGCTGGCCGAGATCGTCGGCAAGGCCCGACGCCGAGATTGCCCTGCAACAGCCGAGCGCCGCGCGGCAGCAGCGCAGCGCGTGGTCGGCCTGCGGCTGCGGCGCGCCCCAGAACGCCATGACGGCGTCGCCGATGAACTTGTCGATGGTGCCGCCATTCGCGACAACGGCCTCGGAGGCGAGGTCGAGATAGCGCGACAGCAACGGCACCACGCGATCGCCGAGCCGCTCGGACAGCCCGGTGAAGCCGGCGATGTCGACGAACATCACGCTGAGCTCCTGCATGCTGCCACCGGGTCTTGCCTCGACGCCCTGGCGCAACAGCGAGCGGACCAGATCGGCCGGGATGAACTTGCGAAACGCCGACAGGCCGGCCGCCATCTCGGCGATCGCGCCCGACAGGCTCGCGATCTCCTTCAGCCGCGACGGATGGCGGCGGACCTGCTCCAGCGCGAAGGCTTCGACATGACGGAGCTCGCCGACGACACGCGACAGCGGCGCGGCGATGACGGAACGCGCCAGCATCGCCGAGGCCAGCGCTGCGAGCACGGCGCCGATGGCAAGGCCGAGGATCAGGCGGCGCAATGTCGTCTCGACCGGACCGAGAAACTCGGCCTCGGGGATCACGGTCGCCAGCGACCAGCCGGGAAACGGCAGCGGCGTGAGCGCCACTTCGTAAGCCGCGCCACCCGATGTCAGCCGGCTTCGCCAGGCTTCCTTGCGACCATCCTCGCCCGCCTTCACGAGCGCCATCCGCGCCAGCGGTAGCAGCGTTGTATCGCCCTTCGCAACGTGCAGCTCGTCGGCATCCTTGTCGGGCGCCGCGATCAGCTCACCACTGCCGTCGATGATGAAAGCCGTTCCGGTGCGCCCGACCTCGAGCTGCGACAGGAAGCGTGCGAGCCTGGTGTATTCGATGATGACCGCGAGCACGCCTTGCCGCTCCTGGTACACGTCGATAGGTCCGGCAAAGGCAATCGACGGCCGCTCGCCGGTCGGATGGTCCATGACCTTGAACCACTCCGGCTCCCCGGCCGCCAGCCCGGTCTTGAACCAGGTGCGATCGGCGACCCGAAAATCGGTCGGCTCGAAACGGCGATTGGCGAATTCGATGTCGCCGGGCACCACATCGTATTCGTCGATGCGGCGCTGGCCGGCATGATCGGTCAGCGAGATCTCCATCATTTCGAGGCGGCGGTCGCCGAGCTTGTGCGCGGCGAAGAAGGAGCCGTCGGGCCAGCCGAAGGCGACCCAGGAGATCGTCGCCTGCGATTGCAGTTGCGACAGGAACACGAATTCGCGCTTGTCGGCGTCGCGGGTGTCGAGCACGTTCTGCAGGAACAGTGTCCGAATGGCAGTGTGCGCGGCACGCGCCTCGTCCACGATCGCGGCGACCTCCTTGCGGACAGCGGCCACGATTTGCTCGTTGATGGTCGATGCGAGCTGCCGGCTCGCCGCCTCGGCCGTGCGCCACCACAACAGGCTGGAGAGAGCCGCGGTCAAAAGGATCGCGGTCAGGACCAGCGCCGAGACGGCGAGCCGAATGCTGACCGTCAGCTTCGCGATCGCGCGCAGGTGCCGTCCGGGATCAACATTCATCGCTGTTTCCGTTCTCCGGCAAAGCGGCGACTGGCCACCTCCTGTTACCGCTCTACGCAGCGCGTATGCATTCGTTACCTGTGGCAGCCATCGCGCCCCGCCGCCAATGCTCTCCGGCTAAGGTCTCGATAGAGACTAGGCATTGGATTGACCGGCCAGTCACCCGCTAATCCGATCCAAGCGCACAGCCCGTGCGCCCATCTAACCGCCTCACGAACTCGTGACCTACTTGATTGGTAACGCGAGCCGGGTGCGGGGCGAACCGAACAAGGCGCTCTTCGCCTGCCAGGCCATGCCATCTCGAACAGGAGAAACTTCAATGTCTGCCAAACTTGCCGTGACCACGCTCGTTCTCGCCGGCGCCATGTCGACCGCACTGGCGACTCTGGCCACTGCTGCTCCGCTGACCAAGGCCGAGGGCGACGCGGCCGTCGCCGCCAAGAAGGAAAAATGCTTCGGCGTCGCCCTCAAGGGCCAGAACGATTGCGCGGCCGGACCAGGCACGACTTGCCAGGGCACCTCGACCGCCGACTTCCAGGGCAATGCCTGGAAATTCGTCCAGGGCGGCACCTGCACCAGCATCGAGCTGCCGGGCGGCAAGAAGGGCTCGCTCAAGCCGGTCTGACGCGCTGCGTCGCGACCACCACAACAGGGAAGAGCGGAGAGAAACCATGACGACGGCAATCGCGCCTGACATGTCTGCGGTGCCCCTCCGCTATTCCGCGTCCCTCGGCGGCGTCGCCGGGACGAGCTTCAAGCCCGAACACCTTCAGGCGATCCTGAGCACGAAACCGCAGCGCGGCTTCTTCGAGGTCCACGCCGAGAACTATATGGGCGCAGGCGGACCGCCGCATCGCGCACTGGAAGCGATCCGCCGCGACCATCCCGTCTCGCTGCATGGCGTGTGCATGTCGATCGGCGGACCGCAGCCGCTCGACAAGGCGCATCTGGCCCGCTTTCGCGGACTGGTGGCGCGTTACCAGCCCGCGCTGGTATCCGAGCATCTCGCCTGGTCGACGCATGAGACCAGCTTCTTCAACGATCTGTTGCCACTGCCCTATACCGCGGCGACGCTCCGAAATGTCTGCGATCACATCGATCAGGTGCAAGACGCGATCCGTCGTCCGCTACTGCTGGAAAACCCGTCGACCTATGTCGCTTTTCGCGAATCGTCCATGAGCGAGACCGATTTCATCCGCACTGTTGCCGAACGCACCGGCTGCGGACTGCTGCTCGATATCAACAATGTCTTCGTATCAGCAACCAATCACGGGTTCTCGGCGCTCGACTGCCTCGCGGACTTTCCGCTGTCCCGCGTCGGAGAGATTCATCTCGCCGGCCATGCCGAGCAGGCCGACGACGAAGGCGACCTGCTGCTGATCGACAGCCATGACGGCCCGGTCCCGGACGCCGTGTGGAAGCTGTACGAGATCGTCATCCAGCGCCGCGCTCCGGTGCCGACGCTGATCGAGTGGGACAGCAAGATCCCGGATTGGCCGGTCCTGCAAGCGGAAGCCGCCGCTGCGCAGGCGATCCTCGATCGTTACCGCCCGGTCGGGCTGACGGGAGATCGTCATGCCGCCTGAGCCTGACCTTTGCTTTGCCGCAGCCTTTGCACCGGCGCTGCTCGACCCGGTGCGCCCTGCGCCTGAGATCGTGGCCGGTCCGAACGGCAAGGCCCCCGGCAAGCGCTACGATGTCTACCGCAACAATGTCACGGTCAGCCTGATCGACGCGCTCGCCGCGATCTATCCGGCGGTGCAGCGCATCACCGGCACCGACTTCTTCCGTGCCATGGCGCGCTTCCATGTTCGCCAGACGCCGCCGATCTCACCGCTGCTGTTCGACTACGGCCGCGACTTCCCCGTCTTCATCGCGCAATATGAACATGCGCAGATGATGCCATGGCTCGCAGATGTCGCACGCATCGAGCGGGCCTGGCTCGATGCCTATCACGCCGCCGACGCAGCACCGCTGTCGCCGGCGCAGCTCGCCGCGGTTGCGCCGGAGCGGCTGGGCGATCTCGTTCTCATACCGCACCCGGCAGCGGGAATCGTGCGATCGCAATTCGCGGCGGTGACGATATTCGCGGCCAACCGCGATACGTCGCCGGTCGGGCGCATCGACGCTGCGACACCGGAGGACGCGTTGGTCACGCGCGCCGAATTCGACATCGAGGTCCGGCACCTGCCGCCCGGCGGTGCGGCATTCGCGAGCAGCCTGATGTCGGGTCGGCCGCTCGGCGAGGCCGCTGCACGCGCGCTGGACGCGGCGGCCGAGTTCGACCTCGCTTCGAACGTCACCGGCCTGATCCAGGCGGGCGCCTTCACCTCAATCACTTTCGGAGACGTCTGATGATCACGGATCAACGCATGCAGGCGGGCGGCGGCCTGCCCTCGCTCGGGGTCCTCGTCGACAAGGCCAATCATCTCGTGCAGACCATCGCGTCGCCGTCGCTCGTTCAGCTCGTGCTCCGCGTCGCGCTGGCGGTGCCGTTCTGGCGTTCCGGCATGCTCAAATGGGCAGGCTTCCTCAGGCTCAACGACACCGCGGTGACGTTGTTCAGCGACGAGTTCATGCTGCATCTGCCCGGCGGGCCCTATCACTATCCGGCGCCGACGGCGATGGCATTCCTCTCCGGATGCGGAGAGGTCATGTTTCCGATCCTCCTCCTGCTCGGCTTCGGCACGCGGTTTGCGGCGCTCGGACTGCTGTTCATGACCGTCATCGTCGAGCTGACCGTACCTGACGGCTGGCCGATCCACATCACCTGGGCGGCGATGGCGCTCGCCATCATGGCCTACGGGCCGGGCCGCGTCTCGCTGGACCACCTGATCTGCCGAGCGCGCAGGCCCGAGCCATAGGCGCGAGGCGCCCTCTCACATCCCGCTCAGGCCGCTATCGACCGCGAGCGCCTGCGCGGTGACGTAGACGCTCTCGTCCGAGAGGAAGAACAGCACGGCATAGGCGATTTCCCAGGCGGTGGCCTGGCGGCCGAACGGGATTTGGCCCTTGCCGCGCGAGGGTCGGCCGGCGCCGGCCTCGCGGCCGTTCGGCGTGTCGACGAGGCCGGGATAGACCAGGTTGGCGCGGATGCCGCGGCGCGATCCGAGATGGGCGATGTTGCGCATGAGGCCGCCGAGCGCGGCTTTCGAGGAATCATACACCGCCATCTGCGAGCCGGCCTTCAGCGCGGCGATCGAGGAGATGAAGACGATCGATCCGCCGTCGTCGAATTTCGGCAGGCCCGCGCGGCAGCACAGCATGGGCCCGCGAACGTTGACGTCGTAGATCGCATTCCACTCCTCGGGGCTGACGGCATCGAGCCCGACCTTGCCGAAGGTGCCGATGTTGAGCACCATGCCGTCGAGCCCGCCCATGGCGCGATGCGCCTCCTCGATCATGCGCACGATTTCGGCCTCCGAGGTGACGTCGGCGGCAATCGCAAAGGCTTCGCCGCCTTCGTCGGTGATGCGCTTGACGGTGTGCTCGGCCGAGGTGCGGTTGCGATCGGCGACCGCGACCTTGGCGCCCTCGCGAGCGCAAAGAATGCTCATGGCGCGGCCGTTGCCGATCGGATCGGTGGCGGCGTCGAACACGCGCTGGCCACCGCCGACGATCAGGATGCGGCGCCCCTTAAGGCGCCCCCTGCCCAGCGCTTCGCCCAGCGATTCCGCACTTGGCGGGCGGACGTAGCGGTCCCGCTTGCTATCGGTATCCGTCATCTCAGGCGCCCGGCTTCTTGCCGCCGTCATAGACCGCCATGCCGGCCGCGGGATCGAGATCCGTTTCGGTCGCCTCGGTGACGCGCGCCATCATCATGTAGAAGCCGAGCGCGACGATGGATTCGACGATCTCCTGGTCGCTGAAATGCTCGCGCATGGCGGCGAAGATCGCCTCGGGAACGCGGACGTTCTCGACCACTTCGCGGCCGAATTTCAGCAGCGCGCGCTCGGCCTCGCTCAAGCCGGCGGCATCGTAGTCGGCGAGCTCGACCGCGTCGATGTGTGCTTGCGTGCAGCCGACGCCAAGCGCGATCGGCACGTGCTGGCGCCATTCATAGGCGCCGCCTTCGAGCTGGGCTGCCTGGAGGATCAGGAGCTCGCGATTGACCGCACTGAGCTTCTGTTTGTGCAGGATCGAATTGCCCAGCCGCATCGCCGGGATCATGTTGGCTTCGGCGTGCGCCATCATGCGGAAAATATTCAGCTTGACCGGCATGCGGTCGAACGAGGCGCGGATGTCGCCGCTGGTCGTCTCCGGATCAATCAGGGGCAGCCTTGCCACGATTCTCTCCCTTGGCTTTTCGTTTCTTGTTGTCGTTTGTCCCCCCATCCGCCGCGATCAGCGACAGGAAGAAGGCGAGATAGCGGTCGATCGCCTCGATCACCTTCGCCCGCGACGACGGTGCCGCGCCCATCACGTAATGCTCGAGACGGATGTAGATCAGCCCGGCCGCAAACAGCCGCGCGGTCTCACGCGGATCCGGCGTCGAGACCAGACCGGCGAGCGCAAAGCCGCGGAAATAATCCGTCATCATGCTCTGCTCGCGCGCGTAGAAATGATCGGCGAATTTGGCGCGGATGCCGGGCACGCGGTTGCGCTCGGCGGTGATGACTTTCTGGAACTGGTGCTCGCGCGGATCGGACCATTGCTCGACGAGGTCCAATGCAAACTGCCGGCAGAACGCGGCGGGCTGGCGGGCGAGCTGCTTGTAGCGCGGCTCTTCCAGCCGGCTCGCCGAGCTGGCCGGACCGTGCTCGCTGACGATCGCCTCGAGGATCGCGGCTTTGCCGGCGAAGTGATTGTAGAGGCTGCTCTCGCGGATACCGACGCGACGCGCGAGCTCGCGCATCGAGGCGCCGCCATAGCCGCTCTGCGCGAACAGATCGAGCGCCTCGGCGAGGATGCGCTCGCGCGTCGTGGGCGCAGCCGCTTCCGCCGCGCTGGTGGTGTGAACAGCCATTCGGCTTGACTAACGAACGATCGTTCGCTAGTCAACCGCTTCAACTCCGCTCTCAAAAGAAGCGGAGAGCAATCTGGGGAGACCAGGTCATGGCGCGCTTCGTCCATTTTCGTCTGCTGCGCGCCGCAACATTGTCATTGGTCGTAACGTCCTCGGCAATGCTGCCTGCGCGCGCCGAGGATCCGGCCGCCTATCCCACCCACAAGATCAGGATGCTGCTGCCCTATGCGGCCGGTGGCGGCGGCGACGTGATCGGGCGGCTGCTCGGCGACAGGATGGGCAAGACGCTCGGACAGAGCGTCTATATCGAGAACCACACCGGGGCCGCCGGCACGCTCGGCACCCAGATGGTCGCGGCGTCGGCGAATGACGGCTACACTATCACCGTCGGCGGCATGACCACGCATGTGCTGGCGCCGGCGATCTATCCGAAACTGCCCTACGATTCGATCAAGGATTTCACCACGATCGGGCGCATCGGCACGTCCTCGATCATGCTGGTGGCGACCAAGGATTTTGCGGCCGACGACATCAAGGGCCTGATCGCGTTGGCCAGGAAGGGCGAGCCGATCCAGTACGGAAGCTGGGGCGTCGGCTCGACCGGACAATTCTGCGCGGAAATCCTGATGCAGCAGACCGGAATCAAGATGGACCACGTGCCGTTCAACGGCATCGCCAAATTGGCCGGCGATTTGCTCGGCGGCCACATCTCGCTGGCGACACTCGACATGGCGACCGCGACTCCGCTGGTGAAGGACGGCTCGATCAAGGCGCTGGCCGCCTGCGGCGAACGCTCGCCGAGCCTGCCGGATGTCGCAAGCTACAAGGAACAGGGCGTGCCGTTCGACCGCAGCCTGTCCTGGGCGATGTATGCGCCTGCGGGCCTTGCCGAACCGATCGCAAGAAAGCTGTCGGCGGCATTGAAGGACGCGCTCGCCGATGCCGAGGTCAAGGAGAAGCTGC
Source organism: Bradyrhizobium sp. i1.15.2 (assembly GCF_040548425.1). NCBI lineage: Bacteria > Pseudomonadati > Pseudomonadota > Alphaproteobacteria > Hyphomicrobiales > Nitrobacteraceae > Bradyrhizobium > Bradyrhizobium sp. i1.15.2. Next base: position 62,859 of record NZ_JBEPRQ010000022.1, on the reverse strand, counting down.
TGGGGCTCGGCATCACGCCGCAATTCGTACCCGGCGACGAGCAGCGTGACATCAACGCCCGCGACATCGCGGCCTGGAAGCAGGTTGCCAAGGACGCGGGCATCGAGGTCAAGTGATCAAGCTGACAAGAGGAGCGCTGGCATGAGCCGCATCTTCGGCGCGGTGCGCCAGAACGGATATGTGGTGCGGGACATCCACACCGCGATGAAGCACTGGATCGAGGTGATGGGCGTCGGTCCCTGGTACTACATGGACCGCGTCAAGACCGACTGGTTTCGCCATCGCGGCGAAAACTCCGCGGTCGAGATGAGCATCGCGCTGGCCAATTCCGGCGACCTCCAGATCGAGCTGATCCAGCAGCGCAACGACGCGCCCTCGCTGTACAGGGAATTCCTCGAGTCCGGCCACGAGGGCCTCCAGCACATGTCCTACTGGAGCCACGACTACCAGGCGCTCTATGACAGGGCGCTCGGGCTCGGCTACAGGATCGGCCACGAGGGCCAGATCGGCGGCGACAAGGGCCGCTTTGCCTATTTCGACACCCAGGCCCATCCTGGGACCGTAATCGAGATCTCCGACATCAGCGGCACCAAGGGGCCGTTCTTTGAGAAGGTCCGGCAGGCGGCTTTGAGCTGGGACGGCACGCGGCCGATCCGGGAGGTCGGCGGGAGCCGATGACGCCGGCGGCCGGCAAGGCGATGCAACAACCGGCCGGGTTCACCGCGCTGCTGGCGCGGGAGACGGCAATCCATGGTAACGTGAGCTTCGTGTCCGAACCTTCAGCGAGGCAAGCATGTCCAACACTGACAAGGTTTTCGCCGGCTCGATCCCGAAACTCTACGACGAATATCTGGTCCCGCTGATCTTCGCCGTCTACGCCGAGGACATCGCAAGACGTGTCGCGGCCCGGTCTCCCTCCGTGCTGCTCGAGATCGCGGCGGGCACCGGCGCCGTGACGCGCGCGGTCGCGGCGGCGCTGCCGCGCGGCGTCCGTTATGTCGCGACCGACCTCAACGAGCCGATGCTCGCCGTCGCGGCGCAGCGCCAGGCGGATGACGATCGCATCTCGTGGCGTCAGGCCGACGGATCGGCCCTGCCCTTTGACGACGCCGAATTCGACGTGGTGTGCTGCCAGTTCGGCGCCATGTTCTTTCCGGACCGCGTCAAGGCCTACGGGGAAGTGAAGCGCGTCCTCAACGGCAATGGCACGTTCGTGTTCAACGTCTGGGATCGCATCGAAGACAATGTGCTGACGCATGAAGCCACGGTCGCGCTCGAAAAGCTGTTTCCCGACGACCCGCCCCGTTTCATGGCCCGGACGCCGCACGGCTATCACGACAAGGCCGTCATCAGAACCGACCTCGAACGCGCAGGCTTCCGTGATATAAAGATCGAAACGCGACCTGAAATAAGCCGCGCGCCGTCGCCCGAGCACGTCGCGATCGCGCTCTGCCAGGGCACGCCGCTGCGAAGCGAGATCGAGGCACGCGATGCCAGCAAGCTTCAGGCTGCGACCGACATCGTTGCCGAGGCGATCCGGACGCGCCATGGGTCCGGACCGATCGAGGGCAAGATCCAGGCTATCGTGATCGAGGCGCGGCGGTCGTGACGGGCTTCGATCTGCCGCCGCCTCTTACCAGAAGCCCCGCTGCATCGGCTGTGCCGGCTGATAATATTGATACTGGCCGCGTCGGCGCGGATTGACGGGCTGCGGATTGGGATCGCGCTGGAAGAAGAAGCCGAAACCGTTGCCGCCATTGTCCCAGCCGTCGTCGCTCGCCATGGCCATCGGAGGTGCGGTCGGCTTGCGCGTGATGAAACCGCCCTGGGGCTGGTTGCTCAGCACCGCGACGAACTCGGTGCGGTAGTTGGTCTCGCTGCTCAGCGGCTCATCCGAGATGATGATCGAGGAGCGCGGCAACGCGGTCGGCGCAATGCGATCGAGCACCTCCTGCGGGATGGTGATGCGATCGAGCGCGTTCCTGGCGTTGTCGCCGTCGTCGATCGTGACCACGCTCCAGCGCAGACCCGTGTCGTTCTTCGCCATCGCCGTGAAGATATGCGTTCCGAGCGGCTGATCCGGATTGCGGATCGTGACGGGAACCTCGATGCTGGTGTCGAACACCTCGCCGCCGCCGTCCGGTGCCGGCTTGTGCGTGTTCCGCCGCACATAGAGCTTCTGCGTCGCGCGGCTGATGTAGACCGAGACCGGCTCGAGCGCGAGCTTTGCGTCGGTCGCAGCCTTCACGGCGTCGGCCTTCCTGGCCGCTGCCGCCCTGGCCGCCTCTTTCGTGGCAGCGACCGCATCGCGCTTCGGCTGTGCGGCGGCCTTGGCGGCATCGAGCTGCGTCGCCGCGTCGCCGGCCTTGATGGCGGCCTTCTGCTTCAGCTCCTCGGCCTTGACGCGGGCCTGATCGGTCTTGGCCGCCGCGAGCTGCTTGTCGGCAAAGGCGAGCTCGGCGTCAGCGCGGGTCTTCTGCTGTTCCAGCTTGCGCAGCGAAGCCGGCAGCGATGCCGCCTCTTTCGCGGCCAAAGTCGCCTCCTTCTTGGCCTCGTCGGCCGCCCTTGTGGCCTCCTCGGCCTCACCGGAGAGCTTGCCGATCCGGCCCGGCGCCGCCGCAATGGCGTCCCGCTTCGGCATGAACAACGCGGGATGAACGATGTCGATCGGCGCCGCGTCGTTCGGCGAGATGATCACCCGCATCCCGATGTTGGTCTTGTCGAACAGGCCCTCCGCGAAGCCGAACGGCATCCGCACGCAGCCATGCGAAGCGGCGTAGCCGGGCAGCGGCCCGCCATGCAGCGCGATCCCGTTCCAGGTGATGCGCTGCATGTTCGGCATCCAGGCGTCGTCATACATGGTCGAGTGGTGGTCCTTGTCCTTCTCGACGATGGCGAAGACGCCGGCCGGCGTCTCGCGTCCCGTGGTGCCGGTGGACACCGGCGCGCGGAAAATCCAGCCCTCGGCGTCGTAGAAGGTGACCTGCTGGCTTTTGATCGACACGATCGCCATGATCGGCTCGCCGGCCTCGCGCGGCGCCACCGCCTCGACCGGCTGACGCGCCTGCTTGGCCGCATTGGCCGGGGCCACAGCCGCAAAGGCGAGCATTGCCGCCAAGGTCGCAATTCCGGGAGGCCCCCAACGCCGCATCGCCACGGTAGATTGCGCCGTTGTCGTCAGGTTTCTCATGCCATCCTCGGTCGAAATGCCAGTCCGCCGGTCATTGATCAGATTGCGATCTTTGAATTAAGAAATTGCAGCCGCCTTACGTTCCGTCTGTGGCGACATTCGGCACGTTCCGGCGATAAATCTCATATACGACGGTTGACGCAGGCGGAAGGGCGGCGCGCGGCCGAAGCTGGCGGTCTATCGCTGCGACAGAATGACCGGGGGTCGGTGACACGGCTGCCAGCGCCCGGCGTCGGACGGCGAAGCCACCTTGAACGGGCGCAGAACGCCCATCGCCTTCCGATCGCGCGGATTCACGCCATTCGGCGGCCGCGCGGGGGCGGTGTAAGCGAAACCGCTGGGGCCAAGGCCGCCTTTTCAAACAAGCTTGGCTCCCTTGCCAAACAAGGCTGCCTCTCCAAAGGAGACGAGCCGCTGCCGCTCCTCGTCCCACAAGGTCAGCCGCACGGTCCGCAAACTCTGGAGCAGCGTAATCCGCCCGACACCAGCGAACTGCGGATTGTCGCGCAACACGTCCTGCAAGCGATAGTAGGGAATTCGACTGGACAAATGATGGATGTGGTGGACGCCGATATTTGCCGTGAACCATCGCAGGACGCGCGGCAATTGATAGTGAGAGCTGCCGTGCAGCGCAGCGTCGTGAAAATTCCAGGTCTCGTCGTGGGCCCAATGCGTGTGCTCGAACTGGTGCTGGACGTAGAACAGCCAGACGCCGATCGACGCCGCCAGAACAATGATCGGCAGATGCACGAGCAGGAACGGCCCATAGCCGACCAGCTGGATCATCGTGACGACGAGAACCGCGAGGGCGATGTTCGTGCCCATCGTGCTCAGCCAGGGTTTCCAGCCGCGACCCATCATCCCGACCGGCAATCGGTGCTTCAAGATGAACAAATACGAGGGACCGACGCCAAACATCACCAGGGGATGTCGATACAAACGATATAGCGTCCGACGCCATCGCGACCGCCCGAGAAATTCCCGCGTGGTCAACGTGTCGATGTCGCCTAAGCCCCTTTGATCGAGATTGCCGGAGTTCGCATGATGGCCTGCATGGTTGCGCCGCCAGTAGCCGTATGGCGTCAGTGTCATCACGCCGAGGGCACGGCCGACCCAATCGTTCGCAAGGCGGCCGCGGAAGAAAGAGCCGTGTCCGCAATCGTGCTGGATCATGAAGAGGCGGACCAGCAAACCCGCCGCAGGCACCTCCAGCAGGAGGGCAAACCAATAACCCTGGTCAAGAGCGGCCCAGATCAGAGCCCAGATGACGACGAACGGTATCGCCGTAATCGCCAGTTCGAGGATACCCCGCGCATTGTCGGGCTCGCGATAGTGGGCAAGCAACTGCGCCGATGCGCGGATTTCCGGTATTCCTTGGCTCATATCTGCTCTGCTCCCGACATGCGGCCCAAGAAGCACGGTTATGGCCATGGACGCAACAAAAACGCCCTCCGCCTGGAGCGCTTCCGGTCGGAACCGAGCCATCGCCAGGCCAAGCGGCGCTCTCGGAGCTTCAGACGGTGAGGCCGAGCCTCGTCAGATATTGCGGCTTAAACGCCCAGCGCCTTGCGGTTGAAGGTTCGCAGGAAACGCAGCGACAGCGTCCGGACGTTTGCGACGTTCAGCAACCAGCCGGCAGCGGCATAAGCGAGCCCGCCGGCGAGGCTCACGACCATGAGCGGGACGAGGCCGATCCCATTGACCTGGGATCGTGCTACGAGGATCGCAGCCGCCATCGCTGCGGCGGAGACGGCAACGCCGGCCAGGCGGTGGAGGTCGAACGGGACCGGATGGGCGCGATGCATCAGGACGACGGCAACGAGGAAACCGATCGCTTCGGTCGCAAGCGTCGCCAGCGCCGCGCCGTAGAGACCATGGCTGGCCACCAGCACGAACATCAAAGCCACGCTCACGACCAGCGTCAGGAACGACTGCGCCGCCAGCATGAACGGTCGCTCGGCAAGCTGGAAGCTGATCTGCACGTAGAATTGATTGGCGATGCCGAATAAGCGCGCGAGCACCAGCGTTGGCAGCAATACCGATACGCCGGTGCGGAAGTCGACGCCGACGAGCGTGCCGGCGACCTGATCGGCCGCAAGCGCAAGCCAGACGGCGACGGGCGCGACCACGACGAGCAGAAGCTCGAGGCTCTCGGTCAGCCGCTCCCGCGTCGTCTCGATGCTTTTGTCCGACAATGACCGGAACACCAGTGGCACGGTCGCCGCGGCGACGCTGGAGGCGATCATGACCATGAACTGTCTCGGCAGATCGGCGGCGACGCCAAAGATGCCGGCGGCGTCCTTCCCGAGCAAATAAGCCACGATGAGCCGGTCGCAGGCCGAGTAGACCGCAACCGACAACCCCGCCAGCGTCAGCGGCAGGCCGTAGCGCGCGAGCTGCACGAACTGGCTGCGCTGAAAGCGCGCGATCCTGGTGCGGTCACCGACGAGGTTCAGGATGATCCCGGCGAGCGAACCCAGGCCGAATGCGGCGAGCAGTCCCAGTCCACCCCAGCCGAACCAGATGCCGAGCAGGCCGAAACCCACGCTCGATACGCTGCGCACGATCGAGATCGCCGCGAACCTGTAAGGGCGCAGCTTTGCGCGCTCGAACTCCTGGCCGACATCGACGGCATTCGCCATGATCGCGACGAACATGCTGGCAAGCAGCAGCCCAACGCTGAGATCGCTGCGGAACAGGAAGACCAGCGGCGTGGTGGCGCAGAGGACGGCAACGGTGAGCGCGAAGGCGACCATTGCAGTGCCTCGAAAATCCACCTCGGCCGACATCGCCTGATAGCGCGACACCGACAGCTTGATCCAGGCGAAGAAGATCGCGCCCACAATGCCGGCCAGGCTGATGCCGACGACATAGACGCCGTACTCCGCCGGCGTCAGCAGCCGGGTGTAGGCCGTGACGGCGAAGAAGCCCACCGCCGCAGGCAGGATGTAGGCGACGAGATAAATCGAGAAATGGCGGTTCAGCATGCGAGCACGGGACCGGCAACGTTATTGCGAGTGTGACGGCCGTTCATCAATTGGACCATGGCGGGGCGAACGAAATGCGCCGCAGCATCTCTCAAGAATGTCACATAAGTCTGGAGATCGGGCGGCGAATGCGGCTTTGAGGCCGCTTTCGCGGGTTAGCGTTAAATTTGCCCTTCCCTGGTGGGGGCACGACCACTGAAAGGAACCGTAATTCGGAGATGGCAAAGTTAACCCAAGGAGGGAAAACCCCGGCGTTGCAAGGCGTCGCTTGGTACGATGGCGCGTTGGCTCCGATAAGGAATGCCGTGACCAGGCTCGACAGACGCGAATTTCTCCTCGGCAGCGCCGCAGCACTCGCGGCGGGCGCGTCGGCGTCCGCAGCGCCGGCGTCGAAACTCGCCCAGCGCCATCAGGGATTTGGTGCCGCGGCCACGCTCTGGGATCTGCAAGCCGATCCCAGGCTTGGCGAAGCCATCAGCACCTATTGTACGCAGGTGGTTCCGGTGCTCGAGCTGAAATGGCCGATGCTGCGTCCCGACGCGCACACCTTTGCTTTCGAACGTGCCGACGCGATCCTGGATTTCGCCCGGCAGAACGACCTGACGATGCGCGGGCACGCGCTCGCCTGGTATCACGACATTCCGGACTGGACCAAGCAGATCAAGGATACCGAGGGCGTCGAGCGCGCCTACATCGACCACATCGGCACCGTCGTCTCCTATTACAAGGACAAGCTGACGTCGTGGGATGTCGTCAACGAGCCGATCCCGGACAATCCACGCAGCCCGAAAGACCGCCGCGAGTCGTTCTGGACGCAGCATCTGGGCAATCGCTGGATTCCGCTGGCGTTCCGCACGGCGGCCGCGGCCGATCCCTTGGTCAAGCTCGCGATCAACGAATACGACATCGAGTCGGCAAAGGACACGTTCATTGCGAAGCGCGCGGCCTACCGCCATCTCATCATGGACCTGCTCGACCAGGGCGTGCCGTTGCACGCCGTGGGATTGCAATCGCATCTGCATGCCGAGCTCGAGATCGACACCCATGGGCTCGCGGAATTCGCCACCGAGCTGCGCGCCTGGGGGCTCGAGGTGCTCGTCACCGAGCTCGATGTCGACGACCAGAAGCTGACGGGGACGCCGGCAGAGCGCGATGCCATCGTCGCCAAGCGCGTCGACGATCTCTTGACCGCGATCTCGACCAGCGGACCGGTGCGCTCGATCCTGACCTGGGGTCTCTCGGACCGCTACAGCTGGATCAACGGCACCTTTGCCCGGCCCGACAAGCAGCCGAACCGTCCTTTGCCGCTTGACGGCGAGTTCAAGCCGAAGCCGTTCATGAACGTGATCAGCAAGTTCACGAGAGACGCGTGAAGGCGCCGGGTCTCAGCGCGTCTTCGGAGCCTCGAACTGAACCTCGTCCCCCATGTCCTCCGGAGACAGGCTCGGACCGCGACGGTCGCGCGAGCTGAGACGGAACACGTCGCGGATGTCGTCGATCGAGGTCGACGAATAGGATTGGATGCACAGCGCCACCTGGTCGGGCGAAGCGGCGCGCATCATCGCTTCGATGGCCGGGCGGTCGAGGCGCGTGTCGTCCCAATGCGAGACCGCGATGCTGTCTTCGGTGACCCGATGGGCGGCCAGATGCGCGGGCGCGTTCGCGACGAAATGGCCGTACATGAGATATTCCGAGAACTTCTTCTTCCGGCACAGTGCCAGAACCCAGTTCAATCCCGTCGCCGACTTGATCGCCTCAGTCATCGCACGCGCGGTGTCCTTGTCCCAGACCAGCGCGTTGCCGACATAGTCGTCCGCAGGGAAGGACCGGTCCTTGATGCCAAGGAGCTGATCGACGGTGCGGAGCCACAGGACATGCAAGGGGTGGGCGGCGTCGATCCCGTTGCGCGTGACGAATAGCGGCGTCTTCTCGGCGCCGGCATACTGGCCGACGTCGAATTCGCGGAAGAACAGATTGTCCGAATCCAGGATGCAGACGCGCTGCTCCGGCGCGTTGAGGACGCCGGCGATCTTGAGAATCTGCTGAATGTGCCAGCCATGAACAGGTGACGACAGCAGCGACAGCCAGACGCGCCGTTTGCTGATGAACTGCAGAGCCGGCGGCAGCGCCCACAGCCATTTCGGCAAATAGCGCGAGGCCGGAACGATGACGCGCTTGTCGGAAGCGAACCGCGCGAACAGCGGCAGATCCTCATCGTTAACGAGAACATAATGCCGCGTGTAGCCCGTCAACCAGGTGTCGATGCTTTCGCTGAGCAGCGAAAAGCGCTCGATATCCTTGGCGTAGCTGGCGGTCAGCAGGGCAACGGAATGCATGGCGCGCGCTCGTATGGCGATCAGGCCGCAGTCATAGCGGCGCCGAGGCGTGTTGAATACTTACATTCGCAATCAAGGTAAAATGAAACGAAGCATTAGCCATCCGACGGCAGCCCCTGCTCGATGCCGCGAAAACGCAGCGTCGCCAGTGCGGAGGCGCGCTGCCACCAGTCGGCGACGCGGTCGTCGAGCGCGGTCACGCCTCGACCCTGACCGGGGAAGATCCGGATCTGCTGCACCGCCTCGGCTTCGAACCCCTTGCCCTTGCGGGTGATCTTGAGCGCGGCGCCTTCGCGGTCCCGCTGGGTCAGCGGCACCAGAAGGCGGCCGCGCGGACGAAGCGACCGAAGCCACAGCGGATGCGGCTGCGAGAAGCCGGCATGAACGATGATCACGTCGGCGGGCTCGCCGATGTCCTCGCATCCGTCGCCATGGACGACCGCGACGTTGCGATAGGCGCCAAGATAGGTTGCGGCCCGCGCCGCAAGCCGCTCGTCGCATTCGATTGCCTGCACCCTGCCCTTCGGGCCGACGATCTTCGACAGCACGGCCGAGAAATAGCCGAGCCCGCAGCCGATCTGGACCACACGGTCTTTTTCCCCGACGTCGAGCAAATCGATGAAGTGCGCCCACAGGCTCGGCAGTCCGGTGTCGAGCTTGCGGCGCGCATCGATCGCGACCAGCACATTGTCCTGGAGATGAACGGGATCGGCATCCGGCGTCAGCCGATAGTTGCGCGCCGCCTCGCTCTTGATGCGCCACGGTCCCTTCGCCAGAAACTTTTCGCGCGGAACAGTGCCGAGGGCTTCGAGCAGGCGCGTTGAAGAGATCCGCTCGCGCCTTGCGATCAGCTCCACGTAACGCGCACGCGCGGCGGCAAGATCGCTCATCTCAGGGATCGGCCTGTTCACGAACGAGCGCGCCCGCGCCGAGCTCGTCGATCAGTTGCATCGCCTGTTTCAGGTCCGGCGTGGAGAAGCCCTCGCTGAACTTGCCGAGGATCGGTACGAGCAGGAGACGAGCGTGCTCGCGCTTGCCGCCTTCGTGCGACAGGCGCGCGAGGCTGACGGCCGTGCGAAGCTCCCAGGACAGCGCGCCCTGTTTGCGCGCGATCTCCAGCGACAGGTTGAACAGGTCCTCGGCCTCCTGCACCGAGGCCGGATTCCCGTCCGACAGGGTGATCTCGCCTTGCAGGCGGTAGACTTCGGCGAGGTAGGAGTGGTCGCCGGTCCGTCTTGCGGTCGCGAGCGCACCGTCCAGCGCGCGCAAGGCGGCATCGCGCATCCCGACCTTGGCGTAGGCCTCCGCAAGCAGGCAGCGAAACCAGCAGCCGGCGAGCCAGGAATCCATCGCTTCGTATTCGTCGAGGCCGAACCGCATCTGGCTGAGGCCTTCGTCGGCCTCGCCGAGCTGCGCCAGCGCCCAGCCGCGCAGGATCGCCGCCTGCTGCTTCCAGTGCAGGAAGTTGTGCTCGGTGGCGATGATCATGGCACGGTTGGCGTGGTCGCGCGTGCCCTCGACATCGCGCAAATGCTGGCAGAGATAGGCGCCGAACACGAGCGCGAAGGCGAGCGTGAAGGGGTGGCGGATCTTCTCGGCGTTCGCGATCGCCTGCTCGCTGTGCTGGCGCGCCGCGTCGGGCCGGCCGAGGAACCACAGCAGATAGCCGAGATAGGACAGCGAGACGACGCCGGGATCGGTGCCGTGCCGCTCCATCAGATCGGAGTGCAGGTCGGGGCTGTAGAGGTCGATGCAGCGGTGCAGATGATGCTGGGACGCGGCAAAGCGCCCGCGATAGAGCATGGTCATCGCGATCGAGCGATGCGCCTCGATCAGATAGCCGGTCTGCTGCGCCGGCTGTGTCCCCTCGTTCAGCCGCTCGCGCTTGGCGAACTTCAACAGCTCGACGCTGAGATCGTGCGCGCGGGTCAGATCGGCGCGGATGAAATGACAGACCCAGAGCCCGCGCGTGGCGGCGAAGGCCTTTTCGTCGTCGTCGAGCTGCTGGCCGAGTTCGAGGGCGCGAACGTAGTTCTCCTCGACCTCCTGCACGGCATAGCCCTTGGCGGCGATCAGCGCGTTGCCGAGCGCGATGCGCAGTTCGAGCTCCATCTCGTCGGCGCCCTGCATGCGCGCATTGGCCTGCACGACGCTGAGGCCGCGGCCCAGATGCCCGATCGCCTCCAGATTGGCGCCACTCTTGGCCGCCTGCTTGCCGGCCTTGAGCCAGAAGCTGGCGGCGCTCTCGCTCTGGCCGGATTCGGTCATATGATGGGCGAGCAATTCCGGTTCGCGCTCGGTCTTCTCGGGATACATCTCGGCGAGCACCTGGGCGATCCGGGAATGCAGCTTGCGCCGCTCGCTGTGCAGCAAGCTCGCATGCGCGGCGTTCTGAATCATCACGTGCTTGAAGGAGTAGAGCGCGTCGGGCGGATGGCCGCGGCGCATGATCAGTCCGGCCTCCTCCAAATGATTGAGCGCGGCCTCGATCTGTTCGGCGGGTGTGTTGGCGACCGCGTGCAGAGTCTCATAGGAGAATTCGCGGCCGATAGTGGCGCCGATCTGCGCGATCCGCTTGAACGGCCCCATCCGGTCCAGCCGCGCCATCAGCGAGTCCGTCAGCGTCGCCGGGATCGCGAGCTGCCGCCACGGGCCCGACAGGACGTAGCGCCCGTGCCGTTCGGTCAGGAGGTTGGATTCGAGAACCGTCTTGGTCAGCTCCTCCAGGAACAGCGGCACGCCGTCGGTCTTGACGATGATCTCCTCGATGACCTCCTTGGGAAGCTCGCGTCCCGCCACGCGCTCGACCAGCGTCGCGCGCAACTGCCGGCTCAACCGGCTCAGCACCAGGGTCGTGATATGCGAATGGGCGTTCCAGCTCGGCTGGAATTCGGTGCGCGCGGTGATGATGACCAGGATTGCCCGGTTCTGTGCCCGATCGACCAGGAGATCGATCACCTCACGGGACGTCGGGTCGATCCAGTGCAGATCCTCGAATGCGATCACCAGCGGCTGCTCGCGCGCAAGGCCGAGGAAATGATTGACCAGCGCCGCGACGGTCGCATCCTTTTGCTGCTGCGGCGACAGCTCCAGTGGCGGATAGCGGTCACCGGTCGGAATGGACAACAGCGCGGCAAGCAGCGGCGCAACCTGCTCGATGTCGCCATGAGCGGCAGCGATCGCGGTCTCCAGGCTCGCCAGCGACTGCACGGACGCATCCTCGCGATCGAGACCGAGAGAGTATTTGAGCTGCTCGGCGAACGGATAGAACGCCGTGGAGGTGTAATAGGGCGAGCACTGGAACGAGACCTGTCCATGGCGGTCACCGGCGATCCGTTCGAAGATTTCCTGGATGATGCGCGACTTGCCGATGCCGGGCTCGCCGAACTTGACCACGACCTGGCCCTCGCCCTCCTTGGCCTGCTGCCAGCGCCCCATCAGCAGCGCAATCTCCTCCTCGCGGTTGACGAGCGGGGTCAGCCGCGTGCCCATCGCGGCGGCGAAGCGGGTCTCCACCCGCGAGGCGCGCATCACGTGCCAAGCCTGGGCCTTCTCCGAGATGCCCTTCAGCGCGTGGACGCCGAGATCGCGGTAGTCGAACTTCCCCTTCAGCAGCGACTGGGTCGACGTGGAAATCACCACGCCGTTGGGCGGCGCCAGACTTTGCAGCCGCGCGGCGAGATTGACGGTTTCTCCGACCGCGGAGTCGCGCTCTTCGGTGCCCTGTCCGACGAGGTCCCCAACCACGACGAGACCGGTCGCGATGCCGATGCGGACGGCGGGTGAGTGGCTGAGCGCACCACGTGGCTCGATCGCGCGGGCGGTCGACAGCACCCGGACGATTTCCAGCCCCGCTCGCACGGCGCGCTCGGCGTCGTCCTCATGTGCGGTCGGATAGCCGAAATAGACCAAAATACCGTCCCCGACGAAGCGGGCGGCAAAACCTTCGTAATGCTTCACCACGCGGACACAGGTTTCGCGGAAGCTCGCGATCATGTCGCGCACGTCTTCCGGATCGAACTGCACCGAAAGCGAGGTGGAATCCACCATGTCGCAGAACATGGTGGTGAGCTGACGCCGCTCGGCGCCGACCTCCGTCCGGACTTGCGGGCGCGCCGTCGCGTCGGGCTTTTCAGCGGTTTCGGCCCGGAACAACGCGGTCATGGCTCGCTGGAGCCGCTTCCGATCGCCGAGCGGCAATCCAAGCTCGACGAGATCGGATTCGGTCAGGTCTCCCATGACGTCGAGATCGAGACGGTGCTGCGCGAAGAGATCGGTATAGTGGCTAAGACCGATACCCTCGAGCCAGCGCTTCAGCCCGCCTTCCGCTCCCGTGCCCGGCTCATTCTCCAGCATGGTGATTCCGCCCGACCAAGCACTCCGTCGAAGGGCTTAGGGCCCCGCAACCACAGATTTTGGGGCCAAAACTTCACCTCAGACTGGACGCGTTCCCTAACTTCTTGGAAGAATAGCCCAATCGGATCAAAAGGGAACGGAATTGTCGGACGCCACACGCCCAGCGCCGCAGGAATTGGCCGGCACGACGGCCGAAACGGAGATATTCGCGGATATCGGCGGTCTTCTCGATTTCCATGCCCGCAAGACGCCGGCGGCCCCCGCCCTCCTCGCCCCCGGCCGGCCGGTCCTCAACTACGGCGGGATTGGCGCGCGGACGCAGGATCTCGTCCGCACGCTGCGCGGGTTTGGCATCGCCCCTGCCGACCGCATTGCGGTTGCGCTGCCGCGCGGTGCCGACAGCGCACTGGCCCTGATCGCGGTCGCCTCGAGCTGCGCTTGCGTCCCCGTCAATCCCGATCTGACGGTGGACGAGCTGCAACGCTATTTCAGCGAATTGAAGCTGACGGCGCTCGTCACCCGGGCCGACACGAACTCGGCGGCCCGCGATGTCGCCAAGGCGCTCGATATTGCCATGATCGATTTCGTGCCGGGGGCGCAAGACGATCTCGGCGGCTGCACGTTCGTCGGGCCGGCTGTTGGACCGGCGAGCAGCAGCGGCGCCTCGCGCGGCGACGATGACGCGTTCATCCTGCTGACCTCGGGCACCGCGGCGCGGCCGAAGATGGTGCCGCTGACGCATCGCCATGTGTGCCTCTCCGCCTACAATGCCGGCCGCGTGCTGTCGCTTGCGTCCCACGATCGTCTGCTCAACGTCCTGCCACTGTTTCACGCCCATGGTTTGATCTCCGGCCTGCTAACGGCGCTGGCCGCGGGCTCCAGCGTGATCTGTACCGAGGATTTCGACGCAGCCTCCTTCTTCGGCTGGATGCGGCAGCTGCAACCGACCTGGTACACGGCCGTGCCGACCATCCATCGCGCGCTGCTGACGGCGGCGGAGGCCGACCCGGATCTTGCCCGATCGTCCTCGCTGCGCGTGATCCGCTCCGCCTCGGCGTCGCTTGCGCCTGCGATCCTCGACGGACTGGAGGCGACGTTCGGCGTTCCCGTGCTCGAAACCTACGGCATGACGGAGGCGGCCTCGCAGATCGCGGCCAACCCGTTCGAGCTGCGCAAGGTCGGATCGGTCGGCCGCGCCGCGGGCCCCGAGATCGCCATCATGGACGAGACCGGCCGCGCGCTCGCCAGCGGCGAGCACGGCGAGATCATGCTGCGCGGACCCAATATGAGCCACGGCTACTATAATGACGAGGCGGCGACGCAGGCCGCATTCCGCAACGGCTGGTTCCGGACCGGCGATCTCGGCTATCTCGACGCCGACGGCTATCTCTTCATCGTCGGCCGTATCAAGGACGTCATCAACCGCGGCGGGCAGAATATCTCGCCCCTGGAGGTCGAAGATGTCCTGCTCAGCCATCCGGCGGTGCTGGAGGCCGGCGTGTTTGCCGTCCCGCACCCGAAGCTCGGCGAGAACGTCGCCGCAATCGTGGTGCTGCGGCCGAATTCCGAGGCGACCTCGGACCAGTTGCGCCAGTTCGCCCGGAAACGGCTTGCGGCCTACAAGGTGCCGAGCCTGATCCGTAGCGTGGCGACGCTGCCGAAAGGCGCCAGCGGCAAGGTCAAGCGCAATGCGCTGGCCGAGCTGATCGCAACAATGGGCGGCGGCGAGGAGGAGGCCCGTCTGCCGCGCAACGCGCTGGAGACTGAGCTCGCCGGGATCTGGGCCAATTTGCTGGAGCTGCCACAGGTCGGGGGCGATCAGGACGTCTTTGCGCTGGGTGCGGACTCGCTCGCGGTGACGCAGATGCGCTCGCGCCTGCGCGAACGCTTCAATGTCGATTTCTCGTTCGAGGACGTTTTCGATTGCGCCACGCCCGCCGCGCTTGCGGACCGGATCGAGACCGCCGCAAGCCATCGCGAAACGATGCTGCCGGCCTGGCGCCAAGCCGGCGAAGCAGACGCGCCGCTGTCGTTCCAGCAGCAGCGGATGTACGTGCTCTCGCGGCTCGACCCCACGCGCTACAATTATAACGTCGTCGAAGTCGCGCTCCTCAAGGGTGGGCTCGATGTCGCCGCACTTTCTGCGAGCCTTGCCGCGGTCTCTGCCCGCCATGAGGCGTTGCGGTCGGTCATCATCGAACGCGAGGGCGAGCCGGTGCAGCTTGTGCTGCAATTGCCGCCGCAGTTCGAGCGGATCAAGCTCAAGCCCTGCCCGGCGGACAAGCGGGCCGCTGTTGTCAGGCGCGAAGCGCTCCGGCTCGCGCAACATCCGTTCGACCTTGCGCACGAGGCGCCGCTGAAGGTCACGCTGCTCTCGTTCGACAAGAGCAGCCACGCGCTCGTGGTCAACGTCCATCATCTCGTCACCGACGGCTGGTCGCAGCGACTGTTCTGGGAAGAACTCGCCGTCCATTATTCGGCAGCGCGCAAGAACGACGTGGCAACACTGCCTGCGCCCGCCTTCCAGTACCGCGACTTTGCGCTCTGGCAGCAGAGCTGGGCCAAGACGCCGGCGGCCAAGGAGCAGCTCGATTACTGGCGGACGCAACTGGACGGCGTCACCACGCTGCCGCTGCGGACCGACCGGCCAAGGCCGGAGGTCTGGAGCGGCCACGGTGCCCGTCACTATCTCGAATTCTCCAAGACTCTGTCGGCCGACTTGCGTGCGCTGAGCCAGAACCAGGGCGTCACGCCCTTCATGACCCTGCTCGCAATGTTCCAGTGCCTGCTGTTCCGTCACACCGGACACGAGGATGTCGCGACGGGATCGCTGATCGCCAACCGCAACCAGATCGAGAGCGAGCGCCTGATCGGACTGTTCGCCAACACTCTGATCCTGCGCAATGATTTCGGCGGCGATCCGAGCTTCGGCGACATGTTGCGCCGGGTCCGGCAGGTCACGCTCGATGCCTATCGCAACCAGGACCTCCCGATCGAAGAGGTCCTGCGCGCGCTTCAGATCGCGCGAAGGAGCGACGGCAATCCGCTGTTCCGGATCATGTTCATCCTCCAGAACGCCTCGATTGAGGCGGCACGATTCTCCGGTCTGTCGACGCGGCGGATCGAGATCGATCCACAAGTGGCGCGATTCGACATCACGCTCGAACTGGTCGAGGCCGACGGCCGTTTCACCGGCTTCTTCGAATACGCCACCGATCTGTTCGACGCGGCGACGATCGAGGGCATGGCCGCTCAGTTCAAAACCCTGCTCAAATCCGTCATCGCCGATCCGGAGCAGCGCATCTCGCACCTGCCACTCCTGAGCGAGACCGAACGCCGGCAGCTGCTGGCGCAGGGCCGGGGCGTGCCGGCCGATTTCGCCACGCGCGGCAATTTGAGCGAAGGTTTCGACCGCCAGGCCAAGAAGACGCCGAACGCGATCGCCGTGTCGGACGGCCGCACATCCCTGAGCTACCGCGAGCTGGCGCGCCGCAGCCAAGCGGCCGCGCGCTGGCTTGCCCTCGAAGGCGTCGGCGCCGAGACCGTGGTCGCCTTGCTTGCAGATCGCGGGGCCGACCTGCTCGCCGCGATGATCGCCGTGCAACGCGTGGGCGCCGCCTTCCTCAATCTCGATCCCGACCAGCCGCCGGCACGGCTCGCAACCATCCTCGGATCGAGCGGCGCCCGCATGCTGCTGACCGGACGGGCGCAGTCGTCCATGGTCGAGGCGCTGCTCGAACCGCTGGTCGAGCGCCTTCAGGTGGCCGAGCTCGAGGACGCGATCGCGCCGGCGTCGACCAAGCCGGCCCGTGCAACGCGGCGCGCGGCGTCGAGCCTTGCCTATCTCATCTACACTTCCGGGTCGTCCGGCGCGCCGAAGGGCGTCATGATCGAGCAGCGCGGGCTTTCGAACCATCTGGCCTCGCTCATCTCCGAGCTGAAACTCACGTCCCGGGACGTGATCGCGCAGACCGCGCCGCAGAGTTTTGTCATCTCGGTGTGGCAGTTCCTCGCGGGGCCCATAGTCGGTGCGCGGGTCCATGTGTGCGGTACCGCGATCGTGCAGGACCCGATTTTGCTCGCGCGCGAGATCGAGCGCGAGGGCATCACGGTGCTCGAGATCGTCCCATCGCTGCTGCGTGTGATCCTCGATCGCATGGACGAGGCACAGGTCCGACGCGCCTTTGCGAGGCTGCGCCTTCTGATCTCGACGGGCGAACCGCTGCCCGTCGATCTCTGCAAGGCCTGGTTCGCCCGCTGTCCGAAAGTGCCGCTGATCAACGCCTATGGTGCCTCGGAATGTTCCGACGACGTCTCGCTGCATCGCCTGACCAGGGCACCGACGACCCGGACGGGCAACGTCCCGGTCGGCGCGCCGCTGCCGAATACCCAGCTCTACGTGCTCGACGCAAGCCTGCAGCCGCAGCCGGTCGGCGTGACCGGCGAGCTCTGCATCGGTGGCGCCGGTGTAGGCCGCGGCTATGTCAACGACCCCGCGCAGAACCGGCAGCGCTTCCTGCCCGATCCGTTCTCGCGCAAAGCAAGCAGCCGGCTGTACCGGACCGGCGATCTCGCCCGCCGCCGCGCCGACGGAACGATCGAATGCCTCGGTCGCGCCGACCATCAGGTCAAGGTTCGCGGCTACCGTATCGAGCTCAAGGAGATCGAGAACGCGCTTGCCGACCATCCCAGTGTGCGCGCCGGCATCGTCGAGCCGCGCCGCGAAGCAACCGGCGATGTCAGGCTGATTGCCCATATCGTCGCAAGATCGGGCAGCCGGAGCAGCGCCAGCGAGCTGCGCGACTTCCTGCAGAGCCGGCTGCCGGGCCATGCCATCCCCTCCGCGTTCCTGTTCCTGGATCAGGTGCCGCTCAATGCCCATGGCAAGATCGACCGCACCGCGCTGCTGGCGCCGGCGCAGCAGGAAACGTCCGGACCGGATGCGGCCGTGCCGGCGCGGCGCTTCACCGAAAAGGTGCTGTCCGACATCTGGATCGACCTGCTGAAGATCGAGAGCCTCGGCGTCACCGATAATTTCTTCGACCTCGGCGGTCATTCGCTGCTGGCGGGCCAGGCGATGGCGCGCATCGCTCGGGCGCTCGGCGTGTCGCTGCCGATCAAGACCATCTTCGAGGCACCGACGATCGACGAGCTTGCCCGGCGGGTCGACGAGGCCGTGGCGGCAAAGCCGCGCAAGCCGGCCGCAAGTTTCGCAAGGCTGGCTACAGCGAGCCTGGCCGAAGGCAGCCCTCCCACGCTCTCGATCGCGCAGGACCAAATGCTGCGGATCGAGCAGAATCTTTCGGGTTTGCCGCTGTTCAACCTGCCTTTCGCCTTCCGTCTCCAGGGGCCGCTCAATCTGGCCGCCCTGGCGCAGACGATCGACGACATCGTGCGCCGGCACGAATCGCTGCGGACCCATTTCGGCTGGAGCGGCGGGGAGCCCGTCAGCCACGTCGCCGCGCCCGGCGCCCTCGGCCGTGTCATGAGTGTCGAGACGATCGGCGACGGTCAGCCCCACAACAACAAGCGGCGCAAGGCGCTGGAGCTCCGCAAGATCGATCTCCTGATCGAACAGGAGACCTATGTCCCGATCGACACCACGCGCGCGCCGCTGCTGCGCGCCCGGCTGTTGCGGCTCCACGATGACGATCACGTCTTGCTGCTGACGCTGCACCACGCCGTCGTGGATGGCTGGTCGATCGGCGTGCTGTTCGAGGAATTATCCAACCGTTATGCGGCGCTGGCCGGATACCCATCGGTGCCGCTGCCGAAACCGCCGCCGGCCTTTTCGGATGTAGCGCGCTGGCAGCGCTGGTGGTGCGGCACCGATGCCGCCCGCCATCAGGCGGCCGACTGGACGGAGAATTTGCGCGGGGCGCCTCCCCTCTTCGAGGGCGGATCAAGTCCGGGCCC
This sequence comes from Bradyrhizobium sp. i1.15.2, assembly GCF_040548425.1. Classification (NCBI taxonomy): domain Bacteria; kingdom Pseudomonadati; phylum Pseudomonadota; class Alphaproteobacteria; order Hyphomicrobiales; family Nitrobacteraceae; genus Bradyrhizobium; species Bradyrhizobium sp. i1.15.2. Next base: position 44,074 of record NZ_JBEPRQ010000022.1, on the reverse strand, counting down.
GTCCAGGGGACACCATCTCGTCAGCCTGGATCGTGAGCTGATCGGCCGGCTCGCGGCTTTCGCCGGCCAGCACAATTGCACGCTGTTCATGTGTCTGCTGACCGGCTTGAAAGCCGTGCTGCTGGCGCGGACCGGCCGCCACGACATCTCGATCGCCACCGCCATGGCCAATCGCGCCCAGCCGGACACCGACCGGATCGTCGGTCCGTTCGAGAACACGGTGATCGTTCGCACCAAAATCACGCCGGAGCTGTCGTTCGTGCAGGCCGTGGTCCGGGTCCGCCAGAGCGTGCTTGACGCGCATGCGCGCCAGGAGCTGCCGTTCAACATCCTGGCCGACCATCTGGAGCAGGAGGGGGTCAATCCAGCCTCGCTGCTCCAGGTCTATTTCACCCTGCAAAATCCGCTGCGCCAGCCGCTCGATTTGCCTGATCTCACGACAGGATCGATCGGCAACATCGCCCGCGAAGGCCAGCCGGTGCTGCCGATCGACCAGACCTGGCTGTCGCTGATGCTCAAGGAGCGGCCGACGGGAATCACCGGTTCATGCAACTACAAGAGCGAGCTGCTCGACCGCGCTACGGTCGGCCAGTGGATGGAGTATCTCGTCGCGCTGCTCGGGGCGGCCCTCGCCCAACCCAACGCACCACTCGGCCGATTGCTCAATCGCAGGGCGGCATGACCGGCCGTACAGCACGGGCGAATACGGGGTCACCCGTCAAAGCTGTGAATGACCAAGTTGCATCTTGATTATTTGGCGCCATCGCGCAAGATTATTCTCGCGTTTTGATTTGGACGATTATTTTCAACCGGGGAGTTCGTTATGGGTTTCATCAAATTTACCAAGGGCACCTCGTTGAGTGACAAGGACCGCAAGGCCCTGCAGAAGTTGCTCGGTGCCGAGAAGAAGAAGCTGCAGTCCGCGCTGAAGGACGTCGACGCCAGCATTTCGATGCTGGGCGGCTCCAAGAAGTCCAAGAAGAAGAAGAAGACGTAAGACTCGTCGGCCGGGACGCCGCACGAATCTTCAGGCTTCAGTTTTCGGGCTTCAGTTTTCAGATTTGGCCGCTCGCCTGTCGAGTTGGGGTCTCGCACAAGCTTGCGCCCGTAAACCGGCCAGCAATCGACAAGGATTCGCCGGAGTGGACCGCTAGAAGCGGTCCGCTCAGTTGATTCTTGCTCAGTTGATTCTTCCGTCATGGCAGGGGATTTGGCCCCGGCCTGACGCCATGGGCCCAATTGATGGCAGACGACAGAATTGAACTGTTTGTCGGACTGATCGAGACTTTTGACGCGCCGGATGCGGTTGATACGTGCCGGCGCCTGCTCTCGGTCGACGAACGGGTACGAGCCGACCGCTTCGTGTTCGAGCGGCACCAGCGACAGTATATTTTCGCGCACGCGATGTTGCGCCTTGCGCTCTCCCACGTCGCACCTGAGGTCGCACCGACCGACTGGTCATTTGCGGCCGGGCGTTACGGGCGGCCGTTTGTCGCATCGCCCAAGACCTCGAGCACGCTGCATTTCAGCCTGTCGCACGCCGACGGCTGCGTCGCCTGCGTCGTGTCAGGGCATGAGACCGTCGGCGTCGACGTCGAGACCGTGTCGCGTCGGGTGGCGCCGCTGTCGACCGCGCTTCGGTTCTTCGCGCCGGAAGAGGTCGAAGCGCTGCGCGGGCTGCCGGAGCCCGCCGCGACCGAGCGCTTCTTCGACTACTGGACGCTGAAAGAAGCCTATCTGAAGGCCAGAGGTTTCGGCCTCAATTTGCCGCTCGACGCCTTCGCCATGCAGGTATCTCGCGAGGCCATCGAGATCAGCTTCAAGCCCGATATCGCCGACGATCCGCAAGGGTGGCGATTCCAGCTGATCTCGCCGTCGCCCTCGCATCGTCTCGCGATCGCCGACGGCTCCCGCGCCAGCGGCGGCCTTCCCATCACGCGCAATGCGTGGCCGCTGCAGGAGGCAGCTGAATGACGCCGCGGCTGCGTGTCTTTCCCGCGATTTCGCGCAACCGCGACCCCAAGAAATATGTCGGTGAGTTGATGCGAGTGGCGCAGTTCGCCGACCGCAACGGCTTCGAAGGCATCCTGCTGTTCGAAGGCAACGACGTGTTCGTCGAGCCCTGGGCGATGGCCCAGCACATCATCGGCGAGACGACGAGGTCCTCGCCGCTGATCGCGGTCAATCCGGTCTACATGCACCCGTTCACGGCGGCAAAATTCGTCTCGTCCTTTGCGCAGCTCCACAGCCGCAAGGTCTATCTCAACATGATCACGGGAACTGCGGTCAGCGATCTGCAGGGGCTGGGCGACGAGCAGTTGCATGCCGACCGCTATGTCCGGCTCGGCGAATTCGTCTCGCTGATGCGCCAGCTGCTGGCAAGCCCGCGACCGGCGAGTTTCGAGGGCCGGTTCTACCGCGCAAGCAATCTGCAACTGCGGCCGCGCCTGCCGCCGGAGCTGATGCCGGAATTTCTGGTCGCGGGCCAGTCCGAGGCGGCACGGCGCGTGGCGAAGGAGACCGGCTGCATCAAGATGCAGATGCTACCGCCCGATCTCGACCGCGGCCTCGACGCACCAGGAATGAATTTCGGCATTTTTGCCCGCGAGGGACGCGACGAGGCACGGCAAGTGGCAAAGGCGCGGTTCCGCGATAATGCCGACGATCGCGAGCTGCTCGCGCTCACCGTGGAAAACAGCGACTCGGTGTGGAAGCGGCGCCTCTACGAGGGCCAGAGCGGCGAGCTCGCAGACAATGGCTACTGGCTGCTGCCGTTCCTGACCTTCCAGGCCGACTGCCCCTACCTCGTCGGCAGCTACGCGGAGATCGGCGCGAAGCTGAAGGAGTTTGCCGCCAAGGGGCTGACCACGATCATGCTCGACATGGTCGCGGACGAGACCGAGATGCAGCACGTCTGCAAGGCGCTCGCGGTAAGCGGGATGTTTTGAGATCGAATTATCAAGGAAGTGCCTCTTCTCCCTCTCCCCGTTCTTACGGGGAGAGGGTCGGGGTGAGGGGCTCTCTCTGCGGGCGAGATATGCCTGAGACCTGTACCCCCTCACCCGGAATTTGCTCGCGCAAATTCCGACCTCTCCCCGCAAGCGGGGAGAGGTAAACTTCACCGCGCCTCTTCGAACCCCGCCAGCACCGAGGTCAGGTTCGCGCCGAGGATGTCAGAGAGATAGCCGCCCTCCTGCACGAACACGGTCGGCAGGCCCAACTTCGCGATGGCCTGGCCGATGCGGCGGAAGCCGCGCGTGGTGACGGCGAGACCCTTCAGCGGATCGTGCTCGGAGGCGTCGAGGCCGAGCGCGATGACGAGGGCGCCAGGCGCAAAGGACTCGATCGCCTTGCGTGCGACGTCCATCGCCTGGATGTAGCCGTCATCTCCGGTGCCGATCGCCAGGGGAATGTTGAGATTTGTGCCGAGGCCGGGACCTTCACCGCGCTCATGTGCGTAGCCCCACACGTAAGGATAATACGCGACGGGATCGGCATGGATCGAGACCGTGTAGACGTCCGGCCGCGCGTAAAAAATTCCTTGCGTGCCGTTGCCGTGATGGACGTCGACGTCGAGGATCACGACGCGCTCGTGCTTCTGCCGCAGATGCGCCGCCGCGATCGCGCTGTTGTTGAGGAAGCAGAAGCCGCCGGCCATGTCGCGATAGGCGTGATGACCGGGCGGACGGCAGAGCGCATAGGTCGCGTCCTCGCCGTCCATCACCATCTGTGCCGCGGTGACCGCGACGTCGGTCGCAGCGCAGGCCGCGGCCCAGGTGCCCGGGCCGATCGGCGCCGCGGTGTCGGCGGTGTGCCAGCCGAGCTTGCCGGTGATATGGGTGGGATAAGTCGCGGCATGGCGCACCGGATGGATGTTGCCGATCATCTCCGGACCGGAATCGCCGAGCGCGGTCCAGGCGTCCCAGGCCTCGCTCAGGAACGACAGATATTCCGGACTGTGGATGCGCGCACGCGGCCCCTGCCCGAATGTGGTTGGTTCGACCAGTTGGTGCTTGCCGTCCTTGAGGCCTTTGAGCAGGCGGTCGGCACGTTCGGGCTGCTCGGTGGTACGCTTGACGACACCGCGAACCAGGAAGAATTGCGGATCGTGGCTGCGATGCAGCTCGGTATGGACGGCTTTCACTCGAACACTCCGTGGTCGCTTTGAGGGTGCCACAGATGTCTAAATCCCCGCGGCGGCGAGATGCAAGCAAGAAGAATGCCGTCCCTTTCGCACCGCCCTGCGCCTGAAGCAGATCGCTCGTGAAGCTCAGCAACGCCCGCGCTGGAGGCAGTGCTCGCGGCCCTGCTGGTCGGTGCGAAAGGACTCGACGAAGCCGCCCTGACGCTGGGTGACGAAGATCGTCTTGCCGTCGTGGCCGCCGAAAGCGAGGTTGGTCGGCTCCTTGGCCCTCAGCGCGATCTCCCGCTCGACCGCGCCATTGGCCTTCATCAACGTGATGGTGCCCTTGAGGATGCGCGCGACATAGAGGCGGCCAGCCATGTCGGTGCGCAGGCCATCGACGCTGTCGGGCTGAAACGCCTTGACGAGTTTTGGACTGGTGAGCTCGTTGCCGCCGATCGTGTAGGACCAGATCTGGCCGCTGCTGGATTCCCCGACATAGAGCGTCTTGTCATCGGGGCTGAGATCGATGCCGTTGGTGGTGCCCATCGCGCGCGGCGCCGACATGAGCTGTCCCTGCACCGTTCCGTCGGCTGCCTTCGCGATGCGCCAGATATGGCCTTCGCGACCTTTCCAGTTCGGATCACTCGCGTAGATCGTGCCGTCGCGGGCGATGGTGATGTCGTTGGGCTGGTTCATCTCGTCGGAGTGAAACCAGATGGCGGGCTCGGTCGATCCCTTCGGGATCGCGAAGATGTTGTGCTTCTTGTAGTCGGCAATGAACATGGTGCCGTCGCGCGCGAAGCGGATGGCATTGCCGACGCTGCCCTCGGGCAGCGCCGTGAAGGGCTCGGACGCCGCGCCGCCGACAGGCAGCTTGCCGATGGTGCCGGGCTTGCCGAAATTGACGACGAAGAGATTGCCGTCGAGATCGGCGGCCGGCCCTTCGATGCCGAAGGTGTATTCGCCTGATGGCGTCACCTGCACGCTTTCGAACAGTTTTGTTTCTGCTCGTGCCTGTGCCGTCGCAAGGACGAGAACAACGCTACTGCACAGGCACCAGAAATTCCTGCCGGATGTAATAGCCATCGCCGTCGCTGCACTCGCCATTCAGGTAGGGATCGGCCGGCCGGAAGAAGCGGCTGAAGCCGGGTTTGTCTACAGCGTTCCTTTGTGTCACGACGACGACCTTGGCAGCCGGTATTTCGCCGCATTCCCTGTTGGTTTTCCCAAAGAACTTGCGCTGCGGCGGGCCGGACTTGATCCGCATCCGGATGCCTGGAACCATTTTTGACACCAGCAGATCCGCCGTGTCGAGCAGGCGCGTGTAACCAGGCTCGGCCTTCGGCAGGCCTTCGCCACCCGGCGGCATCAGCTTCTCCGCGCCTAACCCACGAAGCCGCGTGCGCAACTTTCCGGAGTCGGGATCACCAGGATAGATCCAGCCATCCTGCGACAGCATGAAGCGAAGCACCGTCGCGTCCTTCTGAGCGTCAGATAGGCCCGGCTTCAGGCCGAAGTCCGAGTGACAGCCGACGCAGTGCTTTTCGACGAGGCCTTTGCGCAAATTGATGAGCCGGACGCTGTTCTGCGCATCTCTGGCCACGAAGACAGCCAGTTGATCGATCAGCGCCTGGCTACGCATGTCGCAGGGCAACGGCGGCGGCGCATCGCCCGCGGCGCGGTCGATCCGGATCACGGTCTGGTTCTTGTCCTCGACCAACCAGATTGCGCCGTCCTCCGCGACCGTCATGCCGACGGGCGCACCTTGCGGCCGCGCGCCGTTGACGCGGTGCCAGCCTGCGACCAGCTCCTCGAACGGCGCGGCCGCGACGTCGCCACCCTCGGTCTGAAAGCTGTGGGTCGGATCGGCCGCGCAGCTGACATGATAAGACACCGGCGCCGGGGCGGGCTTCGGGAAGCCGTGGTCGTCGACGTCATAGACGATGACGCGGCTGCCGGTCGGGCGATAGCCATGCAGGCCGACCAGCAGCTTGCCCTCGAGCTCCGGAAATTTCGCGCCGTGATAATAGAGCATCGCGAGCGGCGCGCCGTGCGGCGGCAGCAGCGAGAACGGCGCCTTGTAGAGAGCGTTGGCGGTGCACAGCGATTTGTAGATCCCCGACTGCAATACGATCCTGAATTCGGGACTCGGCGTCGACAAATCGTAGCAATAAGGCCAACCGTAATGCCTGCCCTGCTCGATGGCGTTGATCTCCTCGTTCGGCTTGAAAATGTCAGGCAGGTCGCGGCCGTTCTCGCCTTGCAGGAAGGCATAGCCCGCATCGGGAAAGTTCGGGTGCAGCGCCAGCGCCATCGAGTTGCGCAGGCCGCGCGCATAGACGCCGTGCGGCGGGTCGGGTTCGCCAGGCTTCAACGCCGGGAAGATACCGCCCGGGGGCGGCGTGAACAGCCAGATCGACGCCATCGCGGAAGCACCCTCGGCCGCCGCGCAAGGTCGCGTGATCGGCGCCGGCGTGATGCAGTCGTCGCTGTGCGAGCCGATGTTGACGAACAGCCGGCCGTTCCTGTCGAACACAAACTGCTTGAGCGGGTGCGCGCTCTCCTCGAGCCTGGTGCCGTCGGGCAATGTGATCCGGCGGCCCGGCATCTGACGGACGATGGTCTCGACCGTGTCGCGCGGATTGTCGGCGAGCGGATCGAACCGGAAGATCGTCTCCGCGCTCGAGGCATAGAGCTTCTTGTCCGGACCGATCACGAGGCCAAACGGATATTCGATTGCAGTGAGCAGCTCCTTGAACCGCCGTCCCTGGGGCGCGCGCGGGTCGAGCAACAGCAGTCGGCCATCGGTATGGCCCCAGCCCGCCATGTCGGCGACCACGAACAGGTCACGACCGGGCACCTGGATGATCGCCCGCGGGAATTTCAGCCGATCCTCCTCGCTGGCGACGAGGCCGGCGCAAAATCCGGCCTTCATGTCGATCTGGATTCTGGGAAAAGCCAGATCGGCACTGCCGCAGGTCTCCGTGCCGATCGCATAGCCGCTCTTGCGGACCGGTTCTGATGAGCCTACCGAGGGGAGGGTCAGGAGCACCACCAAGGCGCCCGCGCATGCGCGCAGGCTTCGGCTTTCACGCCAAAATGTGAGGTGGTTCACGGCGCCTCCCGGACTTTCCGTCCAGGGTTGTTCCATGCCGCGGGAACGCCGTCCAGTTGATCAACACCCCCTTGTGATCAAACCAGCAGGGGGCTTGGCGCCGACCAATCTCCGTAGATTCCCTTACCGGGCTCGACCCGAATGTTTCGCGAAGGCTTGGAATGGTATCGGTTTGCCGTCCCAATCGCTCCCAATAGGAGACGCATATGGTCCAGGTCTATTTTCACTGCTCCAATACCGAGGGCACGCTGATCGATCGCAGCGGCACAGCCGTGACCAACCTGACCGAGGCGCGCGACCGTGCCGCCCAGATCATGAACGCGATGATCCTGACGCCCGGCGCTGAGGATTGGCGCGACTGGGTGATCCATGTCAGCGGCTCCGACGGCGAGGAGATCTTCGACCTCCCCTTCACTGCCATGCTCGGCAAGCCGCACTGAGGTGATGCCATGTTGCTCGCGTCACTGACCCTGCTCCGCCAGCCCCTGAGCTTCGTCGCCGGCAAATGGCAGACGCTGATCCGGATCGCGGGCAATCCCTACCGGCCCGAGCTCCACTACATGCGCGGGCCTGGCCCGAAATGGCACGCCAAGTATCAGGCCAGCCGGCTGCATCGCGCGCGCTGAGCTCTGCGGCTTCCGCTTCCCACTGATCGGTCTCTCAACTCGTGATGCCCGAGCATAGCCGTCCGAAGGACGGCGTCGCTTCCGCTCGCCTATGCCCCGGGCATTCACGCGTTGGCGCCTCCCCCGCCTGCTTCACACCAGCCATGTCGCGCCTCCCTTTCGATATTCTCGGTGGGGACGATGTGCCATTGTCCGCGCACTCCGCCGATTGCGGAGCTCAGCGCAACGAAGCCAAACCGAAGACAGCACACAGACATCATCATGCCGCACCAGTTCAGCCACGCCCAAACCGTCCGCAAGCCCGCCATCACAACCAAAGGCGGCATCGTCGCCGCGCAGTCGCGGCGGGCGGCCGAAGTGGGGGCGCAAGTGCTGGCGGCGGGCGGCGACTGCGTGGATGCGATCGTCGCCACCACCTTCGCGCTCAACGTGCTGGAGCCCTGGAACAGCGGCATGGGCGGCGGCGGCGCGATGGTGCTCTACCGTGCCGCGGAAAATCGCTACGAAGTGATCGACTACGGCATGTGCGCGCCGCAAAGCCTGCGCGCCGCCGACTATCCGCTCAGCGGCGAAGGCGCGGCTTCCGATCTGTTCCCCTGGCAGCGGGTGAAGGACGACCGCAACATCCACGGCCCCGCCGCGATCGCCGTGCCCGGCGTCGTCGCCGGCATGGAGGAGGCGCATCGCCGTCACGCGAAGTTGCCGTGGAAGGATCTGGTCGCGCCGGCAGCGGCCCTCGCCGGCGAAGGCCTGCTGGTTGACTGGTGGACCACGCTGACGATCGCGGCATCGGCGGCCGATCTTCGGCGCTATCCCGCGAGCGCGACAACGTTCCTGAAGGACGGCCTGCCGCCAAGCGCGCCATGGGGCATCAAGTCCGAGACGCGACTGCCGCTGGACACGCTGAAGGCGACGCTGTCGCACCTTGCCGACGCCGGTCCGCGCGATTTCTACCATGGCGATCTCGCCAGAAGCATCGCATCCGATATCAAGGCCGACGGCGGCGCGCTGTCGGTGGAGGACCTCGTCGCGTTCCGAGCTCATCTGCGCGAGCCGCTGGCGATCCCCTATCGCGGCGGCAAGGTGTTTGCGACGCCGGAGCTCACGGCCGGACCGACCATGGCGCATGCGCTGCGCCTGTTGCAGCAGAACCTGAAGCCGGGAAGCGCGCCAGACGCGGCCGCCTATGCCGAATATGCGCTCGCCCTGCAATCGGCTTATCGCGAGCGGCTCAAGGATATGGGCGATGCCGACGGCAAGCGCTCGCTCGGCGCGGACTATCTGGCGCCCGCCTGCACCACGCACTTCTCCGTGGTCGACCGCCACGGCAACATCGCGGCGGTGACGCAGACGTTGCTGTCATCCTTCGGCTCGAAATACGTCACGCCGCACACCGGCATCGCCATGAACAACGGCATCATGTGGTTCGACCCGACGCCGGGCACCACCAACTCGCTCGCCCCAGGCAAGCGCTGTCTCACCAACTACACGCCTGTCATCGCCGAGACCGCGGACGGCAAGCGGCTCGCGGTCGGCGCCTCCGGCGGTCGCCGCATCCTGCCGTCGGTGATGCAGATCGTGTCGTTTGCGATGGATTTCGGCATGGATCTCGATGCCGCGATCCACCAGCCGCGCATCGATGCAAGCGAAGGCGCGATCGTGATCGGCGATACCCGGTTGCCAGCGGAAGTCCGCAAGGCACTCGCCGCGCGCTTCGACTACGAGGAGACGCGGGTGCAGTCCCTGCCGCAGAAGTTCGCCTGCCCGAGCGTCGTGATGCGCAACGGCGGCACCAATTCCGGCGCGGTCGAGATTTTTCATCCTTGGGCCGATGCGGTGGCGGAAGCCTAAGGCTTAACGAAAACCGATTGAGCCGCGAGCACCGCTGCACCTCTTCCGCTTGCGGGAGAGGTCGACGCGCGCCGGGCGATGCAAAGCATCGTCCCGAGCGCGGCGGGTGAGGGCTCTCTCCTCTTGGGGATTCCCTGTATGGAAACACCCTCTCCCCAGCCCTCTCCCGCAAGCGGGAGAGGGAGCGCACCTGTGCTGCGGCAACAGTAAATCTAATCGCGCCGTTAGATCCCGAGCCGGTCGCGCACCCGGCCTGCGATCACTGCCGTCGTCACGCCCACCGGCCAGAATGCGTGCATCGGGATCGGCTTGATGCCGGTGACGGGCATGTCGAGCTCGGCCTTGGCGCCTCCGATCAGACGTCGTGCGAGCTGTGCGCCCATCGCGGTCGAGAGCGCGACGCCGCGGCCGTTGCAGCCGAGCGAGATCAGGACGTTGTCCGCGGGCTCGTGCACATGCGGATAATGATCCCCGGTGATGGCGAGCCGGCTGTTCCAGCCATGGGTCCAGGCGACGCCCTCGAGTTGCGGCCATAGCCGCTCGGCGTATCGCATGAGATAGGCGACGTCGCGCGGCGAATTGATCCAGCGCATCGGACCACGACCACCCATCAAGAGGCGGTTCTGCTGATCGACGCGGTAATAGACGGTGATGTGGCCGCTCTCGTAAAGGACGGGACGCGTCGGCATGATCGAACGGGCCACATCGTCGGACAACGGCGCGGTGGCCGCGATCGAGGAGAACACCGGCACGATGGTTCGGCGAAGCGCCGGCCAGAGATCGTCCGTAAAACCGTTGGTCGCGAGCAGCACCTTGTCGGCATGCACCACCGCGCGCGGCGTCCCGATGCGCCAACGGCTGCCCTCGCGGCGTAGCGACAGCGCCGGTGTCTCGCCGTGCACCTTTGCGCCCGCGGAGATCGCGGCGCGCGCGAGACCGCGGGCATAACTGAGCGGATGCAGATCGCCGCCGCGGGTATCCAGCATGGCGCCGACGTAGCGATCGGTGCCGGTCATCGCGCGCAGCTGCTCGCGGTTCAGGTACGACACCGGCATGCCGCGGGCAGTGCATTGCCGCGCGGTTGTCTCGATCGCGGCGGCGCTGGCCTGGTTATAGGCCGCGCGCAGCGTGCCGTTCTGCCGCGCCTCGCACGGGATCTGGTAGCGGCGGATCAAATCGTGGGTGAAGTTCGTCGTGCCGTAGGAGAAGTCGATCATGCGGCGGCCGAGCTCAGTGCCAAAATCGGCTTCGATCTGATCGGGGTCGTGCTTCAGTCCCGGATTGGTGTGGCCGCCATTATTGCCGGATGCGCCCCAGCCCGGCTCCTGCGCCTCCAGCACCAGTGCCTCCACGCCCTGCTCGGCCAGATGCAACGCCGTGGACAGACCGGTGTAGCCGCCGCCGACGATGGCGACCGAGACCGTCTTGTCGATTTCGAGCGGCGGCGTGGCCACCGGCGCGACGGCGGTGTCGGCATAGAGGGACGGCGGCAGAGGCAGGCGCGTGGTCATGGCAAGGACCGGTCAGAGCGGATGCAGCACGCGGCGCAAAAAATCCTGCGTGCGCGGATGCTGGGGTTGATTGAGCAGCGCCTTGGCCGGCCCCTGCTCGACGATGACACCGCCGTCGATGAACAGCACGCGGTCGGCGACGTCGCGGGCAAAGCCCATCTCGTGCGTAACGACGACCATGGTCATGCCGTCGTCAGCAAGCTTGCGCATCACGCCGAGAACGTCGCCGACCAGTTCAGGATCGAGCGCCGAGGTCGGTTCGTCGAACAGGATGGCCTTGGGCTGCATCGCCAGCGCCCGCGCGATCGCGACGCGTTGCTGCTGGCCGCCGGAGAGCTGCGGCGGATGTTCGTTGGCTTTCTCGGCAAGGCCCACCTGGGCGAGCAGCGCGCGGCCACGCTCGAATGCGGCAGCGCGCGGCTCCTTCTTCACATAGAGCGGACCTTCGACCACGTTCTCCAGCACCGTTCGGTGCGGAAACAAATTGAAGCGCTGGAACACCATCGAGACCTGGGTGCGGACTTGCACGATCGACGGCGCGTCGCGGTCGACCTTCAATCCCTCGACGCTGATCTCGCCGCGGTCGTAGCTTTCGAGACCGTTGATACAGCGCAAGATGGTGGACTTGCCGGAGCCGGAGGGCCCGACGATGCAGACCACCTCGCCCTTCTGCACGGAGGCCGTGATGCCCTTGAGCACCTCGTTTTCGCCAAAGCTCTTGTGGACGTCGGTCAGCTCGATCATTTCTTGCCGGCCCGCTTCTCGAAGTGACGGACCAGCAGGATCAGCGGAATGCTCATGGTGAGATACATCAGCGCAACCATCGTGAACACGTTGGTGTTCTTGAAGGTCGAGGACGCGATCAGCTTGCCTTGCAGCGCGAGCTCGGCGACCGTGATGGTCGAGGCCTGCGAGGAATCCTTCAGCATCATGATCATGACGTTGCCGTAAGGCGGCAACACGATTCGCACCGCCTGCGGCAGCACGACGCGGCGCATGGTCAGCCACCAGCCCATGCCGATCGATTGCGCCGCCTCGATCTGCCCCTTGTCGATGGCCTCGATGCCGGCGCGGAAATTTTCCGCCTGATAGGCCGAGTAGGCGATGCCGAGCCCAAGGATCGCAGCCTGCAACGCGGACAGCGTGACGCCGAGATCCGGCATCACGAAGTAGAGGTAGAACAACAGCACGATGATCGGAATGCCGCGGATCACATTGATCAGGCTGGCGCTGAGCAGCGACAGGACGCGGATGCCGGAGACCCGCATCATCGCCCAGACGAGGCCAAGCACCGTCGACAGCAGCAGCGAGCCGATGGTGACGACGATCGTCAGCACGACGCCGCTCATCAGGATCGGGAAGAATTCCGCCGCGTCGTGCCAGAAGCCTTTCATCGATCAGCCTTCATCGATTGACCTCTCGCGATCAACCCTGCGCCTTCAGGCCCCATTTATCGAGGATCTTCTCGATGGTTCCGTTGGCCTTGAGCTTGGCGAGCGAGGCGTTGATCTTGCCGAGCAGCGCGCTCTCGCCCTTGCGGACGCCGATGCCGACCGAGCCGACAGTAGCAGGCTTGTAGCTGTCGACGAGCCGCACCTCGGGGAAGCCGCCCTGCTTCAGATTGTAGGCGAGGATCGGATAATCGGCATAACCGGCCTTGAGGCGGCCGGTGTTCACGTCGCGCAGGATGTCGGGAATGGTATCGTAGGCCTTGACGTCGGCGAACAGGCCGGACTTCTTCAGCGCATCGACGAAGGCGGTGCCGACCTGGGCGCCGACCGTCTCGCCTTTCAGATCGTCCTGCGTGGCGTAGGCCTTGGTATCGCCCTTCGGCACGACGAGGCCTTCCCCGTAAGTGTAGATCGGATCGGAGAAGTCGACGACCTCCTTGCGCGGCGCGGTGATGAACATCGCGGCCGCGATGATGTCGATCTTGCTGGAGGTCAGCGACGGGATCAGCGCCGAGAACGCCATCGGCTCGATCTGCACGTTGAGGCCGGCATCCTTGCCGATCTCGGTGATGAGATCGACCATGATGCCCTGGATGGTGTTGGTCTTGGTGTCGAGGAAGGTGAAGGGAATGCCTGTCGGCGTCGAACCAACCTTCAGCACCTGCTGCGCCGAAGCCGGCGCTGCTGCGGCAATCGCGAGTGCCGCGACCGCGGCCTGGACAAAACGCTTCAACGCCATCGCATTCCCCTTTGGGCTCGGCCGATGGCGGCGCTCGCAGATGTCGTGATCGCAGACATTGCGGGCCGAGCCGTTTCGGCCTATTTTCACCAACATGAAAATTTGGTCACACTTTCGCGGGTCATGCAAGCGGTTTTCATGCACATGAAGGAAGCGGTTTGACGTGAGCGGTGGCAAAAGAATGCGCAGACCGGCCGCCGCAAAGCCGGTGAAGAAGGTGCAGATAAAGGCGAAGGCGAAAGCCAACGCCAACACCAAGGCTATCGCCAAAGCCGCCGAGCCCGCGATGGACATCGCGGTCGGCCGCCGTATCCGCGATCTCAGGCGCATCAGGCAATTCTCGCTCGAGACGGTCGCTTCGCGCACGGATCTGTCGATCGGCTTCCTCAGCCAGATCGAGCGCGGCCTGTCGTCGCCGTCGCTGCGTGTGCTGGCCACGCTCGCCGACGTGCTCGGCGTCGGCATCGCCGCGCTGTTCGGCGCGAGCCCGAACGCCGACGGTGCATCCAATCAAATCGTCACGCGCGGGCTTCAGCGGCCCGAGCTGAAGCTCTGGCGCACCGGCGTGTCCAAGCAATTGCTGAGCCCGGCCAGCGCCGACAACCGGCTCAACCTGTTCCTGGTGCATCTGGAGCCAGGCGGCTCCACCGGCGACGAGCTCTACACTCATGACGGCGAGGAAGCCGGCCTCGTCCTCGAAGGCGAGATGATGCTGACGGTGGACAGCGAGACATGGTCGCTGAAGACGGGCGACAGTTTTCGGTTTGCAAGCCGGCGGCCGCACCGGTTTTCCAATCCGGCCAATGACGCGAAGTCCGTGGTGCTGTGGGTGAACTGCGTGACAGGGACGGCGTAGCCGCAGTTGTCATTGCGAGCGAAGCGAAGCAATCCAGACTCTCACCGCGGAGACACTCTGGATTGCTTCGTCGCTTCGCTCCTCGCAATGACGGGAGGATAGAGTCTTAGCCGAACCGGTACTTGTACCGGTCCACCGTCAGCGCGCTCACGTCAATGTCCGGTTTCTTGCCCGACAGCATGTCGGCGAGCACGCGGCCGGAGCCGCAGGACATGGTCCAGCCGAGCGTGCCGTGGCCGGTGTTGAGGTGAAGGTTGGCGTATTGCGTCGGGCCGATCACGGGCGGGCCGTCCGGGGTCATCGGGCGCAGGCCGCTCCAGAACGTCGCCTTGGAGAGATCGCCGCCGCGCGGGAACAGATCGGTCAGCGAATGATCGAGCGTGGCGCGGCGCGCATCATAGAGCTGGCTCGAGAAGCCGGAGATTTCGGCGGTGCCGCCGACGCGGATGCGATTTCCCAAACGGGTGATGGCCACCTTGTAGCTCTCGTCCATCACAGTCGATTCCGGCGCGCCGGAAACGTCCTTGATCGGCACCGTGATCGAATAGCCCTTCACGGGATAGACCGGCAGCGAAATATCGAGCGGCGCGACCAGCCGCGACGACCAGCTTCCGAGAGCGAGCACGTAAGCGTCTGCCTGCAACATTCCGGCGCTGGTCACGACGCCGCTGACGCGCGCGCCGTCGGTGACGATGCGGTCGATGCCGGTGTTGAACATGAAGCGCACGCCGAGCGCCTCGGCATGCTTGGCCAGCGCCTGCGTGAACATGTGACAGTCGCCGGTCTCGTCCTGCGGCAGCCGAAGTCCGCCCGCGAACTTCTCCTTCACGCCCGCCAGCGCCGGCTCGGCCGCAATGCAGCCCTCACGGCTCAGCACCTCGAAGGGCACGCCGTACTGCTTGAGCACGGCGATGTCCTCACCGGTGCCGTCGAGCTGGGCCTGGTAGCGGAACAGCTGCAGCGTGCCCTGGGAGCGCTCGTCATACTGGATGCCGATGTCGCGGCGCAGATCGCGCAGGCAATCGCGGCTATATTCCGCGATCGGAATCATCCGGCTCTTGTTGATCGCGTAGCGTTCGCTGGTGCAATTGCGCAGCATCTTCAGCAGCCAGACCCACATCACGGGATCGAGCTTCGGCCGGATCACAAGGGGGCCGTGCTTCATCAGCAGCCATTTGACCGCCTTCACCGGTACGCCGGGGCCGGCCCAGGGCGAAGAATAGCCGGGCGACACTTCGCCGGCGTTGGCAAAGGAGGTCTCGAGCGCCGGTTCGGGCTGACGGTCGACAACCGTCACCTCATGGCCGGCACGCGCGAGGTAGTAGGCAGAGGTGACACCGATGACACCGCTGCCGAGGATCAGAACTTTCACGCTTGGTCAAACTCCCGCGGCATCACGCTCGCCGCTGCAAGAGGAACTCCGCAACGGCGAGAGCAATTATCAGGCCACCCGCTTGATGGCATCGCCGAGGATCGACACGATATCGTCGATGTGGCTCTTCTCGACGATGAGCGGAGGCGACAGCGCAAAGCTATCGCCGCTCATGCGGAAGTACAGCCCGCGATTGAAGCAATCGACCATGACGTCGTAGCCACGCACGCCGACGGTACCGTCACGGGGTGACAGCTCGACCGCGCCCATCAGGCCGCAATTGCGGATGTCGACGACGTTGGGCAGGCCCTTCAGCGAATGCAGCGCATCGCGCCAGTATTCGGAGATCGACGCACCGCGCGTCAGCAGGCCCTCGTCCTTGTAGATGTCGAGCGTCGCGATGCCCGCGGCGCAGGCGACCGGATGCGCCGAATAGGTATAGCCGTGGAACAGCTCCATCGCGTTCTCCGGGCCGACCATCAGGCCGTCATGCACCTTGCGGCTCGCGAACACGGCGCCGCAGGGAATGGTGCCGTTGGTGATGCCCTTGGCCGTCGTCATCATATCGGGCGTGACGCCGAAGAAGTTGGCGGCGAACGGCGTGCCGAGGCGGCCGAAGCCGGTGATGACCTCGTCGAAGATCAGGAGGATGCCGTGCTTGTCGCAGATCTCGCGCAGGCGCTGGAGATAGCCCTTCGGCGGCGGCAACACCGCGGTCGAGCCCGGCACGGGCTCGACGATGACGGCAGCAATGGTCTCGGCGCCGTGCAAGGCCACCAGCCGCTCGAGATCATCGGCGAGCTCGGCGCCATGCTCGGGCTGATCCTTGGCGAAGGCGTTGCGGGTGAGATCGTGGGTGTGGCGAATGTGGTCGACGCCCGGCAGCAGGGTCGCGAAGGCACGACGGTTGGCGACCATGCCGCCGACCGAGGTGCCGCCGAATCCGACGCCGTGATAGCCGCGCTCGCGGCCGATCAGGCGGGTGCGGCTCGCCTGGCCGTTGGCACGGTGATAGGCGAGCGCGATCTTCAGCGCGGTGTCGACCGACTCGGAGCCGGAATTGGTGAAGAAGATGCGATCGAGGCCCTTCGGCGCGATCTCGGCCAGACGCTCGGCGAAGTCGAATGCCAGCGGATGGCCCATCTGGAACGACGGCGCGAAGTCCAGCGTCATCAGCTGGCGCTCGACGGCGGCGGCGATCTGCTTGCGGCCGTGGCCGGCATTGACGCACCAGAGGCCGGCGGAGGCGTCGATCACCTTGCGGCCGTCGACGGTGGTGTAGTGCATGCCCTCGGCCGAGGAGAACAGGCGCGGCGCCTTCTTGAACTGCCGGTTGGCCGTGAACGGCATCCAGAACGAGTCGGTCTTGATGGTGTTCGGAATCTGATGAAGGGTCACGGGCCACGCTCCTTTGCTGACCTGCTACCAGAGGCACGGCTTGAAAAGCGCAACAAGTCCTTTTCTGACCGGCTGCAAGCCATTGATTTGACTAGGGCTGCCGGTCCATATTTGCGCGATCCGCAACACCTGCAACACGGGACAGGGACATGAGCGTCGATATCGGTGGACGGCTGCGATTCATCCGGGCGCGCCAGAAGCTGTCGCAGCGCGAACTCGCCAAACGCGCCGGCGTCACCAATTCGACGATCTCGCTGATCGAATCCAACCAGATGAACCCCTCGGTCGGCGCGCTCAAGCGCATCCTCGACGGCATTCCGATGGGGCTCGCCGAGTTCTTCGCGCTGGAGCCGGAGAGCCGGCGCAAGATATTCTACCGCGGTGAAGAGCTGACCGAGGTCGGCAAGAAGCCGATCTCGTATCGGCAAATCGGCGACAATCTGTTCGGTCGCAGCCTGCAGATCCTGAAGGAGCGCTACGAGCCCGGCAGCGACACCGGGCGCGTTCATCTCGTCCATGACGGCGAGGAAGGCGGCATCGTGATCTCGGGCAAGCTCGAAGTCACCGTCGAGGACGAGCGCCGCATCCTCAATCCGGGCGATGCCTACTACTTCGAGAGCCGTCGCCCGCATCGCTTCCGCTGCGTCGGCGGCAAGCCGTGCGAGGTGATCTCGGCCTGCACACCGCCGACGTTTTGAAGTTGTCCGCAATCCTACGGAGCCACCGGTATCTTACGGAGCTTGAGCCATCTCAATTTCCGCAGCCTGATCCTCTATATGTTTCGAGCCATAGCCAAGCAGCCTCCGCTTTCCGGAGGCGCTTCGTAACAGGGCTCGCTATGAAGATCACGCTCGCAAATGCAGAGGCCGCGCTCGATGAAGTGCAGCGCGACAGCGACAAGCTCCATTCGGAGGAGCTGCGCAAGACCATCGCGAATTACATCGAGGCGCAGCGAGAAGCGCTCAAGGCTCTACGCAAGAAGCTGCATTAGCACGCGGCGGAGCAAGACGGCCTCGCCGGCCGCTGCTAAAAGCCTACGTCAGCAACTCCTCCATCCGGATCGGGAAACGGCGGACACGTACGCCGGTCGCATGCCACACCGCGTTGGCGACTGCCCCTGCACTGCCGGTGATGCCGATCTCGCCGACACCCTTGATGCCGAGCGCGTTCACGTGCGGGTCGTGCTCATCGACCGTGATCACGTCGAGCGGCGGCACGTCGGCATTCACCGGGATATGGTACTCGCCGAGATTGGCGTTCATGATCCGGCCGGTGCGGCGGTCGGTGATGGCTTCCTCGTGCAACGCGAAGGACAGGCCCCAGATCATGCCACCGAACAGCTGGCTCTGCACCATGCGCGGGTTGACGATGCGCCCCGCGGCGAAAGCGCCGACCATGCGGGTGACGCGGACCTGGCCGAGCTCGGGATCGACCTTCACCTCCGCGAATACCGCGCCATGGGCGTGCATCGCATACTCCTCCATCGCGGCCGGATTCGGCGCGCCGGTGCCGCGCGCCTCGACCTCGGCGACGCCGGCACGCGCGAGAATCTCGGAATAGCTTTCGCCGCGGCTCTCGTCGTCGCGCCGGATCAACCTGCCATCGCGCGCGATCACGCCGGCATTGCCGGCGCCGAACAGCGGCGAGCGCTCGTCGCCGGTGGCGAGATCGGCGAGCTTCGCAACCACGGCCGCGCCTGCGCTGTGGATCGCAGCACCCGCGGTTGCCGTATGTGCCGAGCCGCCGGCAATGCCGGCATCGGGCAGGTCGGATGAACCCGCCTTGAACTCGACGCGATCGATATCAAGCCCGAGTTCGTCGGCCGCAATCTGCGCAAGCGCCGTCCAGGCGCCCTGCCCCATGTCATGCGCGCCGATTTCCATGGCACCGGAGCCGTCGCGGCGAAGCACGGCACGCGCTTCGGCCTGGAACATCAATGCCGGGAAGGTCGCGGTACCCATGCCCCAGCCGACCAGAAGACCATCGTCGTTCCGCATCTGCCGCGGCTGGAGCGTTCGCTTCGCCCAGCCGAAGCGCGCCGCGCCCTGCTCGTAGCAGGCGCGCAGCGCCTTGGACGAGAACGGCTTGCCGGTGATGGGCTCGACCTCGGCATAGTTCTTCAGACGAAAGGCGAGCGGATCGATGCCGCAGGCCCAGGCCATCTCGTCGATCGCGCTCTCCAGCGCGATCGAGCCGGTCGCCTCGCCGGGCGCGCGCATGAACAGCGGCGTACCGGTGTTGACGCGCACGGCATCATGCGACGTGCGGATCGCAGGCGCCGCATAGAGCGTGTGCGAGGCATCGGCCGCGGGCTCGTAGAAATCGTCGAAGGTGCTCGACACGGTGCGCGCGTGGTGATCGAGCGCGGTCAGGCGCCCCTCGCCGTCGGCGCCGATGCGCAGCCGCTGCCGCGTCGGCGCGCGGTGGCCGACCGGGCCGTACATCTGCTCGCGGCGCAGCACCAGCTTGACTGGTTTGCCGACGAGCTTTGCCGCCATGATGCCGAGGACCGGAGGGCCGGCCATGAGCCCCTTCGAGCCGAAGCCGCCGCCGAGGAACGGGCTGCGGATATGGATCTTGTCGTGCGCGATGCCGAACAATTCGGCAACGCGCGCCAGCGACAGCATGAGGCCCTGGGTCGGCATGTCGATCTGCAGATTGTCGCCGTTCCAGGCAGCCACGATCGCATGCGGCTCCATCGCATTGTGATATTGCGGCGGCGTTTCGTAGACCGCGTCGATCCGCTTCTCGGCCGACGCAAGCTCCGCCTCGACATCGCCGCGGTAATTTTCCGTCGGGTTGCCGACGCCGACGACCGGCGGCACGAAGCTCTCACCCGCGTCGAGACCGATGAGCGCGGGCAGCGTCTCGTAGTGCGGCGCCAGCAGCGCCGCGCCTTCCGTCGCCGCCTCCAGCGTCTCGGCGATTACGACGGCGATCGGCTGGTTGGCGTAGCGGACCTCATTGCTCTGTAGCACCTCCATCCGGAATACGAATGGATTGGTCTTGATCTCGGGATCGATCGCGAGCTCAGGCTTGTGATCCGACGTCATGACATCGACGACGCCGGGATGACGTTTGGCAGCGCTGATATCGAGCGAGGTCACACGGCCACGCGAAATGCTCGCGACCGCCATCACCGCAAACAGCATGCCGGGCGGATGGTTGTCGGCGGCGTAGGTCGCCTGGCCCTTGACCTTGAGAACCCCGTCGCGGCGGGTCAGCGGCTGGCCGATGTTCGAGCCGTGGGGCAGATGAGCGGGCGCGCTGGTGAGATTGAGTTCAGGCATGGATCGCTCCGGACGTCGAGGCAAAGGGAGAGGCCGGCAGCGCGGCGATGCGCGCGGGCGTACCGGCGGCGGCAAGGCTCAGCGCGCGCACGACGACGCGGCGCGCGAGCTCGATCTTGAAGGCGTTGTCGCCGGACGGTTTTGCGTCGGCGAGCGCGCGCGAGGCGGCTTCCTGGAAAGCGTCCACCGTGGGCGGGACGTTCCTGAGCATGTCCTCCGCGGCGCGGGCGCGCCAGGGCTTTGCGGCGACACCGCCGAGCGCAAGCCGCGCCTCCGCGATCTTGCCGTTCTCGATCCGCAGCGCAGCGGCAGCCGAGACGACGGCAAACGCGTAGGACGTTCTATCGCGGACCTTGAGATAGCGCGCATGAGCCGCAAAGCCGCGCGCAGCGGGCGGCAGGCGCACCGCGACGATGAGATCACCCGGTTCGAGCGCCGATTCACGCTCGGGCGTATCGCCGGGCAGGCGATGCAGGTCGTCGAGCGCGATCTCGCGCCGCCCGCTCCTGCCCTCGATCTCGACGATGGCGTCGAGCGCGACCAGCGGCACGCAGAAGTCGGATGGATGCGTGGCGATGCAGTTTTCGCTCCAGCCGAGCACGGCGTGGGTGCGGTTCTCGCCGTCACGCGCGTCGCAACCGCTGCCGACCTCGCGCTTGTTGCAGCGGCTGGCGGTGTCGTAAAAATACGCGCAACGCGTCCGTTGCAGCAGATTTCCGCCGACGGTCGCTGCGTTGCGCAGTTGCGCCGACGCGCCGGAGAGCAGCGCTTCGGCGACAGCCGGGTAGGCCTTGGCGAAGTCGGCGTCATGCGCAAGATCGGCGTTGCTCACCAGCGCGCCGATACGCACACCACCGTCGGCAAGGCGCTCGATCTGATCGAGCCCGTCGAGATGCGTGACGTCGACCAGACGATCCGGACGGCTGACGCCGCCCTTCATCAGATCGAGCAGATTGGTGCCGGCGGCGAGATAGACGGCGCCCGGCTGCGCCGCGGCCGCGACGGCTTCGGCGACCGTGGCCGGCCTGACGTAATCAAATTGCTTCATGCGGAGCGCCTCTGATTGGATTCGTCCATCCCGGCCTGCGCGTCGAGCACGGCATCGACGATGCCGGCATAGGCGCCGCAGCGGCATAGATTGCCGCTCATGCATTCGCGGATGCGCTCGGGATCGTTGCCGGCCTGTGCCTCGCTCATCATGCCGATCGCGCTCATGATCTGGCCGGGCGTGCAGAAGCCGCACTGAAAGCCGTCATGGGCGATGAAGGCGGCCTGCACGGGGTGAAGCTGGTCGCCGCGCGCCACGCCCTCGATGGTGAGAATGTCGGCACCGTCATGGCTAATGGCCAGCGCGAGGCAGGAGTTGATCCGCTTGCCGTCGACGAGAATGGTGCAGGCGCCGCATTGACCGCGGTCGCATCCCTTCTTGGTTCCGGTCAGGTGGAGGCGCTCACGCAGGAGATCGAGCAACGTGACGCGCGCATCGTCGAGGACGAAGTCGCGCCGCGCACCGTTCACGGTGAGGCTGATGGAGTGGTTCATATAAGGCTCCGATCAGATATGGACATGAGTCGTCGCGCAGCGCGCCACCGCCGTGGCCGCCGTCGATTCCGCGCCGCCCGAATATCATCCGAGCCAACGTCTTCAGCGAAGATACGGAGGCAGCCTCCGCTTAACAAGGGCCGCCGAAAAATTTTGGAATTCGTCAAAAGCCCGTGCGCATCAACGCGATGCAGCCCCACAAGGGTTCAATCTAACCAATTCGTGATCTACAGTGCCGGCATGGACGACCACACCGATCAGATCCGCAAGCCGCGTGCCGATGCCGTGCGCAATCGCGAGCGCGTGCTCGAGGCGGCGAAAGCCGTGTTCAACGCGGGCGGGCCGGAGGCGAGCCTGGAGGCGGTGGCAAAACGCGCCGGCGTCGGCATCGGCACGCTCTATCGGCATTTCCCGACGCGCGAGGATTTGTTCGAGGCGGTGTACCGGCGCGAGGTCGAGCAGCTCAGCGAACTCGCCGAGCAGTTGAAGAATGCGAAGGACCCGGTGGATGCGCTGCGGCGCTGGCTGCGCTCAGGTGTCGAATTCGTTGCCACCAAAAAGGGCATGGTGGCAGCCCTGGCACTCGCGGTGCAGAGCGGGTCGGAGTTGCATGCCTTTTCCTTTGAGCGCCTGAGCAAGGCGATCGGCTCGCTGCTCGATCGGGCAGCCGCGGCCGGCGCGATGCGCGCGGACGTCAGCCCCGAGGACTTGCTGCGCGCGTTCTTCGGCATGTGCTACATGCACGACCAGCCCGGCTGGCAATCCTCGGTGCTGCGGATGCTCAACGTGTTCGTTGACGGTTTGCGGGTGCAGCCTGTCGTGAAAGCCAAGGCCCGCGTGGCCGCCAGGCCCGCGAAGCCGGCTGCAAAGCGGAAGCGATAGCCCGCGAGATGTGCTAGGATCGGCGCCGCCCGGGATTTCAACGCGGAGCCTGTCATGCGCATCGCCGCCTTGCTGGTCTTTCTCAGTGTCGCCTTCGGTCCGATCTCGGCGCGTGCCGACGATGTCGCGACGGCACAGGATATCATCCGCGCCCAGGAGCAGGCATTCGGCCGCGACGACGCGCGCGCGGCCTATTCCTACGCCGCACCGGCGATCCGGGAGATCTTCCCCGCGCCCGACATCTTCATGTCCATGGTGCAAAACGGCTACCCGCCGGTCTATCGGCACAAGAGCTTTGAATTCGGCGACAGCAAGAGCGAGGGCAGCCGCATTGCCCAGCACGTCCATATCATCGACGCCAATGGCGAGGCCTGGGAAGCGCTCTACACGCTCGAGCAGCAGGCAGACGGCAGCTACAAGATCACGGGTTGTTCGCTGCTGAAGGCGGGACAGGCAGTCTAGGTCGCAAAACCTGGACCGGTCCTGACTGCATTCATCCGCGAGCGGATCAGCAACGTCAGCACGATGCCGATATTGAGCGCGTTCCACGCCACACCGTTGGCGAACGCCGCTGCATAGGAACCTGTCGCGTCGAAGATGACGCCCGAGACCCAGCCGCCGAACGACATGCCGAACACGGAGGCGAAGATCACGATGCCGACGCGGGTTGCGGCCTCGCTCGCCGGCATCGCCTCGCGCACGATGATGGCATAGCTCGGCACGATGCCGCCCTGGAACAGGCCGAACATCGCGGAGATCAAATAGAGCGAGGTCAGGCTGTCGAAGAACAGGTAGAATACGAGCGCAAAGCCTTGCGCCAGGGCGCCGATCAGAAGCGTCGGGATGCCGCCGATCTTGTCGGCGAGGTAGCCCGAGCCGATCCGACTGACGATGCCGCAGGCCATCATCAGCGACAACATCTCGGCGCCACGCGCCACGCCATATCCGAGATCGCCGCAATAGGCGACGATATGCACCTGCGGCATTGCCATGGCGACGCAGCAGGAGATGCTGGCGATCGAGAGCAGCACCGTCAGCGTATTGGTCGAGAGCTTGAGGTCGACCCGCGGCGGCGCTGCATTGGCATGATCGTGAACCTTGTCGTCGCCCATCTGCGCGCGCAGGACCAGCACCAGGATGGTCATCAGGCTGACGCAGACGAGGCCGATGCCGATGTGCGTGTAACGCCAGCCGATCGTCTGCATGCCCGTGCTCACGAGCGGCGGCCACATCGTGCCGGCGACATAATTACCGCTCGCGACGATGGTCACGGCCAGGCCGCGATAGCGCTCGAACCAGTGGGAGGCCTCCGCCATCAGCGGCGCGAAGGTCGCCGACGTGCCGAGCCCGATCAGGAAATACGCCGCCACGAACTGCCAGAGTTGGGTCGATAGACCCGCCAGCACATTGGCGACGCCGAGGAAGGCAATGCTGATCGCCATCGCCGCCACGATGCCGAACCGGTCGGTGATCCTGCCGGCGATGACGCCGCCAAGCCCGAAGCCGAACATCATCAGCGTGAAAGCCAGCGACACCGCGCCGCGCGTCGCGGAGAATTCGGCCTGCACCGCGGGAATCATCACGACGATCGCCCACATGCCGACGCCGCCGATCGAACCGATCAGAAGCGCAATGACGAGGCGCATCCAAGCCTGACGCGAATCAGGGGTGAATGTTTCAGGTGTTTGTCCCGATTGATTTGGCGCGTGCACGGGCGGGACCATGGCCCGCGGATCGCCACAGGGTCAACCATTGTGGCGCGATATTGGGCATGCACGGTGCACTGCGGTAAGAAGGAGCTTGGCGAACGCGCGTTTTGTCATTATTTTGCAAATCAGCGCGTGCAACATCGCCGCGCGAAGGGCATGTCGGCGGAATGTTGCTGCGATTGACACGATCGATGCGGATCAGGGTGGGGCGTGTGATTGCCCTTGCCTATCTGTTCTGCGTGCTCGCGCCGGCCGCAAGCCTCGCCTGGGGTAGCGGTCCAGCACCGTGCCTCGACGACGCGCTCCTCGCCGATCTCGTGCCGGTGCATCACCAGATGCAGGCCGGCCACACGCATGACGGCGCCTCGCATGACCACGCCGGGCCGCATGCGCATCACCAGACCGCCGCGCAGGACGCGCCCGCCGTCCCTCATCATCACGACGGCAAGGGTACGCCGGGACCGTGCTGCGCGATGATGTGCGTGAGCGCGCTGCCGGCCGACCTGCCCAGCGTCGTAAAGCCGCTTCAGCCGGTTTCCGCCTGCTCGCCCGAGATCGTGGCCAGCCTGCACAGCGCGGCGCCGCCCCTGCACTACCGCCCTCCCATCGTCTGATCTGACGCGCGACGACGTCAGGCCGAGCGCGCACCCGCGCGCGCGAACCTGTGGTCTCCAGACAGATCAGGGATGACTCATGCTTACGCTTACCGGGGCGAAGTCCGCCGCTGCATCCGCGGCGCGGGGACGACACTTTCGATTCCATTGGCCGCTGCTGGCCGCGACGGCATTGGCGCTGTCCGGCTGCGTGCCGGCAACGACACAAGTCGCGGGCGCTGATCCTGCCGATCCCGCGACCAAGGTCGCGCGCGCCGGCTATCATTCGACGATTGCGCCCTACACCAGCCTGCGGCCTGCGACGCCGGCACCATGGCGCCAGCGCAACGAGAACGTCGCGCCGCAGCCCAAGCAAGACCGGTAGGAGCGCGTCATTGACACACCGTCTCGCGCAAAGCCTGCTCGTTCTTGCCTCGCTCGGCCTGTCAGGCTGCGCCGCCTTCTCGCCCGACAGCGGCATGAATGCCGTCTCGGAGCTGACGAGCCAGACCCTCAAAAAGGATGTCGCCTTCGTGCGGACGGCCGAGGGAGCCGGCGCGGTCGACGCGCGCGTTCGCCAACTGCTGTCGCGAACACTCAACCCCGAGACCGCCGTGCAGATCGCCCTGCTCAACAACAAGGGGCTTCAGGCCGCCTATAACGAGCTGGCGCTGGCCGAGACCGATCTCGTCGAGCAGAGCCTGCCGCCCAATCCCGTGTTCTCGGTCTCGCGGATCTCGGGCAACGGCGCCAGCGAAATCGAGCGTCAGGTCGTCGGCGACATCCTCGCGCTCGCCACTCTGCCGTTTCGTTCGGAGATCGCCCGCGACCGTTTTCGTCAGGCGCAATTGCGCGCGGGTCTGGCGACGTTGCGGCTTGCCGCCGATGTCCGCCGCGTCTATTGGCGCGCCGTGGGCGGCAACGAGATGGTGGCGTTGCTGACGGATGCGAAGGCGACGGCGGAATCGACCGCACAGCTCGCGGTCAAGCTCGGCGAAACGGGCTCGATCAACAAGCTCGATCAGGCTCGTGAACAGGTGTTTTACGCCGAAACCACCGCCGACCTTGCCACCGCGCGACAGACGGCGACGAGCGCGCGCGAAAAGCTGGCGCGCCTGATGGGACTGTGGGACGGCGGCCTCGACTTCCGCCTGCCCAACCAGCTGCCGCCGCTGCCGCGCCGGCCGCAGGCTTTGCCGTCGATTGAAGCCGACGCGGTCGCCCATCGCATCGACCTTCAGATCGCGCGGCTCGAGCTGACCGCGCTCGCGAAGTCGCTGAACCTCACGGAGGCGACGCGCTTCGTGACGCTGCTCGATCTCGCCGGCATCTCCCGCCGCACCCGGGATCCGGAAGGCGCGCCGTTCCGCGAACGCGGCTTCGACGTGCAGTTCCAGATCCCGATCTTCGACGGCGGCGAGGTGCGGGTGCGGCAGGCGGCGGAGACTTACAATTTCGCCTTCAATCGGCTGACCGAGCGCGCCGTGAACGTACGCTCCGAGGCGCGCGATGCTTACCGGATCTATCGCTCGGGCTACGACATCGCCAGCCACTATCAGCGCGAGATCATCCCCTTGCGAAAGATCATCACCGAGGAGATGCAGCTCCGCTTCTCCAGCATGCAGGTCGATATCTTCGCGCTGCTCAACGAGGCGCGGCAGCGACTTGCGTCGCTGCGCGGTGCAATCGATGCGAAGCAAAGATTTTTCCTTGCCCAGTCCGACTTGCAGACCGCCGTCAATGGCGGCGGCGCGCCTGCTGACGGCGACAATTCAACCACTCTCGCCGCGGCAGCGCCTGCCGATGGCGGTCACTGACATGGAGGCCAGCATGTTTTCCCGCCGAGGATTTTTGGGTAGCGCCGCGCTCGCCGGCGCATCCGTCGTCAGCGGCCGCGCGCAGGCCGCCTCGATTCCGGAAGCCCCGCACATGGACAAGGCGGTGATGCAAGCGCCGCTGCATCCCGCCGGTGGGCCGGACTATCGCCCCGTGGTCACGCTGAACGGCTGGTCGCTTCCGTTTCGGATGAACGGCGACTGGAAGGAATTCCATCTCGTTGCTGAGCCCGTGGTGCGCGAATTCGCCGAGGGCATGAAGGTGAATCTGTGGGGCTATAACGGCCAGTCGCCGGGACCGACGATCGAGGCCGTCGAGGGCGACAAGGTCCGCATCTTCGTGACCAACAGACTGCCCGAATACACCACCGTGCACTGGCACGGCATGATCATTCCCAGCGGCATGGACGGTGTCGGCGGGCTGACGCAGCCTCACATCCAGCCGGGAAAAACCTTCGTCTACGAGTTCGAGATGAAGAAGAGCGGGACCTTCATGTACCACCCGCATTCCGACGAGATGGTGCAGATGGCGATGGGCATGATGGGCATGGTCGTCGTGCATCCGCGCGACCCGAACTTTCGGGCCGTGGACCGCGACTTCGTCTTCGTCATGAGCACCTATCGCGTCGATCCCGGCACCTATCTGCCGCAGGTCAACGAGATGACCGACTTCAACATGTGGACCTGGAACGCGCGCGTGTTTCCCGGCATCGATCCGCTGCCGGTCAGACTCGGCGACAAGGTGCGCGTGCGCATCGGCAATCTCAGCATGACCAACCATCCGATCCATTTGCACGGCCACAGCTTTGCAGTGACCTGCACCGACGGCGGCTGGATTCCGGAGAGCGCGCAATATCCGGAGACAACCACGGACGTACCGGTCGGCGCTGTCAGGGTGTTCGACGTGCTCGCCGACAACCCCGGCGACTGGGCGTTCCACTGCCACAAGTCGCATCACACCATGAATGCGATGGGACACGACATGCGCAACATGATCGGGGTGTCGCGCAAGGATCTCGCCAGGGCCGTCGGCAAGCTCGCGCCTGACGGCATGGCGATGGGCTCGACCGGCATGGCGATGGGCAACATGGAGATGCCCGCGCCCGACAACACGCTGCCGATGATGACCGGCACCGGCCAGTTCGGCCCGATCGAGATGGGCGGCATGTTCACGGTGATGAAGATCCGCGAAGGCCTCGCGCGCGACGATTATCGCGATCCCGGCCCCTACCAATTCCCGCAAGGCACCGTCGCCTACGAGGTCACCCCGCCGGCCCCGGAGCCCGTGCGCCAACAACCAGGCGGGCCGCCGATGAAGAACATGAAGATGTGAGCGTTTCGATGAACCACCACCAACTGGAGATACCAATGAAGACGACGATCAAGCTCGGTCTGGCGCTGGCCGCGCTTTCCACCGCGCCGGCCTTTGCCCACGACCAGCACGGGCACGGCACCTTTTCGGCCGGCGAGCCCGGCGATTCCAAAAAGCCCGCGCGCACCATCGAGATCCTGCTGAACGAGATGGACTACACCCCCGCGAGGATCGAGGTCAAACGCGGCGAGCAGATCCGCTTCGTGCTGCGCAATGTCGGCAAGGAGGACCATGAATTCCTGCTCGCCACCACCAAAGAGAATCTCGCGCATGCGGTGGAGATGAAGAAGCATCCGCACATGGAGCACGACGATCCCAACGGTGTCAGGCTCGCACCGAGCAAGACAGCCGAGATCCTTTGGAAGTTCAGCAAGACCGGCACGTTCGAATTTTCGTGCCTGATTCCCGACCACCGCGACTACGGCATGGTCGGCCACGTCACCGTGAAGTAACGCAAGGAGCTCCCATGAACCGCATCATCCGTATCGCCGCAGGGCTGTCGCTGGCCGTCGGCCTTGCCACAGGTGCCCTGGCAGCCCAGGGCGCCGCGATCAGCGGCGAGGTCAAGAAGATCGACGAGGGCGCCGGCAAGATCACGCTCAAGCACGCGGCCGCGAAGAACCTCGGCATGGATGAACCCATGACCATGGTCTACCGCGTCAAGGACCCGGCCGTGCTCAAACAGGTGAAGGTCGGCGACAAGGTGACTTTCGAAGCCGAGGAGGCGGCTTCGGGGTACATGGTGACCCGGATGGAGAAGGCGAAATAGGGCTACTGCCTCCGTCCGCCGAATTTCGGCGCCAAACGCTTCCACAACGTCATGGCCGGGCTTGTCCCGGCCATCCACGCCTACCGCGCGGCATGAAGAACGTGGATGCCCGGGACAAGCCCGGGCATGACGACTGCTTGCCTGCCAGATGGCCGAAATACCCGGCCAGCCCCCATGCCGCACCCTTTATTAACCGTTTGCTAACCATACACCCGGCAAGAATTGCCCAGTGGAGTCGAGTGTCGTCAGCCGCGTAGAACGGGGAGTGCCCTGTGGACGCCAGTGCGGTGCCTCACTTTCGGAACGGCGGCCCTTCGGCCGTCGGGCAGACGTTTGGGGCGCGCGGACGGCAGTCGCGCGGAGGGGCAGCTACCATGGTCGACGTCACCGCGGGACAGGGCGTAGGCGGCACAAACGCCGGTTTCCCCACCCTTGCCGAGATCGGCAACATCCTCAAACGCGGCGATATCGCGCTGGCGCTCGGCGTCCTCACCATCCTGGTGGTGCTGATCCTTCCGCTGCCCGCGATCGTGCTGGACCTGTTCCTGGCGATTTCAATCACGCTCTCGATCCTGATCCTGATGACGTCGCTGTTCATCCAGGCGCCGCTGGAATTCTCCGCTTTCCCGACCGTCCTGCTGATCTCGACCATGCTGCGGCTGTCGCTCAACATGGCCTCGACCCGCCTGATCCTGTCGCACGGGCACGAGGGCACGGATGCCGCCGGTCACGTCATCGAGGCCTTCGGCAGCTTCGTGATGGGCGGCAATTTCGTCATCGGCATCATCGTCTTCGCCATCCTGATCATCGTCAACTTCGTCGTCATCACCAAGGGTTCGGGCCGCATCGCCGAAGTCGCCGCCCGCTTCCACCTCGACGCCATGCCCGGCAAGCAGATGGCGATCGACGCCGACCTCTCCGCCGGACTGATCGACGAGGCGGTCGCCAAGCAGCGGCGCAAGGATCTGGAGGACGAGAGCGGCTTCTTCGGCGCCATGGACGGTGCCTCCAAATTCGTCCGCGGCGACGCCATTGCCGGCCTTCTGATCGTCTTCATCAACGTCGTCGGCGGCATGATCATCGGCGTGGCGCAGCAGGGCCTGTCCTTCGCCGACGCCGGCCGCAGCTACACGCTGCTGACCGTCGGTGACGGCCTCGTCACCCAGGTGCCGGCGCTGATCGTTTCGACCGCGGCCGGCCTGCTGGTCTCCAAGGCCGGCGTGTCCGGCGCCGCCGACAAGGCGCTGATGAAGCAGTTCTCCGGATATCCGCAGGCGCTCGCGATGTCCGCGGCGGTCATGCTGGTGCTGGCGGCCCTGCCGGGCATCCCGACCATCCCCTTCCTGGCGCTCGGTTCCGGTGCCGGCGCGCTCGCCTGGCACGCCCGCAACCGCAATCGGGCGACTGCCAGGGCTGCCGAAGTTGCAAAGACCGCACCTGCGCCGGGAACGCCGGGCGCAGCCGGCTCCGCTGCGGCGGAGGAGCCGATCTCCGCGGCGCTGAAGATCGACGACCTCAAGATCGAGCTCGGCTATGCCCTGCTGCCGCTGGTCAACGGCCCCGACGGCACCGACCGCCTCACCGAGCAGATCAAGGCGCTGCGCCGCTCGCTCGCGATCGAGATGGGTTTTGTGATGCCGGCCGTGCGCATCCTCGACAACGTCCAGCTCGAAGCCAACACCTACATCATCAAGATCAAGGAGGTCGACGCCGGCACCGGCAAGATCTGGCCGAACCAGTTCATGGTCATGGACCCCGGCGGCAGCCAGGTGCAGGTGCCCGGCATCCACACCACCGAGCCGACCTTCGGCCTGCCCGCGACCTGGGTCGATGCCAGCCTCAAGGAGGAAGCCTCGCTCAAGGGCTACACCGTCGTCGATGCCGCGACCGTGCTCTCGACCCACCTCACCGAGCTGCTCAAGGCCAACATGTCGGACCTGCTCTCCTATGGCGAGGTGCAGAAGCTGCTCAAGGAGCTGCCGAAGGAGCAGGGGGAGCTGGTCAAGGACATCGTGCCCGGACAGGTCACCGTCTCCGGCATCCAGCGCGTGCTGCAGCTGCTGCTCGCCGAGCGCATCTCGATCCGCGACCTCTCGACCATTCTAGAAGGCATCGCGGACTCGCTCGCCTTCTCGCGCAATCCGGCCACCATGGTGGAGCACGTCCGCGCCCGCCTGGCGCGGCAGATCTGTGCGCAGAACACCTCCTACAGCGGTTATCTGCCGCTGATCGCGCTCTCGGCGCGGTGGGAACAAGCCTTTGCCGAATCCATTATCGGCCAGGGCGAGGAGCGCAGCCTCGCGATGCAACCCTCGAAGCTGTCGGAGTTCATGACCGGCGTGCGCGAGGCCTTCGAGCGCGCCGCGCGTGAAGGCGAGGCCCCGGTGCTGGTCACCTCTGCGGCAATTCGTCCCTTCGTGCGTTCCCTGGTCGAGCGGTTCCGGGCGCAAACGACCGTGCTGTCGCAAGCTGAAATCCACCCCAGGGCGAGATTGAAAACGGTCGGAAGCATCTGATTTGCCTTAAGAAGCCGTGTGTTTTTCGGCCACAGGCAAATGGTTTTTCAGTTTCTGGCGCCTTGCCGATCAATGGCCGGCAAGGCGCCCGGCAGACACATTACAGCTTTGAAATAATTGCCAAATTGCACGATCAAGGATCGTTTTTGATCGCGGCTTCTCACGTCATGTCACGCTCTTGTGATCGCCTCTTGGGAACGAATCCCCCCAATACTAGGTTGTTGGGCACCGGAAGCATGAACCTGCCCAAACACGCAGGCGACTACTTCGGGTAGATGGCGGCAGGAGCCTTCCATGAACCACTCGATTTACAGCGCAGATCGCTCGACCCACCTCAAGATCGTGGTTGTCGCGCTCGTTGCCGGCATCGCGGTGGCGGGTCTCGGGATCACCGCGCGTACGAGTTCAGACGAAGGCCTGACCCAGACCGCTCGCGTCATGAAGGCGGGCAAGCCGATCGCCATCACCAGCTCGAACGTGTCCCTCGTTCGCTAAGGAGATTTGAGTTTCAGGAATTCACGCGGCTCTTTATCAGCCCCCCAAAGTCGCCACGTGGATATGTAGACGACCCCAACCCCAAGTCGACTACAGAAAGCGCCCGCCCCCCACGGGCGCTTTCTCATGTCTGGGGTATGTCGTCATCGTGAGCGCACGCGCGTCCAGCTCCGTCATTGCGAGGAGTTCTTGCGACGAAACAATCCAGAATCCCTCCGCCGAGACAGGCTGGATTGCTTCGCTGCGCTCGCAATGACGGAATCTGTGGGTGGCAGCGTCGCTCTTTAAATTCGCATCTCACTCGCAGACACACCTTCGCCATCTCGCGGCTTGTTCGCCCGAGCTTTGCTTCGTCGCCTCACCCCCGAAGAAAGAGGGCGCAGGGAAGACCGGGTGCCGGCTGGCACCCGCGGTCCACTGTGCGAGATTGTCGTAAGAACATTGCACAGCGGCATACAGGTGAAGCCTGAACATCCGGCCTTCCCTGCGCAGTGGCTTTACGGCTTATGTCGCGCTCTCCCCGGGGAGCGATGCACTATTGCCCCCGTCGCCTTGCGGATGGCTGATGCACGCGCCCCGGTTGGGCCGCGACGTCACCGCAACGCTTGGCGCACAGACCCCGGGCGCCAGGACCACACGATTTCGCCGTACGCAGATCACACCGGTCGTGTGCGCGGCGGCTTCGCTCACGGTTGCCCGCCCTGCGAAACCCTTCGCGCCGATGTGACTAACGTCCACCGCCGTCCGGCCCGCGTTCGTGACGATCGCGACACGCCCCTCTTCCTTGGGCCGGAGTGAGGCGAAATATACGCAATTCCGAATTTCGGTAAAGTGGAATATTTTGAGCCACGCGGGTTGACCGGCAGCTTGGGTGTCTTGCCCGACGGGCAACGCGATATCTTGTAGCCCGGATGAGCGCAGCGATGTCCGGGATGTCTCCGCGAGCGACCCCGGGTGTCGCTTCGCTCACCCGGGGCTACGCCTACGCGGCGCGGCTCAGGCCTCGCGCAGTTCCGACGGCGTCGCGGCAAAGCGCTTGCGGAAGGCGCGGTTGAAATAGGACAGATCGGAGAAGCCCGACGAATGCGCGATGTCGCTGATCTTGCGGGTCCTGGCGCGAGGATCGCTGAGCAGCTTGCGCGCCTGCAGCAGGCGCTGCTCCAGAACGAATTCGGTGAAGGTCGTTCCGGCCTGCTCGAACAGGCGCTGTGCCTGGCGCGGGCTCAGGCCCGAGCGCGTGGCAATCTCGGACAGGCAGAGATCGTTGCGGCCAAGTGCAGCCATCACGTCGGCGCGCATGAGATCGAGACGGGCCGCCGCATGACCTCGCCCGCGCGCAAGACTTGCATGCTCGGCGTCAGTGCCGAGCAGGAGCCCGACGAGATCGACCATGTGCTGCGCGGTGAGGCGCTGGCCGACGGCGTCGAGATGCGGCGCGTGATGGGCCGCAAGGGAGTGGTAGCGGAAGATCGTCTCGGCGACCGCGCCGTCCGAGAGCACTTGCGACAGCTTGTCCTCGGCGCGTGGACTGATGTCGAGGAGTGCGCGGCGCGGCATGCGGATGGTGGTGAAGCGATCTTCCTCGGTGTGGCCCACGGTGCCGGTGATGCCCATGTCGACGAGCACCATCTGCGCGGGCGCAAGCTCCACGGCATGGCCGTTCTGCCCAACGCGGACGAGACCCGCGTGTGCCGCGATCAGGACGAGATCGTCGCTGCCGTCGGCAAGGTGGCTCTGGGTGCGTGAATATTGCGCGGAGGCGCCTTCGGGAATGGCGAGTGCGATATTGTCGACCACGCTGACTTGGAGCCGGCAATCGATGCTGTCGCCCCGGCTCGGCCCGATATCCAGGCCGCAGGCCCCGAAAGTCCGCTCGCGCCAATGTTCGAAGGCCTGGCCGTGTGGCAGCCCCGCATATTGGTGAATGAAGATGCCCGACGTTTTCGCTGCATCCATCTGATTTCTCGCCCCTCTCCGGCGCCATGCTTGGGGGCGCCGACTGCAAATTCCGGGCATTTGACGCCACGAAACGGATGGAGGTTCAAATCGGGGGAGGATTCGGCGGGAATTGTCGGGATGCGACGGAGAGGTGGACGGTGGCGACAGAAACCGATCAGGCATTGCCACGACGATGTTGAAGCGTCCAATGCCCCCGGTGTCGTCCTGGACAAGCGAGCAGAGCGAGCGCCGATCCAGGACCCATTACCCCGGGATTGAGTGGTTGCTCACCCGTGTGGCCACGGCTCACTCTTGCAACAAGCTCTTGGGGTAATGGGTCCTGGCTTTCGCCAGGACGACAATAGAAACCTACTTCTTCGCGGGCGCCTGCGGCTGTGACGGCGGCACGGTCTCGATCAGCTTGCCGGAAAATATGGGCGCCGAGGTCGGCTGGCCATTGGGCGAGCCGCCCGCCTGCTCGACGGTGACCGCGTAGGTCGCGCTGTTGACGACGTCGGCATCGTACGAACCGAGCACCGGTCGTGCGGTGAAATCGCCGGCGCCGATCACGCCGAGCGAGCGCGGGCGCGGCAGCTTGTCGGAGATCAGCCAGAGCTCGAAACTCTTGCCGGGCTCCGGTGTCGCGCCCACTTTGCGCACGGTGAAGTTCTTGGTCGCACCGTCGATGGTGAGGATGAAGGCAGGACCTCCGCCCTGGCCCTGCAACAGCGCGACATATTGCGACGACACCGGGAGCGGCGCCGGTGTCTTCACCTCGACCGTCTGGATGCGTGGCGCCGGTCGCAAGCCGCCCGGGAGCGCCTCGGGCTGGAATATCTGAAGCGACAGCGTCACGAGCAGCGCGGCCGCGAGCGCACCGACGGCGGATGCGATGGTGCGCCAGCGCTTCACGCGCCCCTCGAGCCGGATCACGTTACTGTTGTCGGCAACCGGCGGCGGTGGCGTACGCGCGACCTCCGGGTCTGGCGCGTGGACCTGCGGCATGAAGATCGGCACGACATCGGGAAGCGCATCGGGCGCCGGTGGCGTCGTTTCGGGCTGCTCCGCTTCGGGAGGCTGCGGCGCCGGTTGCTGCATAGTCTCCGACGGCACCGGCGGAGGCACGGTGTCGGGCGAGGAAAACTCCGGCACAGGTGGCGGCGCTGCGTCCGGCAGCGCTGGCGGATCCTGCGCAAAGCCCGTCCGCGCGAGCTCGGACCTGATGTTCTCCCACACGATCGGACGCGGCTCGATCGAGCCGACCATCTGGTTGAGGACGCCGAGCCGGAATGCCCACGCCTGCACGACATCGGCGAACGCCTTGTCCACCGCCATCATGGTCTCGACCTGCGCGCGCTCGCCGGCGTCGAGCGTGCCGAGCGCATATTCCGCGGCGAGCGCGATATGGTCCTCCGTATAGGCCATCACTTGCGATCCAGACTCGCCCTCACCGTCGAAGCCCTCATAGTCCGAGACATTCGCGAATATCCATCATGCTGCGCCGAAGCCACGTCTTCACCGTGTTGACGGGCGCCGCGAATTTCTCCGCCAGTTGCTCGCGGCTCCAGCCGTTGTAATAGGCGAGAAGCACGAGCCTCTGACGGTCCGGCTCGAGCCGGCCGATACATTCCAGCAGCCGCCTCAATTCCTCGGTCATCTCGCGCCGCGCCAACGGATCGGGGCTATCGCTTGCGACTTCCATCGCCTGCGGCTCTTCCTCGATGGAGACTTCCGTCTTCTTGCGCACGACGTCGATCGCGCGGTTGCGCGCGATCGACGCCATCCATGTGATCGGCGACGCGAGAGCGGGATTGAACTGGCCGGCGCTGTTCCAGATCTTGACGTAGGTCTCCTGAATGACCTCCTCTGCGAGATCCTGTCGGCGCAAGATACGGAGCACGACGCCATAGAGTTTCGCGCGCGTGGCGACGTAGAGGCGCTCGAACGCGGCCTGATCGCCCTGCGCCACTGCCCCAATCAGCCCGACCAGCTCTGCTGGCGTCAGCATTCAGCCCCCCAATGCGCGGCCCGTCGCATTCCGCGCAGGTCCTGGCACGCCGCCACCATAGCGCGCGACAAAGCCGACCACCAAGGGGGCGCGGCGGCACACTGTGGCCAGCACATGCAAAAACCCGGACCTTTGGGGTCCGGGTTCTGCAAATTCTCGCAGGTCTGGCGGCTAGCGCCTCAGGCGACGGCGCCCATGCGGGCACGCATCAGGCCGATGCTGTCGAGATCGGCCTGCTCGCGGGCGTTTTCCTCGGCGCGTTCGCGGGCCTGATCGCGCTCGTCGAGGAGCTCGACCTTCTTCAGCTCCTCGAAGGCTTCGGCCAG
Source organism: Bradyrhizobium sp. i1.15.2 (assembly GCF_040548425.1). Taxonomy (NCBI): domain Bacteria; kingdom Pseudomonadati; phylum Pseudomonadota; class Alphaproteobacteria; order Hyphomicrobiales; family Nitrobacteraceae; genus Bradyrhizobium; species Bradyrhizobium sp. i1.15.2. The sequence goes on along the minus strand of NZ_JBEPRQ010000022.1, from coordinate 7,754 downwards.
CGCTGCCTTGGCCTCGTCGAGCTGGCCCTTCAGCTCGTCGGCCGAGCGGGTCAGGTTCTCGCGACGCTGGATGGCAGCCTTGGCATAGGTCGGATAGGCGAAGTGCGAGGGATCGTTGATCCCGGCGCGCTCCTGCTCGGTCGAGATCTCGCGTTCAAGATCGGTCGACATCCGCTGGAAGTCGGCGATCATGGTCTCGATCTGGCTGACCCGGCGGCGCTTCTCGTCGACCTGAAATTTCTTCAGGCGGATGAGGGTATCACGTGACTTCATCGACTCGTACTCCCCAGAAGTCCCTTGGCTGCACGTGGGACAACACCGGTCTCCCCACAGGCCCGACTGGGGCCAAGACCGGCTCTGCTACTCTGTGGGATGGGATGATGACCGGACAAAGTTAGCGTTCCGTTTCCAAATCACCGAGGATTTGCGCCAACTGGCGGTAGCCGTCCGCCAGCGATGCATTTTCGTCCTTGCGCTGGCGCAGGAAGGCCTCCAGCGGCTCGTGCAGGCGGATCGCCTCGTCGACCTCCGGGCTGGAGCCGGCGCGGTAGGCGCCCAGACGGATCAATTCCTCCATGTCGGCATAGGTCGCCATCACCGCCCGCGCCTTCTGGATGGTCGGCCAGAACTCCGGGTCGGCCGATTTCGGCATGGTGCGGGAGACGGATTTGAGGATGTTGATGGCGGGGTAGCGGCCGCGCTCGGCGATCGAGCGCTGCATCACGATGTGGCCGTCGAGGATGCCGCGGACGGCATCCGCAATCGGCTCGTTATGGTCGTCGCCATCGACCAGCACCGTGAAGATCGCGGTGATGGCGCCCTCGCCCAGGCCCGGACCGGCGCGCTCCAGAAGCTTCGGCAGTTCGGTGAACACGGTCGGCGTGTAGCCCTTGGCGGTCGGCGGCTCGCCCGCGGACAGACCGATCTCGCGCTGGGCCATGGCAAAGCGTGTCACCGAATCCATCAGGCAAAGGACGTCCTGCTCCTCGTCGCGAAAATATTCGGCGATCGCGAGCGTCAGATACGCGGCCTGACGGCGCATCAGCGCCGGCTCGTCGGAGGTCGCGACCACGACGACGGAACGCGCCAGGCCTTCCTCGCCGAGGTCGTCCTGCAAGAACTCCTGGACCTCGCGGCCGCGTTCGCCGATCAGGCCGATGACGCTGACCGCGGCATCGACGTTGCGCGCGAGCATCGACAGCAGCACCGACTTGCCGACGCCGGAGCCTGCGAAGATGCCCATGCGCTGGCCGCGGCAGCAGGTCAGGAACGTGTTCATCGCGCGCACGCCGAGATCGAGCGGCGCGCCGACGCGCTTGCGCGAGTGCGCCGGCGGCGGCGAATTGCGGTACGGCATCGGCGCCGGCCCCTGGGGGAGCGGCCCCTTGCCGTCGATCGGCTCACCCAGCGCATTGACGACGCGGCCGAGCCAGGCCGCGCAAGGCCGCACCTGATTTGCGGCATTGGCGATGACCGCCTTGCAGCCGCGCCGCACGCCGTCGAGACCGGCGAACGGCATCACGACGGCGTTGTTGCCGGAGAAGCCGATCACCTCGCAGGGGATGGAACGGTTGCCGCCGGTCTCGATCACGAGCCGCGCGCCGACCGACATCGCATGGATCGGGCCGGCCACCTCGACCATCAGGCCGCGCACGCCGACCACACGGCCATAAATATTGATGCCGTCAATGTCGCCGATCTGTTCGGCAAGAGCCTTCACAAGAGGGCCTTCATGAGGTGATCGCCTTCATAACCCGGGGTTTCGTGGCGAGAACCTTAAGTTTCGCCATATTTCTGAACGGCGCTTAACTTCGTGTTTACCCGCATCGTTAATCATTGCGTCACTGTCTTTGTGACTGAGCGTGGCTCCCCTTCAGAAGAAGGCTGAGTCGCGGGAGTCGGTTAGGCCCGTCTCTTAAAGTGGAACTTGAACGCAACCGGATAACGAAAGCTGCTTCGCACACAAGACCTTAGGGCGATTCGACGAAAATTGCATCTACAGGGCTTGCGTTCCAGAAACAGAATTTGTTAACCATCTGTTGTCAGGATCCGAATCAGTTGTTCAAAGGCGTTTTGTTGTGTGCCGCGAATGCGGCCGACCTGACGCCCAGGAGCGGCGACTATGGGGAACTGGCATGCGCGTTTTGCTGATTGAAGATGACAGCGCCGTCGCGCAGTCGATCGAGCTGATGTTGAAGTCTGAGAGCTTCAACGTCTACACGACCGATTTGGGGGAAGAAGGCGTCGATCTCGGTAAATTATACGATTACGACATTATCCTTCTCGACCTCAACCTGCCCGACATGTCCGGCTACGACGTGCTCAAGCAGCTCCGGGTCTCCAAGATCAAGACACCAATTCTGATCCTCTCCGGCCTCGCCGGCATCGAGGACAAGGTCAAGGGTCTCGGCGTCGGCGCCGACGACTACATGACCAAGCCCTTCCACAAGGACGAGCTGGTTGCCCGCATCCACGCGATCGTGCGCCGCTCCAAGGGCCATGCCCAGTCGGTGATCCAGACCGGTGACCTCGTCGTCAACCTCGACACCAAGACGGTGGAAGTCGGTGGCCAGCGCGTGCATCTGACCGGCAAGGAATACCAGATGCTGGAGCTGCTCTCGCTCCGCAAGGGCACGACCCTCACCAAGGAAATGTTCCTCAACCACCTCTATGGCGGCATGGACGAGCCCGAGCTGAAGATCATCGACGTCTTCATCTGCAAGCTCCGCAAGAAGCTCGCGAATGCCTCGGAAGGCCGCAACTTCATCGAGACCGTGTGGGGCCGCGGCTACGTGCTGCGCGAGCCGCATGAGGTCGAAGAGCGCATTCCCGCCTGATCAGTTTACTGTGCGAGCCCTTCGGGCTTGCTCCTCCCAGCCTGGACCCCGCCGCAAATGGCGGGGTTTTGTTTTTTGGGGACGTGAACGCGGCCTCATCGTCCTTGCGCCGTTGAACCGCTATCCTTCCCCAGCCGACGAATGGTCGCTGCACGATGGGGGAACGATGATCCTGCAATCACTCGCCGGCCTGCCCGCCTTCCTGGTCTATTTCTGCACCGGGCTGATCGCGATCGTGGCGTATCTGTTCGCCTATACCCGCATCACGGCGCACAACGAATTCCAGCTGATCCGCGACAACGATCCGGCTGCGGCGATCGCGCTCGGCCTCAGCCTGCTGGGCTTCGTGGCGCCGCTGGTCAGCGCGATCGCGCATTCGGCCAATGTGCTGGACTGCCTGATCTGGGCGATGATCGCGCTGATCGTCCAGATCGTCGTGTTCTTTCTGGTGAGAGTGCCGGTGCCGAATCTGTCGGCGCGGATCGCCGCCGGCGAACTTGCAGCTGCCATCTGGCTCGGGCTGTCCTCGCTCGCCGCGGGGCTGCTCAACGCCGCCTGCATGATCTACTGACATGGCCGACAAGCCCTCCAAAAAGGAGTTCGGCAAGCGCCGGCCGGCGGCCGGACCGCCGCCTGCACAACAGCCGGTGAAGCGCTCCGGCCACGTCGCGCTGCTGGTGATGGGCACGATCGCGGTCGGCACCACCGCCTACACGCTGATGCCGCGGCACAATTGCGAGCCCTCCCCTGTCGGCACGGACCCGGCGGTGCAAGCGAGCACCTCGTGCAGCAGCAGCCGCAGCTCCTCCGGGGGCGGCGGCGGCTCATCGCGATCGAGTTTCTTCAGCAGCGACTCCTCGAGCCATTCCTCGTCCGGAGCGTCGTCCGATTCAGGCTCCGGCGGCGTGAGCCGCGGCGGCTTCGGCTCGTTTGGCCATGGCTTCTCCGGCGGCGGCTGACCCATGCGACGCATCGTCTGCCCCGAGCGCGACGACTGGCGGCAGACCGCCGAACAATGCGGCTTCGCCTTCCACACCATCGAGGGCGAGCGCTATTGGGACGAGCGCGCCTATTACGCCTTCACGCTCGACGAGATCGAGCGTGGCATCGAGGCACCGACCGGCGAGATCGACGCGATGTGCCTGGAGCTTGCCGGCCGTGTGATCGGCGACGAGCGCCATCTGCAGCGCTTGAAGATACCGGACGCGTTCTGGAGCCTGATCGCCGAGAGCTGGGCGCGCGACGACCGCAGCCTCTATGGCCGGCTCGATCTGAAATTCGACGGCAGGGGACCGGCAAAGCTGCTCGAATACAACGCGGACACGCCGACCTCGATTTTCGAAGCCGCGGTGTTTCAATGGACCTGGCTCGAACAGGCGATCGAACGGCGCATCATCCCGTCGCGGGCCGACCAGTTCAACTCCATCCACGAACGCCTGATCGAAGCGTGGAAGCAGATTGCCGCTAGCCGCCATGTCCATCTCACCGGCACCACGGCGAATGAGGAGGACGCCGGCACGCTCGCTTATCTCGAAGACACGGCGCGCCAGGCGGGACTGGCGACCACGCTACTCGATATCGAGGCGATCGGCTGGCGCGATGATGCCGGCGGCTTCGTCGATCTCGACAACCGCGACATCGCGCTCGCCTTCAAGCTCTATCCCTGGGAATGGATGTTCCACGACGCCTTCGGCGCAAAGCTCAAGGACGCACAGACACGCTGGATCGAACCGCCGTGGAAGGCGGTGCTCTCCAACAAGGGCATCCTGCCGCTGCTATGGGAGATGTTTCCGAACCATCCCAATCTGCTGCCGGCTTTCTTCGAGGACGATCCGCGGGCAGTCGAGCTCGGCAGTTCGTATGTGCGCAAGCCGCTGCTGTCGCGCGAAGGCGCCAACGTCACGCTGGTATCAGGCGGAATGCCGCTCGACGAGCAGGCAGGACCCTACGGCGCCGAAGGCTTCGTGCGACAGGCGCTCGCACCGCTGCCGAACTTCTCAGACTTCTATCCGGTGGTGGGAAGCTGGCTGGTCGATCACGAACCCTGCGGCCTGTCGATCCGCGAGGACGAGAGCCCGATCACCGGCAACGGCTCGCGATTTCTACCGCATGCGATCTTGTGAGGTGCGCTCTTCTTCCCTTTTCCCCTCGTGGAAGAGGAGAAGAACGCATCTCAGCGCGCCGCTGCCACCTTTAACGACGGCGGCATCAATCCGCCCATCGGGCGGCCGGAGCGCGTCGGGTTGAGCTGATAGAGACCACGACGGTCGGCGATCGGGCGGAACGCATCGGTGATGCCGACGACGGATTCGGCAGCGCCGAGCAGCAGCGTACCGTCGGCTTCCAAAACCTTGGCCATGCGCTCGAAGATCACGGCCTTGGTGTCCTGGTCGAAGTAGATCAGCACGTTGCGGCAGAAGATCACGTCGAACGTGCCGAGATGGGAGAAGTCCTGCAACAGATTGAGCTGGCGGAACTGCACCATCGCGCGGATGTCGGCGTTGAGCTGCCAGACCTCGCCCGCTTGCGTGAAGTATTTCATCAGGTGCTGGATCGGCAGGCCGCGTTGCACCTCGAACTGGCTGTAGACGCCGGCCTTGGATTTCTCCAGCACCTCCTGCGACAGATCGGTAGCGACGATCTCGATGCGCCAGCCGGCGAAGGCTGCGCCCATCTCCTTCACGCACATTGCGATCGAATAGGGCTCCTGTCCCGTCGACGATGCCGCCGACCAGATGCGCAGCGACTTGCGCGCCGCGCGCGCCCGAAGCAGCCCCGGCAGGATCGTTTCGCGCAAATGATCGAACGGGATCTTGTCGCGGTAGAAGAAGGTCTCGTTGGTGGTCATCGCTTCGACCACGTCGCTCGCAAGCCGCCCGTCGCCGTTCCTGATCTTCAGCACGAGATCGGGAATCCCGCTAAGGCTCGCCTTGCGAGCCAGCGGCAGCAACCGGCTCTCGACCAGATACTGCTTGTCCGGGGAGAGATCGAGGCCGGAGCGCTCCTTCAGGAATCTGCGCAGATAGTCGTAGTCAACAGGCGTCACGAGCGGTCTCCCGCGAACAGGCGATTGACCCGGGCGCCGATCTGGTTGAGCGGCAGGATCGCTGCGCAGATGCCGGCATTGGCCGCTGCGCCCGGCATCCCCCAGACCACGCTGGAGGCTTCGTCCTGCGCGATCACGCTGCCGCCGGCGGCGACGATGTCCTTGCCGCCACGCATGCCGTCCGAGCCCATGCCCGTCAGGATCACAGAGAGGATGGCGCCATGCCAGATGTCGATGGCGGAGGTGAACAGCGGATCGACCGCGGGCTTGCAGAAATTGACGGCGGGACCGTCGTCGAGCGCGATCGCCACGTCGGCGCCGCTGCGCACGACGCGCATGTGCTTGCCGCCCGGCGCAAGGTAGATGCGGCCCGGCTTCACCGGCTCGCCATCGACCGCCTCGGCCGCCGGCTTGCGGCTCGTGCGTGCCAGATGCTCGGCGAGAATGGTGGTGAAGGTCGGCGGCATGTGCTGGGTGATCAGCACCGGGACGCGGTCGATCACGGCGCCAAGCTCGGCGACGAGCGCCATCAGCGCCTGAGGACCGCCGGTCGATGAGCCGATCAGCAGCACCTTCGGTGCCTGGGTCGAGAACGGACGCGTGGACAGCACCGAGGACGACGACGGCGCATGCACGGCCGGAGCCGGCGCGGCAGGCCGCGCGACAACCGGTCCACGTGCGGCCGGGGCCGGGCTCGCAGGCGCCAGCGGCGGGCTCGCAACCGCGGGCTTGCGGCGAAGCCGTGCGCCGAGGTGGCGGATTTTCTGGATCAGGTCGTGGTGGAAGATGTCCGCAGCCGACGCCTCGCGCGTCGATTCCGGCTTCGGAATGTAGTCGGCGGCGCCGAGCGACAGCGCCTTGAAGCTGATCTCCGCGTTACGGCGGGTCAGCGTCGAAGCCATGATGATGACGAGATCGCGCTTCTTCGCCAGGAGTTGCGGCAGCGCCGAGATGCCGTCGAGCTCGGGCATTTCGATATCGAGCACGGCAACGTCGGGGTTGATGCGTTCGATCTGGTTGACCGCCTCGAGCCCGGTGCGCAGCGACGCCGCGACCTCCATGTCGTGCTCGGCACCGATCCAGCGCGAGATCAGACCGCGGATGACGACGGAGTCGTCGACGACCATCACCCGCAACGGTCCGGCTTCCCGCGACGAGCCCGGGGTCGAATTACCTGCGAACGCAACACTCATTACTCACCAACTCAGACTGAAACGGTCAGTTGAAGACAAACGCCGAAGGAGCCGTTCAGCCTCCGGGCGGTCGCTCAGATAAGGCCGACTTCCTGGAATTTCGCCGTCACGATGTCCTTGTCGAAGGGCTTCATGATGTACTCGTTGGCGCCGGCGTGCAGCGCGCGCGCGATATGCGCGACGTCGTTCTCGGTGGTGCAGAACACCACCTTGGGCTGGTCGCCGCCGGGCATGCGGCGGAGATGGCCGAGGAACTCGTAGCCGTCCATCACCGGCATGTTCCAGTCCAGTAGCACAGCGTCGGGCAGGCCGCGCTTGCAGGCCTCCAGCGCCTTCTCACCGTCCTCGGCTTCGAGGATCTGGAAGTCGAGACCCTCCAGGATCCGGCGCGCAACCTTACGGATGACGCTGGAATCATCAACGACGAGACAAGTTCGCATGTGAACCTCTGCTTCTCCCCGCTTTTGCGGGGACACTTCCAATTGCAGGTACGTCGGCGGATGTGCCGGCGTATCAGGCCGCCATCATCTCGGGCGCGAGCTCGAGGACGCGGTCGACGTCGAGGACGACCATGAGCTGGCCATCGAGGCGGTGGACACCGCCGGCGAGCTTGGCCATGCGGGGGTCGAGATTGACGGGGTTTTCTTCCATGCCGTCCTCGGCGAGCCGCAGCACTTC
>NZ_JBEPRQ010000021.1:0-130501 GCF_040548425.1 Bradyrhizobium sp. i1.15.2 | reverse complement strand
GACGCGGATCGACTGGTTGGCGATGCTGGCGCCCTCGCCGGCGCCCTCGTCGGCGATCGACTTCTTCGGCGCGGCCTTGTCCTTGGGCGCCTTGGTCTCTTTGGCGACAGGCGCCGGAGCTTCAGCGGCGGGTGCGGGCTCAGCCTTGACCTCAACCTTGGCAACCGGGGCCGGGACTTCGATCGGGGTTTCGCGGAAGGCGCGCTCGAGCTCGTCGAGCGACACTTCGCCCGGACGCAGCGGGCGCTCCAGGCTCGGGTCGGCCAGCATGCCGGAGGTCGGCGCGGCTTCAACGGCGACAGGCGCTTCCGGCACCAGCGGCGGCGCTTCAGCCACGGGAGCAGCAGCACCCGCCGCCATGGCCGCCATGCCCTGCTCGACCATCGCTTCCAGCTTGTCGATGAGATCGCGGTCGGTGCCCTCGGGCTCGGCTTCGGTCGCCTCGAGGCCTGACAGGATTTCCTTGATGCGGTCGATCGAGGCCAGGATCACCGTCACCGCGCCGGCCGTCACCGGCATGCCGTCACGGAATTTGCTCATCAGCGTCTCGCCGGCATGCGCCAGCGCTTCCAGACGCGGCAATCCGAGGAAGCCGCACGTGCCCTTGATGGTGTGGACCAGCCGGAAGATGTTATCCAGGATCTTGGCGTTGTTCGGCTCCTGCTCGAACTTCACCAGCTGATTGTCCACGGTGTCCAGGCTCTCGCTGGTTTCCGTCAAAAACTCCCGCAACAGATCATCCATGAGCTACGCCTTACTGACCTGGATCTGGACCTCGACACCCGAGCCGCGCTGGCATGAACGGAAGTCCCCACCTTGGATCGTTAGACATCCCCTTTCACGGTCCCGTTAATTTCATCCTCCGTGCTAATACGGATATTGAAGACAAGTTTGCCGTTCGACTGCAGGCGACAGCGTTTTTCGGCAAAACCGGCCCCACGCCGCAACCGCGAGACGCGTTAGGTGAACGTGCCGATAACAGCGGGACCAGGCGCGCGGGAAAGCCCTGCTCGTGAAGGACGATATGCGCGGTCTTCGCGGAATTGTATCGAGCCGCCTGCAAGCCGCGGCAGTCTCGCCACGTTCGCTTGGTGCTTTGCCGGGATACGCAAGACCCGCATTTGCGGTAAACGAACCGTTACCCGTGTCCACTGCGGCCGGTGCCGCGCTAACCCAGGCGCGCGGCCGAGGCAAGGTCGCCGTGGGGACGGTGCTCCGCCAGGCAATCGTTGATGGCGGCGAGCAGCGCGTGCGGCGTGAACGGCTTGCGCAGACAGCGCGCCGCACCGAGCTCCAGCGCCATCCGGAGGAAATCGGGGGCAGGCGAATTCAGATTTGCGAACGCGTAGCCGGACATCGCGATCAGCGGAACGGCTGGCGCCCGCTCGTGGAAGATCCTGACCGATTCGAACCCGCGCTTGTGCGGCATGAAAATATCGATGATCATCAGATCGAACTGCTCGTGTTCGAGCGCGCGAAGTCCGGCTTCCCCCCTTCGGCGATCGTCACCCGAAAATCGTTGCGCTGGAGATAGACCTCGATGGCCATGCAGACCATCGGGTCGTCGTCGACGACGAGAATATGGCGCAGACTTTCTGTCCCCGTTTGAGCTTCCCGATTCGGCGATTCAATAATTGAACCGTGGCGCACGCCTTTCTCCTTTGCTCGAGAAATGAACTGTTGAGAATGTCGTTGCCGGCGCGAGGAAGACGATGGACGCGGAATCTGCGGCCACGCGGCGCCAAGGTTCAAAACAATGTTTGAGAATTGCAGGCACTCGTCCGACCAACGAGGGTGCACGGGTCGACCGGCGTCCGATGGCAGCGCGGATGCAATGCTTCCGGCTCATGAAGGCCCCTTGCCGCTTTTACCTGCGCAACCCCTCGCAGATCGGTCCGCCGGCTCATCAGCGAATCAGCGTGCCATTCTCATTTCGGCCGCAAATGCACCAGCCTGTCTGCCCCCAACGGGTATACGCAGAGCGACACAACCATTATAATAAGGTTTTGCTGCCGCACAACCGGATGACGAACAGGAACATGGCGGCGATCACTTCGAAACGCGCCGGATCAACCATGACCGCGACCACCCTCCGAATGGATGCTCCAGTCGACGATCTGGATCTGCTGGGTTCCCAAATCGGTATCGTGGAAATGGTCAGGGAATCTGTCTTGGCGAGGGCGACGTGCAGCGGCGATCACCGGTCGGACAACTTGTCCCAATTGCCTATATATCCCGACGGGAAGATGATGGAACTTGCGCGGACGGCAAGCAGTTTCGCGTGCTGCGGCCCGCGGGTCCGAGAGACGGGAGGCTACTTTGGAAACGATGGTGCGTTCCTCCAACGGTTTCCTGTCCGCGCTGTCGGCAGACGATTATGAATTGATCCGCCCGCACCTGCGTACGGGCGATCTGCCGCATGACGCGGTGCTGGTCGAGACCGGCGAAACGCTCAAGCGCGCCTACTTTCCTCATCGCGGCGTCATCTCGTTGGTGGTCGAGCTCGCCAGGGGCGAGCACGTGCAAGTCGCCATGATCGGCCGCGACAGCCTGCTCGGAACGCTCTCGACCATGGGCGATTCCTGCGCGCTGAACACGGCCATCGTGCTGGTTCCCGGCTCCGCCTCGATGATGGACCTCGACCGGCTGCGCATCGCGGCCGACCAGAGCGGCACCCTGCGGACGCTGCTCACGCGTCACGGGCTCGCGGTCTACGCGCAGGTGCAGCAGACCGCGGGCTGCAACGCCGCCCATCCGGTGGAGGCACGGCTGTCGCGCTGCCTGCTGCACACCCATGACCTCTCCGGCGATTTCCGGCTGCTGCTGACCCAGGAGGCGATGGCGCAGATGATCGGTGCTCGGCGCAACAGCGTGTCGCTGGTCGCCAATACCTTGCAGCAGGCGAATTTCATTCACTACAGCCGCGGACACATCCAGATCCTCAACCTGGACGGCCTGCGCCAGACGGCGTGCGAATGCTACGCCACCGTGAAGGCGCAGTATGACCGGCTGCTCGGCCCACGCTGACGGTGCCGCGGCGTGGTAAACCGGCCGCTAATTCCGGCCCGCAAACACGGATTGTCCTGCTACCGGAACTGAAATCCGGATGCCGTAGACATGGACGTGACGCGCGCGCCTGTACGGGCCAGCGGCAAACCAACCGTGATCAAGGCAGGCCAAACCATGTTCGAAGTCACCGTCGCGCCTGCGCAGACAGCGCTTGATGCCGAGCCTGCGCGCGAGCCGGGCGCGTACCAGGCGCTGGTGCGCGAGATCGGCGAGGACGGTGCTTGCGAAGTGCGCGACGTGTTCTGGAGCGAGACCTGTGCGCGCCTGCAATTGTTCCGCACGCTCTCGCTCGCGCAGCACCACGGCAGGATCGCGCGCGAAGCGCATTCGCTGAAGAGCGCGGCCGGAACGTTCGGCTATGTCAGGCTCGCGGTGCTGGCGCTGCGGCTGGAGAAGACCGCGGAGAGGCTCGGCGACGCCGGATTTCGCGACCTCCTGGACCTGATGGACGCGGCCTATGCCGCCGGGCGCGCGCAGGAGCCGGAGGGCTGACGCGCGCGCTCGAAAACGCCGTAACCACTCACACGTGCATGCCCGCCGTACTTCTACGGCTTGGGATTTTCACAGATGGCTAATCATAGGCAGCGATAGTCGCCGGAAACCAGGAGGGTTTCCATGTTCACCTACGAGACCGCGGACCAGAAAGAAGTTCGTCGCTTCCGCATCGCACAGTTCAACGGCCGGATGGCGACGGTGGCCGCTGGCGAGGCGACGGTGACGGGCTTCGTGCGTTCGGTGCTGGAGCAGGAATCGAGCATGCCGCCCCGCTGGACCATCACGATCATTCCCAACGTGCCGAAGGAAGAGCTCAAGCCGCTGCGGCCCTCGTCGCGCGCGCGTCCCTTCGCCGAAGATTATTTCTGAGCACGATCGGAGCCGCGGGTCTTTCTCGAGAGATGTCTCACGCTTGGCCCTCGCCGCTGGCGGGCGGCCCGAGGCAAGAGCCTTCAGTCGATCGAATGCAGCAGCGCCGCACGGACGAGGTCCGCCGTGTTGCGCGCACCGAGCTTCCGCATCGCCTCGGCGCGATGGCTCTCGAAGGTGCGCGGGCTGATCTGCATCCGAAGCGCACCCTGCTTGTTCGAATATCCCTCGCTGATCAGCCTCAGCACCTCGCCCTCGCGCTTGGTCAGCCGCTTCTGGCCTGACAGGCCGAGGATCTCGCCGCTCGACACCCGCTGCGGCTGTGGCGCGCGCGTGAGCTTCGGTTCGGCCTCCGCGGTCGGCAGACCAGCCGTGGGAGAACCGGCAAGCTGTTTGACGAGGCCACAAACCCGCTCGGTCTGCACCAGCGCATTCTCCACGACCCGCTGCAAATAGGCACGGTCGCCCGTCACCGGCGCGAGCTGATCGCTGTGATGCTTGATCTCGCCCATGTAGAGCAGGAGCGCCGTGAGGGGACCGTTGAGCTCGCGGGCGATGGCGGCGGCCATTTCGTCGGCCGCCTTGGCGCGGGCGGCGTTCAGGCGGACGACATCGAGCTCTTCAGTTGGAGCAGCGTTGCTGTCGTACCATTCCGACGGCCGCGAATCAGTGGCCGTATCATTCTGTGACCCCATGTCACTCGTTTAGCGGAACCCAACGCGATCTGTGGTTAACTTTTTGCTCCGTAAGACTACGGTGAATTTGGCAGTTTTGTGCCGAAACCCCGACACAGGCACACTTTATGCTTGAGTAGCAACGTCCCTCAACATTCTTAGGTTGCTGAACCTGCCCAAATGGTAGGCGGGTCAACGGAAGCCTTCTTAACGATCCGACCCGCGCCGATTACCTGAGGCCCCGGATTTTACGGATATATTAACGGCGGCTTGCTTCTCTATGTCACAATTGAGAGCGCGCAAATGCCTCCATGCATGGGGCCGATAGGCCTGCTGGAATCGTTGCGGAAGATTGCGTGCAATGAACGAGATCGACCAGCTATCGAACTTCTTGCAGAAGCTGACGCCGCTGTCGCGCAGCTGCCTGCTCAGCGAGCTTGAACGGCTGGAGCTGTGCGGCATCGACATGCCGGGCTCGTCCGACCTCCAATCCCGGTTACGGGCCGAATTTCGCAAGGACGGATCGAGCCAGGCGCGCGCCACCAGTCCTTCGCGCCATTTCTTTGCGCCGCTCGAGCTGCTCCTGATCGACGGCGCGCCCGAGCATGCCAATATGGGGCGGATCTCACGCAACACCCTCACCCCGATCTGGGAATGGATCTGCCGCGACCTGCTGCCGACCATGGCGCGCGACTACATCAAGGCGATCAACGACCAGGTCGCCGCCAACAACCAGAAGGAAGTGCTGAAGATCGCATCGACCTTCCAGACCAAGGTCGTCAAGGTTCTCGAGAGCACCCTGGCCTCAGCGGAGAGCACCGAGTTCGCGCGCGGCAAGCTCGCGCAATATACGGCGTCGCGCACCGCCTTCGACGACGTGAAGAAGATGCAGCACGTGCTGCGCGCCGGCGCTGCGCTGCCGAAATTCAACGAAAAGCTGCCCGAGAAGATCGCGAAATTCGACGACGGCCTGGTCGATCAGATCACCGCACGATTGGACGCCTTCAAGAAGGCCCATCCCGAGGCGCTGCCGTTCGCACTGACGCTGGTGGCGAGGCGGCTGAAGACGTTCTGGCAACTGGTGCGCCTTGCCACCAAGGCCGCCGCGAGCAAGAGCGCCGCCGATGTCGCCGCCACGCGCTATGCCTGCGTCGTTCACATGGTGCTCGACCAGCTCGACGACAGGCGCCTCGCCTTGCGCATCGCGCTCCGGCACAACCGGGTGCTGATCGCACGCGACCTGCTCGCCGAGATCTACGACACCGAATATGCGCTCAAGGTGCGGATCGACGGCATCGAGCATTGCGAATGGGGCATTCGGCTCCAGCAATTGATGGACGCGATCGCGGCGCTGGTGGCCGCCGAGGTGAGCCGCTTCCCCTCCAATGTCGGCCACATTCTCGGCTCGCGCCGGCTGCGCAGCCACGATACGCTCGGTAGAAAGCTGTCTTATCTGGCCTGGAAGGGACGCGATGCGATCGAGGACGGCGCGGCCGCGTTGCGCAAGCTGATCGGCCAAACCTGATCCCTCGCTAATGCGCGCGCGGCAGGCACAGGAAGCGATCGAGAAATCGCCCTGACAGCACGAACCTGAACCACCAATACATTATTCGCCGCGACGTCATTGCTGCGATCCTCGACAGCCCACCACCGGCTGCCCAGAGCAATAGCGCACGTGCAGCAATCCGCTTGTGATGTGCTTCACACGGGCGCCAGCGCGCACCGACGCATTGTCGCAGAACCGTCACGAGCGAACCGGGAAAAATGCGCGCATCGCGCGCAATTGAGGCACGCCATTATTCAATTGGGCGAGGCGCGCGCGGCTTGGTCCAATTGCAGGACAGTGCGCGTGCATGCAGCCTTACTGCGCGTCGCGGAATCTCCAGTGATTGCCGCAACCCTGCGCCCGATGCGCGGGCAGACGTAAAAACTTCTCGAACAAGACGCAGACAATTTTAGACGTGATGGGTGCTTTAACGTTACCCAGATAATTCGACAATCGACTGAAGCCTTCCATATTTGAAACTGCTCACGTCGCTAACACACCGGCACGGAACGGGAGTGCTTGCGATGAACGACGAAATTGTAGAACTCGCCGAACGAAGGCCGAAGACCTTCGGACGGCGAAAGATGAAGCCGCGCGCCTGCGTGGCCGACGGCAAGCGCCATCTGCGCGCGTTTCTCGCGGAAGTTCTGGAGGATCTCGGCTTCGTCACCACCGAATGCGCCAGCGCCGAGGAGCTGCAGAGCGTGCTGACGAGCGGATTGCCCGACCTGATCCTGCTCGGCATCGCTGCCGACGGCATCGAGCCCGGAAAATTTCTGGAGACGCTGGTGCGCGAGGCCTTTGACGGAAAGGTTCTGACGGTGGGCGCCCGCGAGTCGATCATCGTCAGGGCGGTGCAGCAGGTCGGCGAGGAATACGGCCTCAAGATGCTGCCGCCGCTGACCACGCCCTTTGCCGCGGAGACGCTGCGCGACCGCGTCGCGATGCTGTTGCCGGAGGAGCCGGCGCCGAGCCCGGCCGTGCATGTCGGCGAGGCCCTGCACGCCGGCTGGCTCGAGCTCTGGTACCAGCCCAAGATCGACGCGCGCACGCTGATCCGCAATAGCGCAGAGGCGTTGGTGCGGATGCGGCATCCGACCTGGGGCGTGGTGCCGCCGGCCTATTTCATCCCCGAAGAGCACGACCCGAATCTGCGCGACCTCTCCGAATTCGTGATCGAGCGCGCCATGCAGGACTGGCACTATCTGCTGGAGCAGCAGAGCCCGGTCGATCTCGCGATCAATCTGCCGGCGTCCTATCTGAAGGAGCCGCAAGCCGTGGGCGATCTCTGCCGCCGCATGCCGACGCATCCGGCGTTCGGCGGGCTCACGATCGAGATCGACAGCGAGGAGGCGATCCGCGACCTCGATCTCCTGGTCGAGGTCGCCCGCGAACTGCGTCTGCACAATATCGGCCTGTCGATCGACAATCTCGGCGCCAACTGGCCGTCGCTGATGGATCTCGGAAAAATTCCGTTCATCAAGCTGAAGGCCGACCGGCACTTCGTCACCGGCAGCGGCACTGATCGCCTCAAGCGCACGGTGTGCCGCCACATCGTCGAGCTTTCACATGGCTACGGCGTGCACGCCGTCGCCGAGGGCGTCGAGAGCCGCGCCGACCTCGTCGCCGCCAACGAGCTCGGCTTCGACCTCGTGCAGGGTTTTCTGTTCGGCAAGCCGATGCCGCTGAAGAAGTTTGCGCGGAGCACGCTGACCCGGACGGTGATGGGGTGATATCGTTCGCGGGCGACGGATTAGGCTATCGCCGCGCAACCATCCGTCGTCGAGCGCATGGAGCTCGCCTCACCATTCGGGCTGCGTGCCTCGGCCTGCTCGACGTGAAGCGCGAATCCGGTCGCGCCGGAATGCTCGAGCCCCGCGCGGAGCTGCATGCTCGGAATCAGGTAATCGCCGCCATTCTGGCGTCGGTAAGGAATCGGCGATGTCGTCGCAAGCGTTCGCATCCTCTCGCGCAACCGTTCGGCAGTCGCCTGGAAACCCGCTTCGTCGAGTTTGTCGGCCTTGTAGACAACGAACGGCGGAAGCACGTCATATCCCGGATAATAGAGGATGCCGTGATTGATCGGGAACAGCAGGTCGTCGATCGGCCCGTTGATCCCGCGCGCCGAATAATGCTCCTGCCAGCCGCCGGCGGTCACGATCAGCATCGCGCGTTTGCCCGCTAGCCTGCCTTCGCCGTAACGGTCGCCCCACCGCTTGTCGCTGTGCTCGCCGACGCCATACGCGAAACCGTAGGCGAACACGCGGTCGACCCAGCCCTTGAGGATGGCCGGCATGCTGAACCACCACAGCGGGAATTGCAGGATCAGAACGTCCGCCCACAGCAGCTTCTCGATCTCGGCCTTGACGTCCGCGGTGAGCGTGCCCGACTCGAACGCCTGCTTGGAGGCGGCGGCCGGCGCCAGCCGCGCGTCCGGCGGCAGCAGCGGAAAGTCGGCGCGGCCGATTTCGGATGTCCAGCCCTGGGCGTAAAGGTCTGACATCCGCACCTCGTGTCCCTGGGCCTCGAGTTCTCTGACGGCGATATCGCGGAGCGAGCCATTGAGGGAGCGCGGTTCGGGATGAGCGAAGACGATCAACACTTTCATGATCAGCACCTTGGTTGACGATTGCGAGCAGCAGGTAGCGCCTCCGACTGCAATCCGGTAGTTGTCGCCAATGGATAGGATCCTGCCGAAATATGGATAGATCGGACATTACGCTCGAACGCATGCGCAGCTTCGTGCGGGTCGCCGAGCGCGGAAGCCTGTCCGCGGTCGCGCGCGAGCTTGGCCTCGGCCAGTCGACAGTGACGCGGCATCTTCGGGAACTGGAGCAGGCCGTCGGCGTGCCGCTGCTCACGCGGACCACACGCAGCGTGACGATGACGGAGGAAGGACGCCGCTACTACGCCGACTGCGTGCAGATCCTGCGCCTGGTCGAACTCGCCGGCGACGAGGCGCGCAGCACACGCGGTGCGCCTGCCGGAACCGTGCGCGTCTCCTGCACCGCGGCCTTCGGCGTGCTCCACGTCAGTCGTTTGGTTTTCGCGTTCCAGGACCGCTATCCCGACGTGGCGGTTGATCTCAGCCTGACCGACGAGCGGATCGACCTTGTGCGGGAAGGTGTCGATATCGCCCTGCGTCTGGGGCCGCTCACCGACAGCTCGATGAAGCTCAGGCTGCTGGGTCAGTCGCGTCGGGTGCTTGTGGCCGCACCGGACTATCTGGCTTCGCGCGGCAGGCCCACGCGCCCGCAGGATCTCGCCAGCCACGAGGGTATCAGGATGTCGAACATCGCCGGCAGCGACGTGCTCGTGCTGCACGGGCGCCGCGGCGGCCGCCATGCGGTCCCGTTCGCAGGGCGGCTGCGGGTGGATCACGGGCTGGCCGCACGGGAGGCGCTCGCGGCCGGTCGTGGCATTGCGCCGGCCCATCTTTGGCTCGTCGACGACCTTCTTGCATCCGGCCAACTCGAGCGCGTGCTTCAAGACTACGCGCCGCCTTCCGTTCCGTTCAACATGCTGATCGTCCCGGAGCGGTCCGGCATCGCGCGGGTACGGCTGCTGATCGATTTTCTCGCCGAGGGAATCGCGCGGCTGCCGGGGATTGAAAAGGCGCAACCGGGCAAGAGGTGAGGCCGCGTCAATCCGGCCTCAGGCAAACCGCCGCGCGAAGAAGACGCAGGCGACCACCAGCGCGGTCGCCACGATCATGCTCCAGGCGACCGGTTCGTGCAGAAGCCAGCCTGCAAGCGCGAGACCGAAGAACGGCTGGAGCTGCTGCAACTGGCCGACACGGGCGATGCCGCCGATCGCGAGCCCGCGGTACCAGAAGATGAAGCCGACGAACATGCTGAAGACCGAGACATAGGCGAGCCCGATCCAGGCGGGCACATCGATGCCGCTCCATGTCGACGGCCAGGTTAGAATCGCGACCGGCAGCATCAGCGGCAGCGACAGCAGCAGCGCCCAGGAGATCACCTGCCAGCCGCCGAGCCGGCGCGACAGCGCGGCGCCTTCGGCATAGCCGAGCCCGCACAGCACGATCGCCGCGACCATCAGGAGATCGCCGGCGAGCGATGCGGTGCCGTCGTTGGAGAGGGCAAAGCCCGCGACGGTGGCGCTGCCCAGAATTGCGAACAGCCAGAACATCGGCTGCGGCCGCTCGCCGCCGCGCAGCACGCCGAAGATCGCGGTCGACAGCGGCAAGAGCCCGATGAAGACGATCGAATGCGCCGAGGTGATGTGCTGGAGCGCGAGCGCCGTCAGCAAGGGAAAACCGACCACGACGCCGATGGCGACGATCGCGAGCGAGACGAGATCCTTGCGCTGCGGCCGCGCCTGACGGAGCAGGCCGAGCACGGCCACACCGATCAGCGCCGCGATGACCGCGCGCACCGAGGTCAGAAACAGCGCGGAAAACCCGCCGACCGCCACCCGCGTCGCCGGCAGCGAGCCGCTGAAGATGATGACGCCAAGAAGCCCGTTGCTCCAGCCGGTGGCGGAAGAGTGCATGTCTGTCTCGTGTGTGGGGTGGTGGTCCGATCTGGAGGTGCCAGCCGGGGTGGCGTGACGATTACCATTAAGCCTTCCGGGGTCGGACAACAAAAAAGCGCGAAAACAACCCCATGCACAGTAGACGGGGACTGCAAGATCAATGGCTTACGCGGGGGCGGAATCGTCTGACTGGGCGACACTTAATTCGCCTTGATGCCCGCTTCACTGATTAGCTTGCCCCATTTCGCACTTTCGCTTTGGATGAAACGGCTGAACTGCTCGGGCGAGGTCGGTGCAGGCTCTGCGCCAAGCGTCCGGATCTTCTCGACCACCGACGGATCCTTCAGGGCTTTTCCGAAAGCTTCGTTCAACCGGCCGACGATATCGGCTGGCGTGCCGGCCGGAGCAACCAGCCCGAACCAGCCGACGGATTCGAAACCCGCAATACCGCTCTCGGCGAGTGTCGGCACATCGGGCAAGGACGACAGACGCTGCGCAGACGACACACCGATGGCGTTGAGCTTGCCTTCGAGGATCAGTTGCCTCGATGCGGGGATATCCAGTACCGCGAAGGGGACATGGCCTGCGAGAACGTCGACCGTCGCCGGTGCGGTCCCGCGATAGGGGACCAGCTCCATGGCGATCCCGGTCTTCTGCGTGAACAGTGCTGCGGTCAAGTGCATGGCCGTCGAATTGCCGCCATGCCCGATCGACAACGCGCCCGGCTTGGCCTTGGCAAGCGCGATCGCCTCCGCCGTCGTGTGCGCCGGCACGTCCGCCGAGGCGACGAGCACGAAGGGAATTTTCGCGAGCAGGGTGATCGGCGCAAGATCCTTCGGATCGAACGGCATCGACGAATTGAGGTGCGGATTGACCGTCAGGCTGCCTGCCGGCGCGACGCCGAGCGTATAGCCATCAGGCTTGGCCTGTGCCACGGCAGCCATGCCGATGTTGCCTCCAGCACCCGCGCGGTTCTCGATCACGAGACCCTGCTTGAGCTCGGCGGTGACCAGCGGTTCGAGCGCGCGGATGACGGTATCGGCGCTGCCGCCGGGCGGAAAGGTCACGATGATCTTGATCAATTGCTCGGGATAGGCCGCTCGGCCCGCCTCCAGCGGCAGCACGGCGAAACTCGCGGCCGTCAGCACGGCCAAAATGCGGCGGCTTGCAACGTGAAACACGTTTCCCTCCCCGGTACGTTCTTGTTTGTGAACCACGCCTTGGTGAACCACCTCCCGGCGGACTTCGCCGCGAGACCGTCGGCTTCAAATCGCCTTACGCCGAAGCGCCGATGATGCGCGTCAGCAAGCCTTGTGGGTCCGCGGGCGCGGCCTGCCCGCGCCAGGCGATGTGCTGATCGGGCCGAGCCAGCACCAGCTTCTCGGCATACGCGCCGTTCGCTTCGTCCGGCGCGATGTCGAGCAGCGCGAGCGGAATGCCGCGCTGCTCTGCGGCAGACTTCAATAGCGCCACATCGATCGCCGGATCGAACCGCAGCAAAGTGTAGCCGGCGCCGAAGGCATCGTAGAGCGATCGTCCGTCCCGCAGAAACAGGTGCGGCGCGCGAGCGCCGGGCACGGTGGAGGGCGTGAAGCTGCCCATCGCGTAGGCCGGCGGCGTCTCGCCGTCATAGGCAATGATCGGCGAGGCATCGTAATAGTAGCCGAAGTTCAATCCGGCACAGCAATATTGCTGCACGTTGAGATCGTAGGCCGCCTTGGCCAGCGCTGCACGCGCGGCGTGGCCGCGCGGCGTGTCGTCCTCGATCTCCGCGGAGACGCCGCCACGCTGCGCCATCATCTTCATCGCATGGTCCATGGCAAAGCGCGACACCTGTTCGGTGATGGGCTGACGCTCCGCCTCGTAGGCATCGAGGATCGAAGCCGGCGCCCACCCGTTCAGATGCGCCGCCACCTGCCAGCACAGGTCGACGGCGTCCGCAATGCCCGCATTCATGCCGTAGCCCGCATACGGCATCCACAGATGCGCGGCGTCGCCGCAGATGAAGACCCTGCGGTCGCGGAAGCGATCGGCGACAAGTCGACGCCCGACCCAGTCCTCCTTGCTGAGGACGCGGTATTCGAAGCGCTCGTCGACGCCGAGAATGGCGCGGATCGCCCAGTCCCGATCGACCGAATCAAATTCGGGCTCGTCTGGCTTCAGGTGATTGTGGATCAGCCAGCGGTCACGACCGTCGATCGCGACCGTCGTGCCTGAACGTCGCGGGTTGAGCGAGAGCACCATCCAGGCCGGCTTGTGCGCGCCCATCAGCTCCTTGAGCTGCGGCGCTTCGATGAAGGTCGATTGCACGCGCTGGATCACCGGCGTGCCGGACAGGTTGGCACCGATCGATTTGCGAACCAGCGAACGGCTGCCATCGCAACCGATCACAAAGGAAGCCTCGATGCGGAGCGAGCTTCCGCTGTCGAGGTCGCGCGCCAATGCGACCACATGGTCGTCATTCTGCTCGATGTCCGTGATTTCCGTGCGCGCCAGAATGGTGATGCGCGACTGGGCGGCGGCATGGCTGAACAGGATCGGCTCGAGATAGACTTGGTTGATCCGGTGCGGCGGCTCCGGCGTCGGCCACCAGGTATCGGGGCCGCCGGTGGCATTGTAGCGGCGTGCGCGCGAGGGAATGTCGATGCGACACAGCTCGATGCCGGTCGCCGTGGTCCGGTAGGAGCAGTCGTTCGGGAAATCTGCGGGCAGGCCTGCGTCGCGCAGCTTTGCGGCGACGCCGAGCCGGCGGAAGATCTCCATCGAACGCGCCGAGACGTGATTGCATTTGACGCTGGGCGGATCGCCGGCATGGCGGATCTCCGCGACCACGACGTCGATCCCACGGGAAGCCAGATCCATCGCCGCGGTCAATCCGATGGGCCCGGCGCCCACCACCAGCACCTGTGTCCTCATGTTCGTTTCCAATCCCTTGGCGATCGCGGCTTCACCGTCCACGGGATGCATTTTATTGCATGCTCGCTTATGTGATAAGCCGGAAAGAACTCATCAATTCATGAGCTTTGCCTATGAACGTCACCTTGCGGCAATTGCAGGCCTTCACCGGCGTGTACCGCACGCGCAGCATCACGCGGGCCGCGCGCGAGCTGGGGATCACGCAATCGGCGGCGAGCCTGTTGATCCAGCAGCTCGAAGCGCAGCTCGGCGTCAAACTGTTCGATCGCTCCACGCGTTCGGTGCAGCCGACGCTGGCCGCTGACGAGGCAGTTCATGTCGCCGAACGGATGCTGGGCGATGCGCTGGGCCTGTCGCGGCGCATGCGCGACCTGGCGCAAGCGCGCGCCGGCCGGGTCGCGTTTCTCGCCTCAGCCGGTACCGCATCGGCGCTGCTGCCCTCGGTGCTCGCAAAATTCCGGGCAGGCTATCCCGACATCGAAATCGACATGCGCGACGTCGCCGCCGACGATCTCGTTCCGCGTCTGATCGCGACGGATGCGGAGTTCGCGATCGGCAGTGTCGAGGGAGAATTCGCGGAGCTCACGATCGAGACGCTGACCCGCGGCCGCCTGAGCGCGATCGGCCGCCGCACCGCCGACTTCGCGGCACGGCGCTCGCTGACATGGGACGAGTTGGCTCAGATGCCGACGATCGCGATGCGGGGCGAGACGCGGATTCGCATGCAGATCGATCAGGCGCTGGGCACCCAGGGCAAGCACCTCAACCCAACCTATGAAGTGACGCTGATCAACACCGCGCTCGCCATGACGGCGCAGGGCCTCGGCCTCGCGATCCTTCCTGCGACGATGCTGCCGGCAGATCAATTTCCGACTCTGATCGCAAAGCCGCTGATACGCCCCGCCATTACCCGCCCGGTGTCGCTGCTGCAGCGCCAGGGTCGGACGTTGTCCCCGGCCGCGCAGGCGTTTGTGGCGACGGCGCGGACGGTGCTGGCGGAGCGAGGGCCCGCAAGATCGGACTGATCTGCCGCGCTTTCTGGAAGCCGTTTTATTGTGGCGGATGATATTGGCGGAGAGGGAGGGATTCGAACCCCCGATAGGCTTGCACCTATGCCGCATTTCGAGTGCGGTGCATTCGACCACTCTGCCACCTCTCCTGAAGGCGCCAAGTAAGGAGCAGGGCCCCTGTGGTTCGGGCGTTAATAGGCGAGGATGGCGGGCCAGACAAGGCTGGGAGCGCGAAAATCCGCTGCCTGTTTCGGCCCGGGCGCCCCTTCCCGGCACGAACGCGAGGGAAAGGCGGCCCCATTGCCGGTTTGACGCGTATTTGTCGGGCGCGAGGTGGAGTCCAATTCGCGACCCCAATGCGGAGACACCCTCTCCCCCCGCCCTCCCCCGCACGCGGGGGAGGGAGCGCACCATCGGTTGGGGCAGGCACTGAGATTCATCGCATGTTCGAAAAAAGGGGTGGGACCGCCAGACGCGGTAAACACTGGCGGTCCCGTGCCGCTCATTGAAATACTGGCTGGGAAGGGCGGCTTCGCCGGCCAGGTGAGGCGACGGTTCCACCGTAGCGTGTAACCCGTGCACCGCAACGCAATCCGTTTCTTAACCTAACCAGACAAGGTTACTCCTTGTCATTCTTTGTCATTCTTTGCCTTTTTTCTTCCCGTTCTCCGTGGAGTCCCGGTCTTTGCCATTATCTTTGCCGTTACCTTTGCCTTGGCCGTTGTCCTTGCGGCGATTGGTGAAGCGGGCATTGCCGAGGCCGGTGCCGATGGTGAGCACGCCCCAGCGATCGACGTCCTGCATGAACGGCACCTCGGAGAGGCCCTGAACCACGCCGTCATTGTGCATCAGGATCGCGGTATCGTGCTCGCCGATGGAAGGGATGCCCTCGAGCAGGCTCGCCGGCAGGTTGAACTTGCTGCTCTCCCAATTGCCCGGCAGGTTCTGCGCGCCTTTCTCGATCGAGCCGTCCGCGTTGATCACGCCGGGACAGGCAATGCCGATGAACGGCGCCAGCTTGTAGCCTTCCTTCTCGGCCTCGGTGATCAGCCCCTTCAGCATCTTGGTGAGCCGCTTCACCGCGCCTTCGCGCGTCGGCTCGTCGTCGGCATGGCGCCACAGCTCGGACTTCACGACCTTGGCTTTCGACAGGTCTTTTGCCTTTTTCCAGCTGGTCTCCACCAGGCCGCAGCGGATGTTGGTGCCGCCGATATCGACGGCGAGGATGCTGTCATGGGCCTCGAAGATCCAGGACGGCGCCAGATGCAGCGCGCCGATCAGGCCGGCTTCGTCGGGGTGATGGCGGATCGGCATCATGTCGATCTTGAAGTCCTCGGATTTGAGGATGATCTCCGCGCGCGCGATCGCGAGCTCGCCCAGCCGGGAATCGCGGAAACCGCCGCCGACCACGATGCGCTCGGTCTTGGCCCAGGCCTTGGACTTGAGGAAACGGCGGGTGACATAGGCGAGCTCCTGGGCAAAGTCCTCGATCGCGCTGTGCACCAGCGCGGAGGCCTCGGTGTCGTCGCCGACCAGGATGGCGTCCAGCGTCTTCTTGCTGATCTCATCCGACGGCTCCTTGCCGAAAGGGTCCTCGCCGGTCTTGCGCAGCGGCTTGCGCCAGCGATCGAGGATCTCGCGAAACGCGCCCTTGCTGGCGCGGTCGCCGAGAAACCCGTCCTCGTCCTTCATCTCGATGTTGAAGCTGTCGATGTCCACCGACGGCAACCGCTCCGCGCCGTGGGTGGCGATGCCCGTCGTCGTCTTGACCAGCTCGTCCGTTGCCATGGTAAGCCCCTTGCCCGTCTGACTGAATTCGCGGGGACAACGGCGGGGGAACCTGTTGGTTGCCGCGCGGGCCGAAATTCGCCTGCGGGGCCGGATCGGGCCCAAATGCTTCAAATCCGGGCCGTTTTCGCCGGCTTTTCCTTGACTCCGTGCTGTCAGCGGCTATAAATCCCGCAACCGGCGCGGGGCGTTTCTCGCGCCGCTTGTTTTTGCGTGGGTTTTCAAAGGGATAACTCCCGCCCGCACGAAACTCGCATAAACCCATAACGACTGACAAAAAGCCGGCCCCGACGATATGTCGCGAGGCCGGGAATGAACACGAAGGAAAACAACGATGTTCGCAGTCATCAAAACCGGCGGCCGGCAGTACCGCGTCGTTCCGGATGATGTCCTGGAAGTAGGCAAGATCGAAGGCGAAGTCGGCTCGATCGTGCAGCTCAATGAAGTTCTCCTGGTCGGCGGCGACACGCCGATCCTGGGTCTGCCCACGGTCGCAGGCGCCTCCGTTGCGGTCGAGGTGCTCGACCACAAGCGCGGTCCCAAGGTCATCGCTTTCAAGAAGCGCCGCCGCAAGAACTCGCGCCGCAAGCGCGGCTATCGCGACGAGATCACGGTGCTGCGCATCTCGGAGATCCTGACGGACGGCGCCAAGCCCACCAAGGGGCCGCGTCCGAAGCGGGAAAAGGTCGTCAAGGAAACGACCACCGAAGAGGCCGCCGCATAATTTGATCACGCGCCATAACGAATTGATGCGTGAGAAATTGTGAAATGATTCCGTCAAGGAATTGATCTAGACATACGTAGAATTTCGGAGACGAGCCATGGCTCACAAAAAAGCAGGCGGTTCATCGCGCAACGGTCGCGATTCCAAGGGCAAGCGCCTCGGTATCAAGGCGTTCGGCGGGGAAGTTGTGATTCCCGGCAACATCATTGCGCGTCAGCGCGGCACCACCTGGCATCCCGGCCTTAATGTCGGCATGGGCACGGACCACACCTTGTTCGCCAAGGTCGAGGGTCGCGTAACGTTCCAGGCCAAAGCCAACGGCCGCACCTTCATCTCGGTGCTCCCGCTCGCAGAGGCGGCTGAATAGACGGTGGATCAAATTTGGAGTCCGCCGGGTCCCAGACCGAACCGGCGGAGTCCTTGAGATCCTAGAGATCGAAGGCTCCAGGGGAGGCGGGAAACCGGCCTCCCCTTTCGTTTGCGTGCTCATTTCACTGAGTGACTTCGACGGAGCCGGACATGTTGCAGGATTTTTCGAGCGTGACCTTGCGGGAGGCGAGACCGAGCGTCGTCGCCACCGAACGGCTGACCTTGCGGCGGCCGACCCTCGCCGACGTCAGGACCATCGCCCTCCTCGCCAACGACCGCCGTGTCGCCGAAAACACAAGGCGCCTCCCGCATCCCTATTTGCAGGACGACGCTATCGCCTTCGTCCGCGCCACCGCCGCGCCCGGCGGCGAGACGGTGTTCCTGATCGAGCATGACAACGGCCCCGTCGGCGTGGTCGGCATCGACCGCTCGACGCCCGACAATGCCGAGCTCGGCTATTGGCTCGGCGTCGAGCATTGGGGCCGGGGCTTTGCCACCGAGGCCGCGCGCGGCGCGATCGACTTCTTCTTCGAGGAGTTCGAGGACGATCATCTCTATGCAGGCGCGCGCGTCACCAACCCGGCCTCGCGCAACGTGCTGGAGAAGTGCGGCTTCCAGTGGAGCGGCGTCCAGCTGCATCGCTTCCTGGCGCTGGGCTCGTCCACGCCCGTCGACTGCTTCCGCCTGTCACGCAGTGTGTGGGCGTCGCTGAAGAGCTGGAGCAGTGCGCGGAGGGTGAGGTAGGCGGAAGCGCCTCAATCACAATCGTCGTCCTGGCGGAAGCCAGGACCCATTACCCCAGGGTGAAGTCGTGGCGCGGACGACCAACCACGAATCTTCATCAAACTCCTCCCTGGGGTAATGGGTCCTGGATCTGCGCTCCGCTTGTCCAGGACGACGCCGATGACTGTGATTACGCCGGCGGATTCACATCCGCGTCCCCACGCCCGAGATCGCGCTCACGCAAGTAAATATAGAATCCGGCGCCGATGATGATGGCGGCGCCGACGATGGTGGCGATTTCGGGCACGTCGCCGAACACGACGAAGCCGAAGATCACCGCCCAGACGATCATCGAATATTGATAGGGCACGACGACGCTGGCCGGCGCGAGCTTAAGCGAGCGGTTGACGCAGAACAGCGCCGTGACCGAGACGCATCCCGCCAGCGCGAAGATCACGAGGCTGCCCGGTGTCGGCGGCACCCAGTGGAACGCCGACAGCACCGCACCCAGCAAGAACGTGCCGACGAATTGCGACGACGCCATCACGATATCGGGCGTCTTGCGCAGGCTGCGCGTGATCAGCATCAGCGTGGCGAAGGAAAGACTGCCGCCAAGCGCGATCAGCGCCGGCAGGCTCACCGTCTGTGCCGACGGCCGCAGCGCGATCAGCACGCCGCAGAAGCCGATCAGGATCGCCGTCCAGCGCCGCCAGCCGACCTTCTCGCCGAGAAAGACCGCCGACATCGCGGTGACGAAAATGGGCCCGGCGAGATAATAGGTGATGACGTCGGCGAGCGGCAGGTAGACCGTCGCAAGGAAGAAGGCCGCCACTTCCAGCGTCGACAGCACGACGCGAAAGAGCTGGAGGCCCGGCCGCTCCAGCTGCAGGAACTGGTGACGCTGCCGCCAGACCAGCGGCGATAGCAGCAGCAGCGCTGCGCAGGCGCGCAGGAACAGCAGCTGCCCCACCGAATAAGTCCCGACCAGGAACTTGCCCATGGCGTCGCCGAACGAGAACATGAAGATCGACAGCACCATGAGTGCGATCCCGGCGAGGCGCGCCGAGCGTTCGTCATAGGCCGAGAGATTCTTGAAGAGGGGCATTGCTGTCGTTCGTGGAAACTCGTCATTGCGAGGAGCTCTTGCGACGAAGCAATCCAGACTGTTGCCACGGAGACAGTCTGGATTTGCTTCGCTTCGCTCGCAATGACGAGCGGAGAGAGCGTCGGAACGGCGACCGGAGTCGCTTGCGGTCGTTTTAATGACGTGAGCGCCCGCGACAAGCCCACGCAAGACGAATTGAACGGATTGCCGCACTCTTCGCGTCGCGGTAGCGATAGGCGACACCGAACGAAAGAGCCAGGAAAGAGCTTAGCCATGACCGACTTCGACCCGGCCCGGCATCGCATGATCCCCGCGCAACGCTGGTTTGAGGATTTCGTGGTCGGCGAACGCTTCGTGCTGCCGAGCCGCACGCAGACGACGGCCGTGTTCACGGCGTTCCAGACCGCGAGCGGCGACACCCATCCGGTGCATTACGACGTGGAGTATTGCCGCAGCCGCGGCATGCCGCATCTGCTCGCCCACGGTTTCCAGACGCTGATCCACACCGCCCCCGGCGCCGGCCTGTTTCCGTTCATGGTCGAGGACTCCCTGGTCGGCTTCCTCGAGCAATCGAGCCGGTTCCTCAAACCGGTGTTCGCCGACGACACAATCTATCCCGCGCTCGAGGTCATCGAGCTGGCGCCGGGACGCTCGACCGGCGCGGTGACGCTCAAAAGCACCGTGTTCAACCAGCGCAAGGAGCTGGTGCTGGAGGGCACGCAGAAATTCCTGATCCGGCGCCGGCCATCCTAACCGCATGAAGACCAGTCCACTGCCGGTCTTCGCCAAACGCCTCCCTGTGGTTATGGGTCCCGGATCTGCGCTTCGCTTGTCCGGGACGACACGTAGGGGCCGCCGGCCAGTTGGTTAAGCAAGGCCACAAATCGCCGGGTTTCGGCCGATTTGCGGGTCTATCCGGGTTGCCGCGCGGGACCGGCTGGCCTACCTATGGCCCATGAAATTCCTAGACGAAGCAAAGGTCTATATCCGCTCCGGCGACGGCGGAAACGGCTGCGTGGCGTTCCGCCGCGAAAAATTCATTGAATTCGGTGGCCCCTCCGGCGGCAATGGCGGCCGCGGCGGCAATGTCATCATCGAGGTCGCAGACGGCCTGAACACGCTGATCGACTATCGCTACCAGCAGCACTTCAAGGCCCAGAAGGGCGAGAACGGCTCGGGGTCGGACCGCCACGGCGCCAATGGCAAGTCGATCGTGCTGAAGGTCCCCCTCGGCACGCAGATCTTCGACGAAGATCGCGAGACCATGATCCACGATTTCACCACGGTCGGCGAAAAGTTCGTGCTGGCCGAAGGCGGCAATGGCGGCTTCGGCAACGCCCATTTCAAGACCTCGACCAACCGCGCGCCGCGCAATGCCAATCCCGGCCAGCCCGGCGAGGAGCGCTGGATCTGGCTGCGGCTGAAGCTGATCGCGGATGCCGGCCTCGTCGGCCTGCCCAATGCCGGCAAATCGACCTTCCTCGCCAAGGTCAGCGCGGCCAAGCCGAAGATCGCCGACTATCCCTTCACCACGCTGCATCCGCAGCTTGGCGTCGTGAATGCCGACGGCCGCGAATTCGTGCTGGCTGATATCCCCGGCCTGATCGAAGGCGCGCATGAAGGCGTCGGTCTCGGCGACCGCTTCCTCGCCCATGTCGAGCGCTGCCGCGTGCTGCTGCATCTCATCGACGCGACCTGCGAGCATGCCGGCAAGGCCTACAAGACGGTGCGAACCGAGCTTGACGCCTATGCCGGGCAGCTCACCGACAAGATCGAGATCGTCGCGCTGAACAAGATCGACGCGGTCGAGCCGGACGAGTTGAAGAAGCAGAAGGACCGGCTGAAGCGCGCCGCCAAAAAGACCCCGCTGCTGCTCTCCGCCGCCACCGGCGATGGCGTGCAGGAAGCGTTGCGCGCTCTAGCGGATGTGATCGGCGAGAGCCCGGTCTCGGCGAAAGCCAAGAGCGCGGCCGAAGCGGAGCCTTGGTCGGTTTGAACAATCCGGCTTGAAGACCCTCATGGTGAGGAGCGCGGAACGCGCGTCTCGAACCATCAAGGCCCGGCTCTCGCCCGTGGCCATCCTTCGAGACGCCCGCTTGTCGCGGGCTCCTCAGGATGAGGTTCGTTGCTTGTGACGCAGCGGAATGGGACCCCCTGCTTGTCTTCGCGCCCTCGATAGCGCAGCATCGGCCAATCAAGAAACGGCAGGGATGATTCATGGCGCGCGCGAAGAACGTTCTCTGGATCATGTGCGACCAGCTTCGCTATGACTATCTCGGCTGCACCGGCCACCCCACGCTGAAGACACCGAACATCGACGCCATGGCGAAGCGCGGCGTGCTGTTCAGCAAGGCCTATGTGCAGTCGCCGATCTGCGGCCCGTCGCGCATGTCGTTCTACACCGGGCGCTACATGCGTTCGCACGGCTCGCACTGGAACGGCTGGCCGTTGCGCGTCGGCGAGCCCACCCTCGGCGATCACCTCAACAAGCTCGGCGTGCGCAACGTGCTGGTCGGCAAGACCCACATGGCGCCCGATCTCGAAGGCATGAAGGCGCTCGGCATCCCGCCGGAATCGATGATCGGCGTGCACGTCGCCGAATGCGGGTTCGAGCCCTATGAGCGCGACGACGGCCTGCATCCCACGGGGCGGCCGCGCCCGAAATACGACGAGTATCTGCGCCAGCAGGGCTTTGATGCGCCCAATCCCTGGGAACATTGGGCCAATTCAGGCGCGGCCGAGGACGGTTCGCTCCAGAACGGCTGGCTGCTCGTGCATGCCGACAAGGCCGCGCGCGTGCCGGACGAGCATTCCGAGACGCCCTACATGACGCGGCGCGCGATGGACTTCATCAGCGAGGCCGAGACCGACGGCAGGCCGTGGTGCCTGCATCTGTCCTACATCAAGCCGCACTGGCCCTACATCGCGCCCGAACCTTACGCCAGCATGTATTCGACATCGGACATGATCCCGGTGATCCGCTCCGAGCGCGAGCGCCAGAACCCGCATCCGGTGTTCGGCGCCTATATGGACATGCGCTACTCCCGCAACATGGCGCGCGACGATGCCCGCGAGAAGGTGATCCCGACCTATATGGGCCTGATCACCCAGATCGACGACCAGATGGGCGTGCTGATGAAATTCCTGGAGGAGCGCGATCTGCTGGACACCACCATGATCGTGTTCACCTCCGATCACGGCGATTATCTCGGCGATCACTGGATGGGCGAGAAGGATCTGTTCCACGAGCAGTCGGCAAAGATCCCGCTCATCATCATCGATCCCTCGAAGGAGGCGGATGCGACGCGCGGCACGCGCAACGATGCGCTGGTCGAAGCCATCGATCTCGCGCCGACCTTCGTGGATTATTTCGGCGGCAAGGTGCCGGGCCATATCCTCGAGGGACGCTCGCTGCTGCCGCTGATGCGCGGCGAGAGCCCGCCCGATTGGCGCAAGGTGGCGTTCTCCGAATACGACTATGTCATGCAGGACGTGCGGCTGAAGCTGAACCAGCCGATCGAACGCTGCCGCCTGTTCATGGTGTTCGACGGCCGCTGGAAATACATCCACGCGTCAGGCTTCCGCCCGATGCTGTATGACCTCGAAACCGATCCGGAAGAGTTTCTGGATCGCGGCGACGATCCAGAGTGCGCCGGCATCATCGCACGACTGCAAGCCGAATTGTTCGACTGGGCGCTGCATCCCAACGACCACATCACAACACCGCGCGAGAAGATCGCGGCCTATGCCGACAACCAGCTCCAGGTGAAGGGCGGGATTTTGATCGGCATCTGGGACGAAGCGGAGCTGGCGTCGATCAAGGACGGCATCGCGCAACGCGCGAAGCTCTAAGACCCTCATGGTGAGGAGGCGCGAAACGCCGTCTCGAACCATGCAGGCCGCGCTGTGGCAGTCGGGCCTTTCATCCTTCGAGACGCGCGCAAGAGCGCGCTCCTCAGGATGAGGGAACAGAGTGAGGCGCCTGGGTCAATTCTCGATCTTGTATCCCGTCGCCTTCACGATCGGTTGCCAGAACGCCGTGTTGGCGGCGAGCTCCTTGGCCAGACCTTCCGCGCTGCTGCCGACCGGAATCAGCCCGATCGCGGTCAGCTTTTCCTTCACCTCGGGCTTGGCGAGCGCGGCGCTTGCGGCTGCGCCGAGCTTGCTCGCGAATTCCGGCGGGCTGCCGGCGGGAAGCCACATGCCGTACCAGGCGTCGGCGACGAGATCGATGCCGCTCTCCTTCAAGGTCGGTACCTCCAAGGCAAACGGCGAACGTTCGGCGCTCGCGACCGCGATGATCTTCACGCCCTTGGCGCGATGCTGCGGCAGCGCATCGGCCAAAGTGACGATGCCGAAGGAGATGTGACCGCCGATGATGTCGTTGAGGATGGGCGCACTGCCGCGATAGGGCACGCGCGTCATGGGAATGCCGAGGTCCTTCTCGAGCTTGGAGCCCATGAAATGCGGGATGGTGCCGTTGCTCGGCACACCGAACGATGCCTTGTCCGGATGCGCCTTCAGCCAGGCGACGAATCCCTTGAAATCCGCGGCATCGATCGTCGGACTGATCACGACGGCGAACTCAAACCGCGCCAGCAGCGAGACCGGGACGAAATCTCTTGCGGTGTCGAAGCTCGGGGTCGTCTCCACCATCGGCAGCAGGTACATCGTGGGCCCGGTGGTCACCAGCACCATACTGCCGTCGGGGCTGCCCCCTTTCACCGCCTTGATGCCGATCAGGCCGTCTCCGCCGGTGCGGTTCTCGACCACGATGGTCCGCTGCAGCGCCGGCGCCATCTCCTGCGCGATCAGCCGGCACAGCGTGTCGCCGCCCGCGCCCGCCGCGAACGGGAAGATCATTTTTGTCAGCCCGGTCTGTGCTTGCGAACCGCCCACCTGCGCCAACAACGGCAACCCGAGGCATCCGGCGATGAAGTTGCGGCGATCCATTGGCTTCCTCTTTGAGCCCATTATGGTTGGCGACAATTAGAGCCAGACGAGCGTTCCGGACAAGCGCCGTTTACCGGGCCTGCCGCCTTGCGCCGGCCATCGTCCTGCTGCAAAAGCAGGCCTTACCGGCGCCGCTCTCCAGCACATACACACACCACATACACACATGGCCAGCCCCGAACTCAGTCAATTCCGCCGCATCGTCGTCAAGGTCGGCTCTGCGCTGCTGGTCGATTCCGACAAGGGCGAGGTGCGGGCGTCCTGGCTTGCCGCGCTCGCCGACGACATGGCCAAGCTGCATCGCGAGGGACGTGACGTTCTCGTCGTCTCCTCCGGCTCGATCGCGCTCGGCCGCAGCCGCCTGAAATTACCGCGCGGCCCGCTGAAGCTGGAGGAGAGCCAGGCGGCCGCCGCCGTCGGTCAGATCGCGCTGGCGCGGATCTGGTCGGAGGTCCTTGGCGCCCACGGCATCGGCGCCGGCCAGATCCTGGTGACACTGCAGGACACCGAGGAGCGCCGCCGCTATCTCAACGCGCGCTCCACCATCGGCAAGCTGCTGGAGTGGCGCGCGATCCCCGTGATCAACGAGAACGACACGGTCGCCACCAACGAGATCCGCTACGGCGACAATGACCGCCTCGCCGCGCGCGTCGCCACCATGGCGAGCGCGGACCTGCTGGTGCTGTTGTCCGACATCGACGGGCTCTACGACGCCCCGCCGAAGAACAACCCGAACGCCAAGCTCATTCCCGTCGTCGACAGCATCTCCTCGGAGATCGAGGCCGTTGCAGGCGACGCCGAGTCCGAGCTCTCGCGCGGCGGCATGCGCACCAAGGTCGAAGCCGCAAAAATCGCGACCACCGGCGGCACGCATATGCTGATCGCCTCGGGCAAGATCGAGCATCCCCTTCAAGCGGTCGCCGATGGCGGCCGCTGCACCTGGTTCCTGACGCCGGCCAATCCCATTACGTCGCGAAAACGCTGGATCGCGGGCTCGCTGGAGCCGAAGGGCACGCTGACCATCGACGCCGGCGCGGTCGCGGCGCTGCGCGCCGGCGCCAGCCTGCTGCCGGCCGGCGTGATCAAGGTCGAGGGCCAGTTCGCCCGCGGCGACGCCGTGATCGTGCGCGGCCCCGACACCAGCGAAGTCGGCCGCGGCCTGATCGCCTACGACGTCGACGATGCCGAGCGGATCAAGGGCCGCTCCTCCCCGGATGTGATGGCGATTCTCGGGATCAGCGGGAGGTCCGAGATGATCCACCGCGATGATCTGGTGATGGGCGGGTAGCGGCCGCAGCGGTCCTTTTCCGAGGAAGTTGGTAGGCCAAAGACCTAGCCCGGTGCGGCCGGGGAGACCTGCCATACCCGTCCCGCCCTTCGCAAAAGCGGGATTTCCGTGCTAGGACACCGCCTTAGCAGAAGGTTGAACTCCCCATGGCCGCCCCCCTCAAAGCCGTCGACGGCAATGCCGATCTTCAGGCGCTGATGACCGATCTCGGTACCCGTGCCCGCGCTGCCGCGCGCGTGCTCGCGCTGGCGCCGCCGGAGCAGAAGAACCGGGCGCTCGAGGCCATGGAGCGGGCGATCCGCAACAATGCAGCTACGATCCTTGCTGCCAATGCCGAGGACGTCACCGAGGCCCGCGCCTCCGGCAACGCCACCTCGTCCTTCATCGACCGCCTGACGCTGACGCCGGCGCGGGTCGAGGGCATGGCCGAGGGCATCGGCATCGTGCGCGGCATTGCCGATCCGGTCGGCATCGTCACCGAGAGTTGGCAACGGCCGAATGGCATGACCATCGAGCGCGTGCGCGTGCCGCTCGGCGTCGTCGGCGTGATCTTTGAGAGCCGGCCAAACGTTGCGGCGGACGCCGGCGTGCTGTGCCTGAAGTCCGGCAATGCCGTGATCCTGCGCGGCGGCTCCGACAGTTTCCGCTCCTGCCGCGCGATCCACGAATGCCTGGTGCAGGGCCTGCGCGAAGCGGGCCTCCCCGAGGCCGCGATCACGCTGGTGCCGACCCGCGACCGTGCGGCGGTCGGCCAGATGCTGTCGGGGTTGAACGGCGCCGTCGACGTGATCGTGCCGCGCGGAGGCAAGAGCCTCGTCGCGCGCGTCGAGCAGGAAGCGCGCGTGCCGGTGTTCGCGCATCTCGAAGGCGTCAATCACGTCTACGTCGACGGCAGCGCCGACCTCGCCATGGCGAAATCGATCGTGCTCAACGCCAAGATGCGGCGCACCGGCGTCTGCGGCGCCGCCGAGACGCTGCTGGTTGATCGCGCTGCTGCCGGTAAAAACCTGAAGCCGCTGATCGAGATGCTGATCGAGGCCGGCTGCGAAGTGCGCGGCGACGACGCCGTGCAAAAGACCGATGCCCGCGTCAAACCCGCGAGCGCGGACGATTGGGACACTGAATATCTCGATGCGATCATCGCAGCGAAGGTGGTGGACGGCGTCGACGGCGCGATTGCGCATATCCAGAACCACGGCTCGCACCATACCGATGCGATCGTGAGCGCCGATGAGACCGCTGCGAAGAAATTCCTGAGCGAGGTCGATTCCGCGATCGTGCTGCACAACGTCTCGACGCAGTTCGCCGACGGCGGCGAGTTCGGCTTCGGCGCCGAGATCGGCATCGCCACCGGCAGATTCCATGCCCGCGGCCCGGTTGGCGCCGAGCAGCTGACGAGCTTCAAATATCGCGTTCACGGCACCGGGCAGACGCGGCCGTAGACGACGCAGGGCGCGGGGCATTGAGCAACAATTTCGTCGCGCCACGTTTCTTCGCGCAGGCCATACCAAGCCACACTTCGGGCATGCGCATCGGCCTGCTCGGCGGCTCGTTCAATCCGCCGCACCAGGCCCATCGCGCGATCAGCCAGTTCGCGCTGAAACGTCTCCAGCTCGATCGCGTGTGGTGGCTGGTGACGCCAGGCAATCCGCTGAAGGAGAACGGCGCGTTGCACGAGCTCGGCGAGCGCATGCAGGCGGCGCGCGACGTGGCCGACGACCCCAGGATCGAGGTGAGCTGTCTCGAATCCGTCATTCGCACGCGCTATACTATCGACACGATCAACACCTTGCGCCGCCGCCTCTCGGGCTTGCGCTTTGTCTGGATCATGGGCGCCGACAACCTCGCTCAATTCCATCGTTGGCAGCACTGGCGGCGCATCGCCGGTCAGGTGCCGATCGCGGTCATCGATCGCCCGCCGCAGAGCTTTCGTGCCCTCGCCTCTCCCGCCGCCCAGGCGCTCAGGCGCTACCGCTTGCCGGAGAATGAGGCGCCATTGCTTGCCGATCGGGCCGCCCCGGCCTGGGTATTCCTGACCGGTATGAAGCTGAATCTCTCGTCGACCGGCTTACGGAACCCGGACGGAAGCTGGAAAGGTACGAAGTGAGTCGGATTTGTGCGAACGCCATGCGGCCTTCGGCTCTCTGGCATATTGAAACCCTTAACCCCACATGATGTAGTGTAACCAGTGAGCGCCGGATTCGGCGTTCGCGATACAGTGAAAGGAATGGTCCCTGACCACATCTGTATTGTCCAAGACAGCATCACCCAAGACGGCTTCACCGAAGTCTGTTTTACCCAAGGTTGCCAAGCCGACGCGTAAAACATCGACCAAAGCTGCGGCCTTGAAGGCGCAACCCGACGCCGACAAGACGCTGAGCCTGATCCTCTCCCGCCTCGACGACATGAAGGCGGAAGAGACGGTTACCATCGACCTTCGCGGCAAATCGGCCTACTCCGACTACATGATCGTCACGACCGGCCGGGTGAACCGGCACGTCGGCGCGATCGCGGAGAACGTCGCCAAAGGCCTCAAGGAAAACGGCATCAAGAACATCCACGTCGAGGGCTTGCCCAATTGCGACTGGGTGCTGATCGATTCCGGCGATGTGATCGTGCACGTGTTCAGACCCGAGGTCCGCGAGTTCTACAGTCTCGAGAGATTGTACACGCAGGGCCCAGGGGCGGCGAAGGCGATCTGAGAGGCTGCTGGCCGATTTCGAATCGGCTGACGCGCATGCTAGCGTCGTGCGCGCGCATATCGCGCGCGGTCCAGAAAACGCGACCCTGAACATATTATGCGCATAGCCGTCATTGCGGTGGGCCGGCTGA
The DNA here is from genome assembly GCF_040548425.1 of Bradyrhizobium sp. i1.15.2. Classification (NCBI taxonomy): domain Bacteria; kingdom Pseudomonadati; phylum Pseudomonadota; class Alphaproteobacteria; order Hyphomicrobiales; family Nitrobacteraceae; genus Bradyrhizobium; species Bradyrhizobium sp. i1.15.2. Next base: position 102,143 of record NZ_JBEPRQ010000021.1, on the reverse strand, counting down.
AGCAGGGCCCCGAACGGGAGCTTGCCGACCGCTATTTCGAGCGGTTCGACGAGGCCGGCCGCAAGCTCGGATTCCGCGAGCTCGCCATCCACGAATTGCCCGAAAGCCGTGCGCGCGATACCGCGACGCGGATGGCCGAAGAGGCCGCGGCGATCTCGGCGCATATTCCCGAAAAATCGGTTCTGGTGGCGCTGGACGAGCGCGGCCAGAATCTGGATTCGACCGTATTCGCACGGCATCTCGGCCGCTGGCGCGACGAGGGTGCCGGTCACACTATCTTCATGATCGGAGGGGCGGACGGACTTTCGCCCGAATTGCGCCGTAAGGCCAAGCTCGCGATCGCGTTCGGCTCTGCGACCTGGCCGCATCAAATGGTCCGCGTCATGCTTCTGGAACAGCTTTATCGGGCCGCCACCATTCTGGCCGGCCACCCCTATCACCGCGCGTGATCCGCGCCACAACGAGCACCTTTGCCTAAAGCGATGCGAGCGCCTGTCCTCAACCTGCTGCTGATCGCCGGCATGACCGGCGCAAGTATTTTGGGCGCAAGCCTTGCGCAAGCTCAGACGCCTGCACCGCAGACTGCGGCCGTCGCGCCCGATGCGATCAAGCAGCGCGAGCAGGAGCTCGAAGCCGCGCGCGCCAGCAAGAAGAGCGCGGAGGAAGCGCAGGCCAAGCTCAAGGCCGAGATCACCTCGCTCGGCCAGGACCGCACCCAGCTCAATCAACAGTTGATCGACACCGCCGCCAATGTGCGCACCGTCGAGACCAAGATCGACGAAGCCGAAGCGCGGCTGCGATCGCTGAACGGCCGCGAGCAGGCGATGCGCAGCTCGCTCGATTCGCGCCGCGCCGACATCGTCGAGGTGCTGGCGGCCTTGCAGCGCGCCGGAAGGCGGACGCCGCCGGCGCTGTTGGTAAGGCCCGAGGATGCCCTGAAATCGCTGCGCACGGCGATGCTGCTCGGTGCCGTGGTGCCGGAATTGCGCGGGCGCGCCGAGAAGATCGCAAGCGAGCTCGGCGAGCTCGTGGCCTTGCGCAAGACCATCGCGACCGAGCGCGACCAGCTTGCCTCCGACCGCGACAAGGTCCGCAACGACCAGACCCGGCTCGCAGCTCTGGTCGACGAGCGGCAGCGCCAGCAGGCGTCGCGCGAAAAGGACCTCGACGCCGAGAATGCGCGCGCCGTCGCGCTCTCACGACAGGTCGGCGATCTCCAGGGGCTGATCGCCAAGATGGAGCAGGATCTGCAAAGTGCCGCCAAGGCGGCCGAGAAGGCGGCTGAGGCCGCCAAGCAGGCCGAGGCAAAGGCCGCTGCAAACGCGGCCGCCAGCGCCAAGACCGGCCCTGGCGCTTTCAAGGATCGTTCCCGGACCACCCCTGCGATGGCCTTCGCTGCGGCCAAGGGCCTGCTGCCTCTTCCGGTTAACGGTAACAAGATCAGGGATTTCGGCGGTTCGGACGGGCTCGGCGGGGTCCAGAAGGGCATTTCGCTGGCGACCCGGCCCGGCTCCCAGGTCACGACGCCGTGTGATGGCTGGGTAGTCTATGCCGGCCCCTTCCGCAGCTATGGACAACTCTTGATCCTCAATGCCGGGGGCGGGTATCATGTGCTGATCGCCGGGATGGAGCGCATTTCGGTCAACATCGGTCAGTTTGTGCTCACGGGGGAGCCTGTCGCGACCATGGGGTCGACTTCTCAAGTCGCCTCCATTCTCGCCACGAACGCGAGTCAACCTGTGCTCTATGTCGAGTTCCGCAAAGACGGCACTCCAATCGATCCAGGCCCATGGTGGGCCGCAAATGAAGGCGAGAAGGTTCGCGGATGATGCGCAAGACTTCAGTTATCCTCCTCAGCGCGGCCACCGGTGCGGCGCTGACGCTGTTCGTGACGCAACCGCGCGCAGTCTTCATGGGCTCCAGCGCGCGAGCCGCCACCGCGGACACCTATCGCCAGCTCAATTTGTTCGGCGACGTCTTCGAGCGCGTGCGCTCGGACTATGTCGAGAAGCCCGACGACACCAAGCTGATCGAATCCGCGATCAGCGGCATGCTCACCGGTCTCGATCCGCATTCGAGCTACATGGACGCCAAGAGCTTCCGCGACATGCAGGTGCAGACCCGCGGTGAGTTCGGCGGCCTCGGCATCGAAGTCACGATGGAAGACGGCCTGATCAAGGTGGTCTCGCCGATCGACGACACCCCGGCCTCGCGCGCCGGCGTCATGGCCAACGACATCATCACCAATCTCGACGACGAAGCGGTGCAGGGGCTGACCCTGAACCAGGCAGTCGAGAAGATGCGCGGCCCCGTCAACACCAAGATCAAGCTCAAGATCATCCGCAAGGGCCAGGACAATCCGATCGACGTCACGCTGGTGCGCGACAACATCCGCGTCCGTTCGGTGCGCGCCCGCATCGAGGCCGACGACATCGCCTATATCCGCATCACCACCTTCAACGAGCAGACCACCGAAGGCCTGAAGCGCGAGGTCGCCAACCTCTCGAATCAGATCGGCGACAAGCTGAAGGGCTACGTCATCGACCTCCGCAACAACCCGGGCGGGCTGCTCGAGGAAGCGGTCACCGTCTCCGACTCCTTCCTGGAGAAGGGCGAGATCGTCTCGACCCGCGGCCGTAATGCCGAGGAGACCCAGCGCCGTACCGCGCATACGGGCGACCTCACCAAGGGCAAGCCGGTCATTGTGCTGGTCAACGGCGGCTCGGCTTCGGCGTCGGAGATCGTCGCCGGCGCGCTGCAGGACCACAAGCGCGCGACCATCGTCGGCACGCGTTCGTTCGGCAAGGGCTCGGTGCAGACCATCATTCCGCTCGGCTCCGGCAACGGCGCGCTGCGTCTGACCACGGCGCGCTACTACACGCCGTCGGGCAAGTCGATCCAGGCCAAGGGCATCGTGCCCGACATCGAAGTGCTGCAGGACGTGCCGGACGAGCTGAAGTCGCGCACCGACACCAAGGGCGAAGCTTCGCTGCGCGGCCATCTCAAGAACGACGGCGACGAGAAGACCGGCTCGCAGTCCTACGTTCCGCCGGACGCCAAGGACGACAAGGCGCTCAAGCTCGCCGACGATTTGCTCCACGGCATCAAGAACAGCGCCTCCGCGGCGCCCACCCCGGGCGGCGACAAGGCCACGACCGACAAGCCCAAAGCGGCGAACTAAGTCGGCGCATCGCGATCTGACGAAAAGGGCGGCTCCCGGAGCCGCCCTTTTTGCTTGGAACTCCTGATATCCCCGGCCTATCCCGGCCTGCCGCCGCTTGACCTCGGCGTGGTATCGTCGTCTCGAGTGATTCGGGATCGCGCATGACTGAAACGGCCGATGATCTGAGCGCCCCGCTCGGACGGGACAAGCCGCGCCGGAAACGCCGGCTGCGGCTGCCGTTCACCGCCATGCAGCTGCTCGCAGTCCTGCTCGGCCTGTTCCTGGTCACCTTTGCCGGCTTCGCCATCTTCAACAAGGATCCGCTCGGCGGCGAGCCGATGACGCGGCTCGCGATCCGCGAGCCCAGTGCCGCAGACAAGACCGGCGACGACAAGCCGGCCGCCGCCAGCCACGGCCAGGACAGCAAGCAGGAAAGCAAGCAAGAGACCAGGGACGCACCGAAGCAGGCGGGCGAGCAGAAGACCGTCACCATGATCGACGGTTCCACCGGCACCCGCCACGACGTGGTGATCGGCGGCGATGCCGCCGGCAAAAGCGAGGCGGCCTCGGCCTCCGCACCGCCGCCCGTCATGGCCGGGATCGACCCAAAACTCCTTGAGAAATCGCGCTACGGCATGATCCCGGCGATGTCCGGGGATCTGAAGCCGTTCAACGTCTATGCGGCGGATGCCGATCGCTCCAAGGCCGCCAAGATGCCGGTGGTCGCGATCCTGATCGGCGGCCTCGGCGTCGGCGCCGCCAAGACCACCGATGCCATCATGCGGCTGCCACCGGCGGTGACGCTGGCCTTCACGCCTTATGGGTCCGATCCAGGAAAACTCGCCGAGCGCGCCCGCGCCCAGCGCCACGAGATCTTCCTCCAGATTCCGATGGAGCCCTACGACTTCCCAGACAACGATCCGGGACCGCAGACGCTGCTGACTTCGCTGAGCGCCGACCAGAACATGGACCGCCTGTACTGGCATCTGAGCCGGATGCAGGGCTATGCCGGCCTCACCAATTTCATGGGCGCCCGCTTCATCGCAACGGAGCCGGCGATGCAGCCGATCATTCGCGAGGCGGCCAGGCGCGGCCTCGGCTTCTTCGACGACGGCTCATCGCCCAACAGCATCGCACCGCAGGCCGCCGGCAGCCTGGCGATGCCGTTCGGCAAGGGCGATATCGCGATCGACGCAGTGCCGACCCCGGCCGAGATCGACCGCGCCCTGACCAAGCTCGAAGCGGCGGCGCGCGAGCGCGGCGTGGCCGTAGGCACCGCCTCCGCCCTCCCGGTCTCGATCGAGCGCATTGGCGTCTGGACCAAGACATTGGGCGACCGAGGTATCCTTTTGGTGCCATTGACAACCGCGATGCTGAAATCAAAATCCAGCTAAATCAACGGATTGGTACGGCACAGGCCCGCGGGGCCTGCTTCAGCCTTACCGACGGCATGCGAGAGGTCTGGCGGAATGGCGCGTTACGAGGATCTGCCCTACCGGACCTGCGTCGGCGTGATGTTGCTCAACAAGGACGGACTGGTGTTCATCGGCCGCCGCGCCGGTGGCATCGAGCATGTCGACGACACCCATGTCTGGCAGATGCCGCAGGGCGGCGTCGATCCCGGCGAGGATAATTGGGAGGCCGCCAAGCGCGAGCTCTATGAGGAGACCAGCGTGCGCTCGGTCGAGCGGCTCGGCGAGGTTCCGGACTGGCTCACTTACGACATTCCGCGCACGGTTGCCGGGCGCGCCTGGAAGGGCCGCTACCGCGGCCAGCGCCAGAAATGGTTCGCGGTCCGCTTCACCGGCAAGGACAGCGAGATCAACGTCGAAAAGCCCGGCGGCGGCCACAAGGCCGAGTTCGTGAGCTGGCGCTGGGAACCGATGAAGAACCTGACCGGGCTGATCATCCCGTTCAAGCGTCCGGTCTACGAGCGGGTGGTGAAGGAATTTTCCGCGCTGGCGCGGGATTAGTTCAGGTCGCCATTCCAGCTTGATGCTAATGCATCGCCTGAAATGACGACGAGAGATCCACGCGTGACCCATGAAAAGCCTTACCGTCCCAATGTCGGAATCGCGCTGTTCAACGCCGATGGCCGCGTGCTGATCGGGCACCGCTTCAAGGGCGACGGACCCGAGATCATCCTGCCGGGCCTCGACTGGCAGATGCCGCAGGGCGGCGTCGACGAGGGCGAGGATTTGCGCGATGCCGCGCTGCGCGAGCTCTGGGAAGAGACCAGCGTCAAGAGCGCAACCTATCTCGGCGAGACCGACTGGCTGACTTACGAATTTCCGCCCTATGACGGGCCGCAGACGCATCGGCTGGCGAAATTCCGCGGTCAGCGCCAGAAATGGTTCGCGCTGCGCTTCACCGGCAAGGATGACGAGATCGATCCGCTGACGCCGCGCAACGGGCAGCCCGCCGAGTTCGACGCCTGGCGCTGGGAGCGGCTCGACCGCGTCCCCGATGTCGTGGTGCCGTTCCGCCGCCACGTCTACAGCGCAGTGGCGCAGCAGTTTGCGCCCTTCGCCAACTAAAAACGCGAAAACAACCCCATGCACAGTAGAACGGGGTTGAAATCATTAGAGAACTTTCGCCGGAAATTTGCGCGAGCCTAATTGATCGGTCCCACCGTGAACGGGCCGATCGCGATGACGTGGCAGTCGCTGTCGCGCTTGGCGCAGTCGGCGAGCGCGGAATTGACGGCGGTCTGCTCGTCCGCGGCCTTGAGGCCGAGGCCCGGCCGGCCCGCGGTGCCGACCGCGACGGCGTTCCAGCCCATGCCGTCGGCGAGCTTGCGCACGACCTCGTCGCGCGCATCTGCGACGATCGAGGCGTTGGACGCCGCGTGGAAGAAGCCGGTGATCCTCAGCAGGGTCGGGATCGGCACGACGAAATTCTCGTCGACCGCAACGACCAGGCAAGCGACGCCGGCGATCGCGCCGCACGATTCCAGCGAACGCCGCGCGGCATCGTCGGCGGATGATGCGCCCATCACCATGAAATATTGACCGCCCGGGCCGAGCGCGACCGCGCGGGATTTTGCAGCGGGCACGAACATGTTCTCGAGGCGGACTTTCGCGGGATCGCGCACCATCGGAAAGTCTTTGGAGGCAAAGGCGCGCTCGGTCATGGCATCATGCCGGACGAATGGCTGCGGCGGCATCGGCGGCTTGCCGTGCGTGTAGACAATGTTGTTGCCGACCGCATAGAGCTCGCAGCGCCGCGGCGACTGCGCGGCATCGGCGCGCTTCTGACACTGATCGAGTGCGGCGTTGCGCGCGGCTTCCTCGTTCGGCTGATTCAACGACGCGCCGGTGAACCCGCCGACATTGAGCGCGAACGCCTTGTAGTTGCCGGCAGCGGAATAGTCGCCAGCCAGGTAGTTGCGGATGCGCTCGTTGATGAAGGGGACGCTGTCGGCGGGAAACTTGCCGGCCATCGGTGAAGCCGATGGTGCCGGCATGGGCATCGGCGCTTTCGCTGCCATGGTGGCTGACGGGCTTGGCGCTGCTGCCGCAGCCGCGCTGGGCATCGGACTTGATGCAGAGCTTGGCGCAATCGCTGCAACCGCCGGCGCCCTGGTGGTCTCGAGCTTGGTGAAATAGAGGAAGCCACCGACGCCGATGGCGACGACGGAGACGACACCGACCACCAGCGGCCACATCCAGTTCGGCGCGGCCGCAGCCTTCGCCACCTTCTTGATTTGCGGCGTCGCGTAGCTGCCGTCCCCGCGCCGCATTGCCACCATGTAGGCGTGCACCGGCGTCGGGATGTTCTTGACCTCCTGCGCGCCGATATCGGCGAACTGCACCGACAGCTTGTTGGCGACCTGCTCGTGCACGGCGCGGGAGACGCAGATGCCGCCGACCTCGGCGAGGCCCTCGAGCCGGGCGGCGATATTGACGCCGTCACCGAGCAGATCGCCGTCGCGCTCGACCACGTCGCCGATGGTGATGCCGATGCGGAACGACATCAGCCGGCTTTGCGGATAGGCCATGTTGCGGGTTCGCAGGGATTCCTGAATGTCGATCGCGCAGCGCACCGCATCGACTGCGCTTGGAAATTCCGCGAGCACGGCGTCACCCGCAGTGTTGAAGATGCGTCCGCCCGCCTTGGCAATGAAATCGTCGACAACCTCGCGATAGGAGGCGAGACGCCGCAGCGTCTCCTCTTCGTCTTCCGCGACCAGTCGTGAATAGCCGGCAATATCGGCTGCGAAAATCGCTGCGATCTTGCGTTTCATTTTGCGGCCGGCCCCCGGAACAAAGTTCGCGAGTGCAGAATGGCGCGATCGGCGGCGCGGTGCAACAAAGTTTCAGCGCCCGCCACTTCCGTGACGAGCGCTGAACTTATTCAGGAATTTTCAGTTCGGGCCCCGGCGCGATGCACCGGGGCTTAGTGCATAGCCGTGCTGCTGAGCTGCTGCTGGATGCTCTTGAAGTGGTCGAGCCGCGCGATGGCTTGATCGAGCTCGTTGCCTTCGTGCTCCTTCAATCCCTCTTCCATCTCCGAGATAGTCGCGGCGAACTGGGCGCGATCGAGCTCGGCCAGCGAGGTCGCGACGTCGGCGAGTACCGTCAGGCCCTTGTCGGAAACTTCGGCGATACCGCCGAGCACGATGATCTTCTCGTGCTTGCCGCCGGTGGTCACGGTGAGAATGCCGGGCCGGATCGCGGCCACGACAGGAGCGTGTCCCGCCAGCACGCCGAAATCACCTTCGACGCCGGGGATATCGACCTGGTCGACCTCGCCCGAGAAGGCGAGCTTTTCCGGCGAGACGAGATCGAAGTGGAAGGTGGCCATTGGAAACCTGCGAATGGTGAGTAGCGAATTGCGAATGGAGCGGGAGCAGCGCGACTATTCGCTACTCCCTGCTCGCCCTTCGCAGCTTAGGCCGCCTCGGCCGCCAGCTTCTTGCCCTTCTCGATCGCCTCTTCGATGGTGCCGACCATGTAGAAGGCGGCTTCCGGCAGGTGATCGTACTTGCCTTCGCAGAGGCCGCGGAAGCCCTTGATGGTGTCCGCGAGGTCGACGAACTTGCCGGGCGAGCCGGTGAAGATTTCGGCGACGTGGAACGGCTGCGACAGGAAGCGCTCGATCTTGCGGGCGCGGGCCACCGTCAGCTTGTCCTCTTCCGAAAGCTCGTCCATGCCGAGAATGGCGATGATGTCCTGCAGCGACTTGTAGCGCTGCAGCACCTGCTGGACCTGACGCGCGGTGTCGTAGTGCTCCTGGCCGACGACGAGCGGCGAGAGCATGCGCGAGGTCGAGTCGAGCGGATCCACCGCCGGATAGATGCCCTTTTCCGAGATCGCGCGGTTCAACACCGTGGTGGCGTCCAAATGCGCGAACGAGGTCGCGGGCGCCGGGTCGGTCAAGTCGTCGGCCGGAACGTAAATGGCCTGCACCGAAGTGATCGAACCCTTCTGCGTGGTGGTGATGCGCTCCTGCAGCGCGCCCATGTCGGTGGCAAGCGTCGGCTGGTAACCCACGGCGCTCGGGATACGACCGAGCAGCGCCGACACTTCAGAACCGGCCTGGGTGAAGCGGAAGATGTTGTCGACGAAGAACAGCACGTCCTGGCCCTGGTCGCGGAAGTGCTCGGCGACGGTCAGACCGGTGAGGCCGACTCGGGCGCGGGCGCCGGGCGGCTCGTTCATCTGGCCGAACACCAGCGCGCACTTCGACTTGACGCTCGGATCCGGATTGTGCGGATCGGCGTTGACCTTGGACTCGATGAACTCGTGATAGAGGTCGTTGCCCTCGCGGGTACGCTCACCGACGCCGGCGAACACGGAGTAACCACCGTGGGCCTTCGCGACGTTGTTGATCAGCTCCTGAATCAGCACGGTCTTGCCGACGCCGGCGCCGCCGAACAGGCCGATCTTGCCGCCCTTGGCGTAGGGCGCGAGCAAGTCGACGACCTTGATGCCTGTGACGAGAATTTCAGCTTCGGTCGACTGGTCGGTGTAGCTCGGCGCTTCCTGGTGGATGGCGCGCATGCCTTCGGACTGGATCGGGCCGGCTTCGTCGATCGGCTCGCCGATCACGTTCATGATGCGGCCGAGCGTGCCCGCGCCGACGGGAACCGAGATCGGCTGACCGGTGTCGGTCACTTCCTGGCCGCGGACCAGACCTTCGGTCACGTCCATCGCGATCGTGCGCACGGTGGACTCACCGAGATGCTGCGCAACTTCCAGCACGAGGCGGATGTTGCCGTTCCTGGTTTCCAACGAATTCAGAATGGCCGGCAGATGGCCTTCGAACTGAACGTCGACGACGGCGCCCATGACCTGGGTGACACGACCGACCTGGGTAGCTGCTGTAGCCATGAAGCTCTCCTTCGAAATTCTTTACTTGAACGACCGTCGTTTGGTTCGTGCGTCAGACCGCCTCGGCGCCGGAGATGATCTCGATCAGCTCCTTGGTGATCTGGGCTTGACGGGTTCGGTTGTAGATCTGGGTTTGCTTGCGGATCATTTCGCCCGCGTTGCGGGTGGCGTTGTCCATCGAGCTCATCTGCGCGCCGTAGAACGAGGCGTTGTTTTCCAGCAGCGCGCGGAAAATCTGCACCGCGATATTCCGCGGCAACAGGCCGGAGAGGAGTTCGTCTTCCTCCGGCTCGTAGTCGTAGGACGTCGACGGCGCGTTCGCCGCCTTTTCTTCCACGGTCAACGGAATGATCTGCTGCGCGGTCGGGACCTGGGCGATCACCGACTTGAACTGCGCGTAGAACAGCGTGCAGACGTCGAATTCGCCGTTGTCGAAGCGGGCCAAGACCTTCTTGGCGATGTCCTCGGCGTTGAGGAAGCCGAGCTGACGAACGCCGCGCAGGTCGAGGTGCTCGATGATCTGCTTGTCGTACAGGCGGCGGAGCTGCTCGTAGCCCTTGCGACCGACGCAGAAGAATTTGACTTCCTTGCCCTGCGCGATCAGCGCCTGGGCGCGCTCGCGCGCGAGACGCACGATCGAGGAGTTGAAGGCGCCGGACAGACCACGCTCGCCGGTGCAGACCAGCAGCAGGTGAACCTGATCCTTGCCGGTGCCGCCCAGCAGCACCGGAGCGCCGGGCGAACCGGCGGCAGCGCTGGCGATGTTGGAGATCACCGCGCTCATCTTGTCGGCATATGGCCGCGCCGCCTCGGCCGCCTGCTGGGCGCGGCGCAACCGGGACGCCGCGACCATCTGCATGGCCTTGGTGATCTTCTGCGTCGCCTTGGTGGAGGCGATGCGGACGCGCATGTCTTTAAGTGACGCCATTCTTCGTTCACCCCGGCGGTTCGACCCCTTGGATCAAGCCGCTAGCCTATCCCAGTCGTCATGCCCGGGCGTGTCCCGGGCATCCACGTCTTCGTTTCCATGCAGTGAGGCACGGAAGGCCGGGACACGAAGCCCGGCCTTGCGACCGTTCTCTTATGCGAAGCTCTTGGCGAAACCTTCGACCACCGACTTCAGCTTGGCGGCACTGTCGTCGGAGAGATCGCGGCTATCGCGGATCGCGTTGAGGATATCGACGTTCTTGCCGCGCAGCAGCGACAACAGACCGTCCTCGAACGCGCGCACCTTGTTGACCGGAAGCGGATCGAGATAGCCGTTGGTGCCGGCCCAGATCACGCAGACCTGCTCTTCCATCTTCAGCGGCGCGAACTGCGGCTGCTTCAGGAGCTCGGTGAGACGCGAGCCGCGGTTGAGCAGGCGCTGGGTCGAGGCGTCGAGGTCGGAGCCGAACTGCGCGAACGCCGCCATTTCGCGGTACTGCGCCAGCTCGCCCTTGATCTTGCCGGCGACCTTCTTGGTGGCCTTGGTCTGCGCCGAGGAGCCGACGCGCGACACCGACAGACCGACGTTCACCGCGGGGCGGATGCCCTGGAAGAACAGGTCGGTTTCCAGGAAGATCTGGCCGTCGGTGATCGAGATGACGTTGGTCGGAATGTAGGCCGACACGTCGTTGGCCTGGGTTTCGATGACCGGCAGCGCCGTCAGCGAGCCCGAGCCCTGGTCCTTGTTCAGCTTCGCCGCGCGCTCGAGCAGGCGGGAATGCAGATAGAACACGTCGCCCGGATAGGCTTCGCGGCCCGGCGGGCGGCGCAGCAGGAGCGACATCTGGCGGTAGGCGACGGCCTGCTTGGACAAATCGTCATAGATGATGACGGCGTGCATGCCGTTGTCGCGGAAGTACTCGCCCATGGTGCAGCCGGTGAACGGCGCGATGTACTGCATCGGTGCCGGATCCGACGCGGTAGCGGCCACGATGATCGAATATTCGAGCGCGCCCTGCTCTTCCAGCACCTTCACGAACTGGGCAACGGTCGAGCGCTTCTGGCCGATCGCGACGTAGACGCAATACAGCTTGATGTTCTCGTCCGGCTGCGCGTTGAGCGGCTTCTGGTTGAGGATGGTGTCGAGCGCGATCGCGGTCTTGCCGGTCTGACGGTCGCCGATGATCAGCTCGCGCTGGCCGCGGCCGATCGGGATCAGGGCGTCGATCGCCTTGAGGCCGGTCGCCATCGGCTCGTTCACCGATTTGCGCGGAATGATGCCGGGTGCCTTGACGTCGACGCGCATGCGCTTGTCGGCCTGGATCGGGCCCTTGCCGTCGATCGGATTGCCGAGCGCGTCGACGACGCGGCCGAGCAGGCCCTTGCCGACCGGCGCGTCCACGATGGCGCGGGTGCGCTTGACGGTCTGGCCTTCCTTGATCTCGCGGTCGGCGCCGAAAATGACGATACCGACGTTGTCGGTCTCGAGGTTCAGCGCCATGCCGCGGGTGCCGTTCTCGAACTCGACCATTTCACCGGCCTGGACGTTATCCAGACCGTAAACGCGGGCGATACCGTCGCCGACGGACAGCACCTGTCCGACTTCGGAGACTTCAGCTTCCTGGCCGAAATTCTTGATCTGGTCCTTGAGGATCGCGGAAATTTCCGCGGCGCGGATGTCCATCAGCCTGCCTCTTTCATCGCGTGCTTGATCGAATTGAGTTTGGTGCGAAGCGAGCTATCGATCATCCGGCTGCCAAGCTTGACCACGAGGCCACCGATGATCGAGGGATCGATCTTCACGTTGAGCGCGACGTCCTTGCCGGTCACCGACTTCAGGGCAACCTTGAGGGCGTCGAGATTCTTGTCCGAGAGCGCCTCCGCCACGGTGACGTCGGCCGTCGCCTCGCCCTTGAACCTGGCGACCAGGGCGCGATAGGCGCGGATGACGTCAGCCACCGCGAACAGGCGGCGGTTGGCGGTCAGCACTTTCAGGAAATTGGCGGAGATGCCGGCGATGCCCGCCTTGTCCAAAACGGCCGAGAGGGCCCTGGACTGGGCATCGGCCGCGAACACAGGGCTGCGGACGAGGCGCTTCAGATCGGCGCTTTCGTTCAGCATGCCCTCGAATTTTTCGAGATCGGCTTTGACCTCGTCGACCACTTTCTGGTCGCGGGCCAGTTCAAACAAGGCCGTTGCATAACGGCCCGACACACCGGAAACGGACGTATCTTCTGCAGCCACAGACGTGCTCTTTTTGCTGTCAAACTCGCAAGGGAAAAACCGTCGCCACAAAGCGGCGCCTAGCGATCCAAGCCCTTGGAATTCAAGCGGGACTTCGATTTTCGACCCCGCACGGAAGTGCCGGGCTCGTTAAAATCGCGGCTTTGCTAACATAGCAGGCGCGCACGTGCAACATGACGCCAAATTAAAGGCATGACGTTCTGTCGCCAGTTCGTCGCACTCCACGACGACGCGACGACGACCTGCCATGCCGCGGAATTGCCACAGCCCCTAAGCCCACCCCCGAGCCGATGCCGGCCATTGGTTCCTGCCCTCAGCGCATAGCGGCCATGAACACGGATCGCTGAGGCGTGATTCCGGCGCATCCAGCTTCACTCGCCGAATACTTTCCGAATTCTAAATGCGGAAAGCGATGACTTCGTTTTACAGTATTCGCGAGTAATTTAGAGATTAACGAATCGTTAAATTCCAATATTACGGAATGTCGGCTGAATATCTCCGCCGGTAACAAGATATTACACGGCGACACAGAACGGATTTACTGCCCAATTCACGCCTCATTAGGAATCGAAACGCGGTCCCGCTCGCAAACTTACGGGGGCTCCACTTGCCACATATGTGGCAATACTAGCTTAGGGACCAATATATGCTTTGTTTGAAGACGCTGGGCTCAGTGACCCGGCCGCGTACGGCGATCGCTTTTGTTGCCGCAACTCTTCTCATCGGGGGAACTGCCACCGAAGCTTCCGCCAAATCCCGGCATCACCATCGGTATTCCCACCATCATCACCGCCACCAGGCCCAGAACGATGCCAACACGTCCTCCGATTGGCGTAACGCTAATGCGTCGATGACGCCGTCGCAGGGCACCGGACGTGCCTTCTCCGGCATGGCTTCCTTTTACGGGAACGAGTCCGGCAGCAGGACTGCCTCGGGCCAGCGCTTCAACCAGAACGCCATGACCGCGGCGCACCGTTCGCTGCCGTTCGGCACCAAGCTGCGGGTCACCCATGGCGGCTCCAGCGTCATCGTCACCATCAACGACCGTGGCCCGTTCGTTCGCGGCCGTGTCCTCGACCTCTCCACGGGCGCTGCCCGCGCTATCGGCCTCACCGGCGCCGGCGTCGGCCGCGTCACCGCGGAAGTCGTCTCCTAAAGCGCGCGACGCGTGAAACAAGCCCGCCGTCTTGGGGGACGGCGGGCTTCGTCATTCCGGGGCGCGCGCAGCGCGAGCCCGGAATCCATCGAACAGCAGGGTCGGTGGATGAATGGATTCCGGGTTCGCGAGTTCGTCGCGCCCCGGAATGACAGCGGCTACAAAAAGCTCTGCGGATCGACGTCGACCTCGAGCTTTTGATTGCCCTTCGGCTTCGGGCATACGGCAAGCCAGTTGCGCAGATAATCCGACAGGTCGAAGCCGCGCGCCGATTTCACCAGGATGCGGAAGCGGTAGCGGCCCTTGATGACGGCGAGCGGGGCTTCCGCTGGGCCCAGCACCACCACCCGCTCGTCGCGCGGCGCGAGCGCAACGAGGTGGCGGCCGAAGCCTTCGGCGCTCGGCCGGTCGCCGGCGGAAATGATCAGGCTCGCGAGCCGCCCGAACGGCGGATACAGCGTGCGTTCGCGCAAATCGATCTCGCTGTCGTAGAACGCTTCACGGTCGCAGGCGATCAGCGCCTTCATCACGGGATGGTCGGGCTGGTGGGTCTGGAGATAGCCGACGCCGCGGCCCTGCTCGCGCCCGGCGCGGCCGATCACCTGGTTGAGCAATTGCCAGGTGCGCTCGGAGGCGCGCGGATCGCCATTGGACAGGCCGAGATCCGCATCGACCACGCCGACAAGATTGAGCCGCGGGAAATTGTGGCCCTTGGCGACGAGCTGGGTGCCGATGATGACGTCGACGCGGCCCTCCGCGATGTCATTCAGCTCGGAGCGCATCGTCTCGATCGAGGTGATGAGATCGCTCGACAGCACCATGGTGCGCGCCTCCGGGAACAGCGCGGCCGCCTCTTCCTGCAAGCGCTCGACGCCGGGCCCGACCGCGACCAGCGATTCCTCCGCCGCGCAATGCGGGCAGGTTTGCGGACGCGGCATCGAGAAGCCGCAATGGTGACAGACGAGGCGCTGGCGGAAGCGGTGATCGACCAACCAGGCATCGCAGATGGTGCAGGCAAAGCGATGGCCGCAGGCGCGGCACAGCGTCAACGGCGCATAGCCGCGGCGATTGAGGAACAATAGCGCCTGCTCGCGCCGCTCGATCGCGGTCCTGATCTCGGACGCCAGCCGCGGCGAGATGAAGCGGCCGCGCGCCGGCGGCTCGCGGCGCATGTCGATGGCCTCGATATGCGGCATGTGCTGGCCGCCGAAGCGTGACGGCAGCGCGATGCGCTGATAGCGGTTCTTGCGCGCATTGACCTCGGACTCGACCGACGGCGTCGCCGATGCCAGCACGATCGGAACCTTCGCGATATGCGCGCGCACCACCGCCATGTCGCGGGCGTGATAATGCACGCCCTCGTCCTGCTTGTAGGCCTGGTCGTGCTCTTCATCGACCACGATGAGGCCGAGATTGGCGTAGGGCAGAAACAGCGCCGAGCGCGCGCCGACCACGACCGGCGCGCTGCCCTCGGAGATCGCCGCCCAATTGCGTGCGCGGGTGCGCGGCGTCAGCTCGGAATGCCATTCCAAGGGACGCACGCCAAAACGCTGCGCGAAGCGATCGAGGAACTGGCCGGTGAGCGCGATCTCCGGCATCAGGATCAGCGACTGTTTTCCGCGGCGGATCGCCTCGGCCACGGCTTCGAAGTAAACCTCGGTCTTGCCCGAGCCGGTGACACCGTCGAGCAGCGCGACGTGAAAGCTGCCGTTGGCCGCGAGCGCGCGCATCGCATCAACTCCGGCGCGCTGGAGCGGCGAAAAATCCGGCCGGCTGAAATCCGGATCGGGCGGCGGCGGCGGTGGAGGCGGCGGCATCGGCTCGACCGTGAGCGTGCCTTCGTCGACGAGGCCGTCGATCACGCCGGCCGAAACGCCGGCCTCCTTGGCCGCCTCGGACTTGCCGTGCAGCAGCCGGTCCGACAGCACCTCGATCAGGCGCTGCCGCGCCGGCGTCAGTCGCCGCGGGAGATCGCCGGTCAGGCGCACGCCGGCGCGCACCCGCTCGGGGCCGAGGTTCTCGCCCATCCGCAGGCACATGCGCAGCACCATGCCGCGCGGGCTCAGCGTGTAATTGGCGATCCAGTCCACGACTGCACGCAGCTCGGGCTTCAGCGGCGGGATGTCGAGCTTTTCGCTGACCTCCTTGAGGCGGTTGTGCAGGCGCGGATCCGGATTGGCGTTTTCGGCCCAAACCACGGCGAGCACCTCGCGCGGGCCGAGCGGCACGCCAATAATGTCGCCCGCCTTCAGCTCCATCCCACGCGGCACCTTGTACGAATAGGTCTGGTCGAGCGCGACCGGCACCAGCACGTCGACCATGCGGGTCGCGTTGGCGGAGACGGCGTTGCTGCGCGACGTGTGGTCCATGGAGGGGAATCGGAACCCGGGGGCTTCAAGGCTAGCGCCCTGAGGCGGCCTTAGCGAACGATAAACGAGTGTGATGCGATATACTGAGTGGAATCACCACGTCCAGAGCGCATGAGCAAAGCGGCCGCCCCACAGATCGAGCTCGCCAGCGCCGATCCTGACATCGCGCAGGAGATGACGCGCTGGCTGTCGCATCTCGGCGCGGAGCGACGGCTGTCGCCGAAGACGCTGGAAGCCTATGCCCGCGATCTGCGGCAGTGCCTGAATTTCCTCTGCGGCCATTGGGGCGAGCGTGTGACGCTGAAGCGTTTCGCCGCACTGGAGGCCACCGATATCAGGGCCTTCATGGCGATGCGCCGCGCCGACGATATTGCCGGGCGCTCGCTGATGCGCGCACTGGCGGGCCTGCGTTCGTTCGGCCGCTTCCTCGAGCGCGAAGGCAAGGGCAAGGTCGGCGCGCTCTCGGCGATCCGCGCGCCGAAAGTCGCAAGGAGCCTGCCAAAGCCGTTGCCGATGGCGTCGGCCAAACGTCTTGCGGACGCCGACGAGCGCGCCGGCGAGGATCGCGAGACCTGGATTTTGGCGCGCGATGCCGCGGTGATGGCACTCCTCTACGGCTCGGGCCTGCGCATCTCCGAAGCGCTGGGGCTGACGCGCCGCGAGGTGCCGCGTCCCGGTGAAGGCGACGTGCTGATCGTGACAGGCAAAGGCAACAAGACCCGCATGGTGCCGGTGCTCCAGAACGTGCTCGAACTGGTGCAGGAGTATGTCGCGATGTGCCCGTATCCGCTGCCGGCCGAAGGCCCGATCTTCGTCGGCGCACGCGGCGGGCCGTTGAGCCCGCGCATCATCCAGCTCGCGATGGAGCGGCTGCGCGGCGCGCTCGGCCTGCCCGACAGCGCCACGCCGCACGCGCTCCGGCATTCCTTCGCCACGCATCTGTTGTCACGCGGCGGCGATTTGCGCGCGATCCAGGAATTGCTCGGCCATGCCTCGCTCTCGACCACGCAGATCTATACCGGCATCGATGCCGAGCGGCTGCTGGAAGTCTATGCCAGCGCGCATCCGCGGCGCTGATGCTGACATGAAGCTGTCATAGCAAGCCTCGCGGCGCGCATGCCTCTTGCGCGGCGCCCGCGGTTCGGTCAATCGTGGGGAACCGAGCCAGGAGGAATTTATGAGCGCACATGAAAGCATGGAGCATGCCGAGCACGCCGAACACGCGTCCGGCTCGAACAAGAAGATCGCGCTCCTGATCGCGGTCCTGGCGCTGTTCCTGGCGATCTCCGAGACGCTCGGCAAGGGCGCCCAGACCGAATCGATCAGCAAGAACGTCGAGGCCTCCAACCTCTGGGCCTTCTTCCAGGCCAAGAGCATCCGCCGCACCGTGGTGCAGACCATGGCCGACCAGGGCAAGCTCATCCTCGGCGCGGCGAGCGACGAGGCCAACAAGGTGGCCGTGCAGAAGCAGATCGAGGACTGGCAGAAGACCGCGCAGCGCTACCGCTCCGAGCCCGAGACCGGCGAAGGCACCGAGCAGCTGGCCGAAAAGGCCAAGCACGCCGAGCATGAACGCGACGAGGCGACTGCGAAATATCATCACTTCGAGCTGGCGTCCGCCGCCTTCCAGATCGGCATCGTCCTGGCCTCGGCGACGATCATCACCGGCATGCTACCGCTCGCCTGGATCGCGGGCCTGCTGTCGCTTGCCGGACTTGGAATGACCGTGCTCGGCGCATGGTCGCCGCATCTGCTGCATCTGCATTGAGGCTCGTAACCCGCATGAGCGCAGCGACATGCGGGGAGCCACAATAAGGAATCCCGGATATCGCTTTGCTCATCCGGGCTACGCGACGCTCATTGCTTCGGCGCTCAACGCGCTTCGTGCACGCTCTTGCGAAAACGCTGGATCAGGCGGAGCGTGCGGGAGGACCAGCCTTCGCCGTTGCCGGCGATCAGCTCCTTGATGCGCCGCTTGACCGGATCGACCAGCTCGGCGGCCTTGGCACGCAGCTTCAGCACCAGATCGTACAGCCGCTCGAACCAGTGCATCTCCATCAGCTTGTCGCGCGTCACATCGAACACGAAGGCGGTGACGCCGACCCCGAGCAGCTTTGCGAACACGATGGTGAAGACCGCGCTGGTCCAGTATTCGTGCGTGAGCAGCCACAGGCCGACCAGCTTGAGCGGAAACAGCGGGACGATCGGTACAGCGAACACGATCAGCGTCATCGCCGGCGACAGCGCATCGACGCGGTCCGACATCCATTGCTTGAAGCGGGCGAGCGGGACGATTGCGACAACCCGCGCGACGATCGGTTCGAGATGGTCCCACAGCCAGGCTTCGATCAGGAAGATGATCGCAAGCAGGACCCAGACCGGTTGAAGCAGGCGGCGTAGCATGTGTTTCCCGCCCGATTCGGCGCTGGGCGCCACCTACATATGGATGGCCCGCTTGCCGACTGCAAGCGCGGCTTCCTTGATGGCCTCGGAGCGGGTCGGGTGCGCGTGGCAGGTGCGCGCGAGATCCTCCGCGCTGCCGCCAAACTCCATGAGAACGGCCGCCTCATGGATCATTTCCCCGGCCTCAATGCCGATAATGTGCACGCCGAGCACGCGATCGGTCTTCGCATCTGCGAGAATCTTCACAAAGCCGTCGGTGGTCTGGTTGACCTTGGAGCGGCCGTTGGCGGTAAAGGGAAACTTTCCGACCGTATATGCCACGCCCGCCTGCTTCAGCTCCTCCTCGGTCTTGCCGACGGAGGATACTTCCGGCGTGGTATACACGACGCCTGGGATAACATCGTAGTTCACGTGGCCGGCCTGCCCCGCGATGATCTCGGCAACCGCGACGCCTTCATCCTCGGCCTTGTGCGCGAGCATCGGGCCCGCGACGACGTCGCCGATGGCATAGACGCCCTTCACGCTGGTGGCGAAGTGCGGATCGATCTGCACGCGGCCGCGATTGTCGAGCGCAACGCCGGCTTCCTTCAAGCCCAGCCCATCCGTGTACGGCACACGGCCGATACAGACGAGAACGACATCGGCTTCCAGCGTCTCGGCAGCGCCGCCGGCGGCGGGCTCGACCGTCGCCTTCAGCGCCTTGCCGGAGGTGTCCACGCCCGTGACCTTGGCACCCAGCTTGAACGCAAAGCCCTGCTTCTCCAGGATGCGCTGGAATTGCTTGGCGATCTCCCCGTCCATGCCGGGCAGGATGCGGTCGAGGAATTCGACGACGACGACTTCGGCGCCGAGACGCTTCCACACTGAGCCGAGCTCGAGGCCGATCACGCCGGCGCCGACGATCAAGAGCTTGCCGGGGACCTTGTCCAGCGACAGCGCGCCGGTCGACGACACGATGCGCGTCTCGTCGATCTCGATGCCCTTCAGACGCGCGATGTCCGAGCCGGTGGCGATCACGATGCTCTTGGTCTCGACCACCTGCGACTTGCCGTCGGCGGAGATCTCGACCTTGCCGGTGCCGAGAATCTTGCCGGCGCCCTTGAGCACGTCGATCTTGTTCTTCTTCATCAGGAACTCGACCCCCTTGACGTTGCCGTCGATGCCCTGCTGCTTGAAGTTCATCATCGCAGGCAAATCGAGCTTCGGCGCGGAAACGCTGACGCCCATCTTGGCGAAGGAATGCCCGGCCTCCTCGAACATTTCGGAGGCGTGCAACAGCGCCTTCGACGGCATGCAGCCGACATTGAGGCAGGTGCCGCCGAGCGTCGCGTTCTTTTCCACCACGGCGACTTTCATGCCGAGCTGCGCTGCACGCACCGCGCAGACATAACCGCCCGGTCCGGTGCCGATGACGACGAGATCGTATGCCATGAGAGAAAGTCCCGTAAGTTTAGCGTTGAGGGATGTGTCAGCGTCCGCGCGGCGCGTCAGCGTCCGCCGGACACATCGAGAATGGCTGAGGTGACGTAGGAGGCCTCGTCCGACATCAGCCAGACGATGGCATTGGCGACTTCATCGGCAGTACCGACGCGCTTCATAGGCACCATATGGGCCAGACGATGGGCGCGGTCGGGCTCACCGCCGGCAGCGTGGATTTCGGTGTCGATCAGGCCGGGCCGGATGCCCGCGACACGAATGCCCTCGCCGGCAACCTCATGGCCGAGGCCGACGGTGAAGGAATCGATCGCGCCCTTGGACGCGGCATAGTCGACATAGGTGTTCGGCGCGCCGAGCTTGGCAGCAACCGACGACAGATTGACGATGACGCCGCCCTGGCCGCCGTGCCTGGTCGACATCCGCTTCACCGCTTCGCGCGCGCAGAGGATGGAGCCGGTGACGTTGACCGCCATCACGCGCTGGATGCGCTCGGCCGACATCTCGTCGACGCGCACGCCGCTGGTCCCGACAATGCCGCCATTGTTGACGAGCGCGCCGAGCGTGCCGAACGCGTCCGCGGCCTTGAACAGCGCCAGGATATCGCTTTCCTCGGCGACGTCGCATTTCACCGCGATGGCCTTGCCGTTGCTGGCCGCGATCTCGGCGACCACCTCGTCGGCGGCGGTCTTGTTGCTGGCATAGCCGACCACGACGCGAAAGCCGCGCGCGGCCGCCGCAATCGCGGTCGCCCGCCCGATGCCGCGGCTGCCGCCGGTGATGACAACGACTTTATCCGTCACGCGCGTCTCCATGGTTCGACACGCGCCGTCGCGTAAGGCGACGGCGCTCGCAGAGCATCAGCGATCAGAGATCGAGCACCAGGCGCGCCGGATCTTCCAGGCTCTCCTTGACGCGAACAAGGAAGGTCACGGCTTCCTTGCCGTCGATGACGCGGTGATCGTAGGACAGCGCCAGATACATCATCGGGCGGACCTCGATCTTGCCGCCGACGACCATCGGCCGCTCCTGGATCTTGTGCATGCCGAGAATGCCGGACTGCGGCGCGTTCAGGATCGGGGTCGACATCAGCGAGCCGTAGATGCCGCCGTTCGTGATGGTGAAGGTGCCGCCCTGCATCTCGTCGATCTTGAGCTGGCCGTCGCGGGCACGGCGGCCGAAATCGGCGATGCCCTTCTCGATCTCCGCGATCGACTTGTTGTCGCAGTCGCGCACCACGGGCACGACGAGGCCCTTGTCGGTGCCGACGGCGACGCCGATGTGGTAGTAGTTCTTGTAGATCAGGTCGGTGCCGTCGATCTCGGCGTTGACGGCCGGGATGTCCTTCAGCCCCTGCACGACGGCCTTGGTGAAGAAGCCCATGAAGCCGAGCTTCGAGCCGTGCTTCTTCTCGAACGCATCCTTGTAGTGCGCACGCAGCGCCATGACGTTGGTCATGTCGACCTCGTTGAAGGTCGTGAGCATGGCGGCGGTGTTCTGCACGTCCTTGAGGCGGCGCGCGATGGTCTGGCGCAGCCGGGTCATCTTGACGCGCTCTTCGCGGGCTGCGTCGTCGGCCGGCGAGGGTGCGCGAACCTGGACCGCTGCGGCCGGCTGGTTGACCGGGGTCGGCGCCGAGGCCGCACGCTCGATCGCGGCGAGCATGTCGCCCTTGGTGACACGGCCGTCCTTGCCGGAGCCGGGAACGGTCGAGGCGTCGATGCCGGTCTCGGCCGAGAGCTTTCGCACGGAGGGCGCGAGCGGCGAGTCGGCCGGCGGTGCTTTCGACGCGGCCGGGGCGGCGGATGGAGCCGCCGCGGCGGGAGCAGGCGCGGGCGCGGCAGCCGGCTTGGCGGGCGTCTTTGCGACGCCGGCCGTGCCCTCGGTGATCTGTCCGAGCAGCGCACCGACCGCAACGGTCGTGCCATCTGCGGCGATGATCTCGCTCAGCGTGCCCGCGGACGGCGCCGGGACTTCGATGGTGACCTTGTCGGTCTCGAGCTCCACCAAGGGCTCGTCGACGGCGACGGGATCGCCGGCCTTCTTGAACCAGCGGCCGATGGTGGCCTCGGTGACGGATTCGCCGAGGGTCGGCACACGAATTTCAGTCATGGTCTTTTCCTTAAGGAGATCGCCAATGCGGTCGGGAATTTTCAGGTGTCGTCGGCCTGCGAAAAGCAGGCCATCCAGCAAGCCGAAACGTTCGCATTCACGACGGACGCCACGGTTTGCCGGATGCCCCGCTCCAGTGCGCCATTGCACACAAGGCGGGGCATAACGCAGCTCGAAAAAGTTCAGCTCAATGCTTCGTCCAGGAACGCCTTCAGCTGCGCCTGATGCTTCGACATCAGACCTGTGGCGGTCGCGGCGGAGGCGGCGCGGCCGACGTAACGCGGACGCCGGCTCGCACCGTTCACCTGGTTCAGCACCCATTCCAGATAGGGCTCGATGAAGTGCCAGGCACCCATGTTGCGGGGCTCTTCCTGGCACCACACGACTTCGGCCTTCTTGAAGCGCGACAGCTCGGCCACCAGCGCCTTCAGCGGCACCGGATAGAGCTGCTCGACGCGCATCAGGTAGATGTCGTCCATGCCACGCTTCTCGCGCTCCTCGTAGAGGTCGTAATAGACCTTGCCCGAGCAGAGCACGATGCGGCGGATCTTCTCGTCGGGCACGAGCTTGACCGCTTCGCCCGGCAGCATCTGGGCGTCGTCATACAGGATGCGGTGGAAGGTCGTTCCCTTCGCGAGCTCCTCGAGGCGCGACACCGCCCGCTTGTGACGCAGCAGCGACTTCGGCGTCATCACGATCAGTGGCTTGCGGATCTCGCGATGGAGCTGCCTACGCAGCACGTGGAAGTAGTTCGCCGGCGTGGTCGGATAGACCACCTGCATGTTGTCTTCCGCGCACATCTGGAGATAACGCTCCAGACGCGC
The DNA here is from genome assembly GCF_040548425.1 of Bradyrhizobium sp. i1.15.2. NCBI lineage: Bacteria > Pseudomonadati > Pseudomonadota > Alphaproteobacteria > Hyphomicrobiales > Nitrobacteraceae > Bradyrhizobium > Bradyrhizobium sp. i1.15.2. The sequence continues at coordinate 79,176 of NZ_JBEPRQ010000021.1, read as the reverse complement.
CGAGGAATGCTCCGGTCCCTGGCCCTCATAGCCGTGCGGCAGGAGGCAGACGAGGCCGGACATGCGCAGCCATTTGCGCTCACCCGAGGAGATGAACTGGTCGAACACGACCTGCGCGCCGTTGGCGAAGTCGCCGAACTGCGCTTCCCACAGAGTCAACGTGTTCGGCTCGGCGAGCGAGTAGCCGTATTCGAAGCCGAGCACGGCTTCTTCCGACAGCAGCGAGTTGATGACCTCGTAATGGCCCTGCTCGTGACCGAGATGGTTGAACGGCGTGTAGCGGCTCTCGTCTTCCTGGTCGATCAGGACCGAGTGGCGCTGCGAGAAGGTGCCGCGCTCCGAATCCTGCCCTGACAGGCGGACATGATGGTTCTCGTTGAGCAGCGTGCAGAACGCCAGTGCCTCGCCGGTCGCCCAGTCGATGCCCGTGCCGCCGTCGATCGCCTTGGCGCGGTTTTCGAGGAAGCGCTGGATGGTGCGGTGGACGCGGAAACCATCCGGCACCTTGGTAATCTTGCGACCGATGTCCTTCAGGGCGGTGATGTCGACGCCGGTGACGCCACGCCGCGCATCTTCTTCCTGATCCGCGATCTTGAAGCCGGCCCATTTGCCGTCGAGCCAGTCGGCCTTGTTGGGCTTGTAGCCGGAGCCGGCTTCGAGCTCGGCATCGAGCCGCGCGCGCCAGTCGGCCTTGGCCTTCTCGACCTCGCCCTCCGTCAGCACGCCTTCGCTGATGAGACGGCGGGCGTAGAGCTCGAGCGTCGACGGATGGGCCGCGATCTTCTTGTACATCACCGGCTGGGTGAAAGCCGGCTCGTCGCCCTCGTTATGGCCATGCCTGCGGTAGCAGAACATGTCGATGACGACGGGCTTGTGGAATTTCTGCCGGAACTCGGTCGCGACCTTGGCCGCGAACACGACGGCTTCCGGATCGTCGCCGTTGACGTGGAAGATCGGCGCGTCGATCATCTTCGCCACGTCCGACGGATACGGCGACGAACGGGAATAACGCGGATAGGTGGTGAAGCCGATCTGGTTGTTGACGATGAAGTGCACGGAGCCGCCGGTGCGGTAGCCCTTCAGGTCCGACAGGCCGAAACATTCCGCGACCACGCCCTGGCCGGCGAACGCGGCATCGCCATGCATCAGCAGCGGCATCACTGAGATGCGCATATCCGGCGGATCGCCGTGCTGGTCCTGCTTGGCGCGGACCTTTCCGAGCACCACGGGATCGACGATCTCGAGATGCGAGGGGTTGGCGGTCAGCGACAGATGGATGCGGTTGCCGTCGAACTCGCGATCCGAGGACGCGCCGAGGTGATATTTGACGTCGCCCGAGCCTTCGACCGCATCAGGATTGGCAGAACCGCCCTTGAACTCGTGGAACAGCGCGCGATGCGGCTTGCCCATCACCTGGGTCAGCACGTTGAGGCGGCCGCGATGCGGCATGCCCAGCACGACCTCCTTCACGCCGAGATTGCCGCCGCGCTTGATGATCTGCTCGAGCGCGGGAATCAGCGATTCAGCACCGTCCAGGCCGAAGCGCTTGGTGCCGGTGAACTTGGTGTCGCAGAATTTCTCGAAGCCTTCGGCTTCGACCAGCTTCATCAGGATGGCGCGGCGGCCTTCGCGGGTGAAGGAAATTTCCTTGTCCGGCCCCTCGATCCGCTCCTGAATCCACGCCTTCTGCGCCGCGTTGGTGATGTGCATGAACTCAACGCCGAGCGTCTGGCAATAGGTGCGCTCGCAGATCGCTGTGATTTCGCGCAAGCTGGCGTATTCGAGACCGAGCACATGGTCGAGGAAGATCTTGCGGTCGAAATCGGCTTCGCTGAAGCCGTAGGTCCGCGGATCGAGCTCTTCGCGATTGCGCTGGGCTTCGATGCCGAGCGGATCGAGCTTGGCGTGGAAGTGGCCGCGCATGCGGTAGGACCGGATCAGCATCAGGGCCCGGACCGAGTCGCGGGTGGCCTGGAGCAAATCGGCGGAGGAGAGGCCGCCGCCCTTGTCGCCACCCTTGGCCTGCGCCTTGGCGGCGATCTTGGCGCCGACCGTCTTCTCGACTTCGGCCCAATTGCCGTCGAGCGCGGAGGTCAGATCGTCCTGCGGGGTCAGCGGCCAGTTGGCGCGCTCCCAGGACGGGCCTTGGGCGTTCTTGCTGATGTCGCCCGGCTGGTCGTTGAGGCTCTTGAAGAAGTCCTGCCACTCGGCATCCACCGAGGACGGGTCCTTCTCGTAGCGGGCGTAGATTTCGTCGATGTAGGTGGCGTTGGTGCCCTGCAAAAAGGAGGAGAGGGCAAAGGCTGCGTTCGCGTCTTGGCGAGACATACTTGAGTTCCTGGCGATTTCGGTTCGCGCATAACAAACGGCGCTGGCGCTGGGCTCCCCGGCAGAGGACCAGCGCGACAGGCACCATTTACCCTATTTGCTACGAAACTTCGCCCGGAAAATTACGAAGGTGTGAATCAGGCTTTCAATTTTTCGGCAAGCGTGTGCCCGAGCCGAGCGGGAGACGGGGACACTGTAATTCCAGCCGATTTCATCGCGTCGGTCTTGGAACCGGCGTCCCCCTTGCCGCCGGAAATGATCGCGCCGGCGTGGCCCATGCGGCGGCCGGGAGGGGCTGTGACACCGGCGATGAAACCGACCATCGGCTTCTGGCGGCCGCGCTTGGCCTCGTCCTTGAGGAACTGGGCGGCGTCTTCCTCGGCGGAACCGCCGATCTCGCCGATCATGATGATCGACTCGGTCTTGGGGTCGCCGAGCAGCATTTCCAGCACGTCGATGAACTCGGTTCCCTTGACCGGATCGCCGCCGATGCCGACCGCGGTGGTCTGGCCGAGGCCTTCCTGGGTGGTCTGGAACACGGCTTCGTAGGTCAGGGTCCCCGAGCGGGAGACGATGCCGACGCTGCCGGTCTTGAAGATGTTGGCCGGCATGATGCCGATCTTGCACTCGCCGGCGGTCATGACGCCCGGGCAGTTCGGCCCGATCAGGCGCGACTTGGAGCCCGCCAGCGAACGCTTCACCCTGACCATGTCGATGACCGGGATACCTTCCGTGATGCAGACGATCAGCGGGATCTCGGCATCGATGGCCTCGCAAATCGCATCGGCCGCGCCCGGAGGCGGCACGTAGATCACGGACGCATCGGCGCCGGTCTTCTCACGCGCCTCGCGCACGGTGTCGAACACCGGCAGGCCCAGATGCGTCGCGCCGCCTTTGCCGGGCGAGGTGCCGCCGACCATCTTGGTGCCATAGGCAATCGCGGCCTCCGAATGGAAGGTGCCGTTCTTGCCGGTAAAGCCCTGGCAGATGACCTTGGTGTTCTTGTCGATCAGGATGGACATGAGGTCTGCTTTCGCGAAACTAACGAGTGAGAGGTCAGTGGATGCGGCGGTAGACGCCGGTGAGCACGTCGGCCCAGCCTTCCGCGTCCGGCGAGAACTGGATCTTCAACGAATAGGAATCGTCGTCGATGATTTCATAGACGTGGCGCGCATTGCCGCGGAGCGAGCCGCGCACCAGCGTCAGGGTCTTGCCGACCCACCCGCCGGAGGCGGGCGAGGGCGGCGTGTAGCCGAGCGAATCGTACCAGAACAATTTGTAGGTCCGGTCTTCGCGGTCGAAGGTGAAGATGCCGTGGGTGGCGAAGCTCTGCTTGCCGTCGCGGGTCTGGACCGAGTCCTGGATCAGATAGAAGCCATTGAGATCCATGTGGGCCACGACGTGAGAGGTCGCCGTCCCGCCCTCCGTCCAGCGCGACGGAAAGACCACCTCTTCGCCATTCCATTCACCGGCGAACGCGGCAAGACGCGCGTGCTCCGGCAGCGGGGATGATGCAGCGAGATGGTCCTGGGTCATGGCCTCAGCCTTCCTTGACGGCCTTCACGATCTTCTGCGCAGCGTCGTCGAGATTGTCGGCCGGCACCACGTTCAGGCCGGACTCACGGATGATCTTCTTGCCCAGCTCGACATTGGTGCCTTCGAGGCGAACCACCAGCGGCACGCTAAGGCCGACTTCACGAACCGCAGCCGTGACGCCCTCGGCGATCACGTCGCACTTCATGATGCCACCGAAGATGTTGACCAGGATGCCCTTCACGTTGGGATCCGCGGTGATGATCTTGAAGGCGGCCGCGACCTTCTCCTTGCTGGCGCTGCCGCCGACGTCGAGGAAGTTCGCCGGCGCCATGCCGTAGAGCTTGATGATGTCCATCGTCGCCATCGCGAGGCCGGCGCCGTTGACCATGCAGCCGATATTACCGTCGAGGGTGACGTAGTTGAGGTCGTGTTTCGACGCTTCGATTTCCTTGGCGTCTTCCTCGGTCTCGTCGCGCAGCGCGAGCACCTCGGGGTGACGGAACAGGGCGTTGTCGTCGAACGACACCTTCGCGTCGAGCACGCGGAGCTGGCCCTGCTTGGTCACGACCAGCGGGTTGATCTCCAGCATCGACATGTCCTTGGCGACGAACGCCGCGTAGAGCTGCGCGGTGAGCTTCTCGGCCTGCTTGGCGAGATCGCCGGAGAGTTTCAGCGCGTTCGCGACGGTGCGGCCGTGATGGCCCATGATGCCGGTCGCGGGATCGATCGAGAAGGTCACGATCTTCTCAGGCGTGTTGTGCGCGACGTCCTCGATGTTGACGCCGCCCTCGGTCGACACCACGAACGAGACGCGCGAGGTTTCGCGGTCGACCAGGATCGAGAGGTAGAATTCCTTGTCGATGTCGGAGCCGTCCTCGATGTAGAGGCGGTTGACCTGCTTGCCGGCGGGGCCGGTCTGGATCGTGACGAGCGTGGCGCCGAGCATCTGCTTGGCGAATTCGGAAACTTCCGCGGCCGACTTGGCGATGCGGACGCCGCCCTTGTCGCCGGCCGAGGCTTCCTTGAACTTGCCCTTGCCGCGGCCGCCGGCGTGGATCTGGCTCTTCACAACCCAGACCGGGCCCGGGAGTGCCTTTGCCGCCGCGTCCGCATCGGCCGCCTTCAGGACCGGAACGCCCTTGGAGATCGCGACGCCGAACTCGTTCAGCAGCGCTTTGGCCTGATATTCATGGATATTCATATGGTCGCTCCCTGAACCCGCGGGCGGTGACCTCGTAGGCCCACCTCAGTCTTGTGGCTGGCATACCATATACCACAGGAACTGCAACCCGGATTCTCTGACATCGATCTCTGGACTTGCGGACCAGGACCCGCCCCAACCTTAAACAAGGTTTGGCGGACCCCGGAAATGAAACCGCCGAAGACCGGTTTTCGATCTTCGGCGGAATGTTTCGACCTTAGCGGCCCAGAAGATCGGGTGCGATCTTCTTGCAGGCATCAACCAGACCCTGCACCGCGCCGACCGACTTGTCGAAGGCTTCGCGATCCTTGCCGACGAGCTCGATCTCGACGACGCGCTCAACGCCCTTGGAGCCGATCACGACGGGCACGCCGACATACATGTCCTTCACGCCGTATTCGCCGTTCAGGTAGGCGGCCGAGGCCAGCACGCGCTTCTTGTCACGCAGATAGCTCTCGGCCATCGCGATCGCGGAAGCCGCCGGCGCGTAGAAGGCCGAGCCGGTCTTGAGGAGGTTGACGATCTCGGCGCCGCCGTTGCGGGTACGGTCGACGATCTCGTCGAGGCGCGCCTGCGAGGTCCAGCCCATCTTGACGAGATCGGGCAGCGGGATGCCGGCGACGGTGGAGTATTTTACCAGCGGCACCATGGTGTCGCCATGGCCGCCCAGCACGAAGGCGGTGACGTCTTCGACCGAAACGTTGAACTCGTCGGCCAGGAAGTAGCGGAAGCGCGACGAATCCAGCACGCCGGCCATGCCGACGACCTTCTTGTGCGGCAGGCCGCTAGCCTTCTGCAGCGCCCAGACCATCGCGTCGAGCGGGTTGGTGATGCAGATGACGAAAGCGTCGGGGGCGTATTTCTTGATGCCGGCGCCGACCTGTTCCATGACCTTGAGGTTGATCGAGAGGAGGTCGTCGCGGCTCATGCCGGGCTTGCGCGGCACGCCGGCGGTGACGATGCAGACTTTTGCGTTGTCGAGCGCCTCGTAGGAGTTGGCGCCGGTGTAGTGCGCGTCAAAGCCGTCGACCGGCGAGGACTGCGCGATGTCGAGCGCCTTGCCCTGCGGCACGCCCTCGGCGATGTCGAACATCACCACGTCGCCCAGCTCTTTCAGGCCGATGAGATGAGCCAGCGTTCCGCCGATCTGACCGGAGCCAATCAAAGCAATCTTGTCGCGCGCCATGTGAACCTGTCCTTTAGACACGTAAGGAGGGGAAAACTGAGACGGGTGGTTATCCCTTTCGCCTCCCCCGTTCAAGTCACGGGTTGCCCAATTGTCGGGCTTGCCGGGATAGCAGCCAGAATACCCAGGCTGTCATTCCGGGATGCGCCAACAGGCGCAGGCCCGGAATCCATGAGGCGGCAGAGTCGGCGGCAGGATGGATTCCGGGCTCGCGACTTCGTCGCGCCCCGGAATGACGCCGGAGAAGATGGTGAAATAGGACTTAAGTCTCCACCAACCCCTTGGTCGAACCGCTGGCGGTGGAATCCTTGCGACCGTGGGGCAGTGCCAGATAGGATTCCGAGCTCATTTCGATCAGGCGCGAGGCGGTGCGCTTGAACTCGTTGGCCTCGTTGCCCTCATTGGCGAGATAGAGCGAGATCGGGTTGGCATCGGCCGAGGCCATCAGCTTCACGGCATTGTCATAGAGCGTGTCGATCAGCGTAATGAAACGCTTGGCGGCGTTGCGCTGGGAGAAATCCATCACTGGAATATGGTCGACCAGGATGGTGTGATAGTCGTGCGCCAGCCTGAGATAGTCGGATGCCCCGAGCGGCTTCTCGCAGAGATCGGCGAACGCGAAGCGCGCCACGCCGTGGGCCGAGCACGGCACGTGCAGGATGCGGCCCTTGATCGAAATATCGCGCGACTTGCATTTGGCGCTGCCTGACATCTTCGACCAGGCGCGGTCGAGCGCGGCGTCGGCCTCGGTGTCTGCCGGCGTCAACCACATCGGCACGCCCTGAAGCTTTTCCAGCCGGAAGTCGGTGCGCGCGTCGAGCCGCAGCACGTCCATGTGGTCGGTGATCTGTTTGATAAAGGGCAGGAATAGCGAACGGTTCAGACCGCCCTTGTAGAGGTCGTCAGGCGCGACGTTGGAGGTCGCAACCACCACGGTGCCGAGCTCCAGCAGCTTTGCGAACAGGCGGCCGAGGATCATCGCGTCCGCGATGTCGGTGACGTGGAATTCGTCGAAACAGAGCAGCCAGCTCTCCTCGAAGATCGCATGCGCCGTCAGCGCGATGACGTCGCCGTCGGCGATCTCGCCTCGGGCGATGCCCTGGCGAAAATCGTAGATGCGCTCGTGCACATCGGCCATGAATTCGTGGAAATGCGCGCGCCGCTTGTGCTCGACGGTCGAGTGCTGGAAGAACAGATCCATCAGCATGGTCTTGCCGCGGCCGACCTCGCCATGGACGTAGAGCCCATGCGGCGCCTCGTCCTTGTCGCTGCTGAACAGGCGGCTGAGCAGGCCCTGCTTGCGCTGCGGCTTGTAATCGGCGAGCCGCTGGTCGAGCGCCGCATAGGCGTCGGCGATTTCGGCCTGCGCAGCGTCGGGCTCGATCGCGCCGGACGCGATCTGGGCCTGATAGGCTTCGCGGAATGAGGAACTGGGGGTCGAGAGCATGCTCTTTACCGCCAGAGATGAGCGGAAATTGCAACTCCGTATTGGCGCAAGGGCTTATGCGCTCCGCCCACATCCACGTGGTCGGAGGCGAATAATTGAGATATCACAGGGCTAAAGCGGCTGCTTTGAGGTTCCTGGCATGGCCCTTAGTATCGAGGACTCCGAGGTCGAACGTCTCGCGAGGCGTCTGGCGCAACTCACTGGCGAGACGGTTGCTCTTGCTACGAAGCGAGCTATCGAAGAGCGCCTCAGGCGCATCGACAATCAGTACTGCAAAACTGCTCTTTTGGAGGATATGGCCGCAATCCGTCGACGCTGGAGCGAGCTGCCTGTGGTAGCCGACCGGATGCCCGACGAAATAGTAGGATACGACGAACACGGATTGCCATTCTGACTTCAGTCGATGCTAGGCATCTACGCGCCATATGGGTCGGCGTCGCTCCGTCTTCTGCGAGCCAAGACTCACTCACACAACTCATAAGCGTCCTCGACCACATACGGGCCGCCGCCCGTCGATGCGCGGGACGAGAACAGCACGAAACGTTCGGCCGTGAACGCCTTGCTGGGAAAATAGCCGCGCAGCGAAAGATAATCGGCGACGTCACGGTCGGTGGCGTCGTGCAGCCGGGCCAGCGTGACATGCGGGATGAACTTGCGGCCTTCAGGGTCGAGGCCGATCCGCTGCATCAGGCGCTCGAGCTCGGCCTGCAATTCCATCAGCGGCTTGCTCGGCACGATGGTGGCGACCACCGCGCGCGGCTTGCGTCCGCCGAAACTCTGCAAACCCTGCACCTTCACCTCGAACGGCTTGCGGTCGACGCGAAACAGCATCGAGGCGATTTCGTTGGCGGACATGCCATCGATATTGCCGATGAAGCGCAGGGTGACGTGGTAATTTTCGGGATCGATCCAGCGGGCGCCGGGAAGGCCGCCCCGCAAATTGGAAAGCGACTGGCCAATCTCGGCCGGAATTTCCAGACCAGTGAACAAACGCGGCATCGTTTCGCACTCCCGATGCTTGGCCATGATCCCATGGGAAAGATCATATCCAAATTTTAGAGCCGGCGACGAATCACCGGTACCTCAATTCCTATCGCAGTTGTGTGACTCTGCGAAGCATCGCGCGCCTCACCCCGGTAAAACCCTGGGAATTACGGGCGGCGCTGCCTGCTTTTCAACGCCGCTGCTCAGCTATCGTGCCAATGAATGCCTCAACCGTGGGCAAGATATTCCTGACGATGATGTCGACGCCGGCCGCGGTCGGATGAATGCCGTCGGCCTGGTTGAGCTTGGCATCAGCCGCGACACCGTCGAGAAAAAACGGATAGAGCGGCACGCCGAATTTTTTCGCCAGATCCGGATAAATCGAATTGAAGCGCGCGGCATAGTCCGCGCCGTAATTCGGCGGCGACAGCATACCGCACAGCATCACCGCGATCTTGCGCGCCTTGAGGCGCTGGACGATCTCGGTCAGCGCGGTGCGCGTCAAATCGGGATCGATGCCGCGCAGCGCATCGTTGGCGCCGAGCTCGATGATCACACCGTCGGTTCCGTTGGGGACCGACCAGTCGAGCCGGTCACGGCCCCCCGAGGAGGTGTCGCCGGACACCCCGGCATTGGTCATGTCGACGTCTATGCCTTTGGATTGTAAAGCTTTTTGAAGCCCAGTGGGGAACGCTTGCTGGGCCGGGAGGCCGAGGCCGGCGCTCAAGGAATCGCCGAGAACCACCAGCTTGATCGGTTTCGCCGCCTCGGCCCATGCCGGATTTGGCACCGTCATCAAAGCGAGCATCAACACGGCTATGTGCATGAACAATCCGTAACGCCTCTCGACCGCGCGTGCGGAGTTGCCATATGACCGGACCATGGACACTCGCATCTCTTCCTCTTCGCTCGCCGACAGTTCGGCGGACACCATCGCCATCTCCAACGTCAATCTGTCATTGGGTACGGGCGCGGCACGCGTTCACATTCTCAAGGATATCAGCCTGCGCGTCGGCCGGAGCGAGACGATCGGCCTGATCGGCCCGTCAGGTTCGGGCAAATCCACGCTGCTGATGGTGATGGCGGGGCTGGAGCGTCCTGATAGCGGAGAGGTGGTGGTCAGCGGCACGCCTTTCAATGCCCTCGACGAGGACGCGCTGGCCCGCTTCCGCGGCCGCCAGGTCGGCATCGTCTTCCAGTCCTTCCATTTGATCCCGACCATGACCGCGCTGGAGAACGTCGCGGTGCCGCTCGAGCTTGCGGGCAATCCCGACGCCACAAAGCGCGCGGCGCAGGAGCTGCAATCGGTCGGGCTCGGCGACCGTCTGCATCACTATCCGACGCAGCTCTCCGGCGGCGAGCAGCAGCGCGTCGCGCTGGCCCGCGCGCTGGCACCCGATCCCGCGATCCTCGTTGCCGACGAGCCGACCGGCAATCTCGACGAAGCCACGGGACAACAGATCGTCGACCTGCTGTTCAGCAAGCATGCCGAGCGCGGCATGACGCTGGTGCTGGTCACGCACGATTCCTCGCTGGCGCATCGCTGCGATCGCGTGATCCGCCTGCGCTCCGGGCGCATCGACACGCAGTCGGCGCCGGCATGAGCCTCGCTGCCGAACCGTTTGCGAAGCCCAATGGCGTTGCGCTGTCGCTGCGCTACGCGCTGCGCGAATTGCGCGGCGGCCTGCGCGGCTTCTACGTCTTCATTGCCTGCATCGCGCTCGGCGTGATGGCGATCGCCGGCGTCGGCTCCGTATCGGCGAGCCTGAGCGACGGCCTCGCCCGCGAGGGCCGTACGCTGCTCGGCGGCGACGTGTCCTTCGTCTTGTTCCAGCGCGAGGCGAAGCCGGAGGAAGTCGCCTTCCTGCGTTCGCGCGGCACCGTCTCGAGCGCCGCCACACTGCGCGGCATGGCGCGCTCGGCTGAGGGCAAGCTGGCGCTGGTCGAGATGAAGGCCGTCGACGACACCTATCCGATGCTGGGACAGCTGACGCTGGCGCCGCCGCTGCCGATGTCCGACCTGCTCGCAGAGCACGACGGCGCGTTCGGCGCGGCCGCCGATCCGACGCTGCTGGCGCGGCTGTCGCTCAAGACCGGCGATCGCGTCACCGTCGGGACTGCCACGTTCCAGATCCGCAGCGCCGTCGAAGCCGAGCCTGACAAGCTCGCCGGCGGCATCGGCTTCGGCCCGCGCTTCCTGATCAGCGAGGCGGGCCTGCGCGCCACGGGGTTGGTCCAGCCCGGCAGCCTGGTGCGCTGGGTCTACCGGGTGAAGCTGCCGGAGATCGCCAATAGCGAGCGCGCCACCGACGCCTTCATCGCGGACGCCCGCAACGCCGCGCCGCAGGCCGGCTGGGAGGTCCGCAGCCGCTCCAATGCGTCGCCGCAGCTCGAGCGCAACATCAACCGCTTCACGCAGTTCCTGACGCTGGTCGGCCTCGCCGCGCTGCTGGTCGGCGGCGTCGGCGTCGCCAATGCCGTCAAGGCCCATATCGATCACAAGCTCGAGGTGATCGCGGCCTTCAAGGCCGTCGGGGCCACCGGGCGCGACGTGTTCGGCATCTATCTCGCCCAGGTTCTCCTGCTCGCCGCGATCGGCTCGGTGATCGGCCTCGCGCTCGGCGCCGCCATGCCCTTCGCAATCGTCGGCCTGTTCGGCAAGCTGCTGCCGCTGCCGGTGGTGCCGGCGGTGCATGCCGACGAACTCGCGCTGTCGTTCGTCTATGGGCTGCTGACGGCGCTTGCATTCGGCCTGTGGCCACTCGGGCGGGTGCACGACGTGCCGGTGGCCGCGCTGTTCCGCGACACCATCAGCTCCGAATGGCACCGGCCGCGCTGGAGCTATCTCGTCTTCATGGCCGTCGTGATCGCGCTGCTCATCGCGGTCGTGATCGGGCTATCCTTCGACAAGCGCATCGCCGCGGTGTTCGTGGCCTCCTCCGTGGTCGTGTTCGCGCTGCTGCGCGGCATTGCCGCTCTGCTGATGACGATCGCACGGCGGCTGCCGCGCACGCGGTGGCCGATGCTGCGGCTTGCGATTGCCAACATCCACCGGCCGGGCGCGCTGACGCCCTCCGTCGTGCTGTCGCTCGGGCTCGGCCTCGCCGTGCTCGTCACCATCACCCAGATCGACGGCAATCTGCGCCGGCAGTTCCTGGCGGCACTGCCCGAGCACGCACCGTCGTTCTTCTTCATCGACATTCCGAGCACGCAGGCCGAGCAGTTCGACTCATATCTGCGCCAGCTCGCCCCTGGCGCGAAGGTCGATGACGTGCCGATGCTGCGCGGGCGCATCGTCGGGGCCCGCGGCGTCCGCGCCGAGGAGCTCAAGCCCAGCACCGATTCCGAGTGGGTGCTGCAGAGCGACCGTGGCCTGACCTATACCGCCGAGCTGCCGAAGGGCTCCAAGGTGGTCGAGGGCGAGTGGTGGAGCGCCGATTATTCCGGCCCGCCGCTGGTTTCGATGGAGAAGAAGATCGCGGACGGACTCGGCCTCAAGCTCGGCGACGAGGTCGTGGTCAATATCCTCGGCCGCGACATCCCCGCGAAGATCAGCAATCTGCGCAGCGTCGACTGGCAGGGCCTCGGCATCAATTTCGTCCTCGTGTTTTCGCCGAACGCGTTCAAGGGCGCGCCGCACACCCACATCGCGACGCTGACGGAAGCCGGCGGCGATGCGGCCGGCGACGGCAAGATCATCAGGGAGGTGGCTGACGCCTATCCGATGGTGACGAGCGTGCGCGTGCGCGAGGTGATGGAGACGGTCGGCTCGGTCGTGACCAACCTGGCGCTGGCGATCCGCGGCGCCAGCGCGGTGACCCTGATCTCGGCGATCCTGGTGTTGGGCGGCGCGCTCGCCGCCGGCCATCGCCACCGGGTCTACGATGCTGTAATCCTCAAGACCCTGGGCGCGACCCGGCTGCGGCTGCTCGGCGCCTATGCCCTCGAATACCTCCTGATTGGCCTCGCTACGGCGGTGTTCGGCGTTTTCGCCGGCAGCGTCGCGGCCTGGATGATCGTGACCCGGCTGATGACCCTCACTTTCGTCTGGCAGGGCGGCAGCGCCGCCGGCGTGGTCGCGGCTGCCTTGGTCGTCACGGTCGGCCTCGGGCTCGCCGGCACGCTGCTGGCGTTGAACAAAAAGCCCGCCACGGTGTTGCGGAATTTGTGACAAATGGTAGCGGGCGGCGGCACGGGAGCGAAATCGCACGATTCCGGCGATTAACCACGTCCGCTCGTCTGGATTGCAGGGAAGGGCGACATTCAGCCGCGCGTGGACGGTTGCAGCGGATGTGTTAGTTTCCCACATATCGAGTGGGTTCGGAGCCCCGATTGTTAGCCAAAATTTAGTCGGCAGACATCGGTATCCGAGATAGAGTTTGACGAACCGGCGGCATGGCGACCCTCATGCCGGACCGGACCAACCAACGGGAATTCGACCATGTCGGACCTAGACCGCAATTACGCTTCTCCTTTCGGCAGGGCCGCCGGGCGTGTTGACGCCGCGACGGTCGATGCCGGCCTGCGCGCCTACATGCTGCGCATCTACAACTACATGAGCATTGGCCTCGCCATCACCGGCTTGGCCGCGCTCGGCGTCTACATGGCCGCCGTGACGGATGTTCCGACCCCGGAAGCCGTCCGCGTCGGCAAGCTGTTCCTGACGCCGTTCGGCTACGCGATGTTCGTCAGCCCGCTGAAGTGGCTGTTCATGCTCGCGCCGCTCGCCATGGTGTTCGTGATCTCGGCGGGCATCAACCGTCTCGCTCCCTCGACCGCCCAGATCCTGTTCTGGGTGTTCGCGGCGCTGATGGGCGTCTCGCTGTCCTCGATCTTCCTGGTGTTCACGCACACCTCGATCGTGCGGGTGTTCTTCATCACCGCGGCGACCTTCGGCGCGCTCAGCCTCTACGGCTACACCACCAAGCGTGACATGAGCGGAATGGGTTCGTTCCTGTTCATGGGCCTGATCGGCATCGTGATCGCGAGCCTGGTAAACCTGTTCCTGGCGAGCTCGGTGCTGCAGTTCGTGGTGTCGGTGGTCGGCGTGCTGGTGTTCGCGGGCCTCACGGCCTGGGATACCCAGCGGCTGAAGAACGACTACATCTACGGCTACGCCTCGGCCGGCGGTGACATCGCAGAGCGTGCGGCCATCACCGGCGCGCTGTCGCTGTACCTGAACTTCATCAACCTGTTCACGCTGCTCCTGCAGCTCCTCGGCCAGCGCGACTAAGCGCTGAGGCGAGAGGACGGACACGAACCCCGGCCGAAAGGCCGGGGTTTTTGTTTGGGTGGGCCGGACGTCGTCATCGCCTGCCTTGTGCGCAATTGCGCACTGGGGCGGGCGATCCAGTACGCCGCAGCGGCTCTGTTCTTGCTGCACTGTTTCGGAGTACTGGATGCCCCGCCTACGCGGGGCATGACAGCGGAGAAGATGGAGGCTGCTTCGCTCGCAATGACGACGTGGGGAGGCGGTTCGCCTCTTCCAGCCGTCCCAGGAAGGCTCTAATCTTGCGGCATGTCCGCACCCGATATCAGGCCCACCATTGAGGCCGACCTTCCCGCCATCACCGCCATCTACCAGCAGGCTGTCCGCGAGGGCACCGCGACGTTCGAGCTGGAGCCGCCCGATCTCGCCGAGATGACGCGCCGCTACCGTACGCTGATCGACGGCGGCTACCCCTATTTCGTCGCCATCCTCGACGGGCGCGTCGCCGGCTACGCCTATGCCGGCGCCTACCGGCCGCGGCCGGCCTACCGCTTCACGGTCGAGAACTCGATCTATCTCGATCCGTCCTTCCACCGCCGCGGCATCGGAGCGCTCCTGCTGGAGCGGCTGATCGTCGAGTGCGAGGCGCGCGGTTTCCGCCAGATGATCGCCGTGATCGGCGATTCCGCCAATGCGGGTTCGATCGGCGTGCACAGCAAGGGCGGCTTCAAGATGATCGGCACGCATCCCAGCGTCGGGCTGAAATTCGGCCGCTGGCTGGACACGGTGATGATGCAGCGGGATCTTGGCGAGGGCGCGAAGAGCGTGCCGGGGAAGTAAGGCCCGTAGCCCGGGTGAGCGAAGCGATACCCGGGAAGGCTGCAAGCAAAGACCCGGATGTCGCTACGCTCATCCGGGCTACTGGATCCCTGCTCACACCACCGCCAATTTGCGATCGATCACCAGGAGCACGCGCTCCAGTTCGTGGCCGCGGCGCAGGATCAAGCCCGTCGCCGAGATCACGCTGTACATGCCCTGCTTGCGCGCGAGGCGCGGATCCTTCTCGATACGATAAATTGGCACTTCCGAGGCGCGGCGGAAGACCGAGAACACGGCGCGATCCCTGAGGAAGTCGATGGCATAGTCGCGCCACTCGCCGTCGGCGACCATCCGGCCGTAGAGATTGAGAATACGGTGCAGCTCGAGCCGGTTGAACGTCACGCGGCTCAGCTGCGCATTCGAAGCGGCGGGGCGCGCCGCCGCGCGCTGTTCGCTCGGATCGGCATCCTCCGACAGACTCATAGGTCGCCTCCTGTCGCATCAGCATGACCGCGTCCGCGAAGAACCGTCCCCGGAACCGCGGATCATGACAGTTGCATGATCGCGCCAACTGTTCCCCACCGCAAGGGGCCCCTGGAAGGACACTGGACCGGAGCAAACCGCCCACACGCAGCGGTGGAACTCTGTCGCGGCAAACCGTCACGGGATCGTTAGCAGGAATCATAGTGTCGCCGCTTTTCCGCCAAGCGACTGCCGCCCTGCATTGCGAAAAGACTTGTGTGCGTTGACCCGGTCCTTTCGGTTCCGGATTCCTCAGCCCCCAGCCCCCCGGGGCCGTCAGGATCGGGTCTGTTCGCACGACAAGGAGGGCCAACGCGAGTTGGTCCTTTTTTGTTTGGGTCGGTTTTGTCTGTGTCGGGATGTTTCTGCCTCGACGCATATCTCACCATCTCCGCACAAACTCTCTCCCCTCATCCTGAGGAGCCGCGAAGCGGCGTCTCGAAGGATCGAGGCCGAGCTGCCTCAGTAGGGCCTGCATGGTTCGAGACGGCGCTGACGCGCCTCCTCACCATGAGGATTGAGAGCGTGCTTGAGTCGGAAGATTCGAAGTGTGCGCGTCAGTGCAGCGACGTATACGCCGCGCCCAGCATCGGGCCCGGCTTCTCGCGGCTGCCGTCCTGAACATAGACCACGGCACCGTCGACGCCGTCGCGCGTGAGGTTCTCGATCGGCACCGTCCAGCTTTCCGGACGGCCGGTCCAGTCGCCGACCTTGAGCAGGTTGCGCACCACGTTGTGATAGATGACCTGCTGTCCACGATTTTCGCCGCGGCTGATCGCGATCGGCACCGATTTCGCAATCGAGCAGATCCAGACCTCGCCGTGGGACACGGTCGGCTCGTTGCTCGCGGCCACCGAGACGTTGATCTGCTTGCCCGCGAGCGACATCGTCACCGGCACGCTCATCACGCCCGTGCCCGTGTCGGTTTTGCCGATCGCGCTTTCGATGCCGGTGCGGTCGCTGCCGACGACATGCGTGGAGCCGTTGACCACGACCTGCGGTGTGTAGACTTCGCGATCGCCGCGCATGCGCGAATAGGCACGCTGCCGTGCAGAGAAGCGCGAATCGGCCAATGTGTCCTTCCAGCCGAGATAGTCCCAATAGTCGATCGGCATGCTCAGCGCGATGATCGAGGGATCGCGGGCGAGGTCGCCGATGATCTTGTCGGCCGGCGGGCAGGAGGAGCAGCCCTGCGAGGTAAACAATTCGACAACGGCGCGGGGATCAGCCTCGGCAGGACGGATGACGGCGACGATCGCACAGAGACCAAGAGCTCCCGACCAGAGGGCGCCGGACCAGCGTGAAACCAGATGAGAAGCCGTCATTGTTGTCATGTCGAACGCCGTACACCATTGCTCGTGAGAGGGAAATCTTACCGCCGGATGGTCACCGTAGTCTTACGGGCCTCACACTTTCGTCCGCCAAAGTTACCGTCCAAAGCGTGGGGTTCTCCGCCGGGCGGGCCCATCTGAAGCCTGCCGCAAACGCGTGAAGGCGGCCTTGTGATAGGCCGCCTTCGTGTAACCTACTACTCACTTCGCAGTGAGCCACCGTTCACAAGTCCGCGCTTACGCCGCGAGCTTGCGCAGCACGTAGTGCAAGATGCCGCCGTTGCGGTAGTATTCCAGCTCGTCCAGCGTATCGATGCGGCAGAGCAGCGAAACGCGCTGCAGCGAACCGTCGCCGGAGACGATCTCCGCGGTCAGCTTCTGGCGCGGCTTGAGCTCGCCGACGAGGCCGCGCAGCGTGACCTTCTCGTCGCCCTTCAGACCGAGCGACGACCAGGAGGTGCCGTCCTCGAACGTCAGCGGCAGCACGCCCATGCCGACCAGGTTGGAGCGGTGGATGCGCTCGAAGCTCTGGCAGATCACGGCGCGCACGCCGAGCAGACGCGTGCCCTTCGCGGCCCAGTCGCGCGAGGAGCCGTTGCCGTATTCGGCGCCGGCGAACACCACCAGCGGCACCTGCTCCTGCTGGTACTTCATCGCGGCGTCGTAGATCGACATCTGCTCGCCGTCTGGCCAGTGTTTTGTCAGACCGCCCTCAGGGATATTTCCATCCGCGCCCTTGAGCATGAAGTTCTTGATGCGGATATTGGCGAAGGTGCCGCGCATCATGACTTCATGGTTGCCGCGCCGCGTGCCGTACTGGTTGAAGTCGGCCGGACGTACCTGGTGTTCGCTGAGATATTTGCCGGCGGGCGAGGTGAGCTTGATCGAACCGGCCGGCGAGATGTGGTCGGTGGTGATCTTGTCGCCGAACATGGCGAGGATGCGGGCCTCGACGATGTCGGTGACCGGCTCCGGCTCCTTCTTCATGCCTTCGAAATAGGGCGGGTTCTGCACATAGGTCGAGCTCATGTTCCAGCGATAGGTCTCGCTCTCGACCGTCTTGATCTTGCGCCAGTTGGTGTCGCCCTTGAACACATCGGCATACTTCTTCTTGAAGATCGACGCGGTCACGAACTTCTTCATGAAGGCGTTGATCTCCTTCGTCGTCGGCCAGATGTCCTTCAGGTAGACCGGCTTGCCGTCCTTGCCTTCACCGAGCGGTTCGATGGCGAGGTTCTTGGTGACGGTGCCCGCGAGCGCGTGGGCGACCACGAGCGGCGGCGAGGCCAGATAGTTCGCCTGCACGTCCGGCGAGACGCGGCCTTCGAAGTTGCGGTTACCGGAGAGCACGGCAGCCGCGACAATGCCGTTGTCGTTGATCGACTTCGAGATCTCCTCGGGCAGCGGACCGGAATTGCCGATGCAGGTGGTGCAGCCGAAACCGACCAGGTTGAAGCCGACCTTGTCGAGATCGGCCTGGAGACCGGAATCGGCGAGATAGGCCGCCACCACCTGACTGCCCGGGGCGAGCGAGGTCTTCACCCACGGCTTTGCCTTGAGGCCCTTCGCGGCGGCGTTGCGCGCCAGCAGACCGGCGCCGATCAGCACGCTCGGGTTCGAGGTGTTCGTGCAGGAGGTGATCGCGGCGATGACGACGTCGCCATGGCCGATGTCGAACTTCTTGCCCTCGACGGCAAAGCGCTTCGCCGGCTCCTCGGCCTTCTTGTATTCGGTGGCGAGCGCGAGCGAGAAGCCCTCGGCCACGGACGGCAGCGCAATGCGGCCTTCGGGGCGCTTCGGACCGGCCATCGACGGCACGACGTCACCGAGGTCGAGCGTCAGCGTCTCCGTGAACACCGGATCGGCCGACTTGGCGGTGCGGAACAGCCCTTGCGCCTTCGCATAGGCCTGCACCAGCGCGACGCGCGCCGAGGCGCGGCCGGAGGTCTTGAGATAATCGAGCGCGGCGGCGTCGACCGGGAAGAAGCCGCAGGTCGCGCCATATTCGGGCGCCATGTTGGCGATGGTCGCCTTGTCGGCGACCGAGAGATGGTCGAGGCCGGGGCCGAAGAACTCGACGAACTTGCCGACAACGCCGAGCTTGCGCAGCATCTGCGTCACCGTCAGCACGAGGTCGGTCGCGGTGACGCCTTCCTTCATCGCGCCCTTCAGCTTGAAGCCGACGACGTTGGGCAGCAGCATCGACAGCGGCTGGCCGAGCATGCAGGCTTCGGCCTCGATGCCGCCGACGCCCCAGCCGAGCACGGCGAGACCGTTGACCATGGTGGTGTGGGAATCGGTGCCGACCAGCGAGTCGGGATAGGCGACCTCGAAGGTGCCGGTCTTCTTGCCGACCGTCATCTTCTCCTTCTTGGTCCAGACCGTCTGGGAGAGATATTCGAGATTGACCTGGTGGCAGATGCCGGTGCCGGGCGGCACGACGGAGAAGTTCGAGAACGCCTTCTGGCCCCATTTCAGGAACTCGTAGCGTTCCTGGTTCTGCTTGTATTCCTCGGTGACGTTCTTGCCGAACGCCTTGTTGTCACCGAAGAAGTTCACGATCACGGAGTGGTCGATGACGAGGTCGACCGGCACCAGCGGATTGATCTTCTCGGCATCGCCGCCAAGCTTCTGCATCGCGTTGCGCATCGCGGCGAGATCGACCACGGCGGGGACGCCGGTGAAGTCCTGCATCAGCACGCGCGCCGGGCGGAAGGCGATCTCATGCTCCAGCGACTTCTTGCGCAGCCACTTCGACACCGCGACGATGTCTTCCTTCTTGACCGAGCGGCCGTCCTCGTTGCGGAGCAGGTTCTCGAGCAAGACCTTCATCGAATAGGGGAGTTTCGAAATTCCCTTCAGACCATTCTTCTCGGCCGTGGGCAGGCTGTAATAGACATAGGTCTTGGCGCCGACCTTGAGGGTCTTTTTGCATTTGAAGCTGTCGAGCGAGGTCATGTAGGAAATCCCAATTGTTAGTTATACCCGGCAGGGTATTTTAACACCGTCAGCGTAGGCAGGCTGAGTCGCTTGCAGGGGCAGGTTGAGTTGCTGCATCAAGTAGTTCCGGGCTTATAGAAGCTTTCTAACCGCGCCGCCACAGCCACAAACGTGCCGCGGCAATCCGCGAGCCAAAAATTCCCATACGCTACCCCAAGTTTTCCTGAGGCCTGACGTTGAGCGGGCTGGTACGAGGCGAGATGCAGCTTTCCGGACATGGGGTCACATGCGTGCGGGGCGGCCGCGAGGTGTTTGCCGGGCTCGATTTCGGGGCCGGCTCCGGCGAAGCCGTGGCGGTCGTGGGCCGCAACGGATCGGGCAAGACCTCGCTGCTGCGGCTGATCGCGGGCCTGCTCATTCCGGCGGGCGGCACGATCGCGCTGCACGGAGGTGACGCCGAGCTGACATTGCCGGAGCAATGCCATTATCTCGGTCATCGCGACGCCCTGAAGCCAGCCCTGAGCGTGGCGGAGAATCTGACGTTCTGGGCCGATTTCTTGGGCGGCGAGCGTTTCGACGCCGGCGAGAGCCTCGCCACCGTCGGGCTCGACCATGCCGCCGATCTGCCCGCCGCCTTCCTGTCCGCAGGCCAGCGCCGCCGGCTCTCGCTGGCCCGCCTGCTGACCGTCCGCCGGCCGGTCTGGCTCTTGGACGAGCCGACCACGGCACTGGATGTCGCGGGCCAGGACATGTTTTCCGGATTGATGCGCGAGCACTTGGCGCGCGGCGGCCTGATCGTCGCCGCCACCCACGCCCCCCTCGGGATCGATTCGCGGGAGCTGCGGATCGGGGGTGCGGTGTGATTCCGATGGACCCTCAGTTTTCCGAGCGGCGGGGTGCCGCTCTCTCCGTTCCCTCCCCCCTTGTGGGGGAGGGTCAGGGAGGGGGGTGCGGCGGGCGACACTTTCTCGGATCAAGCGCTGGAAAAACGGGCTATCTGTTGCTGGCCGCGCGCGAACGATCCGCATCTCTCCCGGGGCCACCCCTCTCCCCCGCCCTCCCCCACAAGGGGGGAGGGAGCGCAGTTTGCCCTGGGCACCAGCCGAGCTCTTATGGCCGTCTCGCCGTGGAAAGAGCCACCCCATGACCGCCCTGTCTGCCCTGATCCGCCGGGACATCCGGATCGCGCTCCGCGTCGGCGGCGGGGCATTGATTGGCGTGCTGTTCTTCCTGACCGTGGTGGTGCTGATGCCGTTTGCGGTGGGGCCGGATCTGGCACTGCTGTCGCGGCTCGGGCCGGCGATCCTGTGGCTGGGGGCGCTGCTGGCGAGCCTGCTCACCCTGGACCGGCTGTTCATGGCCGACCACGAGGACGGCTCGCTCGACCTGATCACGATGAGCCGGACCCCGCTGGAACTCGCCTGCGCGGCAAAGGCGCTGGCGCATTGGCTGGCCGCCGGCCTGCCGCTGATCGTCGCAACCCCCGTGCTCGGCCTGCTGCTCAACCTCGACATGGTGGCGACCGGCGCGGTGGCGCTGACACTGCTCGCCGGCACCCCGGCGCTGACGTTCACCGGCATGATCGGCGCGGCGCTGGCGGTGACGCTGCATCGTGGCGGATTATTGATGGCCGTCCTGGTGCTGCCGCTGTCGATCCCGGTGCTGATCTTCGGGGTCGCGGCCTCGCAGGCGGTGATCGTCGGCCCCATGACGTTCGGCGCGCCGTTCTCGATCCTGTGCGCGCTGTCGCTGGTCAGCCTCGTGATCGGCCCGTTCGCGGCTGCGGCGAGCCTGAAGCATGGGCTGGATTGAGATGGGCTGGACTGACCTTGACCCCGATCAACTTTCGCTGCGGACTTTCGTGCTGATTGCGTGAGCGCTTACCTGTGATTATCAGGATACCATGACGCTGATCGACCTCGCCAACCCCACACGGTTCCTCGCGCTGACGGCGCGGCTGCTGCCGTGGCTTGCGGCTGCGACAATCATCCTGCTCGCGATCGGGCTCTATCAGTCCGCCACCGCGCCCGACGACTATCAGCAGGGCGCGACGGTGAAGATCATGTTCATCCACGTGCCCAATGCCTGGCTGTCGATGTTCGTGTGGGGCGTGATGAGCATCGCATCGTTGGGCACGCTGGTGTGGCGACATCCGCTCGCCGACGTCGCCGCCAAAGCGGCAGCTCCGATCGGCGCCGCCTTCACCTTCCTTGCGCTGCTGACGGGCTCGCTGTGGGGCCGGCCGATGTGGGGCACCTATTGGGAATGGGACGCGCGGCTGACCTCGGTGCTGATCCTGTTCCTGATGTATCTCGGCCTGATGGCGCTGTGGCGCGCGGTCGACGATCCCTCCCGCGCGGCTCGCGCCGCCGCCGTGCTGACGCTGGTCGGCGCGCTCAACCTGCCCATCATCAAGTTCTCAGTCGACTGGTGGAACACGCTGCACCAGCCGGCGTCAGTGATGCGGATGGGCGGCTCGTCGCTCGACAGATCGTTTCTGATTCCGCTGCTGGTGATGGCGGTCGCGTTCACCCTGCTGTTCGTCACGCTGCACATCGCGGCGATGCGCAACGAGATTTTGCGCCGCCGCGTCCGCTCGCTGCAAATGATGCAGGCGAGCCGTGTGGCGTTTTCAGAAATCGGCACCGGCTCGCGTGAGGGCAGCACGTCAAAAGAAGTCGGGGCTGCATGATCATGTCGCTCGGTCCCTACGCGCCCTTCATCGTGACATCCTATGCCGCGGCCGCCCTCGTGGTCGTGATCCTGATCGGCTGGATCGTGCTCGATTATCGCAGCCAGACACAGCGCCTGCGCGAGCTCGAGCGCAGCGGCGTGACCCGCCGCTCCGGCCGTAGCGCGACGGATCGGCCATGAGAGATCGAGAATGAGCGAGCAATCATGAGCGAGCAATCGACGTCCGCTCCGCCACAGCGCCGCACCTTCCTGATGGTGCTGCCGCTGATCGCCTTCATCGGCCTGGCGCTGTTGTTCTGGTTCCGGCTCGGCAGTGGCGATCCCTCGCGAATCCCTTCCGCGCTGATCGGACGCCCCGCGCCGCAAACCATGCTGCCGCCGCTCGAGGGATTGCAGGCTGACAACGCGCAGATCCCCGGCCTCGATCCCGCCGCGTTCAAGGGCAAGGTCAGCCTCGTCAATGTCTGGGCGTCCTGGTGCGTGCCGTGCCACGACGAGGCGCCGCTGCTGACCGAACTGGCAAAAGACAAGCGCTTCCAGCTCGTCGGCATCAACTACAAGGATGCCGCCGACAATGCGCGGCGCTTCCTGGGGCGCTACGGCAACCCGTTCGGCCGCGTCGGCGTCGATGCCAACGGCCGCGCCTCGATCGAATGGGGCGTCTATGGCGTGCCGGAGACTTTTGTCGTCGGTCGCGAAGGCACCATCGTCTACAAGCTGGTGGGACCGATCACGCCGGAGAATTTGCGGACGGTGTTGTTGCCGCAGATGGAGAAGGCGTTGAAGGCGGCGGGGAGCTGATCGCCGCTCTCGTGCCCCGGACGCTGCGCAGCGCGTGAGCGGTGCGCTGCAGAGCCGGGGCCCATGTCACAGCGCGACGCGTTGCCTTCTGGGTCCCGGCTCTGCGCAGCAGCGTTTCACGCTGCAGCGCGTCCGGGACACGGGACCCTCACCCCTTCCGCACATCCCCCGCCTCGGCCTCGCTCGCTTCCAGCGACGCCGGCTCGAGGTGATAGCGCTTGGTCAGCGGCATCTGGGCAATGGCGAAGATCATCGTGATCGGGGTGACGCCGAACACCTTGAAGTTGACCCAGAAGTCGGTGCTCTGGGTGCGCCAGACGATCTCGTTCAGCACCGCCATGCCGGCGAAGAACAGCGCCCAGCGCAGCGTCAGGATGCGCCAGCCCTGCGGCGTCAGATTGAACATCTGGTCGAACATCACGGCGATGAAGGAGCGGCCGAACAACAGGCCGCCGCCGAGGATCGCGGCAAACAGGGCGTAGATGATGGTTGGCTTGAGCTTGATGAAGGTCTCGTCGTGCAGCACCAGGGTCAGCGTGCCGAACACCAGCACGATCACGCCTGTCACGATCGCCATGATCGGGATGTGGCGCGTCACGACATAGGAGGCGATCATCGCCGCGACGATCGCGACCATGAAGGCGCCGGTCGCGGCGAACAGATTGAACTTCGCATTCACGAAGAAGAACACGAGCAGCGGGCCGAGCTCGGTCGCGAGCTTGAACAGCGGATGCGGCTGGGTCTTGTCCATTCTTCAGCTTTCGATTCCGGCAATCGCGCGGGCGAAATCGCGCGCGGTGAACGGCGCGAGATCGTCGACGCCTTCGCCGACGCCGATGAAATGCACCGGCAGTTTGAATTTCTCCGCGAGCGCCACCAGAATGCCGCCGCGGGCGGTGCCGTCGAGCTTCGTCATCACGAGGCCGGTGACGCCGGCGGTGCGATGGAAGGCCTCGACCTGCGACAGCGCGTTCTGGCCGACGGTGGCGTCCAGAACGAGCAGCACCGCATGCGGCGCAGTCGCGTCCACCTTGCGGATGACGCGCACGACTTTTTCGAGCTCGTTCATCAGCTCGGCCTTGTTCTGAAGCCGCCCGGCGGTGTCGATCAGGAGCACGTCGGTGGCCTGCTCCTTCGCCGCCGTCAGCGCGTTGAAGGCGAGGCTCGCCGAATCCGAGCCTTGTGCGCCCGATATGACGGGGGTCCTGGTGCGTTCGCCCCAGACCTTGAGCTGCTCGATCGCTGCGGCGCGAAACGTGTCGCCGGCCGCCAGCATCACCTTGCGGCCTTCGGACACGAATTTTTGCGAGAGTTTCCCGATGGTGGTGGTCTTGCCGGAGCCGTTGACGCCGACCACCAGGATGACGAACGGCTTCTTGCCGGCGTCGATCTCGAGCGGTTTCGCCACCGCCGCCAGCACCTTCTCGACCTCGGTCGCGACGACGTCCTTGACTTCGTCCGCCGAGATCGCCTTGTCGTAGCGCCCGGTGCCGACCGCATCCGCGATCCGCACCGCGACCGAGGTGCCGAGGTCGGCGCGCAGCAGCACGTCCTCGATGTCGTCGAGCATGGCGCGGTCGAGCTTGCGCTTGGTGACGAGGTCGGCGACCGCGGTCCCGAGCGAGGACGAGGTGCGCTTCAGCCCGTCGGACAGGCGGCGCCACCAGCTCAGCTTGGGGGTCTCGGGGGTGGTATCGTTCATGGTGGCGGTGTGTTAGCCGTTCCGGCTCGCAAACGAAAGTCTTGACCGAAAGTCCTGCAATTGCTCGATGTTCCCGAATTGACCGCCGAGGAAATCTTAGGCCGCGTGCTCCATCGCGACGGATTGATGCTGGTCATCGACAAGCCGGCCGGCCTGCCGGTGCATCGCGGACCCAAGGGCGGGGCCAATCTGGAAACCTCCTTCGACGCGCTTC
This sequence comes from Bradyrhizobium sp. i1.15.2, assembly GCF_040548425.1. Lineage (NCBI taxonomy): Bacteria > Pseudomonadati > Pseudomonadota > Alphaproteobacteria > Hyphomicrobiales > Nitrobacteraceae > Bradyrhizobium > Bradyrhizobium sp. i1.15.2. The sequence goes on along the minus strand of NZ_JBEPRQ010000021.1, from coordinate 54,262 downwards.
GTTTCGGCCTGCCGCGGCCGCCGGTGCTGGCCCACCGGCTGGACAAGGACACCTCCGGTTGCCTCGTGCTCGGCCGCCATCGCAAGGCGACGGCGTCGCTCGGCCTGCTGTTCAAGCATGGCAAGATCGGCAAGACCTACTGGACCATCGTCGAGGGCGGCCCCACTGAGGACGAAGGCACCATCGACATGCCCCTCGGCCGGCTCAATGCCGAGCGCGGCTGGTGGCAGAAGCCCGATCCCGAGGGCCAGAAGGCCATCACCAACTGGAAGGTAATGGGCCGGGGCGACGGCCTGACCTGGCTCGCCATGGAACCGGTGACCGGACGGACCCATCAATTGCGGGTGCATTCGTCGGCGACCGGCTGGCCGATCTTCGGCGATAACATTTACGGCAACGGCCCGCGCTTCGGCGAGCCGAAGCTACACCTGCATTCCCGCGAGATCGTGGTGCCGATCTCTCGGAACAAGGAGCCGGTCCGCGTGGTGGCGCCGGCCCCACCCCACATGCACGAGCGGCTCCGGGCCTGCGGGTGGAACGGAGAATAATCCTGTCAGTCCCTCATGGTGAGGAGGCCGCGTAGCGGCCGTCTCGAACCATGCAGGCCCGCATCTCGCCCGCGGCCATCCTTCGAGACGCCCGCTTTGCGGGCCCCTCAGGATGAGGGCAGTGCCCGCCGCGCTCCCTATAGTTTACGAAACGTTCAGTGCTCGTCGCTAATGATAATGGTTGCTTAGAACAAGCTTCCGTCAATCTGCTCAGGACGAGCTGCGCGTCATGTCCACGGCCGAATTATCGATCATCGACGAGGTCGAGTCCGCGCTTCGGACTGGCTCGGCGGAAAAGGGCCTGGCAACAGCCCGCCGCGTCACCGACCTGTTCCTGTCCTCCGCCGGCAGTTTCGATGACGAGCAGATCGCCCTGTTCGACGACGTGCTCGATCGCCTGATCGGCACTATCGAGCTCCGCGCCATCGCCGACATGGGCGCACGCGTTGCGCTCGCCGAGATCAGCGCGCAGCTCGCCCCGATCGCGCAGGCGCCGCCATCGGTCATTCGCCGCCTCGCCAACAATGACGAAATCCGCATCGCCGGTCCCGTGCTGCAGGAATCCGCGCGCCTCGACGATGGCGCGCTGGTGCAGATCGCATCATCCAAGGGCGAGCCGCATCTGCTCGCGGTCGCCGGACGTTGGTGGCTGAAGGAGATCGTCACCGATGCATTGCTGGCGCGGCGCTATCCCAGCGTCAGCCGGCGGCTCGCCGCCAATCCCGGCGCGCGCGTGTCCGGAAACGGATTTGCTGTCATCGTCGGACAAGCCGAGGCCGATCCCGAGCTCGCGGTCAGCGTCGGCGTCCGCGTCGATCTGCCGTCAGACCTGCGCCGTCAATTGCTGCGCTCGGCGAGCGATGCCGTGCGGACCCGTCTGTTGTCGCGCGCGCCGCCGCATCTGTTCGAGGAGATCCAGACCGCGATCGCCGCCGTCACCGTCGGTGTCGAGCGCGAGATGTCGGGGGTCCGCGATTTCGAAGGTGCCAAGCGCGCCGTCGCAGGCCTCAAGGCGACCGGCCAGCTCAGCGAAGCGACGCTGCTCGGCTTCGCCACGCAGCGGCGCTACGAAGAGGCGGTGGCCGCATTGGCCGCATTGTCGGGATCGACCGTCGAAGTGATTCGCCCGCTGATGCAAAGCCTGCGCGAGGACGGCCTGCTGGTGCCATGCAAGGCGGCGCAGCTCACCTGGGAAACCACCGCCGCCGTGCTCGAAAGCCGCTTTGCGAGCGGCGCGATGAAGCCCGCCGATATCGCAAGGGCTCAAAGCAACTACGCGCGCATGACCCCGGAGAATGCGCGGCGGACGCTGCGGTTCTGGCAGGTGCGGGCGTTGTAGGCGCGTTAGAGACGCTGCGCGCCAAATATTCCGCCGTCGTCCTGGCGGAAGCCAGGACCCATAACCACCGAATTCAGTTTGGCGAAGACTGCTAGTTGGCCGTCGCGTGCGACAACTTCTCCATGGGGTAATGGGTCCTGGCTTTCGCCAGGACGACGGCGGAGCAAGTTCAGCGTCTCGAGAGCTAAACCGTCAGCCGCGCGCCATCACGACCGGCGATCCGCAGCGGCACGACGCTGCCCATTCGCTCGCCCGCAATCGCCACCGGCAGATAGTGCTCCGTCCGTCCCTGCTCCTCGCTCTCGATCAGCACCTCGCGCGCGGCGCCGATCTCGGCTTGCAGCCGCTGCAGAAGCGCAGCTTCACCGGCCGCACGCAGCCGCTTCGCACGCTCCTTGATCGCACCGCCCGCCACCTGCGGCATCCGCGCGGCCGGCGTGCCGGGACGCGGCGAATAGGGGAAGACGTGGAGGAAGGTCAGGCCGCATTCCTCGACCAGATCGAGCGAGCGCGAGAACATCTCCTCGGTCTCGGTCGGAAAGCCCGCAATGATATCGGCGCCCAGCGCGATATCCGGGCGCAGGCGACGGACCTGGCCGCAGAACGCGATGGCGTCGCCGCGCGTATGCCGCCGTTTCATCCGCTTCAAGATCATGTCGTCGCCCGACTGCAGCGACAGGTGCAGATGCGGCATCAGCCGCGAATCCTCGGCGATTGCATCCAAGAGATCGCTGTCCGCCTCGATCGAATCGATCGATGAGATGCGCAGGCGCCTCAGCTCCGGCACATGCCGCAAAATCTGCTTCGTCAGCAGGCCGAGTTTCGGCGCGCCCGGCAGGTCCGTGCCGTAACTGGTGAGGTCGACGCCGGTCAGCACGATCTCGGCATGGCCGCGCTCGACCAATGCCCGCACCTGATCGACCACGGCGCCCATCGGCACCGAGCGCGAATTGCCGCGCCCGAACGGGATGATGCAGAAGGTGCAGCGATGGTCGCAGCCGTTCTGCACCTGCACGAACACGCGCGGCAGGCCGCTCGCAAAGCCGTCGACGAGATGCGGCGCCATCTCCTTCACCGACATGATGTCGCTGACGGCGATTTTTTCGCTGGCACCGAGATCGAACGCCGCACGCGCCTCGCGCCATGCGGACGACCGCATCTTGTCGTCATTGCCGACGACGCGATCGACCTCGGCCATCCCGGCGAACATGCCGCTTTGCGTCTGCGCGGCGCAACCGGTGACGACGATGCGCGCTCCCGGCCGCTCGCGCTTCAGCTTGCGGATCGACTGCCTCGCCTGCGCCACCGCCTCGTTGGTGACGGCGCAGCTGTTGATGACGATGGTGTCGGAGAGCCCCGCGCCCTCGGCCTCGCGGCGGATCACCTCGGCCTCGAAGGCATTGAGGCGGCAGCCGAAGGTGACGATATCGACGGTCATCAGCCGACCGGCGCGAACAGCGCCGGATCGAAACTGCCTTCATATTCGAAGGTCGCCGTGCCCGTCATCAGCACGTGATCGTCGCGCTCGCGCCATTCGATGCCGAGCTTGCCGCCGGGCAGCGTGATCTCGACATTGCGCTCGGCGCGCTTCAGCCGCGCCGCCGCGACCGCCGTGGCACATGCGGCCGAGCCGCAGGCCCTGGTCAGGCCGGCGCCGCGCTCCCAGGTGCGGATCGTGATGTGCTGGGGATCGACGATATGGGCGAGCGTGATGTTGGCGCGCTCCGGGAAGATCGGATGGTTCTCCAGCAGCGGACCGAAACGCTCGAGGTCGTAGGCGTTGACGTCATCGACCCAGAAGATCGCATGCGGATTGCCCATGCTGACCACCGAGGGCGAATGCAGGATCGGATTGTCGATCGGGCCGATCTGCAATTCGATGTAGCGGGTGTCACGGAATTCCTGGTCGAGCGGAATGTCCTGCCAGCCGAATTTTGGCGCGCCCATGTCCACCGTATAAAGATCCGGCGCCGGACCCTGCCAGGCGTTGAGCAGGCCCGCGGCCGTCTCGAACGTTGCCTTGCTCTGGCCGGTCTTCTCGAAGATGCGGCGCACGACGCAGCGCATGCCGTTGCCGCAGGCTCCTGCCTCGGAGCCGTCACTGTTGTAGATGCTGATGAACGCTTCGGTGCCCTCGAAGCGCGGCTTCTGCAGCACCATGAGCTGATCAAAGGGCACGCCGCCTCGCGCCGATGCCACCGCGCGGGCATCGTCCGCGGTGACCTTTGAGGTGGAATCGCGCATGTCGACAACGACGATCTCGTTGCCGATGCCGTTCATCTTGGCAAATGCGTGGTTGGCCAGCGCGCTCATGAAAATTCCCGAATTTCGCCTGCCTTATATGGCGATCCTTGGCCCTCTTGGCCAGTAATTTGCCGACAACAGCCAGGAGGCTGCCATGACGCATCTGTCATGGGACGAATTCGGCGCTCGCGTGTTAGAACGGCGAAATTCGCGCGATCCGGGACATGCGGCCGGGTTAAGGCCTCGGGGACGTAAGGCCTTGGCGGATAAGCTATTGGGGAGAATAAAAATGTTCAGGTTTCGTCGTCTCGCTTTAGCCGCGCTGATCCCGGCAGCGGCCTTGTCGTTTGATCTGTCCGCCACGCTGGCCCAAACGCCGAGCCCGGCGCCGGCCGCATCAGCGAGCCCCTCGCCGGCTCCGTCGGCCTCGCCCGCCCCCGCGGCAAGTGCCTCACCCGCACCCGTGGCCACCCCGTCGCCGGCGGCAAGCGCCTCGCCCTCGCCCGCAGCCAGTGCCTCACCGAGCCCGGCCGCCCCGCCGCCCGCTGCGGCCGCGACGCCGGCTCCCGTGCAGACGGCCGATCCCTTCGGACAGGAGACCACGCTCGAGCCCAAGAAGGTCGTGATGGTCAAGGGCACTGCCAATTGGGACTCTGCCTTCGACACGCTGATCGACGCCTTCAAGGCGCTGAACACGTTGCTGGACAAGCAGGGCATCAAGCACGCCGGCAATTCGATGATCGTCTACACCTCGACGGACGACACCGGATTCACCTTCCTTGCCGAGATCCCGGTCGAGCAGGACCCGAAGAACCTGCCGAAGGACATGAGCGTCGGCAAATCGCCGGAGGGCAAGGCGTTGAAATTCGTCCATCGCGGCTCCTACGACAACATGGACAACACCTATGAGGCGATCACCAATCACCTCGACGACAAGAAGCTGGAAGCCAAGGACACCTTCATCGAGGAATACCTCACCGATCCCCTGAAGACGGCCGAGGACAAGCTCGTGATCAATGTTTTCGTGCCGCTGAAATGAGACCGATGAAAAAGCCAGCCATCCTTTTGACGTCCCTTGTTACGTCCTTTGCCGCCGGGCTGCTGGTAACGCCCGCGCTCGCCGACGATTTTCCGTCCGCGATTTCGGTGAGCGGCGAAGCCACTATCTCCGCCGCGCCTGATCTGGCGCAGATCGACGCCGGCGTCGCCAACGACGCCAAATCCGCGAAGGAAGCCTCCGACGCCAACAACGCCGCGATGGGCAAGGTGCTGCTGGCGCTGAAGGGCGCAGGCATTGACGAGAAGGATTACCAGACCTCGCGGCTGTCGCTGCAGCCGCAATACGGCCAGAACAAATCCACCGGCGCCTCGCCCGTAGTCGGCTTCCGCGCCTCAAACCGCGTCACCGTGAAGATCCGCGACGTGACCAAGGTCGCCGCCATCATCGACACACTGGTCGGCGCCGGCGCCAACGATATCGGCAACATCTCTTTCGAGGTCACGCAGGCCTCAAAACTGCTCGACGATGCCCGCGAGAAGGCTGTCGCAGACGCCCGCCGCAAAGCGGAGATCTACGCCAAGGCCACTGGCGTCGCGCTCGGCGCGCCGCTGAGTGTGTCCGAAGGCGGCGCTCCGATGCCGCTGTTCAAGGGACGCATGGCCGCAGCGCCGATGGCCGCAGGCGGCGCAGCCGTTGCGCCCGGCGAGGAAACGCTGGCGGTGACGGTGAATGTGAGCTGGGCGATCAAGCAGGGGCAGTGAGGCCGCAAGAGGCACGCTGCGGCGCCAATTTCAGGCGTCGTCCTGGCGAAAGCCAGGACCCATTACCCCAGGGCGTGGTTATAGCGCGAAGCAGCTAACCCGACTGTTCGCCAAACTACTCCCTGTGGTAATGGGTCCTGGATCAGCGCTCGCTCCGCTCGCTTGTCCAGGACGACGGGTTGTTTGCTTGATGGAGTCAGATCTCCACCACCTGCCCGGGCTTCATCGCCACGAACCGCTCCTGCGGAACCTTCGCGGCGTCGAGCGCCTCGACCAAGGCCTTCGCCGGCGCATCGATTGCTTCATCGGTCAGCTGAAACGTGCCGTGGTGATGCCCGAGTGCTTTCTGCGCGCCGCAATCCGCCAGCGCCTTCACCGCGTCTTCCGGGTTCATGTGCTGATCGCGCATGAACCAGCGCGGCTCGTAGGCGCCGATCGGGAGGATCGCCAGACGGAGCGGCCCGTGCTTGTCGGCGACGCGGCGGAAATGCCCGCCATCGCCATAGCCGGAATCGCAGACGACGTAGATTTTCCCCGCAGGCGTCTCCAGCACGAAACTCGCCCACAGCGCCTTGTTGCGATCGAACATGCCGCGCGCCGACCAGTGCCGGGTCGGCACCAGCGTCACGGCGATGCCGCCGCCGAGCTCGACGCGATCGTGCCAGTCGAACGCTTCCACCTTGATCGTCGCATCGGTGCTGCGCATCGTGACGTCGTTGCCGAGCGGGGTCACCACACGCGGGGCGAAATTCTTGGCGAGCCGCGACAACGTCGCCATGTCGAGATGATCGTAATGGCCGTGCGAGACCAGCACGGCATCGATTTTCGGCAGCTTGTCGAAGGCAATGCCGGGATCGTTGTGCCGCTTCGGCCCGGCAAAGCTGACGGGCGAGACCCGCGAGGACCAGACCGGATCGACGAGAATGTTGAGGCCGCCGGTCTGGATCAGCCAGCTGGCGTGGCCGACGAAGGAGAGCCGCACCTTGTCGCCCTCGACGCGCGCCGGCGGGGTATCGGCATGGGGGCTCGGCGCCCAATCCGGCCAGGTCGCGCGCTGCCGCTTGCCGCCGAACTGCCAGCGCAGGACCTCACGAAGCGATCGTGGCGGCGCGCCGTCCGGATCGAAGAAGGTCAGTCCGTCGAAATGGTCGGAGACCGGGCCGTCATAGGTTTTCATGCGGGACATCCAAAGGGAGGGCACACCGACCAATGCGCTGGCCCCGGCGAGCAGTCCGAAAAGGCGGCGGCGGGTGATCGGCACGGATCTGGCTTCAGGGATGGTCGGAGCGGCAGGACATCACCGCTATATGGGCGGGGTCTGCGGAAAAGGAACCCAATGCCGAAAATGTCATATTTTCAAGGCCTTGCCCTCCCGAAGGCGTCCCGGCGTCCTAACTTTCCTTGACTTTCGGGCGGGAGCGGCGTTTAACCCCCGGCACTTTCTCGGAAAGGCTTTCTTTTCGACCCGCCCACTGGCCCCAGAGGCCAGAGGCCAACGCCCGACAGCGCGATGCGCCCTCGGGCGTAAAGGTGTTTGGAAGATCGCTCGCCCAAGTGAGTGGTCATCCCCCGCGAAGGCGGGGGATCCAGTATCCCGGACGCGGCTCGGCTAGAACCGGAAAGCCACGGCGTACTGGATGACCCGCCTTCGCGGGGCATGACAACAGTGAATACGGCAACCCTGCGTAAGCAGGACAAGGGACAACGGCATTGTTCGACAATCTGTCGGAACGGCTTGGCGGCATTCTCGATCGTCTGACGGGGCGCGGTGCGCTGACCGAAAAGGACGTCGACGCCGCCATGCGCGAGGTGCGCCGCGCGCTGCTGGAAGCCGACGTCGCCCTCGAAGTGGTGCGCAGCTTCACCGAGCGGGTCCGCGAGCAGGCGATCGGCGCCACCGTCGTCAAATCGGTGACGCCCGGCCAGATGGTGGTCAAGATCGTCCATGACGAGCTGATCAACACGCTCGGCGCCGAAAGCCAGACCATCGACATCAATTCCGTGCCGCCGGTGCCGATCATGATGGTCGGCCTGCAAGGCTCCGGCAAGACCACCACCACCGCAAAGCTCGCCCGTCGCATGGTCCAGCGCGACAAGCGCAAGGTGCTGATGGCGTCGCTCGACATCTACCGTCCTGCGGCGATGGAGCAGCTGGCCGTCCTGGGCCGCGATCTCGACATTCCGACACTGCCGATCGTCGCCGGCCAGCTGCCGGCGCAGATCGCGAAGCGCGCGCTGGAGGCCGGCAAGCTCGGCGGCTACGACGTCGTGCTGCTCGACACCGCCGGCCGCACCACGCTCGACGAAGAGATGATGGCGGAAGCAGCAGCCATCAAAGCCGCCGCCAATCCGCATGAAGTGCTGCTGGTGGCGGACAGCCTCACCGGCCAGGACGCCGTCAACCTCGCCCGCGCCTTCGACGAGCGCGTCGGCCTCACCGGCATCGTGCTGACACGAGTCGATGGCGACGGCCGCGGCGGCGCCGCGTTGTCGATGCGCGCGGTCACCGGCAAGCCGATCAAGCTGCTCGGCACCGGTGAAAAGACCGATGCGCTGGAGGATTTCCATCCCGACCGTATCGCCGGCCGCATCCTCGGCATGGGCGACGTGGTGTCGCTGGTCGAACGCGCTGCGGCCAATATCGATGCGGAAAAGGCTGCGCGCACCGCCGAGCGGATGCGCAAGGGTCAGTTCGACCTCAACGACATGCGCGAGCAGCTGTCGCAGATGGCGAACATGGGCGGCATCAGCGGCCTGATGGGCATGATGCCCGGCATCGCCAAGATGAAGAACCAGATCGCGGCCGCCGGCATCGACGACAAGATCTTGAAGCGCCAGGTCGCGGTGATCGATTCCATGACGCGCGACGAGCGCCGTCATCCCGATCTGCTCAAGGCCAGCCGCAAGAAGCGTATCGCCGCAGGTTCCGGCCAGAGCGTCGAGCAGGTCAACAAGCTGCTCAAGATGCACCGGAACATGGCCGACATGATGAAGGCCATGGGCTCCGGCAAGCGCGGTCCGCTCGCGGGCATCGCCCAGGCGATGGGTTTTGGCGGCGGCATGAAGCCGCCTTCGCCGGAAGAGATGAAGGCGCTGCAGGAAAAGATGCAGGGCGGCGGCGGACAAGGTTTGCCCAGCCTGCCGAAGGATTTGCCGCCCGGGCTGCGCCAGGGTCTGCCGAACGTTCCAGGCCTGACCGGGCTGAGCGGCAAGCCGATGCTGCCGGGCCTCGGCGGTTTCCCGGGCAAGAAGAAATGAGGAATTCGTCGCGGGAGATCGCAACGGTCTCGCGCAACGCGGAATACCAATCAACCGAACAAAACGTACTTTGAAGGAGAACTTAGATGTCCGTCGTTATCCGTCTCGCCCGCGCAGGCACCAAGAAGCGCCCCGTCTATCACGTCGTCGTCGCCGATTCGCGCTTTCCCCGCGACGGTCGCTTCATCGAGCGTCTCGGCTATTTCAACCCGCTGCTGCCGAAGGACAACGAGACCCGTCTGAAGCTCGACATGGACAAGGTGAAGGCCTGGCTCGCCAAGGGCGCGCAGCCGTCGGACCGCGTGTCCCGCTTCCTCGACGCCGCCGGCGTCAAGAAGCGCGAAGTGCGCAACAATCCCGAGAAGGCCGTGCCGCGCAAGGAGCGCAAGGCGCAGGCCGAAGCCGCCGCGAAGGGTTAAGGCCAGATCATGCCGGCGCTGGTCTGCGTCGCGCGGATCGGCGCCGCGCATGGTGTGCGCGGCGCGGTCAAACTGTGGACCTTTACCGAGGATCCATTTGCCGTGCGGAGCTACGGCCTGCTCTCGTCCAAGGATGGCAAGCGCCAGTTCGAGGTCGCAACGGCGCGCGCGGCCAAGGATCATCTGGTTGCGACGTTCAAGGGCGTCACGACCCGCGATGAGGCCGAGCGCCTCAACGGCATCGAGCTCTACGTCGCGCGCGAAAAGCTGCCCGCGACGGACGAGGGCGAATATTACCACACCGATCTGATCGGGCTCGCCGCCGTCACCACGGCCGGCGATGCGCTCGGCCGCGTGCTCGCGATCCACAATTTCGGCGCCGGCGACATCATCGAGATCGCGCCGCCCACGGGGACCACGATGCTGCTGCCGTTCACGGACGCGGTGGTGCCGGAGGTCGATCTCACAGGGGGCCGCGTCGTGATCGCGCTGCCGCAGGAAATCGCGGGGGAGGATCCCTCCCCGGGTCGTCCCGGCCTAGTGCGCAACTTGCGCACGGGGGGCCGGGACCCATAACCACAGGCCAGAATTTTTAGCTAAACTGATCGCTCCAGCCGTCGCCAAACGAAGTGCGGTGGTTATGGGTCCCATCTGCGCTCCGCTTGTCCGGGACGACAATAACTGAGATCCGATGACCAACCCCTCACCCTGGCGCGCGACGGTGCTGACGCTGTTTCCGGAGATGTTTCCGGGGCCGCTCGGCGTGAGCCTGGCCGGCCGGGCGCTGGCTGGCGGGCTCTGGGAACTGGAGGCGCGGGACATCCGGGCCTCGGCTACCGACCGCCATCGCAGCGTCGATGACACCCCGGCCGGCGGCGGACCGGGCATGGTGCTTCGGGCCGATGTTCTGGCGGCCGCGATCGATGCCGCCGGGATCGGCCCGGACCGGCCGAAATTGCTGATGAGCCCGAGAGGTCGGCCATTGACCCAGGCCCGCGTCCTCGAACTGGCCAAGGGTCCGGGTCCCCTGATCGTCTGCGGGCGGTTCGAGGGGGTGGACCAGCGCGTGATCGACGGGCGAGGCCTGGAGGAGGTCTCGATCGGGGATTACGTCCTCTCCGGCGGTGAAATCGCGGCCCTGGCCCTGATCGACGCCTGTGTTCGGCTGCTGCCGGGCGTGATGGGCAAGGAAGCCTCGGGAACCGAGGAAAGCTTCTCCGACGGCCTGCTCGAATACCCCCAATACACCCGGCCGCAGCTGTTCGAGGGGGCACCGATCCCTGATATCCTGACCTCCGGTGACCATGCCAAGGTCGCCAGCTGGCGGCGGGCGGAATCCGAGGCCCTGACGGCGGCCCGGCGACCGGATTTGTGGGCCCGGATCCCGAGCAAAGTCCCGAATCGGGCAGGACGCCAAAAAACGCCAAAAAACAAGACAGACGGGTGACAAACGCTCCGGCTTGCCTTATAGCAGCGGCCACATCCGCAATGGCTGGATAAACGAATTTCGCGCAGCCCCCGTTTTCCAAGGCTGGGCGCGCCGATGGAGATTTACCCATGAACCTGATCCAACAGCTCGAAAAAGAGCAATTCGACAAGCTCTCCGCCAACAAGGAGATCCCGGAGTTCGGCCCCGGCGATACCGTGATCGTCAACGTGAAGGTCGTCGAAGGCGACCGCACCCGCGTGCAGGCCTATGAAGGCGTTTGCATCGGCCGTTCCGGCGGCGGTCTCAACGAGAGCTTCACGGTGCGCAAGATTTCGTACGGCGAAGGCGTGGAGCGCGTGTTCCCGGTGATGTCGCCGATGATCGACTCGATCAAGGTGGTGCGCCGCGGCAAGGTGCGTCGCGCCAAGCTCTATTATCTCCGCAACCTTCGCGGCAAGTCGGCCCGCATCGTCGAGAAGAAGCAGGACCGCCCGGCTGCTGCCGTCAACGAGTAAGCTCCGCTTACATGCGAGTTTCCAAAAGCGCGGGGCCAAACCCCGCGCTTTTTTGTTGCGTCAGCCGTGCGCGTCAAAGCCCTCGCGATTCCAGTTCGGCCTGCTATATATTCTTGGAATGTTTCCAGATTTGACCAGCCTCTCGCCCGTCAAGCGCGTCGTCATCGACGATCGCTCGCGGCTGCCCGGCCGGTTCTTCGGACGCTTCGCGACCTCGGCAACGTCAGAGCTTACGCGCGCAGCCTAAAAGCTGCGCTGACGATTTCGTTGCCCCGCGCGCCAGCCGCGCAACCCGCTCTACACAACATTCCTGGAGCTGACGCTCATGCCCAAGCCGACCACATTGTACGACAAGATCTGGAACGACCATCTGGTGCACGAAGCCGAGGACGGCACCTGCCTGCTCTATATCGATCGCCATCTGGTGCACGAGGTCACTTCACCGCAAGCGTTCGAAGGCCTGCGCGCCACCGGCCGCAAGGTCCACGCGCCCGAGAAGACGCTGGCCGTCGTCGATCACAACGTGCCGACCACCGACCGCACCAAGCCGAACCCCGACCCTGAAAGCATCGAGCAGATCAAGGCACTGGCCGACAACGCCAGGGAGTTCGGCATCGAATATTACGACGAGTTCGACAAGCGTCAGGGCGTCGTCCACGTCATCGGCCCCGAGCAGGGCTTCACGCTGCCCGGCACCACCATCGTCTGCGGAGACAGCCACACCTCGACGCACGGTGCGTTCGGCGCGCTCGCGCACGGCATCGGCACGTCGGAAGTCGAACACGTGCTGGCGACGCAGACGCTGATCCAGAAGAAGGCGAAGAACATGCGCGTCACCGTCGACGGCAAATTGCCGGATGGTGTGACGGGCAAGGACATCATCCTGGCGATCATCGGCGAGATCGGCACCGCAGGCGGCACCGGCTACGTGCTCGAATACGCCGGCGACGCGATCCGTGCGCTCAGCATGGAAGGCCGCATGACGGTCTGCAACATGTCCATCGAAGGTGGCGCGCGCGCCGGCCTGGTCGCGCCGGATCAGAAGGCGTTCGACTTCCTGCGCGGCCGCCCGAAGGCACCGAAGGGCGCGGATTGGGACGCGGCGATGCGTTACTGGGAGCGCTTGCGCTCGGACGAGGGCGCGCATTTCGACCACGAGCTGCGGCTCGATGCCGCAAAGCTGCCGCCGATCGTGACCTGGGGCACGAGCCCTGAAGACGTGATCTCCGTCACCGGCAGCGTGCCCGATCCCGACAAGATCGCGGACGAGGCCAAGCGCCTGTCGAAGCACCGCGCGCTGAAATATATGGGCCTGACCGCGGGGACGAAGATCACTGACATCAAGCTCGACCGCATCTTCATCGGCTCCTGCACCAACGGCCGGATCGAGGATCTGCGCGCCGCCGCGAAGATCGCGGAAGGCAAGCAGGTCGCAGGCGGCGTCAACGCCATGGTCGTGCCGGGCTCCGGCCTCGTGAAGGAGCAGGCCGAGGCTGAAGGTCTGGACAAGATCTTCATCAACGCCGGCTTCGAATGGCGCGAGCCCGGTTGCTCGATGTGCCTCGCGATGAACCCCGACAAGCTGGCTCCGGAAGAGCGCTGCGCCTCGACCTCGAACCGCAACTTCGAGGGCCGCCAGGGCTTCAAGGGCCGCACCCATCTGGTGTCGCCGGCGATGGCGGCGGCCGCGGCGATCGCAGGTCACTTCGTCGACATCAGGGAGTGGCGGTAAGCCGCTCGTTTTAATTTGAGCGATCGCGGCAAACCGCCGTTAATCGGTAGCGCCGACACTGCGTCCTCGCGAACATTTCGCGAGGACACGAGCTCATGGCCAGCAAGCCTGAATATGTCGATCTGATCAGCGCGGCGACGCCCCAGCACCGGCGGCGCGCGGCACCGCTGCGCATGGTCGCCAAGCCCGAGGTCGAGGAGACCTCGAAGCTCAGCCGCTGGCCGCCGGCGATGTTCAAGCAATGGAAGATCGAGAACCTGACGCGATGGACGTCGGCGTCGTGGAAACTGAAGGATTGGCTTTAAGCCACCGGATGAACAAAGGGCGCCGTCGAGGCGCCCTTTTCATTTCGATCGTGCTTACCAATAGCGGTACGGATGGTGCCAGCGATGCCAGCGGCAGACGCGGCGCGGGCCGTAATAGGTCCAGATGACCCGGCATCGGCGCGGATGGCTGTAATAGGGATAGTAGCCGCCGTAATAGCGCCGATGAAAATGGCGATAGCCGTAATGCGGGCGATAGATGCCGTAGCGGTGGAATCCACCTCCGCCATAGTGGCGAACTCCGCCGTAGCGATAGCCGCCGCCATGAAACGCGGGCGCGGCGCGGAAGCCACCAGCATGGAAACCACCGCCGCGGAAGCCACCGATATGTCCTCCGCCACCGTGGAAGCCGCCTCCACCGTGGAAACCGCCGCCGCCATGAAAGCCGCCGCCACCATGCCCACCGCCGCCACCGCCGCCGTGGCGAACCGGGATCACATCGTCACTTGCGGCCTTCGCCACAGGCAACGCCGTCGGATTGATTGGAGTCATCGCCTCAGCACGACGCGTCGTTCCGGCCGACAGCATCAGCGTCGCGGCGGCCGCAATGCCGAGCAAGCGCATCGGGCTTGCCCTGAGACCCAATATTCTCAGCATCGACTTCTCCCTGAATCTGGACAGCGGAGTTGCGACGCTCGCTCCCGGCGTGCGTCATCCCTGTTCATTGGCGGTCGCTCCCAAGATTAAATTAGGGACAGCGACGTGAATGCCTCATGAATGAACGACGGGCGCAGCATCGCGCCGCGAGGTCACCGCCACGGCCCGAAGCCGAGCACGAACGGTGCGGGCACGCCGTAGGGATAAGGACGGTAGTAGACCGGCCGCGCGTAGTAATGCGGATCACGACGCGGGGCGTATCGCACGACGTCGGACCGCACATGTCGGCGCCCGTCGAACACCGCGCGCCCGGCCGACGCATCGGGCAGCTTCGTCACCCTGTGCGCAGCGGACGCGTGAGACAGGCCTGCGGCAAGCCCGACGCCAACCGCCAATGCGAACCATCTCGTCATGACGACCTCCGCCTCAGCGCGCGACGGGCACGGCGTTCGTATCAGCCCCGGCGCCAGTAGCAGCTCATATGCGGCACGATCACCGTGCCGCTGGGGCGAAATTCCTGCACATAGGTGGCGTTGCACTCGCGGACCGCATCGGGACCGGGATTGTAACGGGGATAGACGCCATCCGGACTGTAATAGGGCGTGACGCGCAGGCGCGCCGGGGGCCGCTTGCGCGGCGGCGGCAGATCGTCTCGCGAGGCCGCCTGGGCCAGCCTGATCCCGGGAGCCGCGGTCTGGGCCTCCGCGCCAACGCAAAACTGCGAAAACAACCCCATGCACAGTAGCGTCAGCGCTGTTTTCGCTCGCATTTTTCCGCCCATCTGAACGTCCACTTCGAGGCCCTAGGCTCCCCGTTTTGACGGCGCCCGTCAACCTCGCCGCGCTTATAAAGCCGGATGCATCGCCGCGAAACCCACGCTATGAGAAGCCCATGTGGACGGAATTGAAAGCACCCTCGCTGGCCGAGATGGAAGCGATGGCGCATGAAGTGTTCGAACGCCTGCCGGCGGAGTTTCGTAGGCTGTGCGAGGGCGTGATCATCCGCGTCGACGACTTCCCCACCGAGGAAGTCCTGGACGAGATGGCATGCGAGAGCGAGTTCGACCTGCTCGGCCTGTTCCAGGGCGTCGGCCTGCCGCAGCAGAGTTTTGGCGACGTGGCGCGGCTGCCCAACATGGTGTGGCTCTACCGCCGGCCGATCCTGGATTACTGGGCCGAGCACGACGAAAGCCTCGGCCATATCGTTCGCCACGTCCTGATCCACGAGATCGGCCATCATTTCGGCCTGTCGGACGACGATATGGCCGCGATCGAGGCTCAAGAGCCCGGTTAGGCAGACGAGATCTGCCGAATTCGGCCTAGGATTTCCGCCCCGATCGCGATAAATACCGGTTCCCTAGACCACCCCGGGAAAGCGCAACCATGGACAAGTTCACCACGCTGGAAGGCGTCGCGGCGCCGCTGAAGATCATCAATGTCGATACCGACATGATCATTCCGAAGCAGTACCTCAAGACCATCAAGCGCACCGGCCTTGGCAAGGGGCTCTTCTCCGAGCAGCGCTACAAGGACGACGGCAGCGAGAATCCCGATTTCGTCCTCAACCAGCCCGCCTATCGCAATGCGAAGGTGCTGGTCGCCGGCGACAATTTCGGCTGCGGCTCGAGCCGCGAGCATGCGCCCTGGGCGCTGCTCGACTTCGGCATCCGCTGCGTGATCTCGACCTCGTTCGGCGACATCTTCTACAACAACTGCTTCAAGAACGGCATTCTGCCGATCCGCGTGGCCCAGGAAGACCTCGACAAGCTGTTCGACGACGCCGAGCGCGGCGCCAACGCGACGTTGACGATCGATCTGCCGAACCAGGAGATTCGCGGCCCCGACGGCGGCATGGTCAAGTTCGAGATCGACCCGTTCCGCAAGCACTGCCTGATCAACGGCCTCGACGACATCGGCCTGACGATGGAGAAGAAGGCCTCGATCGATACCTATGAGGAGAAGCTCAAGCGCGAACGCGCCTGGGCCTGATCTCAAGTTTTTGTTTGAGCCCCGGTGCTGACAGCGCCGGGGCTTTTTCTTTGCCAGCGTTGTCCTCTATAGCTTGCGCCCATGTTGCCTGACATCGTCACCTTCTGGCACGGCCCAATGGACGCCCTGCGCCAGACCTGTCTGCGCTCGCAGCTGGCTGCCGGCCACAAGGTCACGGTCTACAGTTTCGACACCATTCCCGGCCTGCCCGCAGGCGTCGGCAACGCGGACGCCGAGGCGATCCTGCCGCATGCGTTCTCCGAACGATTGCGACCGCCGCAGCCGGACGGCAGCTGGCGCGACTGGACCACGCTTCAGTTCAGCGACTTCTTCCGCATGAAGCTGATGGCGAAGGGCCTCGGCCTCTGGCTCGACGCCGACGTGCTGCTGCTGAGGCCCGTCGAGATCGATCCGGCAAAGCCCTACTTCGCGTGGGAGCGTCCGCGCCAGCTCGGCAATTCCGTGATTTACCTTCCGCCCCGGCACGGCATCGTTGCCGCCTTCGAAGAGCTGATGGAGCAGGAGGAGCTGACGCCGAACTGGCTGTCGATACGCCATCGCGTCACGTTTGCGATGCGCCGCCTGCGCGGCGGCTCGAACCGCCTCTCCGATATCCGTGTTGCGATCTTCGGCCCGGCGGCACTCACCGCGCTCGCGCGCCGCACCGGCGAGCTGCACTGCGCCTTGCCGAAGCAATCGTTCTACGCCGTGCATGCCGAGCCAAAACTGTTCTTCGATCCCTCGAGCTATCTCGGCCTCGTCACCGACCGCGAGATCATCGGCCTGCACATCTCGCCCAAGGGAAGGGGTGGTGAGAAGCCGATTCCGGGTAGTCTTTATGCATGGGCGACGGAGCGGTTCGGCTAACGCCTGATGGGATGAGACTCGCCCGGCGCCGCGACGGCGGTGCGTTCCCTCCCCCCTTGTGGGGGAGGGCTAGGGAGAGGGGTGGCCCAGGAAGAGGTGCTGGGTATTGGCGATGCATCGGGTGTCGATACTCGACCGAAAGAGTCCCCGTGTGGCACCCCCCTCCCTGCCCCTCCCCCACAAGGGGGGAGGGAACGGAAAGAGCATCGCTGTTTCCTGAACTCGATTCGAGTTGGGCCGATGTGCTTTAGGGGCACGGGATCAGTTTCACCGACACATCCAATTTGATCCAGCGCAACGCGCACCTGCACCATTGTGCCTAATCTCGCTCCAATTCCGCCGTTCGAATGGAGCTTCGCATGAGCACCGCAACCAGGCCTTATCCCATTGTCCAGGACCTCATCGAGTCCTTTGCAGGCTGGCTGAAGCATCGCCGCGAGCTGAACGAGATCCGACAGCTCGACCGCGCCGATTTCGACCGGATCGCGCAAGATCTGCGGATCGCGCCTGACGATCTGGAGGAGCTGGTCCGACACGGCAAGCACTCCGCCGACGAGTTGCCGAAGATGCTGGAGCAGCTCGGCATCAGCGCCGAAGGGCTCGGCCGCGCGCATCCGCTGCTGCTGCGCGACATGGAGCGGGTGTGCGCGCTTTGCAGCCACAAGGGCCAGTGCGATCGCGAGCTGGCCGACGGTACCGCCGTGGAGAACTACCACGGCTTCTGCGCCAATGCCTCGACACTGGAGTCGCTCGATCGCGCGGGCGTCGCGCCGCGGTGACGCGCGCGCTTACACGATCCAGTCTGGCGCGTGAGGCAGCTCGTCGCTCTCAGCCGTATCGTGATTGATCCAGATTTCGGCATTCTCGGAGCGAAGCAGCTCGACCACTTTGGCCATGGATGCGACCGTTGCCTGCGGGTCGGCATTGAAGGACGGCACGCGCATGTGCCGGAGGTTCTCGCGATTGTGCGCGACGTCGCCGCTCAGCAGCACGGCGCCGCGCCTCGGTAGCCTCACCATCAGCGAGCAATGCCCGAGGGTGTGGCCTGGCGTGAAGATCATACGCACCGCGCCGTCGCCAAATACGTCGTGGTCACCATCGACGATCTGGTAAGGCCGCTCTTTCAGGGATCTGTAGTGCTGCAGCGAATAGCCGAACTCTTCGGGCTCCGGTCCGAACATGGCCTCGAATTCAGCCCGCTGAGCGATCCATCTTGCATTTTCGAACAGATCGACATTTCCGATATGATCAAAATGCGCGTGGGAAAGCAGGATCGTGCTGATGTCGCGGGGCCGCACCCCGATTTCGTCCAATTGGTCCGCGATGGGGCGACGCACGACGCCGCGTATGCCATGCGCGATAATGCGTCCTTCCGGATGCTTCGATAGCTCATCCTCGATTCCCGTATCCCAGATCAGCCATTCGCCACGATGACTGACGAGATAGGCATTGCAGCTCAGCGTCATGGGGACGCCGACATTGATGCCCGGAGAATAGATCGACCCGTCCGCGACCTGCGCAATGCCGCCGTCGAGGATGTAGAGTCTGTCAACCGGCGCCATTGGGGAACTCATCAAGCCGCCGATTCAATCCGCCGCTTCGCCTCGCGCATATCGCGCCCAGGCGGCATGCCGAACAGCCGGGAATATTCTCGCGTGAACTGCGTGATGCTTTCGTAGCCGACCTGATGAGCCGCGGTCGCGATCTGCGCACCGTCGGCCAGCATCGCGCGGCGGGCTTCGATCAGGCGAAGCTGTTTCTGAAACTGTAGCGGGGTCAGCGAAGTGACGCTCCGGAAGTGCGCGTGAAATGCCGACGGGCTCATCGCGGCGGCTTTGGCCAACCGATCGACGCGCAACGGCTTGGCATAGCCGGCACGAATGAGCGCAACCGCGCGGCCGATCCGCTGGGCATGGCTATCGGCAATTCCGAGCGCCCTGATGGCCCCGCCGTGGCGGCCGGCCAGCAGCCAATAATGCAGCTCTCGCATCAAATGGCCGCGCAGGATCGGCAAGGCCGAGGGACGGTCGATCAGGCGCAGCAGCCGGAGCGCTGCATCCGCGAGTTCCTGCTCTGTCGGTTCGACCCGCAGCGGCTGCGACGGAATGAACGGGAGCGACCCCATCTCGACCACCAGCCCCTCAATGATGGTGGGGTCGAGCTCGACGACGAGCGAAAGATAGGGCGTGGCCGCCGTCGCGCGCGTGATCTGGCTGACCGTCGGCACATCACTCGCAATCAACAAGGAAGCGCCTGCGCCGAAGTCGAAGGACGTCCGGCCGGTCGCCACACGTTTGGCGCCTTGCAAGACGAGCGCGACCAGAGGCCTGGAGATCGCGTACAGGAGCGCACTCGGCGCGGTCTCGCGGATGATCGAGACGCCGGCGAAGGGCGTGGAGGCGACGCCCCTGTCGTCGGCGTGAGCCGCGGAATAACGACTGGCGATCTGGAGCAGCGTTTCGGTCACGCGCCGATTTTAGGCCGAGCCCGGCGCACAGGCAATCGGCGCCGGCCGTTCAGGCAGAAAATCAGGAGTTTTGGGCAAGTCCGCCGTCGCCGCATCCCGGAGTGTTGGGCAAGGCACTCCGAGGATCCGGCAACACCGGACGATCGATCGCGGGCAAACGGACATCACCGCAACGCTTCGAGGAATTTCCAATGCCCACCATTTCTCTCGTCACCGGCGCCAGCCGCGGCCTTGGCCGCAACACTGCCATCGCCATCGCACATCACGGCGGCGATGTGATCTTGACCTATCGCAACGGGGCCGCCGCAGCACGCGAAGTCGTCGCAGAGATTGAATCGCTGGGGCGCAAGGCCATCGCGCTGGAGCTTGATGTCACCGCCATGTCGAGCTTTCCCGCGTTCTTCATAAAAGTTCGATCCGCGTTGGCGGCGCATTGGCGCGCCGAGAGATTCGATCACCTCGTCAACAATGCCGGTCAGGGCGAGATGGCCGCGATCGCGGAGACGACGGAGCAACAATTCGACGCCCTGTTCGCCACGCACGTCAAAGGACCATTCTTCCTGACGCAGGCCTTGCTACCCTTGCTCGCCGACAAGGGCCGGATCATCAACTTCTCCAGCGGGCTGACGCGCATGTCCTTCCCCGGCTTCTCGGCCTACGCGGCTGCGAAGGGCGCCATCGAGGTTCTGACCGTCTACATGGCCAAGGAATTTGGTGGACGCGGCATCACGGCCAACATCGTCGCGCCGGGCGCAATCGAAACCGATTTTCTCGGCGGCGCGGTTCGGGACATGCCGGATTTGAACAACCAATTTGCGCAGATGACCGCACTGGGCCGCGTCGGTCTGCCCGACGATATCGGACCGATGGTCGCGAGCCTGCTCGGTCCCGACAATCGTTGGGTCACGGCGCAGCGGATCGAGGTGTCCGGCGGCCAGACGATCTGAGCGAGGCGCGATTGGGTTACGAAGCGGGCGCGTCCCCGGCGCGCCCGCTGTGGCCCGCAGCATCGCCTTTTGATTCCCACACGGCTTCTGCGCCAATGCCTCGACCACGGCCGACGGCGTCACTCGTGAGCTAGAATATTGACAAGCCGTCCGAAAGGATCGCGCACGTAGAACCTGCGTACACCCCACGGCTCCGTCGCAGGTCCATACTCCAATGTGACGCCAGCACGCTCCATTCTGCGTAACGCTTCGTCCAGGTCATCGACTTCGATCGAAAGATCCGGCACCGGCGTACCCGAGCCGCCTTCAGTTGCGATGCTCAGTTGAGGGGCCATTTTCGATTGTGCAGCGAATGTCGCGATCCATCCCTGGTCCATGACGATCTCCAGGCCGAGGACGTCCTGGTAGAATCGGCGCGCCAGCGATACGTCGGCCGCGGCGATGTTCGTGACGATGCGTTTCACTCTCATGGCGCCGGCGCTCCGCTTTTTCGGCTAGGCAACTAGCCCTTCCCCATCGCCGCAATCGCGTCCGCGATCTCGATCGTGCGCCGCGCCATGTCGGCGTGCAGGCGCTCCACCATGGCGCCGTCGAGACGGATCGCGCCGCGCGAGACGTTCTCCGGCAATTCGAACGCCGCGATGATCTTTCGCGCGCGCGCGACTTCCTCTTCGGGCGGGGTGAAGATCGCGTTGCAGGCTTCGATCTGCGAGGGGTGAATCAGCGTCTTGCCGTCGAAACCGAGATCGCGCGCTTGCGCGCATTCGGTGGCGAAACCGTCGGAATTGGCGATGTCGCTGTAGGGGCCATCGAGGATTTCGAGGCCATGGGCGCGCGTCGCCAGGATGCAATGGGTGATCATCGGGATCATCGCGGCGCGGCCCGGCAGCATCTTGATGCGCGTCTCGCGCGAGATGTCGTTCGGGCCGAACACGAAGCCTGACAGGCGCCGCGCTGGATCGCGCCCCGCGGCCGCCAGTTCCTCCGCATGCAGCACGGCGCGTGCGGTCTCGATCATGGCCCACACCTTTACGGTCGGCGCCGCGCCGAGTTCGGCGAGACGACGGCCGATCGTGTCGAGGTCCTCGACGCTTGAAACTTTTGGAACCAGGATGCCGTCCGGCGAGGCCTTGGCGGCCATCGCGAAATCGTCGCTCCACCAGGGCGTGTCGAGGCCGTTGGTGCGGATCAGGATCTCGCGCTTGCCGAACCCTTTGGCCGCGATCGCGGCGGCGATGCCGTCGCGCGCCACCGCCTTGGCGTCGGGCGCGACGGAGTCTTCCAGGTCGAGGATCAGGCCGTCGGCGGCGAGATTGCGCGCCTTTTCCAGCGCGCGGGGGTTGGAGCCGGGCATGAACAGATGGCTGCGGCGCGGGCGGGTCATGCAAGCGTTCCTTCCGGTTTCCTCATCTCACTTCCGACCGAAGCCGATAGCATCTGGCCTGCCTATTCGAAAGGCTTGTTCGTCCCAGCGGTATATGATTAGGCATAGACCATGACCACATTCCCAGAGCATTTGCTGGAAGGCTACAAGGCCTTCGCCACCCAGCGGCTGCCGACCGAGCAGACCCGCTACCGCGAGCTGTCGGTGAAGGGGCAGTTCCCCGAAGTGATGGTGATCGGCTGCTGCGATAGCCGCGTTTCTCCCGAAGTGATCTTCGACGTCGGGCCGGGCGAACTCTTCGTCGTCCGCAACATCGCCAATCTGGTGCCGGTGTATCAGCCCGACGGCAACGCGCATGGCGTCTCGGCGGCGCTGGAATATGCCGTGACGGTGCTGAAGGTGAAGCACATCGTGGTGCTCGGGCACGCGCAATGCGGCGGCATCCGCGCCTTCGTCGACAAGATCGAGCCGCTCACGCCGGGCGACTTCATCGGCAAATGGATGCAGATGTTCATCAAGCCGGGCGAAGTGGTGGAGCAGCGCGACCACGAGACCATGGCGCAATTCGTCGAGCGCATCGAAAAGGCCGCGGTGTTCCGCAGCCTGGAAAACCTGATGACCTTCCCGTTCGTGCAGAAGGCGGTCGAGAGCGGCCAGATGCAGACCCACGGCGCCTATTTCGGCGTCGCGGAGGGATCGCTGTTCGTGCTGGACAAGGCGGCGAAGGAATTCAGGAACGCGCGCGAGGTGGCCTAGGTCCCCAGCTCTTGTAGGGTGGGCAAAGCGTAGCGTGCCCACCGCTTCTATCGCGATCGTGGAGAGATGGTGGGCACGGCGCTCCGCGCCTTTGCCCACCCTACGGCAGCGGAGCTACGCCGCCTTCTTCTTCGCGCTGATCAGCTTGCGGTTGATCAGGACTTCCGCGATCTGGATCGCGTTGAGCGCAGCGCCCTTGCGTAGATTATCCGAGACGCACCACAGCACGAGACCGTTCTCCACCGTCGCGTCCTCGCGGATGCGGCTGATATAGGTGGCGTCCTCGCCGGCGGCTTCATACGGCGTGGCGTAGCCGCCGGGCTCATGCTTGTCGATGACGAGGCAGCCCGGCGCCTTGCGCAGGATGTCGCGCGCTTCGTCGGCGCTGATCGGGTTCTCGAACTCGATGTTGACGGCTTCGGAATGGCCGACGAAAACAGGCACGCGCACGCAGGTCGCGGAGAGCTTGATCTTGGGATCAAGAATCTTCTTGGTCTCCGCCATCATCTTCCACTCTTCCTTGGTGTAGCCGTCCTCCATGAAGACGTCGATCTGGGGAATGACGTTGAAGGCGATGCGCGCGGGAAACTTGTTATTGACCAGCTCCTGGTTGGTGTAGACGGCCTTGGTCTGGGAGAACAATTCGTCCATCGCGTCCTTGCCGGCGCCCGACACCGATTGATAGGTCGAGACCACGACGCGCTTGATCGTCGCCTTGTCGTGCAGGGGCTTAAGCGCGACCACGAGCTGCGCGGTCGAGCAGTTCGGGTTGGCGATGATGTTCTTCTTCTTGAAGCCGGCGGTCGCGTCCGCATTCACTTCCGGCACGATCAACGGAACGTCCGGGTCCATGCGCCAGGCCGAGGAATTGTCGATCACGACCGTGCCGGCGGCGCCGATCTTCGGCGACCATTCCTTCGACACCTCGCCGCCGGCCGACATCAGGCAGATGTCGACGTCGGAGAAGTCGTAATGCTCGAGCGCTTTGACCTTCAGGGTGCGGTCGCCGTAGGAGACCTCGACGCCCATGCTGCGGCGTGACGCCAGGGCCACCACCTCGTCCGCGGGGAATTTGCGCTCATCCAGAATGTTGAGCATTTCCCGTCCGACATTGCCGGTCGCGCCGACGACTGCGACTTTGTAACCCATCGTTCACTCTCCGACGAAAAAGCTCTTTCCTGAAGCTGAGGCTTAAACAGGAAGAGCAGCGCTTCTATGCGAGAACCGGCCTCAAGACAACGTTGGACCATGCCTTAGGGACGTGGATGCAGTCGCCTGAGGCCAGCACGGCCACAAACCCCACCCAGATCCATCTGGCGCTTGCAGCCTTCGCCGACGAGGTCGTCGGCACGCTGGCGCGCCTGTTCGCCTATGTGGGGGCTTTGGTGCTGTTTGCCATCCTCGGGCTTGCGGCACTCGGCCAGCTGCCAAACTTGCGCGACGACGAGCCGGCGTTGAAGCCGGGCTGGAGCGTGGCCGACCGCTCGCCTCAGGGTTTCGCCCTTAGCCGGCTGGATTCGTCAGAAAAAACAGCTTCTTACGCCATCTTCAGGCACCTCGAAGGCGGCCGCAGGGACGTGATGCGCTGGGCCAGCGAGGCGGACAAGCCCATAGCCGAACTCATGGCCGAGCTCGAGATCTACCGGGAAGGCGGCGAATTCGACGTGGCGCGCCCGGCAACTCTGGATCTGGCCGCCCGGATGGGACTGGGCACCGCGACCCCGCTGGAGCAAGCCGGCCTGATCGACACGAAGTTCGGCCCCGTTGCCCTGTTCCAGCCGACCGGCACGACGGAGGGCGCGCGGGCCTGCCTCGGCTACCTCAAGCGCAGCGAGGAGCCGGCGCTCCAGATCTCCGGATTTTCCTGCCAGGGCGACAGCCTGCCCGCCCGGCGCGCGGCGATCGCCTGCACGCTGAACCGGCTGACGCTGCTGACCTCGGGCAACGAGCCGAAGCTGGCCGAATTGTTCGCCCATGCGGAGCTGAAGCGCCGCCCCTGCGCGCTCCCGGGCTCGTCGGACTGGCTGCTCGGCGCCGCCAATGCGCAATTGCGCGGCGCGCTCTGACCGGCATCAAGCTCAAGTGGCTGTATCCATGCAACTTTTGCCGGCGCGCACGATTATTCAGCGCTGGTGTGACCCAATAGACCTAGTTGCAGACGCCCCGGCCGGGTTAGTATGAGGGTGAAATTGATTGGCGGCTTGCCGCCTGAAGGGGACGTGATGAGCTCGAATTTCTCTGCCGCGAACAAACTGGCGATGTGGCTTGCGGCCGGCGCCGTGATTGCCATGTCCTCAGCCTTCGCGACACCCGCCTCGGCCGACACCAAGAAGCAGCGCTATGACAGCGGCCGTCACTATTACGGCCCCAGCGGCCCCAATGCGAGCTATCAGCAGGGCCGCACCCGCATCTATGTGAGCAAGCGCTCCTGGCTCGACGGCGGCACCGAGGTCAATCCGGGCGACCGCAAGTTCTCCGACTACGCCTTCCCGCCGGCGGTGGGCTACCCGACCTTCGCACGCGAAAATCTCAACCGCCCGATCGATCGCCAGCCGCTGAGCACGCCGCAGGATGTTGGCGGCTATCCGCAGAATTTCCCGCTGTACTGAGGCGGACATATCGACCGAATCAAAATGGCCGGGCTCGCGCCCGGCCATTTTTGTTTTGATGAGACCTTGTAGGGTGGGCAAAGGCGCGAAGCGCCGTGCCCACCATCTCTCGGCAATGCCGATCAGAATGGCGGGCACGCTTCGCTTTGCCCACCCTACAAACACTGCGGTCGCCGTCAGGCGTGCAGCTTCTGCAATTCCTTCAGGATCGCTTCGCCCATCTGCGTGGTCGAGGCGGCAATGGTGCCTTCCGACTTGATGTCGGCGGTGCGCAGGCCGTTGGCCAGCACCGCGGCGATCGCGGCGTCGACCTTGTCGGCGAGATCGCCCATGTCGAAGGAATAGCGCAGCGCCATGCCGAACGACGAGATCATCGCGATCGGATTGGCGAGGCCCTGGCCTGCGATATCAGGCGCCGAGCCGTGCACGGGCTCGTACAGCGCCTTGCGCTTCTTGCTCTTGACGTCGACCTCGCCGAGCGAGGCCGAGGGCAGCATGCCGAGCGATCCCGTCAGCATCGCAGCGATGTCGGACAGCATGTCGCCGAACAGATTGTCGGTGACGATGACGTCGAACTGCTTCGGCCATTTCACCAGCATCATGCCGCCGGAATCGGCGAGCTGGTGCTCGAGCGTGACGTCGGGATATTCGCGCTTGTGGACCTGGGTCATGACCTCGTTCCAGAGCACGCCCGACTTCATGACGTTGCGCTTCTCCATCGACGTCACCTTGTTCTTGCGCTTCTTCGCAAGCTCGAAGGCGACGCGGCCGATGCGCTCGATTTCATAGGTGTCGTAGACCTGGGTATCGATGGCGCGCTTCTGGCCGTTGCCGAGGTCGGTGATGGTCTTGGGCTCGCCGAAATAGACGCCGCCGGTGAGCTCGCGCACGATCATGATGTCGAGGCCCTCGACCGCCTCGCGCTTCAGGCTGGAGGCCTCCGCCAGCGCCGGGTAGCAGACCGCCGGGCGCAGGTTGGCGAACAGACCGAGATCCTTGCGCAGGCGCAGCAGGCCGGCTTCGGGGCGGACTTCGTAAGGCACCGCGTCCCATTTGGGACCGCCGACCGCGCCGAAGATGATCGCGTCGGCGTCCTTGGCCTTGGCCATGTCGCCTTCCGAGATCGACACCTTGTGCGCGTCATAGGCCGAACCGCCGACGAGGCCGGTGTCGGTCTCGAACTTGGCGATGCCCGCCGAATTGAGCCAGTCGATCAGCCGCTTCACCTCGCCCATCACCTCGGGGCCGATACCGTCGCCGGGAAGCAGCAGCAGTTTGTGGGTCGCCATGGTCGTTTCCTCTGAGGCCGATTTCGGCCGGAGTGCTAGAGCGGCGATGCGTGCTTGGCAAGACACCATTGCCGCCTCGCGGCTGTGCAAGGCGGGCAGGGCCTGCCACACTGCGCATGCCGGAGTACCCCTTGCACGCACCTGACCGCCCTCCACCCGATGCCCACCCCGCACGGTTGATCCTGACCCTGTCGCTGGCCGCGACGGTTGGGCTGGGTATCGGCCGCTTCGCCTATTCGCTGGTGCTGCCCGACATGCGGGAGGACCTCGGCTGGTCCTACTCGGCGGCCGGTTTCATGAACACCATCAACGCCGTCGGCTATCTCGCGGGCGCGCTTGTGGCGTCCCGGCTGATCCAGCGCGTCGGCTGGTCGGCCGCGATCCGCGGCGGAACCCTGGCCTGCGTCGCCGCGCTCGCGACTTGCGCGCTGACCGGGAATTTCGTCGCGCTGAGCCTGGCCCGTCTCGTGCTGGGCGTGGGCGCCGCGGCCGGCTTCGTCGCCGGCGGTGCGCTGGCCGCTTCCATCGCGCAGTCGCGCCCGGAGCGGGCCAATTTCCTGCTGAGCCTGTTCTATGCCGGGCCCGGCATCGGCATTCTCGCCTCGGGCCTGATCGCCCCGTTCACGCTGCAATATTTCGGGCCGGGCTCGTGGTGGATAGTGTGGTGGGCGATGACCCTGCTGTCCGTCGTCATGACCGTGCCGCTGTTCCTGGTCCGCATCGAGAGCGGCGTGCGGTTCTCGCAAGGCAGCCACGGCGCCTTCGCGATTCTTCCCGTGCTGATCTATCTCGCCGGCTACTTCCTGTTTGGCGCGGGCTACATCGCCTACATGACTTTCATGATCGCCTATGTGCGCGACGGCGGCGGCGGGGCCGCGGCGCAGGCCGCGTTCTGGAGCCTGATCGGCTTGAGCGCCTTCGTCACGCCGTGGGCCTGGCGCCGCGTGCTCGCGCTCGATCGCGGCGGGCTGGCCACCGCCATCATCCTCGGCACCAACGCGCTCGGCGCCGCCCTGCCAATGCTCGGGCATTCGCCGGCATGGCTCGCGGTCTCCGCGATCGTGTTCGGCGTCGCGTTCTTCGCCGTGGTCGGTTCGACCACCGCCTTCGTGCGCTTCAACTACCCACCCGAGGTGTGGCCGACCGCGATCGCGGCGATGACGATCTCGTTCGGCGTCGGCCAGACGCTCGGCCCGATCGTGGTCGGCGCCATCACGGACGCGCTGGGGAGCTTGAGTTACGCGCTGAATGTCTCGGCGGCGCTGCTGGCGTTGGGCGCGGTGGCGGCGCTGTGCCAGCGGAAGGTGGGGCCGGCCAAAAAAACGGTGCCGTAGGGTGGGTTAGCCGAAGGCGTAACCCACCACTTCTGTCGTCGCGGAAGCCAAAGAGGTGGGTTACGCCGAGCAGATGCGCTTCGCGCATCTGCAGGGCTAACCCACCCTACGGCAGCGGCGCGCCTAGCTCCCACTAAACGAATTATATCCCTGGTCTTCCCAATAGCCGCCCTTGTAGTCGTTGGTGACTTCCATCGACACCACGTATTTCGGGTTCTTGAAGCCAAGCTTGGTCGGCACGCGGATCTTCATTGGAAACCCATACGCGCGCGGCAGGATTTCGCCTGCGTATTTGAACGTCATCTGGGTCTGCGGATGCAGCGCGGTGCGCATGTCGAGCGGGGAATTGTAGCCGTCCTTGTCGGCGCACTGGAACCAGACGTATTTGGCGCGCGTGTCGGCGCCGATCAGCTTGAGGAAGTCGCGCATCGGCGTGCCGGTCCAGCTGCCGATCGCGCTCCAGCCCTCGACGCAGATGTGACGGGTGATCTGCGTGACCTGCGGCAGCTTGTACAATTCCGGAAGCGTCCAGGATTTCTTGTTGTCCACGAGGCCGCGGACCTCGAGCTTCCAGTCGTCGCCATTGACCTCGGGCGCGTCGTCGAGATCGTAATAGGCGTTGAACGGGAAAGGTTTTGTGATCGCGCTCTCCGCAAACGTCGGCGCCAGCGCGTCGGGATTGAAGATGAAGGCCTGCACGGCATCGTTGAATTTCGAAACCGACTTCAGCATCTCCTCAGCGGAGGACGAGTCGATCACGTCGCAGCCGGTGAGCAGCGTCAACGCGCCGAGGCTGGCGCCGCCCGCGATGAAGCGGCGGCGGCTGACCTCTGGCATCGTCTTGATGGAGTCCTTGATCAGCAGCCGCTTGTCGACGCCGGGGATCAGGAATGAGCGCTTGGCCATGACTCTCTCTCCGCTCTAGCGACCGATGATCATCGCACGCAGGCTCTTCGGCACCAGCAGCGCGAGTAAAACGTGAATGACGAGGAACGCGCAGATCGCGGCCATGCAGAAGAAATGGATGTAGCGCGCGGTCGGATAGTCGCCGAACAGGGACACCAGCCAGTGCAGCTGCACCGGCTTCCACATTCCCAGCCCCGACAGCACGATGATCACGCCGACCAGGATGATACCGGCATAGAGCGTCCGCTGCACGTAATTGTAGACGGTGAGGTCGGCATGGCCGAGCTTGAAGGTCAGGGCAGCCCTGACATCGTGGAGCACGCCGGACGGCGTGATCGGCAGCAGTTTCTTGCGGAAACGGCCGGTGGCGAAGCCCGTGACGAGATAGGCAAGGCCGTTGATCATCAAGAGCCACATCGCCGCAAAGTGCCAGAGCAATCCGCCGCCGAGCCAGCCGCCGAGCGTGTAGTCGCGCGGAAAGCTGAAACCGAACAGCGGCGAGGCGTTGTAGATCTGCCAACCCGACAGGATCATCAGGATCATGGCGAGGGCGTTGATCCAGTGCATGACCCGGACCCAGGCCGGCTGGATCACTTTGGCCGGGGTGGCGCTGACCTGCTCGTCGGTGACAGTGAGGCTCGACATGATGGTTCCGTCCTGAACATCGTCTGACAGCAATTATACGCCGATGCGTCCGCTTTCGTTACGCCCTGCCCGGCATCGAATCGATACCAGCGGGCTATCATGGTCACAATAAAGCGAGCCGGGGACCCCCGGCTCGCCATTTCGTCGCATCCGGTTCGGAGATGAAGCCAGACCGCGCGGTGTCAGGTCGCCGGCATCAGCACGGTATCGACCACATGGATCACGCCGTTGGACTGGTTGACGTTGGAGATCGTCACCATCGAGGTGCCGCCTTTGGCGTCGACGATCCAGACCTTGCCGTCCATCTTCTTCACCGTCAGCTCCTCGCCTTCGGCGGTCTTCATCTTCTTGCCGTCGGTGAGGTCGGACGCCTCGAGCTTGCCGGGCACAACATGGTAGGTGAGGATCTTGGTCAGCGTCGCCTTGTTCTCGGGCTTGACCAGAGTGTCGACGGTACCGGCCGGCAGCTTGCCGAAGGCGGCGTTGGTCGGCGCGAACACCGTGAACGGGCCCTTGCCTTCCAGCGTCGGCACCAGGCCGGCCGCCTTCACCGCCGCCACCAGCGTGGTGTGGTCCTTCGAGTTGACGGCGTTCTGGACGATGTTCTTGGACGGAAACATCGCGGCGCCGCCGACCATGACGGTCTTTTCCTCGGCGCGGGCGGGCGCGACGACGGTCGCGGTGATGGCCAGCGCGCTGAGAGCTGCGGCGGTGAGATAGGCAATGCGCTTCGACATGGAGAGTCTCCCGATTGGATGAGGACCGGCGATTGCCGGCGTTCGAGTGGGCAACAACGGCGGCTGCGACCTGTGAGCGTGAAGCAGCAGCGACGTCGTTGGCTCGAATTACGGGAGGGTTTGCGAAACGGTTTCGAACAAAACTTCTTTGTGATGCGTGAAACTAAGTGCGGGTGTGTTCGTGGGGGGCGTCATTGCGAGGAGCGAAGCGACGAAGCAATCCAGGCTGCCACCGCGGATGCACCGCTGGATTGCTTCGCTTCGCTCGCAATGACGAGCCTCGACGATCTACCTGCCGCTCAATCCCTGTTGTGCGGCGTCTGAATGAATCCGCGATTATGCGTCGGGCTGATCAGCAGTTCATTGATGCACACTCGCGCCGGCATGCTCGCGATGAAGGCGATGGTGCGGCCGAGATCTTCCGATTGCAGCATCCTGGCCTGCTCCTCCTCGCTCGGCACCACCGGGCGCAGCTTCAGGATCGGCGTCGCCACCTCGCCCGGCATCAGGCAACAGGCGCGCAAGCCGTTGACGCATTCGTCCATGTTGAAGGAATGGGTCAGCGCCAGCACCGCATGCTTGGTCGTGGTGTAGGCCGGGCCCGGCATTTTCGAGACGTGGCGGCCGGCCCAGGACGAGACGTTGATGATGGAGCCGTCCTGTTGCTTGCGCATCGTCGGTAGCACCGCGCGCATGCAATAGAGCACGCCGTTGAGATTGACCTGGACCAGCTTATCCCAGCCCTCCAGTTCCATGTCCTTCCAGCTGCGCTTGGGGACATTGATGCCGGCATTGTTGACCAGCAGGTCGATGCGGCCGTGCTTCGCGACGATTTGATCGGCAGCCTTCTGGGCGGCGGCGGCGACCGACACGTCCAGCGCGATGGCCTCGGCGGCGCCGCCCGCCCCGGTGATCTTCGCGACTACGGTATCCAGGGCGTCCTTGCGCCGGCCCGAGACCACCACCGTCCAGCCGTCAGCCGCCAGCGCCTCGGCGCCGGCCTCCCCGATCCCACTGCCCCCGCCTGTCACCCAGGCCACGCGTTTCCCGTTTTTGGTCATGCAAACTGTCTCCGTTGCTTCATCGGGGCGGTTTTTGCTAATCCAGCCCTCGGTTTTGACCGGCCTTGTCTGACGAGCCTTGTGGTCAAGCCTTGCGGTCGAGGAAATCTTGCATGAACCAAGCAGCCAACGCCAATCTGTTTTCCCGCCTGTTCGATGGCCTCGACGATCCGAAGCGCCTCGCGATCGAGACGCACGACGGAGGACGCATCAGCTATGGCGATCTGATCGCCCGGGCCGGGCAAATGGCCAATGTGCTGGTCGCGCGCGGCGTGAAGCCCGGCGACCGCGTTGCGGTTCAGGTCGAGAAATCCGTGGCCAACATCGTGCTGTATCTGGCCACGGTGCGGGCCGGCGCGGTCTACCTGCCGCTCAACACCGCCTATACGCTGAATGAGCTCGATTACTTCATCGGCGATGCCGAGCCCTCGCTGGTGGTCTGCGATCCCGCCAAGGCGGAGGGCCTCGCCCCCATCGCCGCCAAGGTGAAGGCGAAAGTCGAGACACTCGGGGCTGACGGCAAGGGCTCGCTGACGGACGCCGCCGACAAGGCGAGCAGCGAATTCGCCACGGTCCCGCGCTCAAACGACGATCTCGCCGCGATCCTCTACACGTCCGGCACCACCGGCCGCTCCAAGGGCGCGATGTTGACCCACGACAATCTGGCGTCGAACTCGCTCTCGCTGGTCAGCTTCTGGCGCTTCACCGACAAGGACGTGCTGATCCACGCGCTGCCGATCTACCACACCCACGGCCTGTTCGTGGCGACCAACGTGACGCTGTTCGCGCGCGCGTCGATGATCTTCCTGCCGAAGCTCGACCCTG
Source organism: Bradyrhizobium sp. i1.15.2 (assembly GCF_040548425.1). Classification (NCBI taxonomy): domain Bacteria; kingdom Pseudomonadati; phylum Pseudomonadota; class Alphaproteobacteria; order Hyphomicrobiales; family Nitrobacteraceae; genus Bradyrhizobium; species Bradyrhizobium sp. i1.15.2. Next base: position 22,282 of record NZ_JBEPRQ010000021.1, on the reverse strand, counting down.
ATCTGATCATCAAGCTGATGGCGCGCGCCACGGTGCTGATGGGCGTGCCGACGTTCTATACCCGGCTGCTCCAGAACGCCGTGCTATCGCGCGAAACCACACAACACATGCGGCTGTTCATCTCGGGCTCGGCGCCGCTGCTCGCCGAAACCCATCGCGAATGGTCGGCGCGCACGGGCCATGCGGTGCTCGAGCGCTACGGCATGACCGAGACCAACATGAACACCTCGAACCCCTATGACGGCGAGCGCGTGCCCGGCGCAGTCGGCTTTCCGCTCCCCGGCGTCTCCGTACGCGTCACAGATCCTGAGACGGGCAAGGAGCTGCCGCGCGACGAGATCGGCATGATCGAGGTCAAGGGCCCGAACGTGTTCAAGGGCTATTGGCGCATGCCGGAGAAGACCAAGGCGGAATTCCGCGACGACGGCTTCTTCATCACCGGCGACCTCGGCAAGATCGACGCCAAGGGTTACGTCCACATTCTCGGCCGCGGCAAGGATCTCGTCATCTCCGGCGGGTTCAATGTCTATCCGAAGGAAATCGAGAGCGAGATCGACGCCATGCCCGGCGTGATCGAATCTGCCGTGATCGGCGTGCCCCACGCCGATTTCGGCGAGGGCGTCACGGCGGTGCTGGTCTGCAACAAGGGCGCCGATGTGACAGAGGCTGCGGTGCTGAAGGCGCTCGACGGCCGGCTGGCGAAGTTCAAGATGCCCAAACGGGTCTTCGTGGTCGACGAGCTGCCGCGCAACACCATGGGCAAGGTGCAGAAAAACGTGCTGCGGGATATTTACAAGGATCTTTACGCGAAGAAATAGGGGCTGTTGTTCGCTGCACTCTCGTCGTCATTGCGAGGAGCCCTTGCGACGAAGCAATCCAGACTACCGCTGCGGAAAGATTCTGGATTGCTTCGCTACGCTCGCAATGACGGATTTTGCGGCGGCTACTGCCCGCCTATCAAGCTCATCACAAACCGGCTGCCGACAATAAACAGATAGCACCCGAACGCGACCTCCAGCGTCCGCTTCGACATCGCATGCGCCGCCTTCACACCGAGCGGTGCTGTTACAAGGCTCATCGGCATCACCAGCACGGCGCCGATCAGGGAGACGTAGCCAAGCGCGAACGGGATTTGCAGGGCTGCAACGGCCGGGTAGCTGGCCGCCGCAGGCCAGCCAGCATAGATGTAGCCGAGCGCGCCGGGGATCGAGATCAGCACTGCGAGCGCCGACGAGGTCGCCACCGCCTGATGGATCGGGCGGCCGTAGAACGTCATCAGCAGGTTCGAGAACAATCCGCCGCCGATGCCCATCAAGGTCGACAAAATGCCGACGCAGAAGCCGTAGATTCGCATCAAGATGCCTTTCGGCAGATCATCGCCGAGTTTCCAGCTCTCGCGCGCGAAGATCAGCCGTACCGCGGCCGACCAGGCGACGGCGACGAACACGATCTTGAACAGCCGCTCCGGCGCGTAGCGCGCGACCACGCTGCCGGCGATGACGCCGATCAGGATCGGCAGCCACCAGACCCGAAGGATCGCAAGATCGACGGCGCCGCGCTTGTAATGCGCCTGGAACGAACGAATCGAGGTCGGAATGATGACGGCGAGCGAAGTGCCGATGCAGAGCGGCATGCGCACCTCCAGCGGCACACCGGCGATGCGGAAGCACTCGTAGAACACCGGCACCAGAATCGCGCCGCCGCCGATGCCGAACACGCCGGCCAAAAATCCGGAGAGCGCGCCGGTTGCGATCAGCAGCAGCGTGAGCTCGAGGATCTCCTTGATATCAAGTCCTGCAATCACCCCTGACCTGCCCCGGCGATGGCTCGCAACTTCTCCGATGCATCGCTCGGACAGCTGCCCGCAATGCTCTAGGCGATCTGATTTGTCGGGTCGACCGCCGCATCGGCGGTCTGGGGTGGGATGCAGGTTGCGCATATCCGCCCGTCTCGCGAAAAATCGGTGCGCTTTGCGGAAATTGAAAATTGCTCGCCGATCATCCCTGCCGGTCCGAACGTCATGAATGACTGGTTCGAACCCTGGTTGGCCTGCGGCGGCTTAGAGCCGTTCCAATAGTAATTTCAATGCGCCGCAGCTCTCCGACAAGGAATGAATTTTTGTTCTGTCTTTAGCCGGTGCGCCATGGCCCTGGTATACCAAGCGCCCGATTGGCCTTGTTACATCAAGGGCCTAGAGCTGAACCCAGGTTCGATTTATGGCGATTTGGTGATTGCGCAGGTGAAATCGACTCCGTAAATAGAGCCGACCTTTCGCGATCCCCGCGCGCCCCATGCTGGGCCGCAATAAAGCAATCGAAGCCCATGACCGCACGGATCGAACGACCGCTTTCGCCACACATGCAAGTCTACCGCTGGACGCTGACGATGGCACTTTCCATCGTCCATCGCGCCACCGGGATTGCCCTCTACGCCGGAACGCTGCTGCTGGCCTGGTGGCTGATTGCGACGGCCTCCGGCCCGGCCGCCTATAGCCACGTCCAGGCCTTCACCGGCAGCATCATCGGCCGGCTGATCGTGTTCGGATTCACCTGGGCGCTGATGCACCACATGCTCAGCGGCATCCGGCATTTCGTCTGGGACCTGGGCTACGGCTTCAAGGCCAATGAGCGCGAAGCGTTGACCTGGGGCGCGTTGATCGGCGGCATCGTGCTCACGGTCCTGGTCTGGATCATCGCCTACGCGATCGGAGGCGGCCGATGAGTTTCGACGAATCCCACGGCGCTCCGAAGGGCTCCTCCATGCGCACCCCGCTCGGCCGCGTGCGCAATCTCGGCGCGGCGCATTCGGGCACGTCCGATTTCTGGCGCCAGCGCATCACCGGCGTCGCCATGACGCTGCTGATGATCCCGGTGATCGTGATCGTGATGATGCTGCTCGGCCGCAACCAGGCCGGCGCCGCACAGATCCTCGGCTCGCTGCCGATCGCGGTGATCCTGCTGCTCTTCATCTTCGCCAGCGCCTGGCACATGAAGATCGGCATGCAGGTCGTGATCGAGGACTACATCCATAACGAGAAGCTGAAGCTCATCTCGATCATGCTCAACAACTTCTTCTCGTTCGCCGTGGCGCTCGCCTCGACCTACGCGATCCTGAAACTTTCCTCCGGAGTCTAACCCATGGCCACAGAGACCAATGGCAAGGGCAACGGCGCTCCCGCCACCAACGGCAAAGCCTATCCGATCGAAGACCACACCTATGATGTGGTCGTGGTCGGCGCCGGCGGCGCGGGCTTGCGCGCCGTGGTCGGCTGCAGCGAAGCCGGCCTCCGCACCGCCTGCATCACCAAAGTGTTTCCGACCCGCTCGCACACCGTCGCGGCGCAGGGCGGCATCTCGGCGTCCCTCGGCAACATGCACAAGGACGACTGGCGCTGGCACATGTACGACACCGTGAAGGGGTCGGACTGGCTGGGCGACCAGGACGCGATCGAATACATGGTGCGCAACGCGCCCGAGGCGGTCTACGAGCTCGAGCATTGGGGCGTGCCGTTCTCGCGCACCGAAGACGGCAAGATCTACCAGCGCCCGTTCGGCGGCATGACGCTGGACTACGGCAAGGGCCAGGCGCAGCGCACCTGCGCCGCCGCCGACCGCACCGGCCACGCCATGCTGCACACGATGTACGGCCAGTCGCTGCGCCACGCGGCCGAGTTTTTCATCGAGTTCTTTGCCATCGACCTGATCATGGACGACCAGGGCACCTGCCGCGGCGTCATCGCGCTCAAGCTCGACGACGGCACGCTGCACCGCTTCCGCGCCCAGTCCGTGATTCTGGCGACCGGCGGCTATGGCCGCGCCTATGCATCCTGCACCTCGGCGCACACCTGCACCGGCGATGGCGGCGGCATGGTGCTGCGCGCCGGCCTGCCGATGCAGGACATGGAGTTCGTGCAGTTCCACCCGACCGGCATCTACGGCTCGGGCTGTCTCGTCACCGAAGGCGCGCGTGGCGAAGGCGGCTATCTCGTCAACTCCGAGGGCGAGCGCTTCATGGAGCGCTATGCGCCCTCCGCCAAGGATCTGGCCTCGCGTGACGTCGTCTCGCGCGCAATGACCATCGAGATCCGGGAGGGGCGCGGCGTCGGCAAGAAGAAGGACCACATCTTCCTTCATCTCGATCATCTCGATCCCGCGGTGCTGGCCGAACGCCTGCCGGGCATCTCGGAATCCGCAAAGATCTTCGCCAATGTCGACGTGACGCGCGAACCGATCCCGATCGTGCCGACCGTGCACTACAACATGGGCGGTATCCCGACGAACTATCACGGCGAAGTGCTGACCAAGAAGGACGGCGACGACAACGCCATCATCCCCGGCCTGATGGCGATCGGCGAAGCCGCCTGCGTCTCCGTGCACGGCGCCAACCGCCTCGGCTCCAACTCGCTGATCGACCTTGTCGTGTTCGGCCGCGCCGCGGCGCTGCGCCTCGCCGAGAAGCTCACGCCGAACGCCAGCCAGCCGGAGCTGCCGGCGAATTCGTCCGACCTGGCGCTCGGCCGGCTCGATCATTATCGCTATGCCTCCGGCGGCACGCCGACCGCGAAGCTGCGCGAAGGCATGCAGCACGTGATGCAGAACAATTGCGCGGTGTTCCGCACCGGCGACATCCTGAGCGAAGGCCAGAACCTGATCGAGAAGGTCCATAGCGGCATCACCGACATCGCCGTGTCCGACCGCTCGCTGGTGTGGAATTCCGACCTGATCGAGACGCTCGAATTCGACAATCTGATCGCGCAGGCGGTGGTGACGATGAACTCGGCCGCCAACCGCACCGAGAGCCGCGGCGCGCATGCCCGCGAGGACTTCTCCGAGCGCGACGACAAGAACTGGATGAAGCACACGCTGGCCTGGCTGGAAGATTCCGGCAAGGTCAAGATCGAGTACCGCCCGGTTCACGACTACACCATGACCAACGACGTCCAGTACATCCCGCCCAAGGCTCGCGTTTACTAAACGGCGCGCATGTACTGAGCGAACAGCGAAAGCTTTATCGAAATGGTTGAATTCGCACTTCCGAAGAACTCCAAGATCAGCGGCGGCAAGACGTGGCCGAAGCCCGCGGGCGCGACCGAGGTCCGTGAATTCCGCGTCTATCGCTGGAATCCGGACGACGGCAAGAATCCGAGCGTCGACACCTATTACGTCGACACCCATGATTGCGGGCCGATGGTGCTGGACGGTCTGATCTGGATCAAGAACAACATCGACCCGTCGCTGACCTTCCGCCGCTCGTGCCGCGAAGGCGTCTGCGGCTCCTGCGCGATGAACATCGACGGCCAGAACACGCTGGCCTGCACCCGCTCGATGCACGACGTGAAGGACGGCGCGGTGAAGATCAATCCGCTTCCGCACCAGCCTGTCGTGAAGGACCTCATCCCCGACCTCACGAATTTCTATGCGCAGTACGCTTCGGTCGAGCCGTGGCTGAAGACGACCTCGCCGACGCCGCAGAAGGAATGGAAGCAGAGCCACGAGGACCGCGAGAAGCTCGACGGCCTCTACGAGTGCATCCTCTGCGCCTGCTGCTCGACCTCGTGCCCGAGCTATTGGTGGAACAGCGAGCGCTATCTCGGTCCCGCCGCGCTGCTCCAGGCCAACCGCTGGGTGTCGGATTCGCGGGATGAAGCGACCGGCGAGCGGCTCGACAATCTCGAGGACCCGTTCCGCCTCTATCGCTGCCACACCATCATGAACTGCGCCAAGGCCTGCCCGAAGGGCCTCAACCCGGCGGAGGCCATCGCGGAGCTCAAGCTCAAGATGGTCGAGCGCCAGATCTAGGCGTCATTCATGCTGCGATCCCCGGCCGGAACGGCCGGGGCATTCTACGGCGGGCGCGTCTTCCAGTAGATTTCGCCTCCGCCCCTGCGCGGGCAAGCCGACGAGTTGCAACCTCTGGTTCCAGCTACAAGCCGCTTCCTTCCCGGCGCGAAATTCAAGTAAGCTCTCCGGCGTGGGACCGGAGCGACCGTGCAGGGCGCACAACGCAATTCGCTGAGATTGCTGCAGTGGATGATGGCTGCGTCCCTGGCGCTGCCGATTGCACTGTTCGCGATCGCCGCCTCGATCTCCTACACCTCGACAAAAGATATTGCCGACCGCGAAATCGAGCGCACCCTCGATGTCGCGCACGAGCATGCGCTCAAGGTGTTCGAGACCATCGACCGCAGCCTCGCCGAGATCAACGAGGTGGTGCGCGACATGCCCGACGAAATCATCCGCTCGCGCGAACCGGCCCTGCACCGCCGCCTGAAGCAACTGACCGATTCGCTGCCGCAGCTCAAATCGGCATGGATCTTCGATGCGGACGGAAAGTCGCTGGTCAACAGCCTGGCATCGCCGCCGCCGGCGCAGAGCTTTGCGGACCGTGATTACTTTGCCGCCCATGTCGACCAGAGCATCGGCAGCTACATCGGCGTTCCCCTGACGCCGCGCCAGCCCTATCAGGGCGCGCGCTTCTTCGGGGTCAGCCGCCGCCGCAGCTCCGACGACGGCAGCTTCATCGGCGTGATCCAGGCCTCCGTCCTGCCGGAATATTTCGAGAGCTTTTATGCCAGGATCGGCTCCGATCCCGGCAGCTTCCTCGCCATGGCACGCACCGACGGTGTGGTGCTGGCGCATCTTCCGCGGCTGGACCGCGACCTCAGGCTCGATCCTAACGGGCCGGTTGGCCGCAGCATCGCAGCTCACCCCGAGCATGGCCTCATCACCATCGCCTGGCCATCGGACGAGGTCGAGCGGCGCATCGGCTACCGACGCATCGCCGAATACCCGATCTATGTCAGCGCGGGGCTGGAGACCTCGGCAATCCGCGCGCGCTGGTTCGCCACCATGGGCCAGCATCTGGTGTTCGGTATTCCCGCCACCGCGCTGCTGTTTCTGCTGCTGGCGTTCGCGTTCCGGCGCACCCAGCATCTTCAGGCCGAGGCCGCCGCGCGGCGCGAAGCCGAGGAGGCGCTCAAGCACAGCCAGCGCCTGGAGGCGCTCGGCCAGCTCACCGGCGGCGTCGCGCACGACTTCAACAACCTCCTGACCGTGATTCGCGCCTCTGTCGACCTGCTGAACCGGCCGCAGCTGAGCGAGGAGCGGCGCCAGCGCTACATCACCGCCATCGCGGACGCGGTCGGGCGCGCGGCCAAGCTGACCTCGCAGCTGCTCGCCTTTGCGCGGCGCCAGACCTTGAAGCCGGAAGTGTTCGACGTCGGCGCGCGGCTGCAGTCGCTGCACGACATGCTCGCGACGCTGCTCGGACCCGCGATCGAAATTGCGATGCGGCTGCCGGCCGAGCCCTGTCTCGTCAATGCCGATGCGAGCCAGTTCGAGACGGCGTTGATCAACATGGCGACCAATGCGCGCGATGCCATGCACGGCAAGGGCAGGATCGTTTTCGAGGTCGAGGCCGCGGCGACGATTGCGGACACGCGGGCTCCCGTCTCAGCCAACCCTGAGCTTTCAGGCAACCCTGAGCTTTCCGGCAAACATGAGCTTGCTGACAAACATGGCTTCGTCGGCATTGCCGTCAGCGACACCGGCATCGGCATTCCGGCTGCGAGGCTCGAGCGCATCTTCGAGCCGTTCTTCACCACCAAGCAGGTCGGCCACGGCACCGGTCTCGGCCTGTCGCAGGTGTTCGGCTTCGCCCGGCAGTCCGGCGGCGAGGTGACAGTCACCAGCGAAGTGGGCCACGGCAGCACCTTCTCGCTCTATCTGCCGCGCGTGGCGCCGCACCTGCTGCCGCAGCGGCAGGCACCGAACACGGCCCCGGCTGTGGCCGGTAGCGGCATGTCGGTGCTGCTGGTCGAGGACAATATCGAGCTCGCCAATTTCGCGGCCGACGGCCTCACCGAGCTCGGCTACAGCATCACGCTGATCGACAATGCAACTGATGCGCTCGCCGAGCTGGTCATGGAGCCCGATCGCTTCGATGTCGTTTTCTCCGACATCGTGATGCCCGGCATGACCGGGCTCGATCTCGCGCAGGCAGTCCGCGAGCGCGGCATCGGCGTGCCGGTCGTGCTGACCACCGGCTACAGCGAGGCGCTGTCCCAGGACGGCAAGGTCGATTTCGAGCTCGTGCAGAAGCCCTATGCGATCGATCAGCTATCGCGCGTGCTGCACCGGCTCGCGCGACGCCGGGTGCGCGACGGCGCCGCCGAATGATCCGACACTCGGAACCGAGTGGAACCTTTTGATTTAGCTTGCGTTATCCGGCCATGCAAAAGCCGGCCAGAAAGCGCGAATCGGGCAAGAAGCCGCCCATCGTCGAAATCGTCGGCGAGACCGGCGAGGAAGAGGCTCCGCCGCCGCCCGAGCTGGTCGAGCCCGACCCGGAGCAATCGCCCGAAGAGGCCGAGCAGGCCCGCAAGGACTACCTCCTCACCCGCTTCTGGATCAGCGCGCGCGGCTTCTGGGGCCGCAACGGCGACCGGCTGGCGTGGCCGTTTTCGATCGGCCTCGGCGTGCTGATCGTCCTGACGGTCGGCTTCCAATACGGCATCAACGTCTGGAATCGGGCGATCTTCGACGCGATCGAAAAACGCGAGGCGTCCACCGTCTTCCATCTCACCGCGGTGTTCTTCCCGCTCGCGATCGGCAGCATCGTGCTCGGCGTGGCGCAAGTGTTCGCACGCATGGGCATCCAGCGGCGCTGGCGGGCGTGGCTGACGGCCAGCGTGCTGACGCGCTGGCTCGGCAACGGCCGCTATTACCAGCTCAATCTCGTCAGCGGCGACCACAAGAATCCGGAATACCGGATCGCGGAGGATCTGCGCGTCGCGACCGATTCGCCGGTGGATTTCCTCGCCGGCGTGACGTCCGCGCTGCTGTCGGCCGCGACCTTCATCGTCGTGCTCTGGACCATCGGCGGCGCGCTCACCGTCACGCTCGCGGGATGGTCGGTGACCATTCCCGGCTTCCTGGTGATCGCCGCGATGCTTTATGCGGGAATCGCATCGGGCTCGATCCTGGTGATCGGCCGCCAATTCGTGCAGGTCTCCGAGGACAAGAACCAGGCCGAGGCCGATTTCCGCTACACGCTGACGCGCGTGCGCGAGAATGGCGAGAGCATCGCGCTGCTCGGCGGCGAGGAGGAAGAGCGCGACGGCATCGACCGCAACTTCACGAATGTACTGCGGCAATGGGCGCGACTGGCGGGCCAGCACATGCGCACCACGCTGGTGTCGCAGGGATCGAGTCTTGTTGCTCCCGTGGTCCCTCTCCTGCTCTGCGCGCCAAAATTCCTCGACGGCAGCATGACGTTGGGGCAGGTGATGCAGGCGGCTTCCGCCTTCACCATCGTGCAGAGCGCGTTCGGCTGGCTGGTCGACAATTATCCGCGGCTCGCCGACTGGAATGCCTGCGCTCGCCGCATCGCCTCGCTGATGATGTCGCTCGACGGCCTCGAGCGCGCCGAGCAGGGCGACGGAATCGGTCGCATCAAGCGTGGGGAGACCAGCAACGACGCCATGCTGGAGCTGAACGACCTCTCCGTCACGCTTGATGACGGTACCGCCGTGGTCGGCGAGACCGAGGTGGTGATCGAGGCTGGCGAGCGGCTCCTGGTGGCCGGCGAATCCGGCACCGGCAAGAGCACGCTGGTACGCGCCATCGCCGGGCTCTGGCCATGGGGTGGCGGCAGCGTCAATTTCCATCCCGACCGGCGGCTGTTCATGCTGCCGCAGCGACCCTACGTGCCATCAGGCTCCTTGCGCCGCGCGGTCGCCTATCCCGGCGCGGAAGATGACTGGACCGTCGAGGAGATCGGCGAGGCCTTGCACAAGGTCGGTCTCGACCATCTCAAGGACAAGATCGAGGAAGAAGCACCGTGGGACCAGACGCTGTCTGGCGGCGAGAAGCAGCGTCTCGCTTTTGCGCGGCTGTTGCTGCACAGCCCTGATATCGTCGTGCTCGACGAGGCCACCTCGGCGCTCGACGAGAAGAGCCAGGACAAGATGATGAAGATGGTCACCGACGAGCTGCCGAAGGCCACCATCGTCAGCGTCGCGCATCGTGTCGAGCTGGAGGCCTTTCACAGCCGCAAGATCGTGCTGGAGCGCCGCAAGGGCGGTGCAAAACTCGTCAGCGATATCGACCTGATCCCGCGCAAGGGCAAGCGCAAGCTGCTCGGGCGATTCCTGGGCCAGCGCAAGGCGCCGAAAAAGGCGGCGTGAGGCTAGCAGCTGTAGCCCGGATGGAGCGCAGCGCAATCCGGGACAGTCCATCGAGAGGCGAAACCCGGATTGCGCTGCGCTCCATCCGGGCTACCGACCCCTCGTGAACGATTGGAGTCCCCGGCAAAACCGGCTATGCATGCGCCGCTTGCAACGAGGACTTTGACTTGGCGACCGACAATGCCCCTTCGTCCGCGCCGTTCGGCGCGTTTGCGCCGAATGCGGCGCAGGCCGCGATCATTCGCCTCGCGACACAGTCGCGGCTGAAGCGCGGAGCGTTCCGGCCGTGGCTTTCGCGATTGGTGAACCTGCTGCGCAGTGGTCCCGTCGACGTGCAATACCAGGGCGCATCGTTCCGCTTCTATCACCAGGGCAGCGCGACCGAGCGCGGCGCGCTGTTCAATCCCGATTACAATCTCGACGAGCTCGACTTCCTGCGCCAGCACACCCCGGACGGCGGCGTGTTCGTCGATGTCGGTGCCAATGTCGGCACCTTTGCGCTGGTGATGGCGCGACAGGTCGGGCCATCAGGCAAAGTGGTCGCCATCGAGCCGCATCCGATGACGTTTGGACGGCTCTCGTTCAACCAGGCCGCATCGAAAGCGACGCAGGTGCGCCTGGTGCAGGCGGCCGCCGGCGACAGCGACGGCGAGCTGATGATCGAGAGCGGCGGCGGCAATCTCGGCGCCACGCATGTCGTCACCGGCACGGCCAGCGCGGAGGCGATCAAAGTACCCTCGCTGCGGTTGACGCGCATTCTCGACGAGGCCGGCATCACCAAGGTGGACGCATTGAAGATTGACGTCGAGGGCTTCGAGGATCGCGTGCTGATCGGCTTCTTCCGCGACGCGCCGCAATCGCTATGGCCGCGCGCGGTGGTGATCGAGCATTTGTCACAAAAGGAATGGCGGGACGATTGTATCGCTGACATGGTCGCGCGCGGCTTTGTGGTTGCGCGCAAGACGCGGAGCAATACGTTCCTGTCGCGCTGACGACGAACGACGGAGGTTGCGATGATCGACCATATGGGCTTCCCGGTCTCCGACTATGAGCGCGCCAAGGCGTTCTACGCCAAGGCATTGGCGCCGCTCGGCTACAGCCTGATCATGGAGGTCACGCAGGAGCAGACCGGACACGATCCGGCCGCCGGCTTCGGCGCCGACGGCAAGCCGGATTTCTGGATCGGCGGCGAGGGCGCGCTGAACAAGCCGGTGCATGTCGCGATTCTGGCGAAAGACCGCGCCACGGTGGATGCGTTCTACAAGGCGGCGATCGCGGCGGGCGGGCGCGACAACGGGCCGCCCGGGATCCGGGCGCATTATCATCCAACCTATTACGGCGCCTTCGTGCTCGATCCCGACGGACACAACATCGAGGCGGTTTGCCACGCGCCGGAATAGATAAAGTTCCTTCTTGCGGCCGGAACCTCGTTCCGCGCCCGCCGTTGTCGTCCCTTGCAAGAAGGAGCACGACATGGCCAACGACAATGCTCGCGACGTCGATCGCGATTTGGATCGCGTGTGGGATCTGATGAAGTCGATCGGATTCGCGATGCTGGTGACGCGCGATGGCGACAAGCTCCGCGCGCGGCCGATGAGCGCCTATCTCGATCGCAACGCGGACACGATCTATTTCCTCACCGACGCGCGGCGTCACAAGGACGATGAGATCGCGCGCAATCCGTCCATCAACCTGTCGTTCGCGGATGCGGGCAGCCAAAAATACGTGTCGCTGACGGGCACTGCCGTGGTCTCCAATGACCGTGCGAAGATCAAGGAGCTGTTCGCGACGCCGGCCAAGGCGTGGTGGGACTCTGCGGAAGATCCCAACATTCGCGTGCTCAAGGTCACGCCTGACGATGCCGAGTTCTGGGATTCGCCCGGCACGGTGATCTCCTATGTGAAGATGGCGGCCGCGGCGGTGACGAACACGCGGCCCGATCTCGGCGACAACCGCAAGGTCTCGATGTAATGCCGATCGAGCCGCCCGAGATTCCGCCGTCGACGCCGGGCACGCCCACCGAGCCGCCGCCGGGGATTCCGCCGGGCAATCCGCAGCCTGAAATCGCGCCGCCGGTGCGCGAGCCCGGCGCGCCGACGCCACCCGACGAACTGCCGGGCCGCATGCCTGAAGAGATTCCATCGCGCGGGCCGAACGGGCCGCTCACGCCGAATCCTGCGACGGATGCAAGTCCGCCGCGGGATCGCGCATGAGGCGAGGTATCACATCGGAGGCAATTGCAACCTGCGTCTGAATGCGCAATGAACGTCACTATAGTGAGGTGATTTGCGTGCAGAAATAAATCGCGCCGCGTCGGCTTCGTCCGCCACAATCCGGCCTAACGCGTAGCTGTTCATCCCAACACTTCGTCAAAGAACCTTCCGGGGAAGTTCACCATCATGACTAATCTTCGTTTCGTGCTGCTTGCCACCACGGCTCTGACCGCGATGCAGTTCGCAAGCTCCGCATCACATGCGCAAGGCGCGCCGCCGCTCGTGATCGCGCAGGCGCAGCCACAAGAGACCGGCCCTGACGGAAAACCGAAGGAGCCGCCGAAGGGAGCGCCCGCGCGCCCGGCTACACCGCCGCCTGCGGCGCCCGCGCGTCCGACCGCACCGCCGCCCGCAGCTGCACCGCCCCATCCGCCCGCGCCGCCTCCGCCGGCGGCCGCTCCGCAGCGCCCAGCAGCACCGCCGCCGCCTCCGCCGCCACCTGCGGCTCGTCCGGCACCGCCGCCGCCCCCACCGCCGCCTGCCGCCCCGAAGCCGCCTGCGCCGCCCCCGGCTGCGGCTCCGCAACAGCATGCGCCGCCTCCTGCACCGCCCGCGGCACGCCCGGCTCCCACGCCTCCAGCGCCGCCGCCCGCCGCGGCTCCGCAGCAGCACGCACCCACGCCTCCGCCGCCTGCGGCTCACCCGACACCACCGCCGCCACCGGCAGCAACTCCTCAAGGCCATCCCGCGCCGGCGCCCACGGGGACACCGTCGCCTGCGCCCGCGCCGACGGTGCGACCGGGCGCGCCCGCTCCGGCCGCCACACCTGCACCGACAAGTACACCTTCACCGACCGCGACTCCTGCGCCGACCGCGACGCCGGCTCCGGGCAGTACGCCGCCGACTGGCCGTCCCGGTGCGCCGACCCCCGGCGGACGTGCGCCCTCGGCGGCGGGATCACCAACACCGGCTCCAGGCGCCACGCCCGCTCCAACGACGACACCGGCGCCAGGGGCCACCCCGACGCCGTCCGGCCGTCCGGGTCCCGCGCCGAGCGCAACGCCGGCACCGGGCGCAACGCCCGCGCCCGGCGCAACCCCTGCCCCGACAACGACGCCGGCCCCCGGTGGCGCCGTGACATCGCCCCCGGGACGCCAGGGTGGTGCACCCGCTGCTGGCGCGCCCGCTGCCGGAGCTCCGCCGACCCAGCCGCAGACAGCTGCCCCGCCCCGGCCGCCGGCTCCCCCCGCCGGCGCCGCAGCACCGAGCACCGTCCCGGGCTCGGCGGCTGCGACCCCGCCGCCCAACAGGGCGCAATACGCGACGCCCACGGTTGCGCCGGCCTTCCGCGCCGCGCCCACGACGACCACGCCCCTGCCGCCACCGCCGCGTCCGCCGCAGCGTGACCTGACACCGCTCGCGATCGGTGCAGGTGTCGTTGCCGGTGCCGTGATCGGCGCCACCATCGCCGACTACCGCAACCAGCGCCGCGAAAGCATCGAAGGCGGCCGCACCGTCTACACCGAGCCGGACCGCATCATCATCCGCGATCCGGGTGGGCAGACATACGTCCGCGGCAACGATCTCTATCGCTTCCGCTATGGCGCCCGCGACATCCGCACCGAGACTGTCGGCGCCGATACCCGCACCGTGGTGATCCGTCCCGACGGCAGCGAGATCGTTACTGTTGTCGGTCCGGACGGTCGGCTGCTGCGGCGAATCCGCAGGGACCCGGCCGGGCGCGAGCTCGTCATCATCGATAACAGCTACCGCGATCCGCAGTCGGTCGGCGGTTTCTATGTCGACGCTCCGCCGCCCGTCGTGAACATTCCCTACGATCGCTATATCGTCGATGCCGAGGAGGCGTCGCCGGACGTGATCTATCAGACGATGGTGGCGCCGCCGGTGCAGCGGATCAACCGTCGCTACACACTCGACGAGATCCGCTACAGCCCCAATGTTCGCATGCAGATGCCGAGCATCGACCTCAACACGATCAACTTCGAGACGGGATCGTGGACCATCCCACCAGACCAGGCGGCGAAGCTGCAGTCGATCGCCGACGGTCTTAACCGTGCGATCCAGGCCAACCCGCGCGTGGTGTTCTTGATCGAAGGTCACACCGACGCGGTCGGCAACGACGTCGACAATTTGTCATTGTCGGATCGTCGTGCGCAGGCCGCGGCCGAATTGCTGACCCAGCAATTCGGTGTGCCGTCCGAGAACCTGACGTCGCAGGGCTATGGCGAGCAGTACCTGAAGGAGCAGACGCAAGGACCGAGCGCGATCAACCGCCGCGTCACCGTCCGCAACATCACGCCGTTGCTCAACGGCGGCCAGGCTTCGCTGCCGCCGCCCCCGCCCGGCACCGCGCCGCCGCGGTAACGGCACGCACAAACGCAAATGGCCGGGAGCAATCCCGGCCATTTTTGTTTTGCTTGTAGGGTGGGTTAGCCGAAGGCGTAACCCGCCACTGTTCGTATCCGCAGAGACAGAAGAGGTGGGTTACGCTGCGCTAACCCACCCTACGCTTCAGCCCTTGTCGTTCTCCAGCCGGAAGATCTGCGAGCCTTCACTGCCCGACAGCAGGCCCGTGTCGCTGTAGAGCTTCAGCTTGGCGCGGGTATCGTTGATGTCGAGGTTGCGCATGGTGAGCTGACCGATGCGATCGGCCGGCGTGAACGCCGCGTCCTCGACCTTTTCCATGCTAAGCCGCTCCGGCGCATAGGTCAGGTTCGGGCTTTCCGTGTTGAGGATCGAGTAGTCGTTGCCGCGGCGCAGCTCCAGCGAGACCTCGCCGGTGACGGCGCGGGCGACCCAGCGCTGCGCGGTCTCGCGCAACATCAGGGCCTGCGAATCGAACCAGCGGCCCTGATAGAGCAGACGTCCCAGGCGCATGCCGCTGATGCGGTACTGCTCGATGGTGTCTTCGTTGTGGATGCCGGTGACGAGGCGCTCATAGGCGATGTGCAGCAGCGCCATGCCGGGCGCTTCATAGATGCCGCGGCTCTTGGCCTCGATGATGCGGTTCTCGATCTGGTCGCTCATGCCGAGGCCGTGGCGGCCGCCGATCGCGTTGGCTTCGAGGAACAGCGCGACGGGATCAGAGAAGGTCTGGCCGTTCAGCGCGACCGGCTGGCCTTCCTCGAATCGCACCACGACCTTCTCGGCCTTGACGTTGCAGTCGTCACGCCAGAACGGCACGCCCATGATCGGGTTGACGATCTTGATGCCGCTGTCGAGGCTTTCGAGATCCTTGGCCTCGTGCGTCGCGCCGAGCAGATTGCTGTCGGTCGAATATGCCTTCTCGGCGCTCATCTTGTAGGCAAAGCCCTGCGCCGTCATGAACGCCGACATCTCGGCGCGGCCGCCGAGCTCGTCGATGAACTGCTGGTCGAGCCAGGGCTTGTAGATGCGCAGGCCCGGATTGGTCAGCAGGCCGTAGCGATAGAAGCGCTCGATGTCGTTGCCCTTGAAGGTCGAGCCGTCGCCCCAGATGTTGACGCCGTCCTCCTTCATCGCCGCGACCAGCATCGTGCCGGTGACGGCGCGCCCCAATGGCGTGGTGTTGAAATAGGTGATGCCGCCGGTGGAGATATGAAAGGCGCCGGACTGGATCGCGGCGATGCCTTCATGGACGAGCTGCGTGCGGCAATCGACCAGCAGCGCTTTCTCCGCGCCGAACTCCATCGCCTTGCGCGGAATCTCGTTGTAGTCGGCCTCATCGGGCTGGCCGAGATTGGCGGTATAGGCGTAGCAGCGCGCGCCCTTCTGCTTCATCCAGAGCAGCGCCGCTGACGTGTCGAGGCCGCCCGAAAAAGCGATGCCGACTTTCTCACCCTTGGGCAGGCTTTTCAGGATCGTGGTCATGGGGCTTCCAATCGGTCTCGAAGGGCGGATGTCGTTTCACGGGTTGACCGCGCGAATATCAAATTTCGCGGGGCTCGGCACCCCTTTAATGGCTCAAACTGACGGCTCGGGCCCCGTCTTGCGGCCGAACAGGCGCTGGCGCAGCCGGTAGGCAGGCATGTTCAGGCGGGTCAAGGCGGCATCGACCGCCTCGTCCGAAAACCGGGTCCGCGGCCAGCGGTAAATCAGCGCGTAGGCAAACCAGATCACGACGAAGGTGACGAGGCCGGCGATCGACACGTCGGTGAAGAAGTGGCCGCCAAATGCCATCCGCAGGCCGCTGGTCACGAGGCCGAACACCACGGCTCCGGCATAAGCGAGCGGGCGCCACGGCGGCGGTGCCAATGCGGCCGGCGCCAGCGTCCAGAACGCGGTCGCGCCCTCGCCCGAGAAGAACGAGCAGTTGCGCGCGCAACCGCCGCGTGGGTCCCACCACGGCACGAATTGCTGGTCGCCGGCAAACTGCGTCACCACCACCGGACGCGGCCGGCCCCAATAGGACTTGAAGGCGAAATTGGTGAGGATGCCGGCCGACACGATGATCGTGACCAGCAGGAAGACGATCGCGCGCCCCGAGACCATCAGCGGCCGGTCGGGCTTGAACATCTTGACCACAAGCGCGACCAGCGCAGGCAGCACGAACGCCCAGGCAACCCACATCGCGGCGTCCCGCGCAAAGCTGGCCCAGCCGTTCAGCTTGAGCGGAAATGTCTTGGTCTCAGGGTCGAAGAACAGCGCGGCGAGCTTGAGATCAAGCTCGGGATAAAGGCCGAAAACGACGCCGATCACGAGCCACAGCGCCAGGGCAATGAAGAGTCCGGTCCGGTTCATGGCGCGCGGTTTAGCCGAGTGGGAAGGGGATGAAAACCCCGGAATCCGTCATTCCGAGCGAAGCGAAGCAATCCAGAATCCATCCGCGGCGATAGTCTGGATTGCTTCGTCGCTTCGCTCCTCGCAATGACGGCACCTCAATCCGGCCTTGAATTCGAGGGCAGCGGCGGAGGCGGCTTACGCGGCAGCGGCGGATTGCGCCAGGCACCGGCATTGCGACCGGCGATCAGCCAGTAGACGACACCGGCGACGATGCCGGCGCCGGTCATGATCTCGAGATGGCGGCGCACGATGCCTTCGAACTGCAAGGTGTCGGAGTGAAAGGGAATGAGGCCGAGATAGCAGGCGAGGCCGACGAGGCCGCCGCCGACGGCATAGGTGAGAGCACTGCGGATGTAGAGCGCCTCGGTGATCGCGACGATCACCGCCGCCGGCACAAGCGCAAAGCCAGAGACGAAGATGAAACCGAACCCGAGCAGGATGTCGATCGTGCCCTGATCGACGGGACCGGCGCCGAGATCGGCGAACTCCGGAAACAACAGCGCGATGACGACGATCATGCCGCCGACGAAGCAGGCGGCGAGAAAGCCGATGAAGATGACGATGAGGCGGCCGATCAAGGACATGCAGAGGAAGCCAACGTTACCGTCATTGCGAGCGACGCGAAGCAATCCAGAATGCGTCTGCGGAGGCAGTCTGGATTGCCTCGTCGCTGCACTCCTCGCAATGACGGGGAAGCAACACAGTGCACCTACCAAGCTAGTCTGTCATCGCCATGGCGCGCAGCGTCTGGCGTTCCCTGGCGGAGAGTTTTTCGGTCTCCGACTTCAGCTGGCCGCAGGCGGCGAGAATGTCGCGGCCGCGCGGGGTGCGCACCGGCGAGGAATAGCCCGCGTTGAAGACGTATTCGGAGAACTTTTCGATCTGGTCCCAGTCCGAGCATTCATAGGCGGTGCCGGGCCAGGGGTTGAACGGGATCAGATTGATCTTGGCGTGAATGCCCTTGAGCATCTTCACCAGCAGCTTGGCGTCATCGAGCGAATCGTTGACGCCCTTGAGCATCACATATTCGAAGGTGATGCGACGCGCGTTCGAGGCGCCGGGATAGTCGCGACAGGCCTGCAGCAATTCCTTGATCGGATATTTGCGGTTGAGCGGCACCAGCTCGTTGCGCAGCTCGTCGCGCACCGCATGCAGCGAGATCGCGAGCATGACGCCGATCTCCTCGCCCGCGCGCACGATGTTCGGCACCACGCCCGAAGTCGACAGCGTGATGCGGCGGCGGGAGATGCCGATGCCTTCGTTGTCGCCGACGATGAG
Organism: Bradyrhizobium sp. i1.15.2; assembly: GCF_040548425.1. Classification (NCBI taxonomy): domain Bacteria; kingdom Pseudomonadati; phylum Pseudomonadota; class Alphaproteobacteria; order Hyphomicrobiales; family Nitrobacteraceae; genus Bradyrhizobium; species Bradyrhizobium sp. i1.15.2. The sequence goes on along the minus strand of NZ_JBEPRQ010000021.1, from coordinate 3,823 downwards.
CAGGGCGTCACGCACCGCTTCGAAATTGTAGAGCGGCTCGCCCATGCCCATCATCACGATGTTGGTGACGCGACGCGTACCGTCTTCGCGATCGGCCCAGTCGTTCAGACGATCGCGTGCGACCATCACCTGTCCCACGATCTCGCCGGCGGTGAGGTTGCGCACCAGGCGCTGCGTGCCGGTGTGGCAGAAGGAGCAGTTCAGCGTGCAGCCGACCTGGGAGGACACACACAGCGTGCCGCGATCGGTTTCGGGGATGTAGACGCACTCGACTTCATGCGCCCGCTCGACATTGTCGCCGCTCGGCAGCCGCAGCAGCCATTTGCGGGTGCCGTCGTTGGAGATCTGCTCGGCCACGACTTCGGGCCGGTCGACGGTGAAATGTTGCGCGAGCTCGGCGCGAATGCCCTTCGAGACCGAGGTCATCTCTTCGAAGTTCTGGGCGCCACGGAAATACATCCAGTGCCACAGCTGCTGCACACGCATCTTGCGCTGCGCCGGTGCAACGCCGATCTCGCCGAGGCGATCGGCAAGCTCGGTGCGCGACAGGCCGATCAGCGAGGGCCTCGCCGGCGGCACATAGGTTTCGAGCGGAGTCTTCTCCACCAGCGTTGCGTTGTGCGGCTCGGTCATCGGTTGCATTGAATGGCCTGATTAGGTGGTCGTTCCGGGATGGTCCGAAGGACCAGACCCGGAACCTCGAGATTCTCAGGTGCGCAATTGCGCACCATAGTTCGCGCTTCGCGCGCCCCGGAATGACGGGAGAAAGTCTAGTCCGCCCTATATAGCAACCGGAACCGCCGATTGCGACCTTATCGACCGCAGGCTTAACGCCTGCAATCCTGCGCGATCTTGTCGAGCGCCTGGGCGAGGCCCTTCAGCGAGAACGTGTCGGTGGTCTCGGTCCCCTTGGACGAGACGCCCTTGACCACGAGATCGGCGGATTTGCGCATGGCCTCGACCATCCGCTCTTCCTCGGCCGCATTCTTGATCCAGAGACCGTCGCCCTGCGAGTACATGGCGAAAGCGGCGCCACCGACCTCGACCGACGATTCAGAGCCCGGCTTCAGTGCGTAGCCGATCATGACCGAGACTTCGTTGTTGACCTTCTCCGCCGGGCGGGTGGAGACGAAGGCATAGGCAGGATCGCGCGGCCGATTCGGCGGGTTGGTCTTCGACGACGACGGCTTGGCCAGCGCGAAGCAGACCTTTTTGCCGTTGGGCGCGGCCGAATAGGCGCCCCAGGTGCCGAACTGACCAATCAGGGTTGGCTCTGCGCCGCCCGCAACCGCCGCGTGCGGAGCCACTGGCTTGCTCTCGGGCTTTGCAGCCGTCTTTCCAGTCGTATTGGTCGCCGGCGCAGCCGATTTCGGCGCGGCCTCTTTCGGTGCAGTTTTGGGCGCGGGCTGCGCCGTCTGCGCCCGCGCGGAATCGACGATTCCACAGGCCGCCACGCCCGTCATCAAAGCTAAAATCAGCACCCGCCACATGCTGGAGTGGTTCCCTCAATATTGTGACTGGAAGATGGCCCGGTCGCGCATTGTCCCCGCGGCAGGGATAGCCGGGAAAGTCCAATTTGGGAAGGCAGTTAGCGAAGGTCGAGGCGACTAGGCCCGGGATCGCGCCGCGCGTTGCTCCGCCCATTGCGCATCGGTCCAGCGCAACAAATCCTCGGCGCCTGAGCTGCGCAAATGCGCGCCACCGTCGATCACCACCATCTCGCCGTTGATGTAGCCGGCACGGTCGGAGACCAGGAAGCTGGCGAGGTCGGCAAGCTCGCGGTGCTCGCCGGCGCGTCCCATCGGGTTGCGCGCGGCCCACCCTTCGTCGCGACCCTCGGGGCGGAGCTGACCCGAGGCGCCCGCGGTCGGGAACGGTCCCGGCGCGATCGCGACGGTGCGGATGCCCTTCGGGCCCCATTCCACGGCGAGACTTTTGGTCATCGCCAGCACGGCCGACTTCGCCATCGCCGATGGCACGGTGAAGGCGCGGCCGGTGATGGTCGAGGTCGAGAGGATCGAGAGCACGACGCCGCCATGCTTGCCGTCGATCCAGCGCTTGCCGGCGGCAAGCGTGCAATACATCGCACCATGCAGCGTCGGCGCGAGGATCGCATCCGCGGCGCGGAATGAGAGATGCTCGCTCTGCGCAATGAAAGTCGCAGCCGCGTTATTGACGAGAATATCGAGCGGCGCCTCGCGCCAGATGGCGTCCATCATGCTCTCGACGGCGGTGCCATCGCGGATATCGCAGGCGATCGTCGCGACCTTGCCGCCGATCTCTTCGCGCATCTCGCTCGCCGCCGCCTCGAGCCGATCGACCTTGCGGCCGCAGATCACGAGTTCAGCGCCGAGCGCGAGGAAGCGGCGCGCCATCGCAGCACCGAGACCTGAACCGCCACCGGTGACGAGGATGCGCTTGTCCTTGAGCAGGCCTGTTTCAAACATGGTTTGAATCCTCCCTTTCTGTCTTCCCGTCATTGCGAGCGCAGCGAAGCAATCCAGGCTATTTCCGCGGCACGGATTCTGGATTGCTTCGCTGCGCTCGCAATGACGAGAGGATAGGCCGGTGCGGTCTAATAGACAAAGAAACCGGATTGTCGCCCGCACCTAAATCCGGCAGAAACGGGCAAACTATAAATCCACTCGAAACGCCCAGTACTTCACTTCTCAAGAAGGTGCCGCCATGAAAGCCATCCTCTGCTCGCAATATTGCCAGCCCGACGATCTCGTTCTGGCCGACGTGCCGGATCCGGTGGCCGGTCCCGGCGAAGCCGTGATCGCGATCAAGGCTGCGGCGCTGAACTTCTTCGATATCCTGATGATCCAGGGCAAGTACCAGATCAAGCCGCCGTTCCCGTTCTCGCCGGCCGCCGAAGTCGCGGGCGTGATCGAGAGCATCGGCCCCGGCGTAACCGATCTGAAGGTCGGCGATCGCGTCGTCGCCTCCTGCGGCCACAATGGCGCGCGCGAAAAGATCGCGCTGCCTGCGGCATCGATCGTGAAGATCCCCGACAATCTCGATTATGACCGCGCGGCCGGCATCATCATCATCTACGGCACCGCGCTGCATGCGCTGGAAGATCGCGCGAGCCCGAAGCCGGGCGAGACGCTCGCGGTGCTCGGCGCCGCCGGCGGCACCGGACTTGCCGCGTGCGAGCTCGGCAAGCTGATGGGCCTGAAGGTGATCGCCTGCGCGTCGTCGGACGAGAAGCTCGAATTCGCGAAGGCGCACGGCGCAGAACTCACGCTCAATTACGGCAAGGAAGATTTGAAGGAAGGCTTGCGAAAGCTCACCGGCGGCAAGGGCGTCGACATCATCTTCGATCCCGTGGGCGGCACCTATGCCGAGCAGGCGCTACGCTCGATTGCCTGGGAAGGCCGCTTCCTCGTGATCGGATTTGCCGCCGGCGACATTCCGAAGATGCCGCTGAACCTCGCGCTGCTGAAGGGCTGCGACATCCGCGGCGTGTTCTGGGGCGCGTGGACCCGACTTAACCCGGAAAAGAACCGCGCCAATCTCGAGAAGCTCGTGAAGTGGACAGCGGAGGGGAAGATCTCCTCGCATGTCGATCGCGTCTTCCCGCTGGCACAGACTGCGGATGCGCTGAAGGTGCTGGCGGGACGTCAGGCCATGGGCAAGGTGATCCTGCATCCGTGAGGCTATGCGGCGTGGCGTGTGTCGGTACGGCCGCTCGCCACGAGCTCAACTGTCATCGCCCGGCTTGATGTTTAGACCGGACAGATCACTGACAGGTGTTCGGAGACATAGCTGACACATCAAAATGGGCTGGTCTGGTCGATTCGGGAGGCCGTCCATGCCC
>NZ_JBEPRQ010000020.1:0-132165 GCF_040548425.1 Bradyrhizobium sp. i1.15.2 | reverse complement strand
GCCTGGCTCAGAGAACTCTTGTGCCTCTTCCTGATCCAGCTATCGCATACGCTTGCCTGTCCGCTCCCGCTCAATTCGGCTTCTTAACGGACGACGAAGTATCGAGCTAACGCTCTTTGAGCTTTAGCAGCATCAATGCCGCCGGCCGGCGTAGGCGCTAGTTTCCGATCGGCTCCATGCCGCTTGCTATGATCGCGTCGCGGGCGGCCGGGGAAGCCAGGAACTTGATCAAGGCCCGGCCAGCCTCGGGCTCTTTGGAAACGCTTGCGATGCCGGCTGAGAAGATCGTGATCTGCTGCAATTCGTTCGGCAGCGGTCCGACGATATCGATCCCCTTCACGGGCTTCAGCTCGCTGATCTGCTGAAAGCCGAGCTCGGCATCGCCGTGGGCGACGATCTCGCCGACCGGCGTGGCCGGAATCTTGCGCGCCTTGTCCTTCATGACATCGGCAATGCCGAGCTTTCCAAACATTTCGGTCGAGACGTAGACGCCGCTGGCGCTGTCGGAATAGGCGATCGTCTTCGCCGCGAGCAACGCGCGCTTGACCGCCTCCACCGAGCTGATGTCCGGCTTCGGCGCGCCAGATTTCACGGCGACGCCGATCGGCGATCTCGTCAGGTCGACCTGGCTGCCGGCAACGACCTTGCCCTTGCTGGCGAGATCGGTGAGGGCGTAGCCCACCATGATCAGGACATCGGCCGCCTCGCCGCGCTCCAACCGGACGGGTATCGCATTGGTCGTGGTCCCCATCGACGGCCCATATTCCGTCAAGACCTTGTTGCCGGTGGCCTTCTCGAACTCGGGCACAAGCGCCTTGTAGGCAGCCGTCAGGCCGCCCGAGATCATCACCCGGACTTCGGCAGCCTCGGCCGCGCCGGTCAGCCACAGGATGCCCAGAAGGCCCAATCCAAGGTTTCGGAATGTTGCTGAGGTCGATTTCATTGTTGTTCCTCTCCCACTAACCCCTTCCGCGATAGGGCGCGACGCCCTGTTCCGGCACCCACAATCCCTTGGGCGCGCGGCCGGTCTGCCAGAACACGTCGATCGGGATGCCGCCGCGCGGATACCAATAGCCGCCGATGCGCAAGAACTTCGGCTTGATCTCGCTTGCGATGCGCTTGCCGATCATCACCGTGCAATCCTCGTGGAAGGCGCCGTGATTGCGGAAGCTCGCGATGTAGAGCTTGAGCGATTTCGACTCCAGCAACCATTGGCCGGGGGCGTAGTCGATCATCAGATGTGCGAAATCCGGCTGTCCGGTGACCGGGCAGAGCGAGGTGAACTCGGGCACGGTGAAACGGACCAGATAATCGGTGCCTCCTTGCGGATTGGGCACGCGGTCGAGTTTTGCCTTCTCGGGCGCATCCGGCCATTCCACGGCGCGGCCAAGCTGCAAAGCAGGGGAGTTGTTCGATTTGCTGGGTTTTTTCGACATCAGGCCGCCTCCGTGGCGCCCTCTTAGCCAATCATCGTGCGGCCGTCACCCGGCCTTTTCCGTTTCGATGCATTGCGGTAGAAGCACCCCAACTGACTGCTTAGTCCCCGAAAAGAGGCCCTCATGACCGCCATCATCGACATCATCGGACGCGAAATCCTGGATAGCCGTGGCAATCCCACCGTCGAGGTCGACGTCGTGCTGGAAGATGGTGCGCTCGGCCGTGCCGCCGTGCCGTCAGGCGCCTCGACCGGTGCCCATGAGGCGGTGGAACTGCGCGACGGCGACAAGGCCCGCTATCTCGGCAAGGGCGTCACCAAGGCGGTCGGCGCCGTCAACGGCGAGATCTTCGAGGCGCTGAGCGGCCTCGATGTCGAGCAGCAGGCCCAGCTCGACCAGATCATGATCGACCTCGACGGCACGCCGAACAAGAGCCGGCTGGGCGCCAACGCCATCCTCGGCGTGTCGCTCGCCTGCGCCAAGGCGGCCGCGAACTCGCTCGACATGCCGCTGTACCGTTACGTCGGCGGCACCTCCGCGCGTCTCTTGCCGGTGCCGATGATGAACATCATCAATGGCGGCATGCACGCCGACAACCCGATCGACTTCCAGGAGTTCATGATCCTCCCCGTGGGCGCGTCCTCCTTCGCCGAGGGCCTGCGCTACGGCGCGGAGGTCTTCCACACTCTGAAGTCCGAATTGAAGAAGGCCGGCCACAACACCAATGTCGGCGACGAGGGCGGCTTCGCCCCGAACCTGCCGTCCGCGGACGCCGCGCTCGAATTCGTCATGAACGCGATCGGCAAGGCCGGTTACAAGGCGGGCTCCGACATCGTCATCGGCCTCGACTGCGCCTCGACCGAGTTCTTCAAGGACGGCAAGTACGTCTACGAAGGCGAGGGCAAGACCCGCTCGATCTCCGAGCAGGCCAAGTACCTTGCCGACCTCGTCTCGCGCTATCCGATCGTGACCATCGAGGACGGCATGTCGGAAGACGACATGGACGGCTGGAAGGAGTTGACCGACCTCGTCGGCAAGAAGTGCCAGCTCGTCGGCGACGATCTCTTCGTCACCAACGTCAAGCGGCTCGCTGAAGGCATCAAGGCCGGACGGGCCAACTCGATCCTGATCAAGGTCAACCAGATCGGCACGCTGACCGAGACTCTCGCCGCCGTCGAGATGGCGCACAAGGCCGGCTACACCTCGGTGATGTCGCACCGCTCCGGCGAGACCGAGGATTCCACCATCGCCGACCTCGCGGTCGCCACCAATTGCGGACAGATCAAGACCGGCTCCCTTGCGCGCTCCGATCGCACCGCCAAATACAACCAGCTCTTGCGCATCGAGCAGCAGCTCGGCAAGCAGGCGCTCTACGGCGGCAAGGCGGCACTGAAGGCGCTGGCATAAGCCAGCGCTCGGACAAGGACAGGGGAGGATCGACATGAGCGACGGCAAGAACGGCCTGCAACTGCGTTCGCTGATCAAGAAGAGCGGTGAGCTCGAAATCTCGCTGCTCGACGTGCCGACCCCCGAGCCCGCCGCGGACGAGGTCGTCGTCCGCGTCGAGGCGGCGCCGATCAATCCGTCCGACCTCGGGCTCCTGATCGGCGCAGCCGATATGAGCACGGCAAAGGCTTCCGGCGACAAGGGTGCTCCCGTCATCACCGCGAAGGTGCCGGAAGGCGCGATGCGGGCGATGGCAGGCCGGCTCGACGAATCCATGCCGGTCGGTAACGAAGGCGCGGGAGTCGTGATCAGGACTGGCTCCTCGGATGCCGCGAAGGCGCTGATGGGCAAGACCGTCGCCATGATCGGCGGCGCGATGTACACCCAGTATCGCACGTTAAAAGTGCGCGAGTGCCTGCCGCTGCCGGAAGGCACCACGCCGGCCGAAGGTGCCTCCTGCTTCGTCAATCCGCTGACCGCGCTCGGCATGACCGAGACCATGCGGCGCGAGGGTCACAAGGCGCTGGTGCACACTGCGGCCGCATCCAATCTCGGCCAGATGCTGAACAAGATCTGCATCAAGGACGGCATCCCGCTGGTCAACATCGTGCGCAGCAAGGAGCAGGCCGACATCCTGCACAAGATCGGCGCCAAATACGTCGTCGATTCCACCGCGCCGAGCTTCCTCGGCGATCTCACCAATGCGCTGGTCGAGACCGGCGCCACCATCGCCTTCGACGCCATCGGCGGCGGCAAGCTCGCCGGCGACATCCTCAACTGCATGGAAGTCGCGATCAACAAGACCGCGAAGGAATACAGCCGCTACGGCTCCAACGTGCACAAGCAGGTCTACGTCTATGGCGCGCTCGATGTCCGCCCGATCGAGCTGCCGCGCGGCTTCGGCATGGCCTGGGGCGTCGGCGGCTGGCTGCTGTTTCCGTTCCTGATGAAGATCGGGCAGGCGGACGGGGCCAGGCTGCGCCAGCGCGTCGTCGACGAACTGAAGACCACGTTTGCCAGCCACTACACCAAGGTGGTGTCGCTTTCTGAGGCGCTCGATCCCGTCAACATCGCGGTCTACGCCAAACGCGCCACCGGCGAAAAATTCCTCATCAACCCAAATAAATAATCGGCACGTGCGACGGCACGTCACCCAAAGAAGGTCTTGCCTTCTGAGCGAAGCGGGAGATTATTCCGCCGCCATCGAAAGCGGACAAAACCGCAAGGCGCGCTCAGAAGGGGACTTCTCCATGACCGATCTCAATCGCCGCCATCTGCTCGCAGGCGCCGCCGTCCTCGGTGCGGCTGCGATGACCAAGCTTGGATTGACCACCGCCAATGCCGCGGTGCCGCAAGCCGGCACGCAGGCGCCGGGCTTCTACCGCTACAAGGTCGGCAGCTACGAGTGCACCTCGATCAATGACGGTGCGCGCACTTTCCCGATGCCGGACAAGTTCGTCGTCAACGCGTCGAAGGAGGAAGCGCTGGCCGCGGGCGAGGCGGCCTACATGCCGAAGGGCATGGTCACGGTGCCGTTCAACCCGCAGCTCATCAACACCGGCTCCAAGCTCGTGCTGATCGACACCGGCAACGGTGTCGCCAATCTCGAGCCCAGCAAGGGCGCGGTCGGCCGCACGCTGCAGAACCTCCAGGCCGCCGGAGTCGACCCAAAGAGCATCGATGTCGTGCTGCTCTCGCATCTACATCCCGACCACACCAACGGCATTCGTCTCGCCGACGGCGCGCTCGCCTTTCCGAATGCGGAGATCATGGTGCCGGGCAAGGACTGGGAGTTCTGGACCAGCGATGACAACGCCGCCAAGGCCGAGTCCAACGCGATGATGAAGAACTACTTCGCCAACGTGAAGAAGACCTTTGCCGGCCTCGAATCCAAGGTCACGAAGTACGAGTGGGGCAAGGAGGTCGCGCCGGGCATCACGTCGATCGCGACGCCCGGCCACACCCCCGGGCACACCTCGTTTGCGGTGGCCTCGGGCGATGCCAAGGTGCTGATCCAGTCCGACGTCACCAACATTCCCGAATTCTTCCTGCGCAATCCGGACTGGCATGTGGTGTTCGACACCGATGCTGCGCTGGCGCAGGAGACCCGCCACAAATTCTATGACATGGCGGCAGCCGAAAAGGCGACCGTGATCGGCTTCCACTTCACCTTCCCCTCGGTCGGCCATGTCGAGAAGGACGGTGCCAAATATCGCCTGATCCCGTCGGCGTGGAATCCGACGATCTGAACCGATTTGCGGATTGTACCAACGACTCAGGCCGCCACTTGCGGCCTGATGGTTTGGGCAACCGTTCAGAAACCCAGCGTTTCCAAATCCGATCGGTCCATGCACTTGCATCCATCACTCGGGATCGCTTAAGTGCCGCCCCGGCACTCCCGCTGAAGATTTCAAGGACACTCCATGGCCTACAATATTGTCACGATCGCCGGCAGCCTGCGCAAGGACAGCTTTTCGCTGAAGATCGCCAATGCGCTCGCCAAGCTCGCGCCGGCCTCGCTCAAGCTCGAGGTCATCACGCCGGCCGGCATCTCGTTCTTCAATCAGGACCTCGAGGGCGCGCCGCCGGCCGACTGGCTGTCTTTTCGCGAAAAGATCCAGAAGTCGGACGGCGTCATCTTCGTCACGCCGGAATACAATCGGGCGATCCCGGGCGTGCTGAAGAACGCCATCGACGTCGCCTCGCGGCCCTATGGCAAGAGCTCGTTCAACGGCAAGCCGGTCGGCATCATCGCGAACTCGCCGGGCCCGCTCGGCGGCGTCAGCGCCGCCAAGACGCTGCAGAACATCCTGCCGGGCATTTCCGGCCCGATCATGCAGCAGCCGGAGGCCTATTTGAACGGAGTGGGCGACGCGTTCGACGCTGAGGGCAACCTGACCAAGGAGTCCCTGAAGCCCGTGCTCCAGGCCTATATCGACGCGTTTGCGGTGCACGTCGCGAAGCATCACGGCTGAGGCCAAATCGCCCGCAGCCACAGCATAGGCCCTCATCCTGAGGAGAACGCGAAGCGTTCGTCTCGAAGGATGGCTCCGGGAAACTGCCGTGCCTTCATGGTTCTCGCGGCGATGCGAAGCATCGTCCGCGAGACGGCGCTTTGCGCCTCCTCGCCATGAGGGTCCGCTAGCGTCGCGCGCGGGGCCAGCGGCCGGAAATTAGCACGCCCTTAACCAACCTGTCCCATCTTCCCAAGATGGTCTCCCGCGCGCGCCTGAAATCGATCCTGACCGGTCTTGCCCTCTATGCGATGGCGGCTGCCATCGTCGGTTATTTCGGTGTCAACGCCTATACCGGCAAATACGGCCTCAACGCCCGCCAGGAGCTCGACCAGGAGATCGTGGCGCTGACCAGCGAGCTGGCTCAGCTCAAGCGCGAGCGTGCCAGGAGCGAGCAGCGCGTTTCGCTGCTGCGCTCCGCGAAGATCGACCCCGACATGCTGGACGAGCGGGCGCGCTTCCAGCTCGACTACGTCAATCCGCGCGATCTCGTCCGGACGATCCCGGCGAACTAACCACTCTTCCTAAAGTTGAAGACTTCCAAGTTGAAGCCTGGAACCGGACTGCCGCCTTGACGGCAGCGCCGCAAAGGGCTCATGGCTGCCAGCGCCATGGCCAGGGTTGACGCAGATCAACCGGGCCGTGCCGGCACCGTTTAGATTGCCACCTGGAGGAAACAGTGATGAATGGGCAATCCCCCCGGCATCACGCGGCCCGTGTCGAGGCCGCCATTACGTCAGGCCAGGCGGCACGCTCGTCGCTTGTGGCCTCGTGGCGCCGTTCGTCCAGATTGCATCGTCTCGATCCCGCAGGCCGCAGCTCACCGAACCGGCTGAGCGAAGCCGAGTTGCACCACGCGCGCGAGCGCATCGCGCCGCTGCTCGCCGCTGCGCGAGGTGCAATGGACCGGCTCTACCAGGCGGTCGGCGCCAGCGGCTGCTGCGTGCTTCTCGCCGACGGCGAGGGCGTGCCGGTCGATCGCCGCGGCACCCCGGCGGACGATGCGACATTTCAGTCCTGGGGCCTCTGGACCGGCGCGCTTTGGAGCGAGGAGCATGAGGGCACCAACGGCATTGGTACCTGCCTCGTCGAGCAGCGCCCGCTGACGATCGACCGCGACCAGCATTTCTTCACCCGAAACACGCTTCTGAGCTGCACTGCCGTTCCGATCTACGACCATGAGGCTGCGTTCGCGGGCGTGCTCGACGTCTCCTCCTGCCGCGCCGACCGCACTGACTTGTTTTCCAATCTGATCGCGCTCGCGGCCGGCGAGGCGGCCAAGCGTATCGAGGCCGATCTGTTTCGCAGGGCCTTCGCCCACGCCCGCATCGTGCTGACGCAAGCTGCGGACGGCCAGTGCGGCGGCCTCGTTGCGGTCGATGCGGACGATCTCGTGATCGGCGCGACCAGGACTGCCCGGGCGGGACTGGGGCTCGCGCCGGGTCGGGCGTTGCGACCAGTGCCTGCGGCCGATCTCCTTGGCGGCGACACCGCGCGCGACCATCTTGCCGGCGGTCAACGCGCGGTGTTGCAGCGGGCTCTGCTCCGCGCCGGCGGCAATGTCTCGGCGGCCGCCAAGGCCCTCGGCGTCAGCCGCGCCACGCTGCACAGAAAGCTCAAGCGGTTCGAGCTGAACGCGCATTGAGCTGCTGGTAGATATTCATGGTGAGGAGACCGCGAAGCGGTCGTCACGAACCACAAGAGGCCCTGCTGTCACCACCAGCCATCCTTCGAGACGCGCGCACGAGCGCGCTCCTCAGGATGAGGTCAGTATGTGCGGCGGCATGACGTGCAGCCTCGACACCTGTCGCAGAACTGCGACAGGTCGGCTCCGTCATCGCTCCCATCAGGGCTGACAGAAGACGCCTCCCGGGACATCGTCGATGCAAGTCGCGACCACGCGACGAATTGCGCAAACAGCAAACATCGGGAGTGATCAATGAACAAGGTAGAATTCCTCAGCGTCACCAAAATTCCCTTCGCCGAACGCTACGACAATTTCATCGGCGGCAAGTTCGTCGCGCCGATCGCCGGCAAGTATTTCGACAATGCCTCGCCGGTGACGGGCCAGATCGTCTGCAAGATCGCGCGCTCCGACGCGCAGGACGTCGAAGCAGCCCTCGATGCAGCGCATGCCGCGAAGGCCGCCTGGGGCCGCACCAGCGTCGCCGAGCGCGCCGCGATGCTGAACCGGATCGCCGACCGCATGGAAGACAATCTCGAGCGTCTCGCCATCGCCGAGACCTGGGACAACGGCAAGCCGATCCGCGAGACCCGCGCCGCCGACCTGCCGCTGGCGATCGACCACTTCCGCTATTTCGCCGGCGCCATCCGCGCCCAGGAAGGCAGTCTCTCCGAGATCGATCACGACACCGTCGCCTATCATTTCCACGAACCGCTCGGCGTGGTCGGCCAGATCATTCCCTGGAACTTCCCGCTGCTGATGGCCTGCTGGAAGCTCGCGCCCGCGCTCGCCGCCGGCAATTGCGTTGTGCTCAAGCCGGCCGAGCAGACCCCGGCCTCGATCATGGTCTGGGCCGAGATCATCGGCGACATTCTGCCGCCCGGCGTCCTCAACATCGTCAACGGCTTTGGGCTGGAAGCCGGCAAGCCCCTGGCCTCGAGCCCGCGCATCGCCAAGATCGCCTTCACCGGCGAGACCACGACGGGCCGGCTGATCATGCAATATGCCAGCCAGAACCTCATTCCCGTCACGCTCGAGCTCGGCGGCAAGTCGCCCAACATCTTCTTCAGCGACGTCACCGCCGAAGACGACGATTTCTTCGACAAGGCGATCGAAGGTTTCGTCATGTTCGCGCTGAACCAGGGCGAGGTCTGCACCTGTCCGAGCCGGGCGCTGGTCCATGCCGATATCTATGACCGCTTCATGGATCGGGCGCTGAAGCGCGTCGCCGCGATCAAGCAGGGCGACCCGCGCGCGGCCGACACCATGATCGGTGCGCAGGCGTCGGGCGAGCAGCTCGCAAAAATCCTCTCCTACATCGACATCGGCAAGCAAGAGGGGGCAAAGGTGCTGGCCGGCGGCGGACGCGCCGAGCTCGGCGGCGATCTCGCCGGCGGCTTCTACGTCCAGCCGACCGTGTTCGAGGGCCACAACAAGATGCGCGTCTTCCAGGAGGAGATCTTCGGCCCCGTCGTTTCGGTCACGACCTTCAAGAGCGACGAAGAGGCGCTCGAGATCGCCAACGACACGCCCTATGGCCTGGGGGCCGGCGTCTGGAGCCGCGACGCCAACCGCTGCTATCGCTTCGGCCGGGCGATCCAGGCCGGCCGGGTCTGGACCAACTGCTACCATGCCTATCCCGCGCATGCGGCCTTCGGCGGCTACAAGCAGTCGGGCGTCGGGCGCGAGACCCACAAGATGATGCTCGATCACTACCAGCAGACCAAGAACCTGCTGGTCAGCTACAGCCCCAAGAAGCTCGGCTTCTTCTGATCGGGCGGGCGGAGAGGGCGGCGCCGTTCTGCGCCGCCCGTTCCAAATGTCGGGACCGCGTTGGCTCAACGTTGCTTGACGCGGCCACGAATCTGCGCGTGCGGCGACCGTGTCGATTTGTTGCCCGATCCGCGTCAAAGATTTTGCAATATTACGATCACGTTGCAGTGCGGCATAATGAAAGTCGTGCCATGCCGCCGCGGTGCTTTCCAAGGGCGTTTGACTTGGGTTAGAGAGGGCTGAAGTTTTCTCTGACCCGGAATTCCCATGGCCGCACCCAAGAAAGCCGCCGCAAGCACTGCACAGGACAAGACCGACGGCGGTTCGCCCCCGGAATTCACCAGAGAGCAGGAGCTCAAGGCGCTCCGCGACATGCTCCTGATCCGGCGGTTCGAGGAAAAGGCCGGCCAGCTCTACGGCATGGGCGCGATCGGCGGCTTCTGCCACCTTTATATCGGCCAGGAGGCCGTGGTGGTCGGGATGCAGATGGCCCTGAAGCCGGGCGATCAGGTCATCACCGGCTATCGCGATCACGGCCATATGCTCGCCACCGGCATGGAGGCCAACGGCGTCATGGCCGAGCTCACGGGCCGTCGCGGCGGCTATTCCAAGGGCAAGGGCGGCTCCATGCACATGTTCAGCAAGGAGAAGCACTTTTACGGCGGCCACGGCATCGTCGGCGCCCAGGTCTCGCTCGGCACCGGGCTCGCTTTCGCCAATCACTATCGCGACAACGACAATGTCAGCGTCACCTATTTCGGCGACGGTGCGGCCAACCAGGGCCAGGTCTATGAGAGCTTCAACATGGCGGAGCTCTGGAAGCTGCCGGTGATCTACGTCATCGAGAACAACCGCTACGCCATGGGCACTTCGGTCTCGCGCGCCTCGGCGCAGCAGGATTTCTCTAAGCGCGGCGCCTCCTTCAACATTCCCGGCCAGCAGGTCGACGGCATGGACGTCCGTGCCGTCAAGGCCGCCGGCGACGAAGCTGCGGCCTGGTGCCGCGCCGGCAAGGGACCCTTCATCCTGGAGATGCAGACCTACCGTTATCGCGGCCACTCGATGTCCGATCCCGCAAAGTACAGAACGCGCGAGGAGGTCGAGAAAGTCCGCCACGACCAGGATCCGATCGAGCAGGTGCGCAACCGCCTGTTGGCCGCCAAGGTCAGCGAGCAGGATCTGAAGGCGATCGACGCCGAGGTGCGCGACATCGTCAATGCGTCCGCCGATTTCGCCCAGCATGATCCCGAGCCGGATGCCGCCGAGCTCTGGACCGATATTTACCGCTGAACGCGCGCAAGCTTTCTTTTGGAGTCGATATGCCAATTCAAGTGCTGATGCCCGCGTTGTCGCCCACGATGGAGAAGGGCAACCTCTCCAAATGGCTGAAAAAAGAGGGTGAGACGATCAAGTCCGGCGACGTCATCGCCGAGATCGAGACAGACAAGGCGACCATGGAGGTCGAGGCGACCGATGAAGGTACGCTCGGCAAGATCCTGATCCCCGAGGGCACAGCCGACGTTGCCGTGAACACGCCGATTGCGACGATTCTCGCCGATGGCGAGAGTGCCGCCGATCTCGCCAAGGCGCCCGCTCCGCAGCAGAAGGCTGCCGAATCCGCAGCGCCCGCCGCTGCAAAAGCCGAAGCGCCAGCTCCCAAGGCTGCGCCGGCACCGCAGGCCGTCGCAGAGCCCGACCCGGAAGTGCCTGCCGGCACCGAGATGGTGACGCAGACCATCCGTGAAGCCCTGCGCGATGCCATGGCCGAAGAGATGCGCCGCGACGCCGACGTCTTCGTGATGGGCGAAGAGGTCGCCGAATACCAAGGCGCCTACAAGGTGACGCAAGGGCTGCTTCAGGAATTCGGCGCCAAGCGCGTGATCGACACGCCGATCACCGAGCACGGCTTTGCCGGCATTGGGGTCGGCGCCGCGATGAGCGGGTTGAAGCCGATCGTCGAGTTCATGACCTTCAACTTTGCCATGCAGGCAATCGACCAGATCATCAACTCCGCGGCAAAGACGCTCTACATGTCCGGCGGCCAGATGGGCTGCTCGATCGTGTTCCGCGGGCCTAACGGCGCCGCTTCCCGCGTGGCCGCCCAGCACAGCCAGGATTATTCGTCCTGGTATTCCAATGTCCCGGGCCTCAAGGTCGTCGCGCCGTTCTCGGCCGCTGATTACAAGGGCCTGCTCAAGGCTGCGATCCGCGATCCCAACCCGGTGATCTTCCTCGAGAACGAGATGCTCTACGGTCACACTGGCGAGGTGCCGAAGCTCGACGATTTCGTGATTCCGATCGGCAAGGCGCGCATCGTGCGCTCCGGCAGCCATGTCACGATCATCTCGTGGTCGAACGGCATGAGCTACGCGCTGAAGGCCGCCGACGAACTCGCCAAGGACGGCATCGAGGCCGAAGTGATCGATCTGCGCACGCTGCGCCCGATGGACACCGAGACGATCGTCAACTCGGTCAAGAAGACGGGACGTGCCGTCACGGTGGAAGAGGGCTGGGCCCAGAGCGGTGTCGGCGCCGAGATCGCCGCGCGGATCATGGAGTATGCCTTCGACTATCTGGATGCGCCTGTAGCCCGCGTCTCCGGCAAGGACGTGCCGATGCCCTATGCCGCGAACCTGGAAAAGCTCGCGCTGCCTTCGGCTGCCGAAGTGGTCGAGGCCGCCAAAGCCGTCTGCTACAGGTAGACCATGGCGGGTCCGAAGGAGCAGCCACTACCACCCGACGTTCTCGTCCGCGATGATGCGGTCGAGATCCTGCGCGTGTTCGTGCTGGACGGCGGGCTGTCGATGGCGTTTCAGCGGGCCTTCGACGAACCCGACATGTGGGGCCTGCTGCTCGTCGATCTCGCCCGTCACGCCGCGCGCGCCTATGCGCGCGAGAGCGAATACACCGAGGAGGACGCGCTGAACCGGATCATCGAGATGTTCCAGGCCGAGATCGAGCGTCCCACCGACACCGGCACCACGACGCCGCGCGGGAAGGGGCACTGACCGTGGCGATCGAATCCTATCATTTCGATTTCATGCTGGAGGCGATCCGCGAGGCGGAAGCCTCGATCGCGCAAGGCGGCCTGCCGATCGGCGCCGTGCTGACCCGCGACAACAAGGTCATCGCCCGCGGCCACAACAACCGCGTGCAGGAGAACAATCCGATCCTGCACGGCGAGATGAGTTGCCTGCGCGAGGCGGGTGCGATCTCGTTCCACGATACCGTCATGTACACGACGCTGTCGCCATGCGCGATGTGCGCCGGTGCGCTCGCGCTGTTCAAGGTCAAGCTCGTGGTGATCGGAGAGTCCGTCACCTTCGAAGGCTCCAAGGACATTCTCGACAAGTTCGGCATCCCGTGGATCGACCTTGCCGACGACCGCTCCATCACCATGATGAAGAATTGGCGTTCCATCCCGGCCAATGAGCGCCTGTGGCAGGGCGACATCGGCAACTAAACCTGGTCTGTTCGTCTCCGGTCCGGAGACGGATTTTTGCAAAGTTCTTCTTGAGGTCAGCATGCCCATCAACATCCTGATGCCCGCTCTTTCGCCGACGATGGAGAAGGGCAACCTCGCCAAGTGGCTGAAGAAGGAAGGCGACAAGGTCAAATCCGGCGACGTCATCGCCGAGATCGAGACCGACAAGGCGACCATGGAGGTCGAGGCCATCGACGAGGGCACGATCGCCAGGATCCTCGTGCCAGAGGGCACGCAGGACGTGCCGGTCAATGACGTGATCGCTGTGCTGGCCGGCGAGGGCGAGGACGTGAAGGCGGCAGGCGCCGCCAAGCCCAGCGCTTCGGCCGTGCCTCCGAAAGCTGCTGAAGCTCCCGCTGCTGCGCCGGCTGCTGCGCCTGCCGCGCCCAAGGCCGCGCCGGCGCCCGCCGCCGCACCTGCACCGCAGGCCGCAGCACCGGCTGCGCAGAGCAACGGCCACGCCGGCCGCGTGTTCTCCTCGCCGCTGGCGCGCCGGCTCGCCAAGGAAGCCGGCGTCGATGTTGCGATGGTGACCGGCACCGGCCCGCACGGCCGCGTCGTCGCGCGCGACGTGGAGCAGGCCAAGTCCGGCAAGGGCCTGAAGGCACCCGCGGCGGCGCCGTCGGGCGCGCCCTCGACCGCGCCGACCATGTCGGACAAGCAGATCCTGTCGCTGTTCGAACCCGGCTCCTACGAGGTCGTCCCGCATGACGGTATGCGCCGTACGATTGCGCAGCGCCTGACCGCGTCGATCCAGAACGTCCCGCACTTCTACCTCACCATCGACTGCGACATCGGCAAGCTGCTCGCCGCGCGCGAGGAGATCAATGCGGCTGCTCCCAAGGACAAGGAGAAGAAGCCGCTCTACAAGATCTCGGTCAACGACTTCGTCATCAAGGCGATGGCGGTGGCGCTGCAGAAGATCCCGAATTGCAATGTGAGCTGGACCGAATCCGGCATGGTCAAGCACCATCATTCCGACGTCGGCGTTGCGGTGGCGATGCCCGGCGGCCTGATCACGCCGATCATCCGCAAGGCCGAGACCAAGACGCTGTCGACCATCTCCAACGAGATGAAAGATTTTGCGACCCGCGCCCGCTCGCGCAAGCTGAAGCCCGAAGAATACCAGGGCGGCACGACGGCCGTCTCGAACCTCGGCATGTTCGGCATCAGCCACTTCACCGCCGTGATCAATCCGCCGCATGCCACCATCCTCGCAGTCGGCACCAGCGAGGAGCGGCCTGTGGTCCGCGGCGGCAAGATCGAGATCGCCAACATGATGAGCGTGACATTGTCGTGCGATCACCGCGCCATCGACGGCGCTCTCGGTGCCGAGCTGATCGGGGCCTTCAAGCAGCTGATCGAAAATCCCGTCATGATGATGGTGTAGCCCGGGGAGGCGCGGGGTGAATGCGGACGCGTTGGCCCTGGATCTCCTTGTTGCTCTCGGCTGTGGTTGCACTCAATCCGGTCGGGCTCGATATTCTGCATTCCGCGTTCTTTGCCGGCGAGCAGCTGGCACGGAGCATCGGCCAGGCGGTCATTATGATCGCGTTGGCTATCATGGCCGGCGCGATCCTGCTCGAATGGCTGGTCAGGGTTTTGATTTCCAGGCGCCGCGCCCGCGGCACCTCTTGAGTTGAACGGGAGCCGCCATGGCCGATACATCCTTCGACATCATCATCATCGGCTCCGGTCCCGGCGGCTATGTCACCGCTATCCGGGCCGCCCAGCTCGGCTTCAAGGTCGCGATTGTCGAGAAATCCTATCTCGGCGGCATCTGCCTGAACTGGGGCTGCATCCCGACCAAAGCGCTGCTGCGCTCCGCCGAGATCTACCACTACATGCAGCACGCCAAGGATTACGGCCTGTCGGCCGATAACGTCTCGTTCGATCCGAAGGCCGTGGTGCAGCGCTCGCGCGGCGTCTCGAAGCGGCTGAACGACGGCGTCGGCTTCCTCATGAAGAAGAACAAGGTGAGCGTGATCTGGGGCGCGGCTTCGATCGACGCGCCCGGCAAGGTGACGGTAAAGAAGTCCGACGTCGAGGGGCCCAAGGGCGCGCTCGGCGAGGGGGCTTATCAGGCCAAGCACATCATCGTCGCGACCGGAGCGCGGCCGCGGGTGCTGCCGGGACTCGAGCCCGACAAGAAGCTGATCTGGACCTACTTTGAAGCGATGGTGCCGGAGCGGATGCCGAAATCGCTGCTGGTGATGGGCTCGGGTGCGATCGGGATCGAGTTCGCATCGTTCTTCAAGACGATGGGGTCGGATGTCACGGTGGTCGAGGTGCTGCCGCAGATCCTGCCGGTCGAGGACGCGGAGATTGCCGGACTTGCCCGCAAGCGCCTCGAGAAGCAGGGCATCAAGATCCTCACCAACACGGGTGTGACGAAGCTCGAAAAGAAGAGCGACAGCGTGGTCGCGACGCTCGACGACGGCAAGGCGAAGCAGACCGCCGAGTTCGAGCGCGTGATCTCTGCCGTCGGCGTGGTCGGCAATATCGAGTATCTCGGCCTCGAAAAGCTCGGCGTCAAAACCGAGCGCGGCTGCATCGTGATCGACGGCTACGGCAAGACCAACGTTCCCGGCATCTATGCCATCGGTGACGTCGCGGGTCCCCCGATGCTGGCCCACAAGGCCGAGCATGAGGGCGTGATCTGCGTCGAGGCCATCAAGGGCCTGCATCCGCACCCCATGGACAAGCTGATGATCCCCGGCTGCACCTATTGCAACCCGCAGGTCGCCTCGGTCGGCCTGACCGAAGCCAAGGCCAAGGAGAATGGCCGCGAGATCCGCGTCGGCCGCTTTCCCTTTGTCGGCAACGGCAAGGCGATCGCGCTCGGCGAGGACCAGGGCATGGTCAAGGTCATCTTCGACAAGAAGACCGGTCAGCTGCTCGGCGCCCATATGGTCGGCGCGGAGGTCACCGAGCTGATCCAGGGCTACGTCGTCGCCATGAACCTGGAGACCACGGAAGAAGAGCTGATGCACACCGTGTTCCCGCATCCGACGCTGTCGGAGATGATGAAGGAAGCCGTGCTGGATGCGTATGGACGGGTGCTGAATCTTTGACGACCACTGCCGCCGTCATTGCGAGCGCAGCGAAGCAATCCAGAATCTTTCCGCAGCGGCAGTCTGGATTGCTTCGCTACGCTCGCAATGACGAGCAGTAGGGCCTGCAAAACAAGAAGGAAATCACCCCATGCAAGACAACGACAATCTCACCATCAAACGCCCGACCTTCGTCACCCATCTCGAATGCGCGATGGAGGGCGATCACTACGCCGCCGATCAGGTCCACAACCTCTCCAAGGCCGGCAAGCCCCTTTTGGTGCGCTACGACCTCGCCGGTGTGAAGAAGGCGCTGACCAAGGACGCGTTGGCGCAGCGCCCCGCCGACATGTGGCGCTACCGCGAGCTGCTGCCCGTGCGCAAATGCCAGGACATCGTCTCGCTCGGCGAAGTCACGACCCCGCTGATCCGCCTGCCCAAGCTCGGCGCAAAGCTCGGCGGCGGCGAGATCATCGTCAAGGACGAGGGGCGGCTGCCGACCGGCTCGTTCAAGGCGCGCGGCCTCGTGATGGCGGTGTCGATGGGCAAGGCGCTCGGCATCAAACACATGGCGATGCCGACCAACGGGAATGCCGGGGCGGCGCTCGCCGCTTACGCCACAAGCTGTGGCATCAAGACCACGATTTTCTGTCCGGCCGATACGCCCGAGGTGAACGTCAGCGAGATCGAGCTTCAGGGCGCGACCGTCTATCGCGTCAACGGCTATATCGACGATTGCGGCAAGATCGTCGGCGAGGGCAAGACGAAAGTCGGCTGGTTCGACACCTCGACCTTGAAGGAGCCGTACCGGATCGAAGGCAAGAAGACGATGGGGCTGGAACTCGCCGAGCAGCTCGGCTGGGACGTGCCCGACGTGATCTTCTATCCGACCGGCGGCGGCACCGGCCTGATCGGCATGTGGAAGGCCTTCGACGAGCTCGAAAAGATCGGCTTCATCGGAAGCAAGCGCCCGCGCATGGTCGCGGTGCAGGCCTCCGGCTGCGCGCCGATGGTGCGCGCGTACGAAGCGGGCACCGAGCATGCCACACGCTGGGAGGACGCCCACACCATCGCGTCAGGCATTCGCGTGCCGCAGGCGATCGGCGACTTTCTCATTTTGCGCGCGGTGCGCGAGAGCAAGGGCTTTGCCATTGCAGTCGACGACGACAAGATCTCTGCCGCGCTGAACGAGGTCGCGCGCGAGGAGGGGCTGTTGCTCTGCCCTGAAGGTGCTGCGACCTACGCCGCCTACAAGGACAGCCTCGCCGACGGCCGCGTCTCGAAGGGTGACCGCGTGATGCTGTTCAACTGCGCCACCGGCCTGAAATACCCGCTGCCGCCGGTCACCCGCACGCTCGATCGCCACAAGCCGATCGACTATTCGCAGTTCTAGCGCGGCATTTCGTCCCTTCACGAACGATCCCTCTTCCCGTACGCGGGAAGAGACAAAAACAACAATGACATTGCTGGGGAGAACACAATGAAGGCCGCCTGGGCTGCGCTGATTGCTATTCTCGCTCTTGCAGGGGTCGCGCGCGCCGACGATTATCCTTCCCGTCCTATCACCATCATCGTGCCCTTCGCCGCCGGCGGTCCGTCAGATGCGATGGCACGAGTGCTTGCCGAGCGGATGCGGACGGCGCTCGGCCAGCCGCTGGTGATCGAGAACGTCACTGGCGCGGGCGGCTCGATCGGCGTCGGCCGTGCCGTGCATTCGGCCCCCGACGGCTACACGATCTCGTTCGGCCATCTCGGCACCCACGTTGCCAACGGCGCCGTCTACAAGCTCAATTACGACCTGGTCGCGGACCTCGAGCCGGTGGTGCTGCTGCCGAGCAATCCGATGATCGTCGTCAGCAAGAACGCGGTGCCCGCGACCTCGCTGAAGGAGCTGCTGGACTGGCTGAAGTCGCGGCCTTCGCCGCCGACCGCCGGCACCGCCGGCGCGGGCTCGGGCAGCCACATCGCCGGGGTCTATTTCGAGAGCGTCAGCGGCATCAAGCTGCAATACGTGCCGTATCGCGGCACCGCGCCCGCCCTGAACGATCTCATCGCTGGCCAGATCGACGTCATCGTCGACCAGACCTCGAACTCCATCAACCAGGTCCGCGCCGGCACCATCCGCGCCTATGCCGTCACCGATGACAAACGCCTCGCGTCGGCGCCCGACGTCCCGACGGCGGAGGAGGCGGGCCTGAAGGGTTTCAACATGACGCTCTGGTCCGGCATGTGGGTGCCCAAGGGCACGCCGAAGGCGATCGTCACCAAACTCAATGCCGCAGCCGTGGAAGCGCTGAACGATCCCGGCGTGAAGAAGCAGCTCGAAAGCCAGGGGTTGGAGATGACACCGCAGGATCAGCTCACGCCCGAAGCCCTCGGCGCGCGCCAGAAGGCGGAGATCGCGAAGTGGTGGCCGATCATCAAGGCGGCGAACATCAAGGTGGAGTGAGCGCCGTGTCGCCAGGGCTCGGCGCCGGCGTATCACGTCTCGGTTTGATCGGGGCCGGGCAGGGCCATCCGCAGACATTCAAGCAGAGCGGGCGTGGAGAACGGCTTCGCGAGAAAGCAGATAGCGCCCGCTTTCAGCGCGCGGTCGCGCACGGCATCGTCGGGAAAAGCCGTCATGAAGATGAAGGGCGTGTGGTGGCCGAGGCTGCGCATGTGCGTCAAGAGCTCAAGGCCGCCCATCAACGACATCTGCACATCCGCGATCACGCAGGACGTCGTCTTCAGTTCGGCCGATTGAAGAAATTCGTCAGCGGAGCGAAAGATGTTGACCGTGTATCCCCGCGACGTCAGCAGATTATTGGTCGCAAGGCGGACTGATCGATCATCGTCAATGACGGAAATGGCCAAGGGGATTGACAAGATGATCGCTCCTGATCGGGGAGCCGCCGATCACGGTGCCGCGCTTGGCGAAAGTGAGCCCTTGGAGCGAGCTTGAAAAGCATACTTAGGTTTGCACCTTTCCGCCCGGGCGTGAGATTCCGAGCGCCTCCACCATTCTGACGAGATCGGCCAACGACTTGGCGCCCATTTTCCGCATGATCTGCCCACGATAGATCTTGACGGTAATCTCGGCCAATCCAAGCTCGGCCGCGACCTGCTTGTTCATCAGGCCGGATGCCACCAGAGTGAGGATGTCGCGCTGGCGCGCGCTCAAACCCTCGAAGCGGGACCGCACTCCCGCGACCGACTCCTCGGCATTGCGTCGCTTGCGATCCCGTTCGATCGCGGCCCGAACCGCATCCAGCATGTCCTGGTCGCGCACCGGCTTGGTCAGAAAATCGATGGCGCCGCTTTTCATGGCCCTGACGGTCATCGGAATATCACCATGACCGGTGATGAAGATAATGGGCGTGTGAATGTTCGCCTTCGCGAGGTCCGACTGCAGGTCAAAGCCGCTTGAGCCCGGCAGGCGGATGTCGAGCACAAGGCAGCTGGGGACCGCCGGTGGCTTGGCTTCCATGATCTCCGCCGCGGAGCCGAAAGCCTGGACCTTGAGGCCGACGGATTGAAAGAGGTTGGTGAGCGCACGGCGCATCGATGGATCGTCGTCGACGATCAAGACGATCGGATCGTCGGAGCTCGTCTGCACCGTCGCCGCCTTGGGAATGTCGGTCACGACGTGTCCTCGATCGGCAAGGGCAGGGCAATCTGGAATGTTGCTCCGCTTCCGTCATTGGGGAAGGCCGAGAGCCGGCCCGCATGAGCCTCGATGATCGATCGGCAGATCGACAGTCCCATCCCCAGGCCGCTCGGCTTTGTCGTGAAGAAAGGTGTGAAGATGCGCTCCGTCGCGCCGTTGCCGAGGCCGACCCCGCTGTCTGTCACGATCAGGAGCATGCGGCCTTCGCCGTGCTCGCTCACCTGGCTGGAGCGGATCGCAAGCTCGCGCGGGCGTTCCACATTGGCGTGCATGGCTTCAATCCCGTTCATGACCAGGTTGATCAGCACCTGCTGCAGTTGGATCCGGTCGCCGCAGACTCTGGGCAGAGCGGACGCCAGCTCCATTCGCACCGACACGGCATGGGTGGCAAGCTCGCGGCGGACGAGCGCCACCGTCTCCCTGACGAGCTGGTTCATGTCGACCGGAGCCATCTCGATCTCGGTCTTCTTCGCAAGCGCTCTGATCCGGCGGATCACCTCGCTGGCGCGATTGGCGTCCTCGACGATCCATTCCACGGAACGGCGCGCGGCATTCAGGTCGGCCGGTTCGCGGTCGAGCCATCCGATGCAGGCATCCGCATTGGAGATCACGGCGGCCAAAGGCTGATTGATCTCATGGGCGATCGAGGCCGTGAGTTCGCCGAGCATCGTGACACGCGTGACGTGAGCAAGCTCGGCTTGCGCCTTGCGCAGTGCTTCTTCGGCCTGCTCGGCGCGGATCGCCGCCGTCACGTCGCTGCTGACGCCACGATAGCCGAGAAAGTTGCCGTTCGCGTCGTGCAAGGGCTTGCCGCTGGTGCGCACGTAGATCGGAGATCCGTTGCGATCCTTGCTTCGGTAGACCAGGTCGCGAAACGGAAGGTGGGCATCGAGTGTCGCGCGATGCCGCTCCCACTTCTCGGGCTCGAGCTCGGCATCGGGCGGAATGTCCCAACGGGCGAGGCCGATCACGCCCGTGGGCACGGGACCGGCCGTGTCGGCATGTTCCGAAATCCGTGTGATACGGTGGTCCGGCCCGCTCTCCCAAAACCAGTCCGAGGCGGTTTCGGCATAGTCGCGAAATCGCTGCTCGGACAGCTTGAGCTCGTCAAAGGCGTTTTGCAGCGCTTGTCTTGCGGCAAACTGCTCGGTGACATCGACGTGGGTGCCGATGATCTCCGTCACATCGCCGTCCCCGCCGACGACGGGATGCCCCTCCGTATGGACGTGTCGTACCGAACCGTCCGGACGCACAATCCGAAAATCAACTTCGAAAGGCTGCTTTTGCCGGATTGCCTGACGTTCCACATCGACGATCCGCTTAAAGTCTTCGGCGAGGATCCGTTGTTGGAAGGCCTGCGCCGACAGATCAATCTGGTCCGGGTTAAATCCGAACAGGCGATAGAGTTCGGCCGATCGGTAAGCGAATTCCTGACGGCGCACGTCCCAGGCCCAGCTGCTCGTATGGCTGAGGCGCTGGGCTTCGGTTAGATAGGCTTCGCTGCGACGCAGTCGCTGTTCGGTTTCCTTTGCCGTAGTGACGTCAGTGACCGCTCCGACAAACTCGATGTGGCCGGATCCATGTCTCACCGCGCGTGCCACGGAATGGAGATATTTGATGGATCCATCGGGCATCAGCAGACGATATTCATGGTCGAAATCGCCGACGTCACGGAAGGCCCGATCAAGGGTCTTGCTGACCGCATTGCGATCTTCCGGATGGATGCGCTGGAAAACAAAATCGAGCGTCGGTTTGACCTGCGGGTCACGTTGGAAGATGCGAAAGGTCTCCCTGGACCAGACGGCCTCGCGGGTTGCCAGGCTCAGGCCGAAGCTGCCGGTGCGGCTCAACTCCTGCGCTTGGGCAAGGTAGGCCTCGCTCTGGCGCAGCGCATCCTCCGCCTCCTTGCGCTGGGTGATGTTTTCGCAGGCGACCAGCACGATCGGCGTGCCGTCGCCGCGCCGCATGGCCTTGGCGTTCTCACGGACCCAGAGAACCGAGCCGTCCTTCCGGATCTTGCGAATCTCCCAGGTGTGCGACTGGTCCACGGTTTCCAGGCACAGCCCGACACAGCGACGAACGAAATCGCGGTCCTCTTCGAAAAAGACGTTCAGCACAGATTGGCCGGTCAGTTCGGCCACGCTGTAGCCCAGTTGCGCGGCGCCAAATGTATTCACGTTGAGCACCGTTCCGGCCGGATCGACCATGAAATACATGACCGGATTGTGCTCGAACACTTGTCGCCATTGCTTCACGGCGTCGCGCAGGTCGGCATTGTCCTGCCGCCGGCCCTCTCCAGCCGCAGGTCCGTCTTTCGCTGCATTGCCGAGAGATCGAAGCGCCGCAAGGCCGCCGAGCAGGAATTGCGCGGCCGAATTCCCTAATTTTGCGATCTGGCCAGGCATCATCGCAGGCGTCCCGGCCCGCTTGGGGGCAGGGCGAGTAGAGCACTTTGCGACAGGAGGGGCAATTCCCTCCGACCAAAGCAGGATTCCGAGTCGAGAATTCGCGGGCTCCGTGCAGCTTGCCGCCGTTGCGCCGTCTCGTTGCGGGTAGACGAAACTCCGGAAAATTACCGGACAAACCTATGTATAGGTCGCGCAACCCTAGTCATACGCTGCATTTACCTCCGTACAATTGAGCGGCCCGTCGCATGCGGACTAGTCTCACCGGCAATCCAGTGAAGTCGATCGCGAAGCACGAACCGTCGAGTAGCGCGGCGTCGTGCGCTCAAGAGGCGAGCTTCGCCTCCGCCGGCGTCCGACTTGCCGATGATCTGGCTGGTCACGATTGAGAAGCCGCATTTCGTTGACGAACGTGATGATTGTGCATCAGCGCCCGTGGGGATCCTCGACCGTCAGAGGCGCCCATCAGAGGCCAGGAGGAGAGATCATGTGCGATAAGCCCGAACACTCCGAGCGCCCTTCCGCGGCAAAAAGCTGCGCCGTCTGCAGCGGGAAGTTCGGCCTGATCCGGTATTATTCCTGGCGAGCGCCGCTTTGCTCCCGGAAATGTCTCGATCGCTTCAGGGCGCGCCGCGAACGCGATCGCCGATGGCTGTTTCGGTCTCAGGCGGCGTAAGCACCAGTCACCGGATCCGTCGACACGGTCTACTGCTTTGCGCTCGGAGGTGCCACATGAGGTTCATATTGGTGAACGGCAGGACCCCTTTCCGCAAAACGTTCTGCCTGTGGTGCTGCGAGGAGATCAGCGGCGGCTATCTGCGCGATGCGAAGACGCTGCTGCCCTACTGCGGCTACGAGTGTTACGCGCTTCATGGCGAAGCTGCGCCGCTGATCGAGGGACGCACACGAGCGGCGTCTTGAGCGGATAGGAGAGCGAAACGGGCGGTGGATTTGCCGTCCGGGTGAGAGGGCATCGCTATGAGATTCATGCTCGTCAATCAGGAAGGGCCTCGCCACGGCGGTACCTGCAGCGCGTGCGCGCAACCGTTGGGCGCGAGTTACGTCCGCCATGTGCCCGCTGAGCGGCGGTACTGCGACTATGATTGCTACCGTCGATATCAGCAGACGACGGTGGAAATGCTCTGGCCTTACCGCAGTTCGCTCGAAGCGATCACGGTGTCGAGCTGGAACTGGATACTGCAGACGGGTGCGCTCTCGCGCTCGCTGACGGAAGCATTTCTGCGCGCGTACGAACCCTCTGACCACGGAAGGAGGTGACGGCTCGCCGAACGATGCGGACCCGCGCAGAGAGGTCGGTCGCAGTCACCGCATCCAGCTTCACGCCGCGTCCAGCCCCGGCGTCGCGAAGCTAGGGCGCGGCGGCTGCGGCCGATGCCGTCGGCATCGCGCCCACGTTCGGCGTCGTAACGCGCTGCTCGGACTTCGCCGCGACGACGCTGCTGGCCTCAAACCTCGCACGATAGACCAGCACGTTCTCGATCACGCGCTGGACGTAGTTGCGCGTCTCCGACAGCGGGATGCGCTCGACCCAGTCGACCGGATCGACCTTGGGATCCCTGGGGTCGCCGCGCGCCTGCACCCATTCGCGCACGCGGCCCCGGCCGGCATTATAGCCGGCGAAGGTCATGATCTGATTGCCGCGGTATTCCGACATCAGCGCGCTGAGCTCGGCCGCGCCCATCTGCGTGTTGTAGACGGGATCGGAGACCATCTTGTCCCAGTCATAGGTCAGGCCGAAGCGCTTTGCGGTGTCGCGGCCCGCTTCCGGCGTCACCTGCATCAACCCGACTGCGTTGGCGGCCGATTTGTCGCGCTGGTCGAACGAGCTTTCGGTGCGCGCCACCGAATAGATCACGCTGGGGTCGATCGCGGGCGCGACCTGCTTATGTTCAGGGATGCCGATGGTCGGGAAGGCGTAGTGATCGAGTGCGAGCCCGCGCGCCAGCGCCGACTTGCCGACCTCCAGCATCACGCGCGCATCGTTGCGCCGGCCGGCGAGCTCGCCGAGGGCTTCGAGCGCCGCCACGTCGGTGCTCTCCTTGGCGAAATCCTCGGCGTAGTAAAACACCATGTCGCGCTCACCGACGCCGTAGAGCATGTCGGCGGCGCGCACGCGCTCGTCCGCGGGCGGCGTGTCGACTGCTGCCAGCACGGGCGAGGGCCCGCGCAGTTCGATGCGGTCGAGGCCGAGCCTGGCGCGGGCGAGCTGGCCGTAATAGGCGGTCGGATAGCGCGCCGCCGCCTGATAGCTCAGGCGCGCATCGGCGGTTGCGTTCATCGCCTCCGCCGCGCGACCGCGCCAATAATGCGCGCGCGACAGCGCGATCGGGTTGGCCGAGCCTTCGTCGATCGCGGCGAAATGCGTCATCGCCGCCTTGGGATCATCGAGATAGCGCAGCGCGATCCAGCCGCACATGAAGTGATAGTCGACGCGATAGACTTCCATCGCGGGCACGGCCGCCGAGCGCACCACGTCGTAGGCGGTTTTGAACTTGCCCTGGTCGAGCAGCTTTCGCGCGAGCAGGCGGCGCTCGCGCCACCAGGCGTCGGTGTCTTGCGCCGCCATCGTATCGGGCGCGGCGGCTAGGATCACCTCGGCCGCGTCGTCGATGCGGTCATTCTGGAGATGCCATTGCGCGCGGCACAGCACATAGCCGAGGTCGCGGCGCGCCTCGGCCGAGACGTCCTCGAGGTAATCCTTGGCCTTGCTGGCCTTGCCGGTGACGGCGGCGCAGGCCTTGACGATCGCGAGCGCATCCTCGCCGAGCCGCTTGGCTGCGCGCCGCGCACCTGCGTAGTCCTTGGCGCCGAGGCGCTTGTCCATGCGGGCACGATGATCCTCAGTGGTCAGGAGATCGCGAAACGCTTCGTAGGAATCTTCCTCGCTGCGTTCGGACAATTCGTCCGTGCGCCAGGCATCGCGCACCAGACGCTCGGCCCGGTCGCTGTCGCCCTCGGTCATCAGCACGCGGGCGAGTGCGAACTTGCCCTTGGCGCTGGTCGGCCGGTCCATCGTGAATTTGTGCACGGTCGCCGCGTCGGCCTTCTCCTGCCACAGCCGCGCCTCGGCGCGGCGGCGGAGCAGCGCGCTGCTCGGCCAGTCCGGATTGGCGGCGAGGAAGGCGGCGTAGCGCTTGAAATTGGCCGTGCTTTCGGAATGGCGCAGCATGAACCAGTCGGCGAGCTTCTGCCCCGCCGGGTCAGCAATGCGGTCGCGCGCCGCGCTCGCGTCCTCGGTCTTGCCCTTCCGCGCGAGATCGATGGCATCCTTCAGCGCGGCGAGATCGCCAGTCAGTGGCGGGGCTGCCGGATTGTCCGAGGGCGCGTCGTCCTGCTTCTTCGAGTTGCGTTTGGCCTCGGCACGTTTGCCGTGCCGCGCCTTGCTGGCGGAGGCGTGGCGCTGCTTGCCGGCTTTCGCCTCATGCGTCTTCTTCGGCGCGGACGATTTCTGACTGCTCTTCGCTGCCAGCTCGGTAGGGATGAAGGCCAAAGCGGCCACGGCAACGACGCACGCAAGCGAGCGTAGGCACTGGTTCATTCCGTGGTCCCCCTGCGAAACCAGTACAAACCAAAGTCCGCGACGAGATGCGGTTCGAGAATCAAAACGGCGTCAAAAACGGTGACACGACATCGTTTCGCATCCTCAAGCTGTTCCAACAATGCGGCGAAATACGGATGGAGCGAGGGAACTTGTGCAACGGCGGGTCGAGCGGGTTTCTTAACCTTCATTAACGAACAAGGCTCGCGCGACGGTTGCGGCGGTTCAGGACGCCACAAGCGGCCAAATTGCGAGTATTCCCGGCGGCAAATCCGTTGTATTGGTTCCAAGGCCTTTCCCCTTCAGCCCATTGTCCCGCGCCCATGCCGATTTTCAACCAGTCGATCCGGCGCAAGATCGTCGGGATTGCGCTCGGCCTCATCATCCTGATGGTCGTCACCGCGATCCTGTCGATGGTGATGTCGAGCCGCGTCGGCCATCTTCTGGATGAGCTGACCGCCCGGTATATTCCGGCTTACGGCCACCTGGCGCGGTCCAATGTGCGTTCGTTGGAGCGGGCGCTGGCGATGCGGCGCATGGTGATCGCCAAAATGCAAACGCCGCCGGACGAGGAGGGCTTTGCGGCGCGGCTGAAGATCTTCAGGGAAACGGACGCCCAGGTCGAGCAGGAGGCCGAAGCCGCGCGAAAGCTGATCAACGCGATCATCAACGATGAGAGCACACCGTCGGACAACGCGGCACTCGCCCGCATCGAGACGCGCATCGAGAATGCAGTCAAGGAGCTTCGCCGCGAACTCGACGAGGAGGACGCCAAGCTGCTCCGGCTGCTCGATGACAAGGACTTTGCGGGCGCGCCCGACGTGCTCGTCCATGTGGACGCGCTACGCGACCTCTTCACCCAGCGGATCGACGCGATCCGAGCCGACATGCTCTCGCAGGTGTTCGTGAGCACCGCCCAGGTCATCCGCCATCAGCGCCAGGCGATCATCGTCTCGGGCATCGTGACCATCCTCGCGGCGATCGTCGGACTTGCCTTTGCGATCATGGTCTCCACCGGGATCACGCGACCGGTCCGGCTGCTGCTGGCCGGCACCCGCGAGGTCGAGGCAGGCCATTTCGACAAGACTATCAGCGTCTCGACCCAGGACGAGATCGGAGAGCTCGCTGCCGCCTTCAACCGCATGGTCGAGCAGTTGCGCCAGAACGAGCGCATCCGCGAGACTTTCGGCCGCTATATCGATCCCAAGGTGGTTCAGGGCCTGATCGACCGGCCCGAGGTCGCCATCGAGGGCCAGCGCCGGGTCATGACCATCATGTTCTGCGATATGAGCGGCTTCACCTCGATGAGCGAGGGCATGACCCCGCGCGGTCTCGTCAGGGTGATGAACCACTATTTCACCGTCATGTCCGGTCCGATCAGGAGCAACCGCGGCATCATCGACAAATACATCGGCGATGCCATCATGTCCTATTGGGGGCCGCCCTTCATCGAGGAGGAGGAGCAGGCTCAGCTTGCCTGCTTCGCCGCGCTCGACATGGCCGACCAGGTGCCCGCGCTCCAGAAGCAGCTCCCGGATCTCCTCGGCATCCGCGCCATGCCGGTGCCATGCGATCTGCGCATCGGCATCGCCACCGGCGAGGTTTTGACCGGCAGCATCGGCTCCGAGCTGATGATGAGCTTCACCGTGATGGGCGATGCCGTGAACCTCGCCTCGCGCTTGGAAGCCGTCAACAAGACCTTTGGCACCCGTATCCTGATCTCGCAGGCGACGGCGGACGCGATCGGCTCACAGCTCGAATTGCGCGAGGTCGATCGTCTTGCGGTCGCCGGCCAAAGCGTGCCGCAAACGATTTTCGAGGTGATGGGCCGGGCAGGCGCGCTGACTGCCGCGCATGAGAGTCTGCGTTCGCACTACGCCGAAGGCCTCGCGGCCTATCGCGCCCGCCGCTTCGACGAGGCCCGTACCGCCTTCAACGCGGCACTTGAAGCCGTCCCCGGCGACGGCCCGTCGCGGGCAATGCTTGCCCGTATTGCGCGGTTCGAGGCCAATCCGCCGGACGAGGGCTGGGACGGCGCGTGGCGGTTGGAGCAGAAATAGCCGGCCGCGCGGAAAAATTGATTCTACTCGATAACGATGTTCGCTGTGACCTATTTCCCGGGCTTAGGTTTGATGTCCTTGAGGCGTTTGACGGGGACACGCCGATGACAGAACTTGAGAACAGGCTCGAACGGTTCGAGACGCTCACCGCCGAATGCGAGCTGATCGCCAGGCTGGCCACCGACAGCACCAAGCGCGAGTTTTATCTGAAGCTATCGGAGCAGTACCGCCAATTGGCCGTGGACATGCGGCAGGCCATCGCGAGCAAGGCTGCGGCCTGACGCCGGCAATCCGTTCTTAACACTTGGCGCGCATCCTCAATGCAGAAGCGGGGACGCCTGCGGCGATTTCCGCTGTGGAAATGCCGAGGCTCGCTGCGATGCAGC
Organism: Bradyrhizobium sp. i1.15.2; assembly: GCF_040548425.1. Classification (NCBI taxonomy): domain Bacteria; kingdom Pseudomonadati; phylum Pseudomonadota; class Alphaproteobacteria; order Hyphomicrobiales; family Nitrobacteraceae; genus Bradyrhizobium; species Bradyrhizobium sp. i1.15.2. Next base: position 104,216 of record NZ_JBEPRQ010000020.1, on the reverse strand, counting down.
GCGCCTCGCGAGATTGTTTTGTCGTGCCTCACAGGGCGATCCCATGCGCCTCCTCGCGGTCATCATGTTTGGACTCATGACGGCAGCCTGCAACCAGGAGCAGGACATCACCGGCTCGACCCCAGTCTGCGCGATGCGGAACTACAGCTCCTTCAATCCCCGCGACATGACCCAATGCGTTGCCGCCTGCAAGGCGTGCGACCACGGCAACACGGTCACCTGCACCACGTCGTGCACGCTCAAGGGCGCCCATTGAGCCGCTCCGCCTCCTGGTTCGGGGCCGACGGTGTCTTGACGGTTCCTTGACGGTGTCCTTGGCGGTGTCTCGGCACCGGAACGATTCACATGGATTAATCATTGAAGGGATGGCAGGACGCGGAGTCCTTTGGAATGGGTATGCTCGATCCCGGTCGGTTCCTGGTGTCATGCTCTCACTGCGCAGCCTGGCCGATGGCCGCCAATGTAAAACGTTCGAGCTGGTCGGCTTCGCCGAACGAGGTCCGCTTCGTGTGCCCGCGTTGCCGCCGCGAGGAGACCGCGATCATCTCCGCCTCCGGCGAGTTGACGCCGATCCGGCGCGTCGACGTCCCGCCGCGCGACGTCACCGCGGCCTGGGCTCAAGCCCAGCGCGCAAGAGGGCGAGCGTAGCCGGCCCGTTCTAGGACAAGAGGGCGCGTTACCATCTCTCACGACCTCCGATGGGGCAGTTGGAACTGTCGCGGGAGGCGATCCAACCAATGCAATGTGCTAGGATCGCCGGCAGGAGTTCATCCATGCCCCGTCAGATCCTGCCCTCTCACGGCGACCGTTTCCGTCTGTACCCGGTTGCGCCGCGGCTTGCGCCGCTGTTCGGCTTCGCGCTGCTGACGGTGTCATGCGCGCTGGCAAGCTTTGCATTCGCCTGCGCCACGCCATTTGCCGCTTTCGCGGTTATCGCCGCCGCGATGCTGCCGCTGCGTCCGGCGCTGCTCGTCGTCACCGGCGCCTGGCTGGTCAACCAGACCATCGGTTTCGGCGTGCTGCACTATCCGATCGACATCAGCACCATCGCCTGGGGCTTCGTCATCGGCGCGGCTGCGCTGCTATCGACCGCAGCCGCATCGACGGTCCTCCGTAGGCTGCCACGAGGCCGCACGCCGCTGATGCTGGCGATTGCGTTCGCTGCCGCCTACGCGGTCTACGAGTTCGCGCTGCTTGTCGCGACGCCGGTCCTCGGCGGCGAGGGCGCCTTCACCGCCGCCATCGTTGCGCGCATCGGGCTGACCAGCGCCGTCTGGCTCGCCGGCCTCGTTGCCGCCTGTGAGATCGTCCGCCTGGTCGATCCGTTCGGCCGTGCGATGCGGAACGCGTAGGCGCCTCCAAGGCTTTAAGTTCCGGTCATGGCGATGACCGGACCCAGCGCCGTAAGGCGACCGCTGTCCAGACCGTCTCGACAAGCCCAAACGGCCAGGTCCCCTGGAGAAAGCCATAGACCGCGCTGAGCGCGCAGGCTGCCGCGAAGGCCAGCACAAAATGCGGTCCGCGCGGCTCGAGCGCGTAGAACAACAGCATCGCACTGACCGACAGCAGTCCGAAGATCGTGATTGCGTCCATCAGCCGGCCGGATGCTTCGGCTTCTTGGCGAGACCGAGGGCCTGGAAGACAGCGGGCCCCATCACTGGCCACAGCGCGGCTGTCGCGGTCAGAACGGTCGCGGCGCACATTGCAGCCAGCACGGACGATCGGATTTTCAAGCCGCGCGTCCGCGATCGCCAGACGATCCAGCCCCAGGCGCAGATCACGACGGCGATGGACAGTATCGTCATCAGCCCGTGCGCATGGTCGAACACGGCGATCAGGCTGCCTGCACTGGCGAGCACGACAGCGGGCAGGGTAAAGGGAAGCACACAGCACGCCGTGCAGGCTACAGCGACAACCGCGGCCGCGACCGCCGTGCCGGCGGCCTTGCCGCCTCCTGGTTCGGTCCCTGGTTCGAGCTTGGCCGCGCAGCCGCATCCTGGCGACGTCTCGGACGGAAGGTTGCAGGACGGTCCTATAACGCTCATGTGATTCTCCTCATGCTTGTGCGCCACGGACCGGATCGCTACGCCCTCAAGCCACTTGAGGTTCAAGCGAAAAGTGAGAGCTCCATGAGAATTGGCGTCCTCGCCAAGGCGGCCGGCGTTTCGGTTCCCACCATCCGCTATTACGAGAGCATCGGTCTTCTGACGCCGCCAGCGCGCCAGGGCGGCCAGCGCGTCTACGGCGGAGAGGCTTTCAAGGCACTCAGTCTCATCCGGCACTGCCGCGAACTGGACTTCTCCATCGACGAGACGCGCGACATCCTCGCATCGGGTCAGCGGCGCTTGCCCTGCAGCGATACGAAGACATTTGCGGAGAAGCATCTCGGATCGATCAGGAAGAAAATTGCGGAGCTGCGGGCACTGGAAGCGACCGTGGCCGCGCTGGTCAGCAGTTGCGAGACGACGTGCTGCGGCAGCGCCGCGCCGGATTGCGTGATCCTGCAGCCCGGATGCGGGGCCGCGTGATCCCGGGTCGCCTTGATCTGACTTTCACGATGCAGTCGCCGTGACCCGTCGGGCAAAACACCCGACCATTTCTTGACATGCTCGTGTCAAGACGGTGTGTCTAAAATATTCTACTTTACCGAAATTCGGAAACGGCGTATGTGTCGGTCATCCCGGCTCATCCTTGAGGGGCGATCTCGTTGTCGTCTTGATTGCGAGCCGGGCTTGCGGTGGACGCGGCAGCGTCGGCATGAGAGGTGCGGGCAGGGCGGGTACTCCCTGTGAGCCCGTGGCCACGTGCGGACGAGCGGCGCTGTGAAGTTCGTCTCGTCGGTATTTCGATGGCTACGTGCACGAGGCCGTCGAACCCTGCGGCGAAATGGCGAATGCGCGTACGGCAAAACCGTGTGGTCCTGGCCGTCGTTGCTACGGTCAAGCTGTCGCGGAGGTGTGTGCGAGCCCAACCGGGCAGACAGCATCATCCAATTCGCGAGGCGAGGGAGGCCAGAAGGAAAGTTCGGCTCCCGGGAGAGCACGGCATAAGCCGTCCAACCATCGCGCAGGGAAGGCCGAGTGATTGGCACCACCTGTATGCTGCTGTGCGGTTTTTCTGCGTGTGCTTTTCGCGCAGCGGACCGCGGGTGCCAGCTGGCACCCGGCCTTCCCTGCGCCCTCTTGGATAAGAGGGTGGAGTGAACAAGCAAAGCTCGGGCGAAATCAGCCGCGAGGACGAAAAGGCATGTCTGCAAGTAAAAATGCGAGCTGGAAGAGTGCCGCTGCCGCCTCATACGCCGTCATTGCGAGCGCAGCGAAGCAATCCAGAGTCTTACCGCGGAGGGATTCTGGATTGCTTCGCTTCGCTCGCAATGACGCTTTGAGAGAGTGTGCGCCACGCTCGACCCTTGAGTCTCCGATGCGCAGCGCAGAGGCCTTTGCAGCGCGTAGGGGCACGCGCGGGGGATGATGAAGGCGCCGACTCACCTTGGCTGCGCCTCGTCGTCGCGTCTTAGTTGCGGTGCGGGCATCTACTGGCCTGAAGTTGTGGATTGTCCTCCCGCCGGGGGTATCGCAGTAAGCTCAATCGTGTCCTCCAAGCCACGATTGTGCCGTCCGCGCAACACCCGTCACGGATTTAACCATCATCTCTGTCCGTTCGCATCAACGCCGCTTTTTGGCCACACCCGAACATGAATAAAATCACTCGAATGTTTTAGCGGCAGCGGTGGTCCTGGAAGGCGACGGAAATCCCCAAGGTCGATTCAAAAGGTCGATTCAAATCTTGGCACTGATTTTTCGGGTCTGAAAGGGTTCGCCGGGGAAACTGGTTTGCGATGGACGCGAAGAGCAACATCAAGCAGAGGCTGCCGAGCCGTCACGTGACGGAAGGCCCTGCGCGCGCGCCCCATCGGTCCTACCTCTACGCCATGGGTCTGACCACCGACCAGATCCACCAGCCCTTCGTCGGCGTCGCCTCGTGCTGGAACGAGGCCGCGCCCTGCAACATCTCCCTGATGCGCCAGGCGCAGGCGGTGAAGAAGGGCGTCGCAGCCGCCGGCGGCACGCCGCGGGAATTCTGCACCATCACCGTGACCGACGGCATCGCCATGGGCCATGACGGCATGCGCTCCTCGCTGCCGTCGCGCGAATGCATCGCCGATTCCGTCGAGCTGACGATCCGCGGTCACGCCTATGACGCCGTCGTTGGCCTGGCCGGCTGCGACAAGTCGCTGCCGGGCATGATGATGGCGATGGTCCGCCTCAACGTGCCCTCGATCTTCATCTATGGCGGCTCGATCCTGCCCGGCAATTTCCGGGGCCAGCAGGTGACCGTGCAAGACATGTTCGAAGCCGTCGGCAAGCACTCGGTCGGCGCAATGTCCGACGAGGACCTCGACGAGATCGAGCGCGTGGCGTGCCCCTCGGCGGGTGCCTGCGGCGCGCAGTTCACCGCCAACACGATGGCGACCGTCTCCGAGGCGATCGGGCTGGCGCTGCCGTACTCGGCTGGTGCTCCGGCACCCTATGAAATTCGCGACGCCTTCTGCATGACGGCGGGCGAGCAGGTCATGGAGCTGATCGCGCAAAACATCCGGCCGCGCGACATCGTTACCCTCAAGGCGCTGGAGAATGCCGCCGCCGTGGTCGCCGCGTCCGGCGGCTCGACCAATGCTGCACTGCACCTGCCGGCAATCGCGCACGAGTGCGGCATCAAGTTCGACCTGTTCGACGTCGCCGAAATCTTCAAAAAGACACCGTACGTCGCGGATTTGAAGCCGGGCGGCCGTTATGTCGCCAAAGACATGTTTGAAGTAGGTGGCATACCGCTTCTGATGAAGACGCTGCTCGACAACGGATTTCTCCACGGTGACTGCATGACCGTCACCGGTCGAACGATCGCCGAAAACCTCAAAAGCGTGAAGTGGAATCCGCACCAGGACGTGGTGCACCCGGCAGACAAACCCATCACCGTCACCGGCGGTGTGGTCGGTCTGAAGGGCAATCTGGCGCCAGAAGGTGCGATCGTGAAAGTCGCGGGAATGTCCAACCTCAGGTTCACCGGTCCGGCCAGGTGCTTCGACCGTGAGGAGGATGCTTTCGAGGCCGTCCAGAACCGCACTTACCGCGAAGGCGAAGTCATCGTGATCCGCTACGAGGGGCCCAAGGGCGGTCCCGGCATGCGGGAAATGCTCCAGACCACCGCGGCGCTGACCGGCCAGGGCATGGGCGGCAAGATCGCGCTCATCACCGACGGCCGCTTCTCCGGCGCCACCCGCGGCTTCTGCATCGGCCATGTCGGGCCGGAAGCCGCCATCGGCGGCCCCATCGGGCTGCTCGAGGACGGCGATATCATCGAGATCGACGCGGTCGCCGGTACCCTTAACGTAAAATTGAGCGACCAGGAGCTTGCCCAGCGCAAGACCAAATGGACCGCTCGCGCGACTAACCACACGACGGGCGCGCTCTGGAAATATGCTCAGCAGGTTGGACCAGCGGTCGGTGGGGCAGTGACCCATCCGGGCGGCGCGCACGAGAAACAGTGCTATGCGGACATCTAGGCGTACCATCGTTGCGTTTGTGTTGGGGGCTACTGCGCTGGCCGCGCCGGCGCTCGCCTTTGACGGCGCACCCGTCAGCCAGAAGGATGCGACCATCCCGGTGGTCACGACCTTGCCGGGCGCAGCAGGCAAGGTGCGCAATGTACCGCCAGTCGTGCCGCAGGAAACCTCGCTCAGCGCCCTGCAATATGCCGCGGAAGGGGGCCACCCCATCGCGCAGTGGAAGCTCGGCCGCATGTATGCCAATGGCGACGGCGTCGCCCAGGACGATGTTCGTGCGTTCGAGTATTTCACCCGGATCGCCAACGCGCACGCCGAGGACAGCCCGTCCGCGCCCCAGGCGCAGATCGTCGCCAACGCCTTTGTGGCGCTCGGCCGCTATTATCTCAGTGGCATCCCGAATTCGAAGGTCAAGCCGGACCAGGAGCGGGCGCGGGAGATGTTCTCCTATGCCGCGTCCTATTTCGGCAACGCGGATGCGCAATACGATCTCGCCCGCCTGTACCTGAAGACACCAGACGCTTCGCGCGAGGATTTCCGCTACGGCGCGCGCTGGCTTGGGCTCGCCGCGCAGAAGGGCCAGCACGAGGCCCAGGCGCTGCTCGGCCAGATGCTGTTCAACGGCGACCGCCTGCCGCGGCAGGCCGCGCGCGGCCTGATGTGGCTGACGCTGGCGCGCGACAGCGCAGGTAGCGACGAGACCTGGATCAAGGAAAACTACAACCGCGCCTTCGCAAAGGCCTCCGACGACGATCGCGCCATGTGCCTGCAGATGCTGGAGCAATGGGTCCAGGGTCGCCGGGAGTGATGGGTTGAGGCGGCCTCACGCCGCCTCGAGGTCGAGATCCGCCCACACCGGCACATGGTCCGACGGCTTCTCCCAGCTGCGCACATAACTGTCGATGCCGACATTGCCGAGCCGGTCGCTGGCCTGTGGCGACAGCAGCAGATGGTCGATCCGCAGGCCGTGGTTCTTCTGCCAAGCGCCGGCCTGGTAGTCCCAGAAGGTGTAGAGCCCGGGCTCGTCGGTGACGGCCCGAAGCGCATCGGTCAGGCCGAGGCCGAGCAGGGACTGAAAACTCTCCCGCGTCTCGGCCTTGAACAGGGCGTCCTCGGTCCAGGCGGCGGGATTATGGACGTCGCGGGCATGCGGGATGACGTTGAAGTCGCCTGCGAGGATCAGCGGCTCCTCGGTCTTGAGGCGCTCCTTCGAATACTCAAGAAGCCGCGACATCCATTTGAGCTTGTAGGGATATTTCTCGGTGCCGACCGGATTGCCGTTGGGCAGATAGAGGCAGGCGATGCGCAGCACGCCGCTCTTGAGCGTCACCACGCCTTCGAGGAAGCGGGCATGCGCATCCTCGTCGTCGCCGGCCAGCCCCGACTTGGTCTCGTCGAACCGGAGCTTCGAGAGCAGGGCGACACCGTTGAACGTCTTCTGCCCATGGGTGACCACGTTGTAGCCGAGCGCCTCGATCTCCAGCCGCGGGAAGGCCTCGTCGACGCATTTGATCTCCTGGAGGCAGACGATGTCCGGCTGGCACTCCTTCAGCCAGGTCAGCAACAGGTCGATCCGCTGCCGGACCGAGTTCACGTTCCAGGTGGCTATTCTGATGGGCATTTCGACGGGCTCCGGGCAGGGGCCATGGTTAGAACAAAATGCAAACGCGCCCGTCAAGGACGCTGCGAAATCTCCCACAAAATTAACCCGGCTTAAGTCGGGCCTGGGTCATTGATCGTGAAAAGGTTTTTCGAATGGGACGGCCGGACAAATCCATGAAGCGAACCGAGCCCCGCGACGGGTTGATCGGCGCGTTCCTGTACTGGCTCGGCGGCTACGAGATCGAGGACGGCCTGACCGCCGGTCTCAGCGAGCGCGAGCTGAGCCGCATCCGCGCCAAGCAGATCGACGCGGTGATACGCCTGATCCCGGTGACGATGGCCGTCACCATGCTCAACGTCGCAGTCGTGCTGGTCCTGTTCTGGGGCCGTGGCTGGAACGACTTTCTCGCGATCTGGGGCATGACCCTCGCGACCGCCGCCTCGCTCGCGGTGCGCGCGTGGCGGCGCTCCCACCGGAGCCCGCCGCAGGAAGCCTCGCCCCGCGCCGCGCGGCAGATGTTGCGGCAGGCGTTTTTCCTCGCCGCAATCTGGGGCACGCTGCCGATCGCGCTGTTCAGCCGCATCGAGCCGACCAGCCAGCTCGTCCTGGCCTGCCTGATGGTCGGCACGATGTCCGGCGGCGCCTTCATGCTCTCGACCTTCCCGCGCGCGGGCCTTGTCTATCTCGCGACGACGACGATTGCCTGCGCCGCGGCGTTGCTGTTGTGCGGCACCGGGCCTTACCTCCTGACCGCGGTGTTTCTGCTGCTGTTCGCGTTCTTCATGGCGCGCAACATCGTCTCGCAAGGCAATCTGTTCCTCGGCAATCTCAAGGCCCGGCTCGAGCTCGAGCGCCAGACCGAGATCATTTCGCTATTGCTGAAGGATTTTCAGGAGAACGCCAGCGACTGGCTATGGCAGACCGACGCCGAAGGGCATCTGGTCGACGTGCCCGAGCGCTTCGCCGCCGTCGCACAGCTGCCACTGCCGTTGCTGAAGGGCTCGCATTTCGCCGACGTGCTCGACATGCTGTGCCCCGAAGACAAGAGCGCGGCCTACAACGTCGTCGGCCTGATGGAGCACGCCGAACCGCTGCACGAAATGAACCTCAAGGTCGTCGCCGGCGGCGAGGCGCGGCTGTGGTCGCTCACTGCGAAGCCGGCCTACGACCGCGACGGTCAATTCCTCGGCTATCGCGGCTTCGGCCGCGACGTGACCGAGCGCTGGCGCGCCGAAAAGGCCGAGGCCGAGAGCCGTGCCAAATCGGATTTCCTCGCGGTGATGAGCCACGAGATCCGCACGCCGATGAACGGCGTGCTCGGGCTTGCCAGCGTGCTGCTGGAGACAAAACTCGATCCGGAGCAGCGCGAGGCTGTCACCACGATCCGCGAGTCCGGCGACAATCTCCAGCGCATCCTCAACGACATCCTGGACCTGTCCAAGCTCGAGGCCGGACGCTTCGCGTTCGAGGTGATCGACTTCGCGCCGCAGGCGATGGTCGAAGCCGTGGCGACCATCGTGCGCGCGAGCGCCAAGAGCAAGGGGCTCGCCGTCAAGGTCGAGCTCGATCCCAACCTGCCGCCGACGCTGCGCGGCGATGTCGCGCGTATCCGCCAGGTCCTGCTCAATCTCGCATCCAACGCGGTGAAGTTCACTGACGGAGGCGAAGTCACGATCGCAGCTGTCTGTCAGGCCCGCCGCGATCTGCTCGCCACCGTCGAATGGAGCGTGACCGACAGCGGTATCGGCATCGCCCCCGAGAAGCTCGGCGAGCTCTTCTCCGACTTCGCCCAGGCCGACGCCTCGATCAGCCGCCGCTTCGGCGGCACCGGGCTGGGCCTAGCGATCTCGCGGCGCATTATCGAGCAGATGGGCGGCACCATCGGCGTCACCTCGACGCCGGGCGAAGGCTCGACCTTCCGCTTCACGCTGGTACTGCCGTGGAGTCAGGTGCAAACGTCCGATCACGACGCAGGCCGCGAGGAAGCCGACGATCTCAAGGCGCGCATCGCGGGCCTCGACCGACCGCTGAAGGTGTTGGTCGCCGAGGACGACGCCGTCAACCGCATGGTCGTGAGCAAGATGCTCGGTGCCTTCGACGTCGAGTTGCGCGTCGTGACCGACGGTGTCGAGGCCGTCGCGGCCGTGTCCGAAGACGATTACGATATCGTGCTGATGGACGTGCGCATGCCCGAGATGGACGGGCTTGCCGCGACCCGTGCGATCCGCGCCGAGGGCGGATGCTTCGCGGCCTTGCCGATCATCGCGCTGACCGCCAATGCCTTCCCCGAGGACGTCAAGATCTGCCGCGAGGCGGGGATGTCCGACTTCCTCGCCAAACCGCTGCGCAAGCCTGCGCTGGTGGCGGCTCTGCTGCGCGCGCTCGATGGACATGTGATGGCGGAAGACGCACCACTTCAGCCGGAGCTCACGCCTGTCGACGTGGAGTGGACGGACGAGGAAAGGCAGATGACTGGCGCCTAAAGCCTGTCAGATCGAGAAGCTGGTCCCGCAGCCACAGGACGCCGTGGCGTTGGGATTGTTGACCCGGAACGAGGCGCCGATCAGATCGTCGACGAAATCGACCTGCGAGCCCGCCAGGAACGGCTGCGAGGCGGAATCGACCAGCACCACAGCATTGTCCTGCTCGATCACGAGATCGTCGTCGGTGCGGGCACGGTCAATGTCGAACTTGTACTGGAAGCCGGAGCAGCCGCCGCCCTCGACCGAGATCCGCAGCATCGCGCCAGACCCTTCGCCCTTGAGGATCTCCCCAATCCGGCGTGCGGCCTTGTCACTGATGGTCACGTCAGTCGTCATCGCTCGTCTCCGATAGCCCCGCGGTCACACCAAGGTCGCCCGAAGGTCGGTTGCCCAATTCAGTTGGTATCCCGCGTCCGGCATAGTTAAGTGCCACCATACGCAGAATCAAATGGATAGGGACTAAATTCGCCGTGTCCGTCGGAATGGCTGCCCCCCACGCGCCCTATGCCTGCGATCCCGATCGCAGCCGCGGCCGGCTGGTCGCGGAACCGCCGAGCCGGACCCGCAGCCCGTTCCGGCGGGATTGCGACCGGGTGATCCATTCCACCGCGTTCCGCCGACTGAAGTACAAGACCCAGGTGTTCGTGTTCCACGAGGGCGACCATTACCGGACCCGGCTGACCCATTCGCTGGAGGTGGCGCAGATTGCCCGGGCGCTGGCGCGGCAGCTCGGGCTGGACGAGGACCTAACGGAAACCTTGGCGCTCGCCCACGACCTCGGCCATCCGCCGTTCGGGCACGCCGGCGAGCGGGCACTGGACGCCTGCCTGACGGATTTCGGCGGCTTCGACCACAACGCCCAGACGCTCCGCGTCGTCGCGGCGCTGGAACACCGCTACCCCGAATTCGACGGGCTCAACCTGACCTGGGAAGCGCTGGAAGGCATCGTCAAGCACAATGGCCCGCTGACCGATCGCAGCGGTGCGCCGGTCGGGCGTTATCGCGAGCACGGCATTCCTGTCGGCATCGCCGACTACATCAAGACCTACGATCTCGAGTTGTGGAGTTTCGCCTCGCTGGAGGCACAGGTCGCCGCGATCGCCGACGACATCGCCTATGATGCCCACGATATCGACGACGGCCTGCGCGCCGGCCTGTTTCATCTCGACGACCTCAAGGTCATGCCGCTGACCGCGGAGATCATCGCCGAGACGTCTGCGCATTACCCCGATCTCGAAGACGTCAGGCGCGGCGCCGAGCTGGTGCGCGAGCTGATCTCGCACCTGATCGGTGCCGTGTTCGCCGAGGCGCAGACAAACCTTGCCGCCGTGAAACCGCAATCCGCCCAGGACGTGCGCCAGCAGAGCCGGGCACTGATCGCGTTCCCCGCCGCGGTCGCCGAGGAGGAGGCCGCCATCAAGCGCTTTCTCTATCAGCACATGTACCGCCACAAGCGGGTCATGCGGGTGATGAGCGAGGCGGAACAGATCCTGTTCGACCTGTTCGCGAAATACCTCACATCGCCCGGCGAACTGCCGCCGGAATGGCTGGTCGGGGCGGAGGCGGACAATGAGGGCGACCGGGCTCGACGGATCGGGAATTTCATTGCCGGAATGACCGACCGTTTCGCCCTGACCGAGCACCAGCGGCTCTTTGACTCGACCCCGGATTTGCGTTAGGCGGCGCCCATGCCCGACACATCCTCAGCACTGCACCTGTTCGCCGACGTGCTCGCACGCGTGCACGCGGTCTGCCGCGCGCTTGCGGCGGACGCCAACTGGCCCGAGGGCATCGATTTCTCGCGCGTGGTGGTCGAGCCGCCGCGCGATACCTCCCATGGCGACATGGCGACCAACGCGGCCATGGTGCTTGCGAAAGAGGCAAAGGCAAAGCCACGGGATCTCGCCGAGCAGATCGCCGAACGGCTGCGCGCGGATGCGCTGATCGCCAAGGTCGACGTCGCCGGTCCCGGCTTCATCAATTTGACGCTGAAGCCGGCCGCATGGGCGGAGGCGCTACGGACCGTGCTGCGCGAGAGCGCCGATTACGGCCGCGTCCGCGGCGGCTCCAAGGTCAACGTTGAATATGTCTCGGCCAACCCGACCGGACCGATGCATGTCGGCCATTGCCGCGGCGCCGTGTTCGGCGACGCGCTGGCGAGCCTGCTCGAGTTCGCAGGCCGTGACGTCACGCGCGAATATTACATCAACGACGCCGGTGCGCAGGTCGACGTGCTCGCACGTTCCGCGTTCCTCAGGTATCGCGAGGCGCTCGGCGAGGACATCGGCGCGATTCCGGAAGGCCTTTATCCCGGCGACTATCTGAAGCCGGTCGGGCAGGCGCTGGCCAACGAACACGGCGACAAGCTCCTCGCCATGAGCGAGGGCGCGTGGCTGCCGACGGTACGCGCCAAGGCCATCGCGATGATGATGGACGAGATCAAGGGAGATCTCGGCGCGCTCAACATCCGCCACGACGTGTTCTTCTCGGAGCGCTCGCTGCAGGACGCCGGCAACAACAAGGTCGCCGAGACCATCGACTTCCTCAAGGCCAAGGGCGACGTCTACCAGGGCCGTCTGCCGCCGCCAAAAGGGGCCCCGGCCGAGGATTGGGAAGATCGCGAGCAGTTGCTGTTCAAGGCGACTGCTTATGGCGACGACGTCGATCGCCCGCTGATCAAGTCGGACAATTCCTATACCTACTTCGCCGCCGATATCGCCTACCACAAGAACAAGTTCGACCGTGGTTTTGCGGAAATGATCGACGTCTGGGGCGCCGACCATGGTGGCTACATCAAGCGCATGCAGGCGGCGGTGAAGGCGACGACCTCCGGCAAGGGGGCGCTCGACGTCAAGATCGTCCAGCTCGTGAAGTTGCTGCGCAACGGCGAGCCGGTGAAAATGTCCAAGCGGAGCGGGGACTTCGTCACCTTGCGTGAGGTGGTAGATGAAGTCGGCCAGGACGCCGTCCGCTTCATGATGCTCTACCGCAAGAACGACGCGGTGCTCGACTTCGACCTTGCCAAGGTCATGGAACAGTCGCGCGACAACCCCGTGTTCTATGTCCAGTACGGCCACGCCCGCGGCCATTCGATCTTCCGCAACGCCCGGGCCGAGGTGTTCCCGGAACTCCCCGAGGAAACCGAAAAGCGCATCGCCTGGCTCGGTGAGTCGGCGGTGGAACGGCTGTCAGACCCGGCTGAGCTCGACCTTCTTAAGCGGCTCGCAATTTTTCCGCGCATGCTGGAAGCGGCGGCAAGCGCCCACGAGCCGCACCGAATTGCTTTCTATCTCTATGACTTAGCGAGCGAATTTCACGCACTTTGGACGAAGGGGCGCGATTTGCCCTATTTACGCTTCATTATCAATAATGATGCAGATCTAACGAAGGCGCGGCTGGCCATGGTCCAGGGCGTCGTCTCTGTCCTGGCATCGGGCCTCGCCATCCTCGGCGTCCATGCTCCGGACGAGATGCGGTAGTTTGGGGCGAACTACTTAAGGGATTTCGGGGGTAACCGGCAGAAGCCGGATCGCTTAGACTTGGTTGAAAGCCTTGTGGGTCGAAAGCCGTGCCTTGGCCGAGGGGCGCGCGGCTTTCCCGAAGGGACGCATCATCACGATGGCCGAACGATATCAGGACAGACCGTTTCCTTCCGATGACTATGGTCGCGGTGGCGATCAGCATGGGAGCGGCGATCCCTTGGCCGAACTCGCCCGCCTGATCGGGCAGACCGATCCGTTTGCGGCGCAAGGGCGGCCGGGTGCGCACCCGCCGGCAGCGCCCGCGCCTGCCCAGAGCTATCAGGACGACGACTATCGCCAGGACGATGACCCGCAGGACTATGCCGAGCAGGCTCCTCCGCCGCCGCCCGGACCGCCCTCATGGATGCGGCGCGCCAATGTGCAGCCGCAGACGGCGCCAGCTGAGCCTGCCTATCCCGCTTCCGTAAACCCGGTTCATCCACTGCATCGTTATTCAGCCCAGCCGACTGCGCCCGAGCCCGAACCTGATTTTCGTCAGCCGCAGGCCTATCCGGATCAGGGCTATCAAGCTCCTGCTTATCAAGCTCCTGCCTATCAGGATCAGGCCTACCAGCAGCACGATCAGGCTTATCAGGAACAAGCCTATCAGCAGCAGCCCGATCCGGCGCGCTACGACGATGCGCTCTACGGACGGCTGGAGGCGGGCGAACAAGACTACCAGCGCGATGCCGCCTATCCCGACGATCCTTACGCATTCCAGAGCGACTATCCCGAGGCCGATCTCGACGAGCCCAAGAAGCAGCGCGGCGGCATGATGACGGTCGCGGCGATCCTGGCGCTTGCCGTGGTCGGGACCGGCGCTGCGTTCGCCTACAAGACCTATGTGGGCTCGCCCCGCAGCGGCGAGCCGCCCATCATCAAGGCCGACAACACGCCGACCAAAATCGTGCCGGCGCCGTCGGACTCCTCGGCCAAGGTGCCGGACCGCATGGTCACCGGTGATGGCGCTGAGAAGATCGTGCCGCGCGAGGAGGCGCCTGTCGACGTCAACGCCAAGGCGGGAGGTCCCCGCGTGGTGTTCCCGCCGCTGAACCAGAACGCGAACCCGCCGCCGGTGGCGAGCGTGTCGCCGTCCAGCATTCCGCTATCGAGTGCGGGCCCGAATCCGAGTAACGGCACGCTGCCGAACAATTCGCCGCGCGCGATCAGGACCGTGGCCGTGAAGGGCGATCAGACCGACGCCACCGCGTCGCAAGCCGCCGCCGTCGCGAAGCCGGCAGCTCCACTGAAGCCCGTTGCGGCACCCGCTGCACCACGCACGCCGCCGACCTCGGCCAATGCCAGTGCCAATCAGCCGCTCTCGCTGGCGCCGCAATCGGCGCCGGCTGCGGAGCCGCCGCAGCGGATGGCTGCGACCAATCCGACGCAAATTGCGCCCGCGAGCAGCGGTGGCGGTGGCTACGTCGTGCAGGTCTCCTCGCAGCAGACCGAGGATAGCGCCCACGCCTCCTACCGGGTGCTTCAGAGCAAGTACGGCAGCGTGCTGGGCTCCCGCGCTCCGGTGGTCAAGCGGGTCGACCTGACCGACAAGGGCAAGGGAATCGTCTACCGCGCCTTCGCTGGACCCTACGGATCGCTCGAAGAGGCGAACCAGGCCTGCAACAGTTTGAAATCCGCGGGCCTGTCTGCCTGCTTCGTCCAGAGGAATTAACGGCCGTTTCCTTGACCGTCTCGCGGGTCAGGGTTAATCGGCCGTATGAGCACGCGGGCCTTCATTACCGGCGTTTCCGGAACGGAACTAACTGCCGCCGAGCGGGAGTTTATCCGCAGCGAACGCCCATGGGGCTTCATCCTCTTCAAGCGCAACGTCGAGACGCCAGCTCAAGTTGCTGCACTCGTTGCGGAATTGCGGGCGGTCGCGGGTTTCGCTGATGCCCCTGTCCTGATCGACCAGGAGGGTGGACGGGTGCAGCGCCTGGGGCCGCCGCTTTGGCCGGTCTATCCACCGGGCGCTATTTTCGCGGGTCTCTACGATACTGATTCGGCGCTCGGGCTGACCGCGGCGCGCCTCAGTGCCCGGCTGATCGCGGCCGATCTCGGGGATCTCGGCATTACCGTGGATTGCTTGCCGCTGGCCGACGTGCCGGTGGCTGGCGCCAACGCCGTCATCGGGAACAGGGCCTACGGCACCGAACCGGGAAAAGTCGCCGCGATCGCCCGCGCGGTCACCGAGGGCCTGGAAGAGGGGGGCGTGTTGCCGGTGCTCAAGCACATCCCCGGCCATGGCCGAGCTACGGCCGATACCCATTTCAATCTGCCGACCGTCGACACGTCGCGAGACGAACTGGAGCGCACCGACTTCGCGGCGTTCATGCCTTTGGCGGATTTGCCGATGGCCATGACTGCACATGTTGTGTTTAGCGCGGTCGACCCCGCCCATCCGGCGACGACATCTGCGACAATGATCGCTGAGGTGATTCGCGGCACAATCGGGTTCCAGGGTTTGTTAATGAGTGATGACGTGTCGATGAACGCGCTGTCGGGCAATATCGCCGAGCGGACCCGCGCGATTTTTGCGGCCGGTTGCGACATGGCCCTGCATTGCAACGGCAAGATCGAGGAGATGCGTGAGGTCGCCGGCCAGACACCCGAACTGGCGGGCAGGGCGCTGGAGCGGGCGAACGCCGCGCTCGCGGCGCGTCGAGGACCGCAACCGTTCGATCGCGCGGCCGCACGCGCCGAACTGGACGCATTGATCGCACGGGCAAACACGGCATCGGCATGACCGCAGAAATCCTATCGTTTGAAACCGGGCGGCCCGCAGAGCTCGCCGAGGGTGAGCCGGCGTTGGTGGTGGACGTCGAGGGCTATGAGGGTCCGCTCGACCTGTTGCTCGCACTGGCGCGGCAGCAGAAGGTCGATCTCGCCAAGATCTCGATCCTGGCGCTCGCCGACCAGTATCTCCACTTCATCGAAGCCGCGCGAAAGATCCGCCTCGAGCTTGCCGCCGACTATCTCGTGATGGCGGCCTGGCTCGCCTTTCTGAAATCGCGCCTGCTGCTGCCGGAGCCGCCGAGTGCGGAAGGCCCGAGCGCCGAGCAGATGGCGACGGCGCTCGCCAACCGCCTGCGCCGGCTGGAGGCCATTCGCGAAGCCGCCAACCGGCTGATGAACCGGCAGCAATTGCTGCGCGACATCTTCCCGCGCGGCGAGCCCGAGCAGATCGCCGAGATCAAGCATCCGAAATACACCGCAACGCTCTATGACCTGCTCACCGCCTATGCCGCGCAGCGCCAGTCGCGCGTGCTGGCGAGCGTGCATCTCGCCAAGCGCACGGTGTGGTCGCTTGCGGAGGCGCGCGCCACGCTGGAGCGGCTGGTCGGCAGCATCAGCGAGCAAGACGATTGGGGCGTTCTCGACGATTTTCTGCTGCAGCACGTCGCCGATCCGACGCAGCGCGCGACGGTGCTCGCCTCGAGTTTCGCGGCTGCGCTCGAACTGGTGCGCGAAGGTCAGCTCGAGCTGAATCAGAAAGAGGCGTTTGCGCCCATCTATTTCCGGAAGGGGCGCCCCAAGCCGGTCATGGACGCAGCTCCTGCGCCCGATGCGCCGGTCGCTTAAGTGCAACAAGGAGAATCTGCCATGGCAAGCCTGGCTGAAGTGCGGGTAGAAGAGGCCGAGCCGATGGAGAACGAGTCCCAGGCACGTCCCGAAGAATTGCGGCTGCTGGAAGCGCTGCTGTTCGCTTCGAATGAACCGCTGGACACCGCGACGCTGGCCAAGCGCATGCCCGAGGGCGTGGACGTGAAGGCCGCGCTTGAGCAGTTGCAGGCCGACTATTCCTTGCGCGGCGTGAATCTCGTCCGGGTTGCCAACAAATGGACCTTCCGCACGGCGGGCGATCTCGCCTGGCTGATGACCCGCGAGAGCACCGAAACCCGCCGCCTGTCGCGCGCCGCGATCGAGGTGCTCGCAATCATCGCCTATCACCAGCCGGTGACGCGCGCCGAGATCGAGGAGATCCGCGGCGTCGTCACCTCGAAAGGCACGCTGGACGTGCTGCTGGAAACCGGCTGGATCAAGCCGCGCGGCCGTCGCAAGACGCCGGGCCGTCCCTTGACCTTCGGAACCACCGAGGACTTCCTGTCGCAGTTCACTCTGGAACAGCTCGGCGATCTGCCGGGTTTGGAGGAGCTCAAGGGCACGGGCCTTCTGGATTCGCGTCTGCCGACCGGATTCAGCGTGCCGACGCCGTCGGATGACCCGACTTTGCGTGAGGACGAGGATCCGCTGGAACCTGGCGAGGACCTTGATCTCGCGCTGGCGCCTGCGGTCGAGCCCGAGACGCCGCCGGAAGGCGGCAATGAGGGCGGCGAGGGCGGTAGCGAGGACTGACGTCCCGGCCTTCTACCGGCCACCTGCGACCAGTTAACACTAGCAAAATTACGTAGCGCCAACAGCGAATTGGCGCTGCCTTGGTCCTTGTTTTTGACACCTGCCAAGCCTAGGTTTCGGTGAAGATCGGCCGGGTCCCCGGCCATGCGCGTTTGGAGGGTTGCAGGATGGGTTCACTCAGCATTTGGCACTGGGTCCTGGTGATCGCAGTGGTCCTGCTGCTGTTCGGTCGCGGCAAGATTTCGGATCTGATGGGCGACGTGGCGCAGGGCATCAAGGCGTTCAAGAAGGGCATGCAGGACGACGACAAGGTCGCCGACAAGCCCGAGCCGGCCAAGTCCATCGAGCACAACAATGCCGCGCCGACCGCGGCACGGTCCGACATCGGCAGCAAGGCCGTCTGAGCCAGAGAGCACGCGAGACGCGGGTAGCGGACCCGATCCTGCGCGCGAGGGATTGGGCTGGCTGCGGCTGGCGTGAACGGAAGACCTCATGTTCGATATCGGGTGGAGTGAACTGGTCCTGATCGGGGTCGTGGCCCTGATCGCCATCGGCCCGAAAGAGCTGCCGGGCGTACTGCGTATGGTCGGGCAGTGGATGGGCAAGGCGCGCAAGATGGCCGCCGAATTCCAGGGCCAATTCCAGGAGGCGATGCGCGAGGCCGAAATGGCCGACCTCAAGAAGAGCTTCGACGAGGTCAAGGAAGCGGCTTCCGGGTTCGCCGGCAACAATCTGATGACCTCGCTTCAGAAAGACGTCAGCGACGCGCTCCGCGTCGATGCGCTGGACAAGCCGGCCGAGACCTCGACCACCGCCGCTGTTGAGCCGCCGGCGACTTCAAGCGAAGCGCTGGCGACTTCAAGCGAATTGCCGGCGACGCCCACCACGCCGGAAGCGCCGACGCCCGAGACCTTCGTAGAGGCCGAGGCACATGCGGCGGTGAACGAGCCGCTCGCCATCACCCGTGAGGTCGAGCAGGCGCAGGTCGCTCAAGGTTCGGTCACGCAAGATTCGGTCATCCAGGACACTGCGCCGGCCGAGGCGATCAAGGACGCCAAAGCGTCATGAGCGCCGCCGATATCGAGGCCAGCAAAGCTCCCCTGATGGACCATTTGATCGAGCTGCGTTCGCGGCTGATCAAGGCGCTCCTTGGCTTCGGCGTTGCCTTCATCTTCTGCTTCTTCTTCGCCAAGCAGATCTACAACGTGCTGGTCTGGCCGTTCGTGTGGGTCGCGGGTCCCGAGAACTCGAAATTCATCTACACTGCGCTGCTGGAATATTTCATTACTCAGCTCAAGCTCGCGCTGTTCGGCGCCGGCTTCATCTCGTTCCCGATCGTTGCGACGCAGATCTACAAGTTCGTCGCTCCGGGCCTCTACAAGCACGAGAAGCAGGCCTTTCTGCCTTATCTGGTCGCGACCCCGTTCTTCTTCGTGCTGGGCGCAGCACTGGTCTATTTCGTCGTGCTGCCGATGCTGGTCCGCTTCTCGCTCGGCATGCAGCAGGCTGGCAGCGACGAGACCGCGCAGATCCAGCTGCTGCCCAAGGTCGGTGAATACCTGTCGCTGATGATGTCGCTGATCTTCGCCTTCGGCATCGCCTTCCAGCTTCCGGTGATCCTGACGCTGCTCGGGCGCATCGGCATCGTCACGTCAAAAATGCTGCGCGAGAAGCGCCGCTATTTCATCGTCGTCGCCTTCGTCATCGCGGCCGTTCTGACCCCGCCCGACGTGCTTAGCCAGTGCTCGCTCGCGATCCCCTTGCTCGCGCTCTACGAGGGCTCGATCATCGCGGTGGGAATTGTGGAGAAGAAGGCGGCAACTTCAAAGGCCACCACCGGCACTGACGTATCGACGCCGGCTAATCCGGCGGAGTAGGGCGCCCTGACCTCCGCTGTCATTCCCCGCCTTGTGCGCAATTGCGCCCTGGGGCGGGGAATCCAGTACGCCGCGGCCTCTCGGGGGAATCACTGACGTCTCTGGAATACTGGATCGCCCGCTTTCGCGGGCGATGACAGAGTGCTAGGGAGACGCGCTGACGTACAACGTTTGCCGTTGTATGTTTACGCGCTGCCCCAGGACCTCGGCCATGCACGATATCAAATCGATCCGCGACAACCCGCAAGCCTTCGACGCCGGCCTCGCACGACGCGGCCTGAAGCCGATGTCGGCGTCGCTGCTAGCGATCGACGAGACCCGGCGTGCGGCGATCCTGGCTTCCGAGCAGGCGCAGGCGCGGCGCAATGCGGCCTCAAAGGAAATCGGCGATGCCAAGAAGGCCAAGGACGAGGCGCGCGCGGCGAAGCTGATGGCGGAAGTTACCGAACTCAAGACGACGATGCCGCAGCTCGAGGCCGCGGCGAAGTCCGCCGACGAGGAGCTGACGAAAGAGCTCTCCGCGATTCCGAACCTGCCGCTCGACGAGGTACCCGATGGCGTCGACGAGCACGGCAACGTGCAGCACCACGTCTTCGGCAACAAGCGCAACTACAGCTTCGCGCCGAAGCCGCACGACGATCTCGGCAACGCGCTCGGCTACATGGATTTCGAGGCAGCGGCAAAACTCTCGGGTGCGCGCTTCGTCGTGCTGAAGAAGGGGCTGGCGCGGCTCGAACGCGCGATCGGCCAGTTCATGCTCGACCTGCACACCAACGAGCATGGTTATACCGAGATCAACCCGCCGCTCTTGGTGCGCGAGCAAACGGCCTATGGGACGGGTAACCTTCCCAAATCCGCCGAAGATATGTTTTGCACGCGGGAAGGGATGTGGCTCATACCCACGGCTGAAATGCCGCTGACGAACCTGGTTCGCGAATCCATCGTGGACGAGAGGGAGCTGCCGATGCGCCTGACAGCGTTGACGCCGTGTTTTCGGGCGGAAGCAGGGGCGGCAGGCCGCGACACGCGCGGCATGATCCGGCAGCATCAATTCACAAAAGTCGAGTTGGTGTCGATTGCAACGGCCGAAACCAGCAAGGACGAGCATGAGCGGATGCTCGCTTGCGCCGAAGAGGTGTTACGGCAGCTCGACCTGCATTATCGCGTGATGACGCTCTGCGCAGGGGATATGGGTTTTGCGGCGCAAAAAACCTATGACATCGAGGTCTGGATGCCCGGGCAGGGCGATGGCGGCATGTTCCGCGAGATCTCGAGCTGCTCGGTGTGCGGCGATTTCCAGGCCCGCCGGATGGACGCGCGCTCGCGCGGTCCCGACGGCAAGCCGCGTTTCGTGCACACCTTGAACGGCTCCGGCACTGCCGTCGGCCGCGCGCTTATCGCTGTGATGGAGACCTACCAGCAGGAGGACGGCTCGATCGCGGTCCCCAGCGTACTGCAGCCCTATATGGGCGGGCTGAAGGTGGTCGCACGCGACTAGGCGTGCTGCCAATCTGAAACGGTCGAAACGTTTGGTTGCGAAGATCGGGCGGCCGGTTATCCTGCCGGCCACCCGACAACGCGAACCCCTCGTTCATGGCCTTGCACCGCGACATCTTCTGGGTCGGCAGACAATGGGCGGTGACGGGTGCCGGCATCCAGGCTCTCGATCAGCGGCTGCGTGGCGTGTTCGACATCGGGATCACGCGGCTCTGGGACGACGATCTGGTCCAGAGCCGGCGGGCCAAGCCCGGTGTGAATGCCGCGGATTTCGACCAGGCACTGTCGCTGGCACGCGAACGCTTTCCGCAGGCGTCGGTAGCGGACCCGTTCGTCGCACAGCTGGAGACGCTCGGCGTCATCGAGGCGCCGATCGTGAGCCCGGTCGTGCCGGCGATGAAATTGCACGCCGAGGGCCGGCTGGCGCGCTTCCTGCCGCAATGGCGCGTTCGCCGATAGCCGGCCAAGCCGGTACCGGCAGCCGGCCCCGATCGGCCGGTTTGCCTGATCGGCCCCGGCCGGATAAGACGGCTGAGACCCGCTTCAGGAATCGACCTTTCCCATGCGCATTCTCTGCACAAATGACGACGGCATCCACGCCCCCGGCCTCAAGGTCCTGGAGGAGATCGCGCGCGCATTGTCCGATGACGTCTGGGTGGTCGCGCCTGAACTCGACCAGTCCGGCGTGTCGCATTCGCTGTCGCTGAACGATCCGCTGCGGCTGCGCGAGGTCGGCCCGCGGCACTTTGCGGTGCGCGGCACGCCGACGGACTGCGTCATCATGGGCGCGCGCCACATCCTCGGCGCCAAGCTGCCCGATGTCGTGCTGTCCGGCGTCAACAAGGGCCGCAACGTCGCCGAGGACGTGGTCTATTCCGGCACCATCGCCGGCGCGCTGGAGGGAACCATCCTGGGACTACCGTCTTTCGCCCTGTCGCAGGAGTTCAGCGTCGAGACCCGCGACCGACCGCTGTGGGACACCGCGCGCAAATTCGGGCCCGACATCCTGCGCAAGGTGATCGCCGCCGGCATCCCGAAGGACACCGTCATCAACGTCAACTTCCCGGCTTGCGCGCCGGAGGATGTGCTGGGCATTCGCGTGACGCGGCAGGGCAAGCGCAATCTCGGCTTCCTCAAGATCGACGAGCGCAAGGACGGCCGTGGCAATCCCTATTTCTGGATCGGCTTCGAGCGCACCGCGATGATTGATACACCCGCCGATGGCACCGATCTCGCGGCGCTGCGCGAACGCTACGTCTCCGTCACGCCGCTCCGGCTCGACCGCACCAACGAGGCGTTTTCGGAGGCGCTGAGTGCGACGCTTGAAGTAAGTCCGACGCTGAAGTAATCCGACTTGGAACGGGGCCTAGCCGCCGCGAAGCGCGGCTTCGATGGTCTTGCCGAGGGCGTCGAGCTGAAATGGTTTCTGAAGCGCCGGCCGATCGCGGTACTGCTCGGGCAGGCCGGAGGAACCGTATCCGGTGGCGAAGATGAACGGGCAGCCCTTTGCCTTGATGACGTCGGCGACCGGCGAGATGACCTTGCCGTTGACGTTGACGTCGAGAATGGCGATGTCGAACTCGGTTGCCTGGGCGAGCCGCATGGCTTCGGTGATGTCGCCAGCCTCGGCTGCGATCTTGTAGCCAAGCTCTTCGAGCATGTCCGCGACCATCATCCTGATCATCACCTCGTCTTCGACGAGGAATACAGAGCGGCCGGTAAGCCCCGTCGCGGTCATGGTCGAGTCCTTGCCCATTGTCAAAAACGTTCGCAGATAACATGAATCGACGCAATGCGCGTTTTGACGAACGGATGCATGAAAATGGCCGTCGCGGCTTGCCCGTTGCAAGCCAATTTGTGGTCAACTACTCCCATCCGAAGCCTATCATGGGTTCCCTGAGCCGGAACAAGAATCTAGCGCCCCAGCTCGGCGTCCCGGACCGCAAAGACAGCACAAGCAGGCAATGACTTCCCATCAGCACCCGCCGGAAAAGATGATGTTTCAGCTCACGCTGAGGCGTCGGGGCATCAGCGACCAGGCGGTCCTGCGGGCCATGGAGGAGGTGCCGCGCGATCAATTCGTCGACGACGCCGATCGCGACGGCGCGTATCGCGACAGCGCGCTGCCGATCGCCTGCGGGCAGACCATCAGCCAGCCCTTCGTCGTCGCCTACATGACCGAGCAGCTCCAGCTTCAGAAGAGGCACCGCGTGCTCGAGATCGGTGCCGGCTCGGGCTACCAGGCGGCGGTGCTGTCGCGGCTCGCCGGCCAGGTGTTGACGGTCGAGCGCTACCGCAAGCTTGCGGATGCCGCACGGATCAGGCTTGAAAAGCTCAACTATCACAACGTCGAGGTGATGCTGGGCGATGGCCTCAATCTGCCTCCCAATATCGGCCCGTTCGACCGCATCATCGTCACGGCCGCGATGGAGCAGCTCCCGGAGAACCTGGTCGAGCGGCTGGAGGTGGGCGGCATCCTGATCGCGCCCGTCGGTCCGCATCAGGGGGTGCAGACGCTGATCCGCCTGAGCCGGACGGAAGCCGGGATCGAGCGCAAGGAACTCGTCGAAGTCCGCTTCGTGCCGGCGCTGCCCGGCGTGGCGCGGGAGCTGTAGAATTCCGGATTGGCTGTGCTGCCAACATCTTATTGGGAGGGTTAAGCCGTTATTTACTCGGCGCGTGTTTACTTAAAACACCAGTTCTGTTGCGTACGAGTGAGTAACCATGTCCGTTGCCGCCGAGTTGCTTTACTCGCGCCGGGTGCCGCAGGTCGCGGTGCTGGCGCTGATCTCCTTCAGCTTCGCAGGGTGCAGCGCCGACATGTCGTCGCGCATGTCCCAGTCGAACTTCTCCAATCCCTTCGCGCAGGAATCGACCGGTTCGGTGCAACAGGCACCGCCGCCGCAGCGTGAGTTGCCGCAATATTCGCGGCCGCAGACCCAGTCCGGTTATTATCAGTCGCAGCCTTTGCCGCCGGCGGTGTCCGCGCCGCAATCCTACCCCGTTGCGGCAGGCGGCGTGTCCGGAGGCGGTCGCGGTGTCGGCTCCTACGCACCCCCGGCGCAGCCGCATCTGGAGACCACGGCCACCGTGCCGCCGCGCTCGGTCGCAGCCGCCCAGCCGGTCGGTGGAACCAAAATCATCGTCGGCACCAGCGATACGCTCGACCTGCTTGCCAAACGCTATCGCGTCACGCCGCAGGCGATTCTCGCCGCCAACGGCTATAAGGGGCCGCGCGCGCTCTCGCCCGGCCAGCAACTGATCATTCCGCACCAGGCTACGGCCGCTGCGCCCGCGCCGCTCATGGCTCCCGTTGCCGCTGCCCCCGCGATGGCGCCTGCTGCGAAGCCGGTTGCAGCCGTTGCCGCGCCGTCAAGCACGCACTTCGTGAACCACGGCGACACGCTCGCCAGCATCGCCCGCAAGAACCATATCTCGGCGGCTGAACTGGCCCGCGCCAATGGGCTCGATCCCTCTGCGAAACTGAAGCTCGGCACCAGGCTGGCCGTGCCCGGCGCCAAGACTGCCGCCGTCGCAGCACCGCTTGCCGCGGCTCCGGTCGGAGCCGCTCCCGTTGCCGGAACGCTGCAACCCGTTGCGGCCGCGCCTGCGCCCGCCACCAAGATGGCGGCCGTCGCGCCGGTGCAAAGCGCGCGCCTGGCCCAGGCCACTGCCAATGTCGAAGAGAAGACCGCTGAAGCTCCGGCGAAAGCTGCGGAGACCACCAGCGCGCTGCCGACTTTCCGCTGGCCGGTGCGCGGCAAGGTGGTCACGAGCTACGGCGCCAAGACCAATGGCAAGTCCAACGACGGCATCAATCTCGCGGTGCCCGAGGGTACGCCGGTCAAGGCGGCTGAAGACGGTGTCGTTGCCTATTCCGGCAACGAGCTGAAAGGTTATGGCAATCTCGTCCTGGTTCGGCACTCCAACGGCTACGTCACCGCATATGCCCATGCGAGTGAGCTGATGGTGAAGCGCGGCGATACCATCAAGCGCGGCCAGGTCATTGCCAAGTCGGGTCAATCCGGGGAGGTGGCGTCGCCGCAGCTCCACTTCGAGATCCGCAAGGGATCGAGCCCGGTTGACCCGCTTCAATTCCTGAACGGGGCGTGAGGCCAGCGTTGCCTCGGCACGAAAGCTGTCGTCGCACGGCTTGACCGGGCGACCCAGTACGCCGCAGCGTCTCGATCGATCAAAACTGTCTCTGGAATACTGGATTCCCCGCTTGCGCGGGGAATGACAGGTGTGAGTGCGGCTCTTAGCTCCCGCTACGTCGCCGTCAGCTTGACGCCGAGCCGTCCCGCAAGCTCCTGCACGAACTGCCAGGCGACGCGGCCGGAGCGCGAGCCGCGCGTCGTCGACCATTCAAGGGCCTCGCGCTCCAGCGCGTCATCGTCGACCTTGACGCCGAAATGGCTGCAATAGCCCCGCACCATCGCGAGATATTCGTCCTGGCTGCAGCGGTGGAAGCCGAGCCAGAGACCGAAGCGATCCGATAGCGAGACCTTCTCCTCGACGGCTTCGCCGGGATTGATCGCGGTCGAGCGCTCGTTCTCGATCATCTCGCGCGCCAGCAGATGGCGGCGGTTGGAAGTGGCGTAGAGGATGACGTTCTCCGGCCGACCTTCGATGCCGCCTTCGAGCACCGCCTTGAGCGATTTGTAGGACGCATCATTGCCGTCGAAGGAGAGATCGTCGCAGAACACGATGAAGCGGAAGGATGAGGCGCGAAGCTGCTCCATGAGCGCGGGCAGGCTCTCGATGTCCTCGCGATGGATCTCGATCAGCTTCAGTCTGTCGGCCGGTTTGCGCTCCGTGTTGATGCTGGCATGCGCCGCCTTCACGAGCGACGACTTGCCCATGCCGCGCGCGCCCCAGAGCAATGCGTTGTTGGCGGGCAATCCGTTGGCGAAACGCTCCGTGTTCTCCATCAGGATGTCGCGCATCCGATCGACGCCCTTAAGCAGGAACAATTCGACGCGGCTGACCCGCGGCACCGCGGCAAGACGGCCGTCCGGGTGCCAGACGAAAGCGTCCGCCGGCTTGAACGACTCGCGTTCGACGGCGGGCTTGCCTTGCGCGGAGAGGTGCGCCGCAATCGTCTCCAGCGCGCGAACGATGCGCTCCTGGGAGACGCTTTGGTTGGCCTTGGAAGTCGCCTTGGAAATCGTCTTGAAAGTCGCTTTGGAAGCAGCTTTGAGGGCTGCCTTGGGACGTTTTGCCGCGACGCGGGCTGGCTTCGCGGCAGGGGTGCGGGGGCCTTTGCCGGCCGGGCTTTTGCTTGGTTTTTGGGGCATGTCCGAAGTTCCTGAGAATGCAGCCTTATCGGGCCTGAGCGCGCGCCGCAAGGTGGCTAAAAGGGCGGTCTGGCAGCGTTGCAATTGGGGCAATGGCCGCTATAGTCCGCGCGAATTTGACCGAACCGGTCGCCATTTGGGCCTGACCGGTTTTCCCCCGTTCTCACGAGGATCGTCCGAATGTTGATTACCCCTGCGTATGCCCAGGCTGCGGGCGCCGGCGACACCAGCGGCATGCTGATGTCGCTGCTGCCATTCGCCCTGATCTTCGTGATCATGTACTTCCTGATTCTGCGTCCGCAGCAGAAGAAGGTCCGTGACCACGCTGACCTCGTAAAGAACATCCGCCGCGGCGACACCGTCGTGACCTCGGGCGGTCTCGTCGGCAAGGTCACCAAGGTCGTCGACGACGACCAGATCGAGTTCGAGATCGCCGATGGCGTGCGCGTGCGGCAGATGCGCTCGATGGTCTCCGGCGTGCGCGCCAAGGGCGAGCCGGCCAAGGAATCCAAGGAAAGCGCCAAGGACGACGCCGCGGCGAAGTGAGCGCTTCCGCGAGTCTCTCAAGTCTTCCTGCAAGTCTCCTGATCTGACAGGTCCAGTCGATGTTGTATTTCACGCGGTGGAAGGCGCTCGGGATCATCCTGACGGCGCTGATCGTGTGCCTCTGCGCGGTCCCGAACTTCTTCCCCGAAGCGCAGGTCAAGACCTGGCCCGCCTGGGCGCAGCGGCGGCTGGTGTTGGGTCTCGACTTGCAGGGCGGCTCCTCTCTGCAGCTCGAGGTCGATTCCAACTATGTGAAGAAGGAAAAGCTCGACCAGATCCGCGACGACGTCCGTCGCGTGCTGCGCGAGGCCAAGATCGGCTTCACCGGTGGCGTCACCGTGCGCAACGACGCGGTCGAGGTTCGCATCACCAAGGACACCGACGCGCAGCCGGCGCTCGCCAAGTTGCGCGAGCTTGCGCAGCCGATTGGCGGCCTGATGGGGTCCAGCGGTCAGCGCGACCTTGAGGTCGCCGATGCTGGTGGCGGATTGATCCGCCTCAGTATTCCAGAGGCCGCGATGCTCGACCGCATGCGCAAGACCATCGAGCAGTCGATCCAGATCGTTGAGAAGCGCGTCAACGAGCTCGGCACCGTCGAGCCCATCATCCAGCGTCAGGGTAATGACCGCATCCTGGTGCAGGTGCCGGGCTTGCAGGATCCCACCCATTTGAAGGAACTGTTGGGCAAGACCGCGAAAATGGAATTTCGCATGGTCGATCCCTCGGTGCCGCCGGACCAGGCGCAGCAGGGCCGGATTCCACCGGATTCCGAACTGCTGCCGGCGGCCACGCCGCCGCCGCCCAACTATGTGGTCAAGAAGCAGGTGCTGGTTGCTGGCGGCGACCTGACCAACGCCCAGGCGACCTTTGACCAGCGTACCAACGAGCCGGTCGTTAGCTTCACGTTCAATACCTCTGGAGCGCGCAAGTTTGCGCAGGCCACGCAGGAGAATGTCGGGGTGCCCTTCGCGATCATCCTCGATGGCAAGGTGATCTCGGCGCCGGTCATTCGCGAGCCGATCACCGGCGGCCAGGGCCAGATCTCCGGCAGTTTCACCGTGCAGTCGGCCAACGACCTCGCGATTCTACTGCGCGCCGGCGCCCTGCCTGCGCCGCTCACGGTGGTCGAGGAACGCACCGTCGGTCCGGGTCTCGGCCAGGACTCGATCGAGAAGGGCGAGCTTGCGGCTTACGTCGGCTCGATCCTGGTCGTCATCTTCATGCTCTTGACCTACCGGCTGTTCGGGGTGTTCGCCAACATCGCGGTGGCCATCAACGTCGCAATGATCTTCGGCCTGTTGTCGCTGCTCAGTGCCACGCTGACGCTTCCCGGCATCGCCGGCATCGTGCTCACCGTCGGCATCGCGGTGGACTCAAACGTGCTGATATATGAGCGCATCCGCGAGGAGTTGCGCGGCGGGAGAAGCCCGATCTCGGCGATCGATGCAGGCTTCAAGCGGGCGCTTGCGACCATTCTCGATTCCAACATCACGACCTTCATTGCCGCTGCCGTGCTGTTCATGATCGGCACCGGACCGGTGCGCGGCTTCGCAGTGACGTTGGGCATCGGAATCATCACCACGGTCTTCACCGCCTTCACCATGACCCGCCTGATCGTCGCATGGTGGGTGCAGTGGACGCGGCCGAAAACTGTGCCGATTTGATCATTCGAGGCCGGCTGTGACCACTACTCAACTCGTTCTCATTTCTCTCGGCGTCCTGATTGCCGTGCTGACCGTGGTCAGCGTGCTTGGCCTCCTGCCGTCGCTGCGCATCGTGCCAGACGAGACGCATTTCGACTTCACGCGCTTCCGCCGTATCAGCTTCCCGATCTCGGCGGCGCTGTCGATCGTCGCCATCACGCTGTTCTTTACCCATGGCCTGAACTTCGGCATCGACTTCAAGGGCGGCACCTTGATGGAGGTAAGGGCCAAGTCGGGCTCCGCCGATCTTGCGCAGATGCGCACGACCCTTGGCAGCCTGGGACTCGGCGAAGTCCAGCTGCAGCAATTCGGTGGCCCCGCTGACGTGCTGCTTCGCGTTGCTGAGCAGCCGGGCGGCGACAAGGCGCAGCAGGCAGCCGTGGACAAGGTCCGCACTGCGCTCGGCGAGTCCGTGGAGTATCGCCGCGTCGAGGTGGTGGGGCCGCGTGTCTCCGGCGAACTGCTGAGTTGGGGCATGCTCGGCCTGATGCTCGCGATCGTCTCGATCCTGGTCTACCTCTGGTTCCGCTTCGAGTGGCAGTTCGCGCTCGGCGCCATGATCGCCAACGTGCACGACATCGTGCTGACGATCGGGTTCATGTCGATCAGTCAGGTCGATTTCGACCTGACCAGCATCGCGGCGCTTCTGACGATTTTGGGCTATTCGCTCAACGACACCGTTGTCATCTACGACCGTATCCGTGAGATGCTGCGGCGCTACAAGAAGATGCCGATGCCGCAGCTCCTCAACGAATCGATCAACTCGACGCTGTCGCGCTCGATCATCACCCACTTCACCGTGACGTTGGCGCTGCTGGCTCTGCTGCTGTTCGGCGGCCATGCCATCCACAGCTTCACCGCGGTCATGATGTTCGGCGTGGTGCTGGTCGGCACTTATACCTCGATCTTCATTGCAGCCCCGATCCTGATCTATCTCGGCGTCGGCGAGCATCGCGAAGATGCGGTCGATAAGGCTACGCCGGCGAAGAAAAGCAAGGCATGATCCGAACCGCATGCCCTCGCAGGAGTTTGCGAGGGCAGTAAGCTCATTCGGACGAAGCTCATGGCCGGCGATCCCAACGCACCGCATTTCCCCCGCTCGGCGCCGATCGAAGCCTATGGCAAGGGCGGCTTTGCCTTTGCCGGCATGTCGCATCGGGGATCGCTGCTTTGCCTGCCCGACGCGATCTGGGCCTGGGACATAACGGACCCCGCGAAGATCGACCGCTATTCGCTGGATCGAGTCTTCAAGTCCGCCAACAGCATCGACACGCTCCTGATCGGCACCGGAACCGGGGTCTGGCTGCCGCCGGCGGAACTGCGCCAGGCGCTTAAAGCGGCGAGGGTGGTTCTGGACACGATGCAGACCGGTCCCGCCGTGCGTACCTACAACATCATGATCGGCGAACGGCGGCGCGTGGCGGCCGCGCTGATCGCCGTGCCATGAGCGGCTCCGCGCCGCCGCCGGATTCTGCCGCGTTCTGTGCTGACCTCGTGCGCAGCCACGACTTTGCTCGCTATGCCGCGACCCTGTTCGCGCCCGCTGCCGAGCGCCGCGCGCTGCTGGCGCTCTATGCTTTCAATGTCGAGATCGTCCGCGTCCGTGACCAGGTAAGCCAGCCCTTGCCTGGTGAAATCCGCCTGCAATGGTGGACCGACATGCTGTCGGGCCAAGTCCATGGCAGCGCCGAGGGCAATCCGGTGGCGGCGGAGCTGCTCCGCGCAATCCGTGATTTCGACCTGCCGGTCGAACCGCTGTCGCTGCTCGTCGACGAGCATCAATTCGATCTCTACAACGACCCAATGCCGACCATGACGGCTCTCGAAGGCTATCTGGCCGCGACCTGTTCGGCGTTGTTTACTCTTGCGGCGCGGATCATGGCGTCACCCTTGGACCCAGCCGAGCATCTCGCGCGGCATGCGGGGTTGGCTCAAGGCATCGCGCAAGTCATCACGAACTTGCCGCGTGATGCGGCGCACCGGCAATTGTTCCTGCCGCAGCAAGTTCTGGCAAGCCACGATTGCAACATGGAGGACGTGTTCGCCGGCAAGGAGACGCCGAATTTGCGCGCCGTCCTGGACCAGCTCGTGGGCGAGGCCGGGCAGCATTTGACCACGGCCTTGTCGCTGTTGCCCGAGGTGCCGGTGTCGGCTCGGCCAGCGTTTCTGCCGCTGAGCCAGGTAAGGGCCGACCTTGAGCGCCTGTCGCAACCCGGGCGCAATCCATTTGCGCCGCAACCGTCATCGCGGCTGCGTACGCTGTGGACGCTTTGGCGGGCTTCACGTTCGCGGGAATTTACCAAATAGCGGTTGGCTTATCGCCGGAGCCGGGCAAATGCTCTATGCTGTCCTATGGCTGAGTTGTCCCAAACCATATCTTCCGATCTGGGCGGCCTTCCGGTCGCACCGGCCGACATCCATGCCGCCGCCGAGACGATCCGCGGCGCCGTCGTCGAGACGCCCTGTAGCTACAGTCGCACGCTGAGCAATATCTGCGGCTGCGATATCTGGCTGAAATTCGAGAACCTCCAGTTCACCTCCTCGTTCAAGGAGCGCGGCGCGCTCAACCGCCTCACGGCGCTGACGCCGGAGGAGCGCGTGCGGGGCGTCGTCGCGATGTCGGCGGGCAACCACGCGCAGGGCGTCGCCTATCACGCCAAGCGGCTCGGCATTCCCGCCACCATTGTCATGCCGGTCGGCACGCCCATGGTGAAGGTCGAGAACACCAGGCATCACGGTGCCGAGGTGGTGGTGACGGGCGCCACGCTAGAGGAGGCGGCCGCGTATGCGCGCAGCCACGGCGAAGCGCGCGGCATGATCTTCGTCCATCCCTATGACGATCCGCTTGTCATCGCGGGGCAGGGAACGGTCGGGCTGGAAATACTCAAGACAGTGCCGGAGCTCGATACACTGGTCGTCCCGATCGGCGGCGGTGGTCTGATCAGCGGGATCGCCATTGCCGCGAAATCGATCAAGCCGTCGCTGCGGATCCTCGGCGTCGAGGCCTGGCTCTACCCCTCGATGTACAACGCCATCCACGACGGCAATCTGCCGGCACGTGGCGACACACTCGCCGAAGGTATCGCGGTGAAAACGCCCGGCAAGATCACAACCGAAATCGTCCGCCGCCTCGTCGACGACATTGCGCTGGTCAACGAAGCCGAACTCGAGCGCGCGGTGGCGACCCTGATCTCGATCGAGAAGACGGTCGTGGAAGGCGCCGGTGCCGCTGGCCTCGCCGCGCTGATGTCCGACCCGTCCCGTTTCGCCGGCCAGAAGGTCGGGCTGGTGCTGAGCGGCGGCAATATCGACACACGGCTGATCGCATCGGTCCTGACCCGCGAGTTGGCGCGCGAGGGGCGGCTCACCCAATTGTCGCTCGACATCCCCGACAGGCCCGGCCAACTGGCTGCTGTCGCGGCACTGCTGGCGGAGGCCGGCGCCAATATCATCGAGGTCTCGCACCAGCGCACCTTCTCGGATCTTCCGGCCAAGGCGACGTTGCTGCAATTGGTGATCGAGACCCGCGACAGCGCCCATCTCGACGAGGTCATGGCGAAGCTTGGCGCATCCGGATTGAGTGCGCGCTGTACCTGAGCTGTGCGCGCCCGCCGCTATCGCGGCGTCAAACCCGCCAAATGGGCGATCAGCCGATCGATCTCGGCTTCCGTATTGTAGTAGTGCGGGGAGGCGCGCACCACCGGCGGCAGCGAGCGAATTTCGGCATCGATGCGCGTGCTCGACGGATCTGAGGCGCCGATCGTGATGCTGGCTGCGGCCGCGCCGCTGACGACCGCCTCCGCCTCGTAGCCGTCCACCGTGAAGCTGACGATGGCTCCCGGAGTGCGTCCGAGGTCGCGAATTCTGATGCCGCGAATGGACGCAAGGCTGCCCCTCAGGCGGTCCGCCAGCATGCGGCACCGCTGCTCGATCGGGCCGATCCCGATGTCCAGGGCATAATCGACAGCCGCGCCGAGCCCAAGCCGGGCTGCGTAGTTGTTCTCCCAGGTCTCGAAACGGCGCGCATCGTCACGCAGCCGATAAGCGTCCCGGGAGACCCAGGGTGCGGCGTAGTGGTCGATCATCGGCGGTTCGAGCCGCTGCAGCATCGCCCGGCGGACGTACAGGAAGCCAGTGCCGCGCGGGCCGCGGAGGAATTTACGGCCCGTCGCCGACAGCATGTCACAGCCGATGGCCTCGACGTCGACCACCATCTGTCCGACCGCCTGGCAGGCGTCGAGCAGATAGGGGATGCCGTGCGCCCGCGCGATCTTGCCGACGGCTGCTGCGGGATTGACCAGTCCGCCATTGGTCGGAACCCAGGTGATCGCAATCAGCTTCACGCGCTCGTCGATCATGCGTTCGAGCGCGTCGACGTCGAGTTCGCCGCTGGCATCACTCGGCACGATGTCGATCGCGGCGCCTGTTCGCTTGGCGACCTGAAGAAAAGCGACATAGTTGGCCGCGTACTCCGCCTCGGCGGTCAGGATCCGGTCGCCCTTGCTAAATGGAAGCGCGTAGAAAGCCATCTGCCAGGCAACCGTCGCGTTCTCCATGAGGGCGATCTCATCCGGCGCGGCATTCAGCAGGCGGGCCACAGAGCCGTAGACTGAATCAAGCCGGCGCGACTCCCGATCGGCTGCCGCATAGCCTCCGATCTCGCACTCCAGATCGATATGCTGCTTCATGGCTTCGACGACAGCAACGGGCATGAGAGCAGCTCCCGCGTTGTGCAGGTACGCCAGCCGGGAGGTGGCTGGCGTGTCGGCACGTATTCGCTCGATGTTGATCAACTAAATCTCCGGCTCGGACTATCGTCGCGTCAGTGCGGCATTTCCTCGAACTGCGGCAGGTTGAGCGGCATGTTCCACGACATGCGACGC
The DNA here is from genome assembly GCF_040548425.1 of Bradyrhizobium sp. i1.15.2. Lineage (NCBI taxonomy): Bacteria > Pseudomonadati > Pseudomonadota > Alphaproteobacteria > Hyphomicrobiales > Nitrobacteraceae > Bradyrhizobium > Bradyrhizobium sp. i1.15.2. The sequence goes on along the minus strand of NZ_JBEPRQ010000020.1, from coordinate 70,887 downwards.
TTGGTGAACATCTCGAGCTTCGGTGCCACGAGGTCGGGCCGGTCGAGGCTGCCCAACTGGACGAAGACCGTCTTGGGGAAGCTATCGAGATTAGTGGTAAAGACCCGCGAACCGCATTCCGGGCAGAAATTGCGATCCAGGCCTTTGCCGGAATTGGCGATGTAGTGAAACGCCTTCGGCTTGCCGCAGAGAAGCGTGAAATCGTCCTCGGGTACCGCGAAGAAGGTCGCCATCTCGCCGCCCGAAGCGCGCTTGCAGTCGTTGCAATGACAATTGGCGATGAAGGACGGATCGGTGCTGAATTCGAACTTGATGGCGCCACAGGCGCATTGAGCGGTGTACTTCTTGGCCATTGATCGCCTCAGGTTGGTTGAGGATAGCGGCGCGATCATAATGGCCGGTCGGAGAAGCGCGTGCAACAATGCTTCCGGCGCGGCGTCACGCCTCAGATGCAGAGGCCGAGCAGCTTGATGTGGCAGCCGCCGGATTTCGGCTTGCTTGCAGGAACGGCTTCGCGTTTCACGGCAACGAGGGGCTCTCCGTCTTTCTTGCCTTTGCCTTTGCCCTTCGGCTCGTAGTCGCCGGCGATCACCATTGCCCAATAGGTGCGCTTGCCGCTGGCGTTTTTCGCGCTCGCGATCCCGACGCGGGAAGCGTTGTGCAGCAGCAGGTTCTTGCGGTGTCCGGACGAGTCGATCCACTGCCCCAGAGTCTTCTCGAAATTGTCATAGCCGTAGGCAATATTCTCGGCGGCGCGGCCTGCGCCGGCAGGTGCGACCCGGCGGTTGAACGGACCGAGGGCGTCGTGACTGAGGTCGTCCTTTGTCGCCATCGCGTGCGCCTGGTCCATGGCGATGCGGTCGAGGGTCGAATCGCGGACGACGCGGACCTCGCCATGCTTGAGGCGGAAGCTGGAGATCAGTTCGGCGGGAGACTCGGCCATTACGGGCGTGGTGGCGAGCAGCAGAAGGCCGGCGATCAGGCCGCCTACCACACGATGCATCATCGTCCCCCGAGTGCCCATGACCCCGCCAAGTCCCCTACCAAGCTCGAATTATCGGATCGCTTCTCTATCGCCAATGTGGACGCTTCAAGGCGTGATCCACGCTAGCCCGCCGGCAGGTCGGCCTCGAAATTGAAGCGGTCGCGCAAGTTCTTGCGCTGCTCCAGGATGTCCTTGAGGAAAGCACGGTCCTGGTCGTTCTTCATCATCGGCTCGATCAGGTCGAGCTGGTTCATGGCGACCAGTTGCAGGATCTCCGTGCGCGGCTTGCCGTCGGCGTTGCGTGGCAGTGCGTGCACGACCTGGATGTGTTCCGGGGGCTTCGGCCCCTTGGCGGCGGTGAGTTCGTTCCGCAATTGGCCTTCGAGCGCGGCCTGATCGGCTTCGACGAAGGCATAGAGGCCGACACCGGAGCGGCGGTCGGCAAACGCGACGATGGCGGTGTCGCGCACGGCGGGGTTCTTGCGGATCAATTCCGTCAGCACCGGCGCGTCGTTGACGAGCCTTCGGCCGCCGCCTTCACGGTCGGTGAAGTTGAACAGGCCGCGCGTGATTGCCCGATAGACCTTCTTGCCGGTGGCGAGCCACAGGCTGGCGGCGAACGACTTCTTCGCCAGGATCTTGCGCTCGCGCGGCGTCAGCGCCTCGGGCGCGTAGGATCGCTTGTGCTTGAGCAGATGCCGGAGATCTTCATACGCCAGGATCCGGTAAAGCCGGCCGCGACGGTCGAAGCAGGCCGCGAGCTGGAAGTCGGTGACATAGGCGCGACCGTCGCGGCCGACCAGCCAGTTCTGTTCCTTGGCAAGATCGTTGTGGCAGATTCCGGCGCGGCGCAGCCGTCGCAGCGCGGCCTTCGCCGAGCGAAAATAAGCGAGGTCGCCATGCGGTTTCGCCAGATGCAGTGCGACACCATCGACGAAGCTGCGCACCAGCGCGCGGCGTCCGGCCCACAGCAGCTCCGGGCCGACATCGAGTCCCTTGGCGAGTGCCAGCGCATGCGTCTCGCGGGCGAACAGATGGCGCGCCAAAAGGAATGACCACCACGGCACCTCGTCGAGGCGGCGCAGCACCGCGTCGACCTCGCCGTCATCGTCGCGGAATCGGCCGCGCTCGACGGTCGAGAACACGTCGCGCTTGAGCAGCACGCCCTCGGTCCAGCGCGCCGAGAGTGTTGCGGCGTCGTCTTTGGGAAGGTTCATCGAAAACTCACGCCGCGGCGGCAATGCGCAGGTGATCGGCGATCCAGCGATCGAGATCGGCGAGCGCCAGCGCGCTCATCGCCTGCTTTTTGGCCACTGTCTTCTCGTTGCCGCGCAGTCGGCTTCCGTCCGGCTTCTTCGTCGGTACACTGGCGAGCGGTGGGAATAGGCCGAAATTGATGTTCATCGGCTGGAACGAGCGCGTGCCGGGCTCGACGGTCTCGATATGGCCGCCGGTGATGTGGCCGAGCAGGGATCCGAGCGCCGTCGTAGCAGGCGGACCCGCAAGCGTCTCGCCGCGCACCTCCGCTGCCGCATAGAGGCCGGCAATCAGTCCGACGCTGGCGGATTCCACATAGCCCTCGCAGCCCGTCATCTGGCCGGCAAAGCGCAGCCGCGGCTGCGCGCGCAGGCGCAACTGGCCGTCGAGCAGCTTTGGCGAGTTGAGAAAGGTGTTGCGATGCAGGCCGCCGAGGCGGGCAAATTCGGCCTTCTCCAGCCCCGGAATGGTGCGGAAGATGCGTTGCTGCTCGCCGTATTTCAGCTTCGTCTGGAAGCCGACGATGTTGTAGAGCGTGCCGAGCTTGTTGTCCTGGCGCAGCTGCACGATCGCGTAGGCCTTGGTGCTGGGATCGTGCGGATTGGTGAGGCCGACCGGCTTCATCGGCCCGTGGCGGAGGGTCTCGGGGCCGCGTTCCGCCATGACCTCGATCGGCAGGCAGCCGTCGAAATAGGGCGTGTTGGTCTCCCATTCCTTGAACTCAGTCTTCTCGCCGGCGACCAGCGCTGCGACGAAGCCGTCATACTGCTCCTTGGTCATCGGGCAGTTGATGTAGTCGGCGCCGGTGCCGCCGGGACCGACCTTGTCGTAGCGCGACTGGAACCAGGCCACCGACATGTCGATGGATTCGCGGTGCACGATCGGCGCGATCGCGTCGAAGAAGGCGAGGGCGTTCTCGTCGGTCAACTCGCGGATCGCATCCGCCAGCGGCGCCGAAGTGAGCGGGCCGGTCGCAACGATGACGTTGCTCCAATCGGCCGGCGGCAGGCCTGCGACCTCGCCGCGGGCGATCTCGATCAGGGGATGATCGTTCAGCGCCTTGGTGACGGCCGCTGAGAAGCCGTCGCGGTCCACCGCCAGCGCGCCGCCGGCGGGCACCTGGTTGGCGTCGGCTGCGCGCATGATCAGCGAATCGAGGCGGCGCATCTCGGCATGCAGCAGGCCGACGGCGTTGTTGGCGGCATCGTCCGAGCGGAACGAATTGGAGCAGACGAGCTCGGCAAGCCCGTCGGTGCGATGTGCCTCGGTCATGCGGGTCGGCCGCATCTCGTGCAGCACCACGGGCACGCCGGATTTGGCCACCTGCCAGGCGGCTTCGGAGCCGGCAAGGCCTGCGCCGATGACGTGCACGGTATTTGATTGGGGTCCTGTCATGGGGCGGACAGGTAGCGCTTTTCGGCGGTCAGTGGAATCGCCGAGATCGAGTTTTCTGCCTCCGGATGCGACAACGCCCGCACAAGGCGGGCGCTATCGGTTCGTCCGGTTGAGGCTGAACGATATCAGCCCTGATACTGACCGGCGGCAACGCGCGGGATGTCCGAGCGATCGAGGCCGATATCGGCCAGTTCGCGATCGCTAAGCTGGGACAGCTCGGCAACATTGCGCTGATAGTCCCGGAAAGCCTGGATCATGCGGATGAGCGAGAGCAGCATTGGTAGTCTCCTGTAGTTCGATTCAGCTCTTGCCCGAGCCTCATCGTTGAAATGAATATAAGTGAGAGTGGTGCAGTGCGAAAGTTCCGATGTTGCGATGCAGCTAAGCGCTGGGTGCATGGCATTGGTAACGGTCGATTAACCCAGGAGCACTCCCGCCCAAAGGGTAGGCGGAACGGGAAAAAGTGTACTGAAAATGCCCGTGAATTCACGGATTTACTGCGGATGAGGCGGTTCCACTCAGGGCCAGATAAGTTGCTTTGTGGTCGTCCGCAAGTTGATCGAATAGCTTCTATACCCAAGTCTCGCATGCGCGAATCGCATGATGATCGGGCATTAAGAGTGAACTAAGATTCATTAACAAGCGAGAGGGTACACTTTTGCCAGCCCTGGGCCAGCGGTGCGACTAAACCCTGGCGGATCGACATAACGCGGCGCTGCTGCAGTGCACACACGCCGAACCGTGGGGCTTCTAAGGGGCGCGCGCGAGCTGGGTGGCGAAATAAGCGACAGTCTTCGAGTAGACCTCGCTCTTGTTCCACTGCTGTAGCACCGCGAAATTCGGACTGCCCGGCTGCCAATCCTTACCCTTTTGCCAGCCATAACCGGCGAGATAGTTCGCGGTGGAGGCGAGCACGTCGGGGGCGTTGTGCAGGAGATCGCGCTTGCCATTGCCGTCGAAATCGACAGCGTATTTCATCCATGACGACGGCATGAACTGGGTCTGTCCGAGCTCGCCGGCCCAGGCGCCTTTCATGTCGGCCGGTGCGAGGTCACCGCGCTGGACGATGCGGAGCGCATCCAACAGCTCGGCGCGAAACTGCTCGGCGCGGCGGCAGTCATAAGCCAGCGTCGCCAGCGAGCGGATGGTTGCGAACTTGCCGGTATTGACGCCGAAATCGGTCTCGAGACCCCAGATCGCAACCAGCACCTCGCCAGGCACGCCGTAGGTCTGCTCGATACGCGACAACACCGAGCCGTATTGCTTCATCATGTTGGAGCCGCGCGTCAGGCGCGGCGGCACCATGCGGCCGGAAAACTCCTCGAAGGTCTGGCTGAAGACCTTCTGCGAGCGATCGCGGTTGAGCACGTTCTGATCGAGCGTCACACCGGCGAGCCCGGCGGAAATGGCTTGTTGCGAGACGCCTTTGGCCGCGGCGTCCGTTTTGAAGTCTGCAAGCCACGCGTCGAAATTGCCCGAACCGCAGGCAACAGCGGCGAGCGCTGGCTGGGCGGATAGGATGGACGCGGTGAGGGCTAAGGCTGCGAGGGCGAGACGAGAAATCGTCGGGGTCATTCGAGCAAATAAATTCCGTGAAGTGATCTGAACGGCGGGTGCAATCTCGATGGAAACCGCGGCCAAAGCAAGGCGCATGACAGTGCGCGATCCTGCCCGCACCGGAGCAGGATCGCATGTCACGATATCGTCAGACGTCGGTCCGATTGCGCCAGGGGAATAGGTTGGCGGGGAAGTCGGCGGCCGGCTTGCGTGGACGATGCGGCGGAGGCGGCACCGGACGCGCGCCCGGATCGGCTGCGATTACCTTGCGATAGAGATGCCAGGTGGCATGGCCGAGCACGGGGACCACCACGGCAAGGCCGAGGAAGGCGGGAATCGTGCCCAGCGCCAGCAGGACGGCCACCATCAGGCCCCAGGCCGCCATCGGCACCGGGTTCTTCGCGACAACGCGCAGCGACGTCACCATTGCCTCGAACGCGCCGGCATGGCGGTCGAGCATCAGCGGGAACGACACGGCGCTGATGCAGAGCGCGGCAAGGGCGAACAGGAAGCCGGTGCCGCAGCCGACCACGATCAGCCACCAGCCTTGCCGGCTCGTGAGCACGCGCGTCAGAAAATCCGAGATCCCGGATGCGCCTTCGTAGCCGAAAGCGGCAACGTAGATCGCCTGCGCGGTCGCAACCCAGGTCACGAACAGGGCCAGCAGCAGCGCGCCGAGACCGAGCATCGCGCCGAAGGAGGGCGAACGCAGCACCTCCATGGCATCCCAGGCGCTGGCCTCCTCATGGCGCTCGCGCCGGCTGGAGAGCTCGTAGAGACCGAGAGCAGCGAACGGGCCGATCAGCGCGAAGCCAGCGGCCAGCGGAAATAACAACGGCAGCACTGAATAGCCCATCACCACGCGGGCAAGCACGAGGCCCAGCACAGGATAGATCACGCAGAGGATGATGGCGTGGCTCGGCACCGCCTTGAAATCGTCCCAGCCGCGCTTGAGCGCATCGTGCAGATCGGAGAGTTGGATGGTTCGGATCACCGGTCCAGCCGCTTCTGCGGTCTGGGCCAAGGTGGGGACATTGCCCTGGTAGAGTGTGGCCATGGTCGCTAGCTCCCTTGCCATGCAGCCGCATCTGGCGCCAGCAAACGGCGCAAGCGGCCGCTATTCTAAGTTTCACGATCCCCAACCAGACGCGAATTCCGGATGGCATCGCGAACTGAACGTCAAGCCTACGCCCATTTGCGAGTCCTGTCCCTCACGCTTGGGTGAGGTTCGATGCCGCAGCGCAACCCCGATGATGTCGTTCGGTCGTCATTTCGCCGCAGATAAGCTGATGCTGCGTGCTGGTCCGCGGAACTTTGCGGGCGCAACGACGCAACTTGGTCTATAAGTGCCACTCAAGGCCCTCCAGCGGGTCCTTTTCGGGGAGCAGACATGAGCATTTTCGGGAAAATTATGGGCGCGATCTTCGGTAGCCAGCCAGCTTCCGCCGCGCCCGCAGGCAGCGCACCGTCGGGCAGCGCGCCCGCAGGGCCCGCGCCGGGCGGATCGGCGCCCGCGGCGACGGTGGACGTTGCCTCGATCGTCGACGCGGCGGCCGCCGCGCACAAGGGCGAGAAGCTGGAATGGCGTACCTCGATCGTCGACCTCATGAAGGCGCTCGACATCGATTCCAGCCTCGCCGCGCGCAAGGACCTCGCCAAGGAGCTTGGCTACAGCGGCGACACCAACGATTCCGCGACCATGAACGTCTGGCTGCACAAGCAGGTGATGTCCAAGCTCGCCGCCAATGGCGGCAAGCTGCCGCCGGAGATCAAGCACTGACCGGTCCCCCGGTCGTAACCCAAGGGCCCGCGATCGCGCGGGCCCTTTTGCATTCAGGCGACGAGATCCGCATCTTCCGGATGCCTGTCGAGATAGTCGACGACGAATCCGCAACCGGCGATCACCTTCTTGCCGTCGCGGCGGATCAATTCCAGCGCGCCCTTGACCAGCTCGGAGCCGATGCCGCGGCCGCGCAGCGCGCGCGGCGTCTCGGTGTGGGTGATGATCACCGCCGACGGCGTCAGCCGGTAATTGGCGAAGGCGATTTCGCTGCCGACATCGAGCTCGAAGCGGCTTTTGTCCTTGTTGTCCCGTACCGATGGCGCCATGCAAAATCCTTCCGACCTGCTGCTTGCCTCTGATCTAGGCGCCTGAACCGGCCCTTGCCAAGGTGCGACCAAGAGGGATTGCCGCAGGGGAGATATCCGGAAAATGCGTGTCCCGCTCAGCCTCCTGGCGCTGCTCGCCGCGCTGATCTCGCCGGCTCCGGCGTCCGCGGCAGGCGGTCCGGCCTGGGAGGCCTGCGTCGGATTGGCCAGCACGCCGGACGAGCGGATCAAGGCTTGCTCGACTGTGGTCGATACCAAGAGCGAAACCGGACCTCGGCTCGCCGGCGCTTATTGCAATCGCGGTCATGGTCTGACGGAGAAGCGCGAGCTCGACGCGGCGCTGTCCGATCTCGACGATGCGGTCAGGCTCGACCCCGGCTATGCCTGCGCCTACAACAATCGGGGCCGTGTCTACAGTTTCAAGCGCGACTATGATCGCGCCATCGCCGATTACGACTTGGCCATCAAGCTCGATCCGTCGCTGGCGCTGGCCTACAGCAATCGCGGCGAGTCGCGTTTCAACAAGGGCGATCTCGACGGTGCGTTCGCGGACTTTGACGCCGCGATCAAGCGCGATCCCAAATACGCCATGGCCTACGCCAATCGTGCGTTGGTGTCTTACCGCAGGCGCGACATGGCGCACGCCATCGCCGACTATACCACGCGGATCAAGCTTGCGCCCGATCTGCTCGCCTATATCGATCGCGGCAACGTCTATCGCGATAGCGAGCAGCTCGATCGCGCCGCCGCCGATTATGGCGAGGCGATCCGCGTTGCGCCGACCGACGCGCGCGGTTGGCGCAATCGCGGCATGATCCGGCTCTATCAGGGCGACAGCAAGGGCGGCCTTTCCGACTACGACAAGGCGCTGCAATACGATCCCTCCGACGTGTTCTCGTGGAGCAACCGCGGACAGGCTAAGCTGCGGCTCGGCGACAAACAGGGCGCGATTGCCGATTTCAGGAAGGCGCTGGAATTGAAGCCGGGCCTGCCGACCGCACAGGAGTCATTGCGGAAGCTCGGGGCGTTGTAGCTCCCGGTCGCTTCTCGCGACGACGGGGCCGGACTTCCACCAGGTCCTGATCGTCCGGAGGTTTCAATCGGTCGCCTTGGCGAGCCTGGAATCCTCGGACTGCGCCTGCGGGCGCAGGCATCCCTGGCAGATGACGAGGGAACGGTTGACCCTGGCGTCCTGTTCCGCCTCGATGCCGTCCTGCGCCTGCCACCATTCCTTCGAGTAGGGTTTAAGCCCTGCTTGCGAGCTGTTGCGCTCGGATCGGGCCGTGCGTGCTGGTCCTGAGGGAGCGCGCGGGTGATTGGGATTTTCGCCAGCGCCGTCCCAGGCATAGCGCGCAGGCGTGAAGGCGGGACCGGAGGCGAGGTGCGCTTGTGGGCCCACGGCACATCCGGCAAGCGCCAACGACAACAGGAGGAGGGCGGGCGCTTTGACCATGATGCGGCACTCTGTACGCGAGAACTGAGCGAGGTTGCGCCGATCATGTTTAAAATTTCCTGAACGGTGGGATGGGCTGCGCTGCGCCCGGCAGCCTTGCAGGGGTCGTGGCGATGGCGATAAATGGGCTGCAATGAGCGGGCGGCTTGCGTGCCGTCCGCCGCCGAAGAGGAAGCCCGATGCAGCCCCTGCGCATGTCCCGCCGCGTCATGAATCTCGCTCACATGCTGACCCAGAATGCGCGGCGGCATAGGGCGCGTCCCGGTTTCGTCTGGGGTGACAGATGCTGGACCTGGCGGGAGATCGACGCGCAGGTCTCGGCGCTGGCGGCGGCGCTCGCTGCGCGGGGCATCGCGAAGGGCGACCGCATCCTCGTCCATTCCAAGAACGGCGACGAGATGTTCTTCTCGATGTTCGCGGCGTTCCGGCTCGGCGCGGTCTGGGTACCCACCAATTTCCGACTGATGCCGGACGAGGTGACTTATCTTGCGCAGGCCTCCGGCGCGAAGGCGTTTCTGTGCCACGTCGATTTTCCTGAACACGCCGCGGCCGTGAGCGGTGGCGCGCTGGAATTCACCTGGAGCATCGACGGTCGGGCGCCATTTGCCGAGACGTCGGTTGCGGATGCCGTCGCGTCGCGCGCTGGCAGCGTGGTCGAGAACGTTGCGGTCGAGCACGACGATCCCTGCTGGTTCTTCTTCACGTCGGGGACCACCGGCCGCTCCAAGGCTGCGGTGCTCACCCACGGGCAGATGGGTTTTGTCGTCACCAACCATCTCGCCGATCTCACGCCCGGCGTCACCGAAGCGGATGCTTCGCTGGTGGTGGCGCCGCTGTCGCATGGCGCCGGCGTGCATCAGCTGGTTCAGACCGCGCGTGGCGTTTGCACCGTGCTGCTCCCGACGGAGAAATTCGATATCGACGAGGCGTTCCGCCTGATCGAGACGCATCGGGTCAGCAATCTCTTCGTGGTGCCGACCATTCTGAAGATGATGGTCGAGCATCCCGCCGCCGACAAATACGACCATTCCTCGCTGCGCCAGGTGATCTATGCGGGTGCGCCTATGTATCGCGAGGACCAGAAGGCTGCGCTGAGGAAGCTCGGCAAGGTCATCGTGCAGTATTTCGGTCTCGGCGAGGTGACCGGCAACATCACCGTGCTGCCGGCGGCGCTGCATGATCCCGAGGACGGGCCGCACGCGAAGATCGGCACCTGTGGCTTCGAGCGTACCGGCATGCAGGTCTCGATCCAGGACGACGAGGGCCGCGAACTCGGCGCCAACCAGAGCGGGGAGATCTGCGTGATCGGCCCCGCCGTGCTTGCCGGCTACTACGACAATCCCGAAGCCAATGCGAAGGCGTTCCGCAATGGCTGGTTCCGCACTGGCGATCTCGGCCACATGGACGAGGAGGGGTTCGTCTACATCACCGGACGAGCCTCCGACATGTACATCTCCGGCGGCTCCAACATCTATCCACGGGAGATCGAGGAGAAAATCCTGACCCATCCTTGCGTCGGCGAGGTCGCGGTGCTCGGTGTGCCCGATGCGACCTGGGGCGAGGTCGGCGTTGCCGTCTGCGTCGCCCGCGAAGGCGCAAAGCCGGTGAGCGAAGCGGAGATGGCGGCATTCCTCAGCCCCAAGGTGCCGCGCTACAAGATGCCGAAGCGGTTCTTCTTCTGGGAGGCCTTGCCGAAATCCGGCTACGGCAAGATTCCCAAACGGATGGTTCGCGACGAGCTCGAGGCGCGCGGGCTGCTCGATCTCGACAAGACGCGGGCGGGCTGAGCGAAAGTCATGCGCAGCATCAAGCAGCCCGGCGCGCCGGTCGCCGAACGCATCCAATGGGTGGAGGCGAGGGGACGCGCTTTCTCCTTCACGCTTCGAGCAGGTCTGCCGCTGTTGGAGGCGGCGCGCCGCGGTTTTGCCGCGGAGGGATTCGCCGGCGGCGTGCTCAGCTTCGGGCGCGGCGCGCTCGGGCCGTTCGCCTATGTCATGCCGGCGCTGTCGAAGACCAGCGAGAACGCCGCGTTCTATAGCGACACTTTCCGGCCGGGCGGCGTGACGCGCACCAGGCTCGGCAGCATGACGCTGGGCACGCGCGATGGCGCGCCGTTCTTTCATTGCCATGGGCTGTGGACGGAGCCCGATGGCCGCGACAGTGGCGGCCACATGCTGCCGGACGAGACTGACGTCGCCGAGCCGTTCGAGGTCGAGGCCTTCGGCATCGATGGTGCGATGTTTGCCGCCGAACCCGATCCCGAGACCAACTTCAAGCTGTTCGGGCCGGTGCCGGCTGCGAGCACCGGCGCACGCACGACCAGCCGCGCTTTCGCGCTGCGGCTGCGCCCCAATCAGGATTTCGCCATCTGTCTCGAAGACTTCTGCCGCGCGCAAGGCATCGCGCGCGCCAGGATCCACGGCGGCGTCGGCTCGACCATCGGCGCCCGCTTCAGCCATGGCGGCGTGACCGAGCCCTTCGCGACCGAGCTTGCGGTCACCGGCGGCACGATTGCGGCCGGCGCCTCCGGAGCGCTCGAAGCCGCACTCGACGTCGCCCTGATCGACTACACCGGCGGCATGGCGGAGGGCCGTCTGGTCCGTGGCGACAATCCCGTGCTCATGACCATGGAGCTGGTGCTCGAGGTGTTGGACTAGTCCCGGCGGGCGACCGTCAGTGAGTGCGTAGCTTGGCAATGGCCAGATATGTGGAGTCACTGATCCCCGAACCGGATCCCTGAAAGAGGTTGAGCAGGGGGGATTGACCCTGACCGGTGCTCTGGCTGTTTCTGATGTCATACATGGCGGAGAAACGGTTCAGCAGCTTTGTAACCTTCGCGGGATCGGACAGGTCCTTGATCTTCATGAATCTGTCCACGAACTTGGCCTGCTGGTCGATCGGCATCGCCGCCATCGAGTCAGGCAGATCGAAGGTGGTCCTGAACACCTCCGAAAGAGCCTTGTCGGCAAGGATGTCGTACGCGGATGTGATGTCCCCCGCCTTTCGCTGGAAATAGAGCGCCAGGCGCACGCCGGGATTCGCATCGCCTTGCTGCTGCTCCAGGCTTTGCTCGACATAGTTCGCCTGTGTTTCCCGAAACTGATCCCGCTTCTGCGGCCCCATCATCGGAAGACGCGCGACGTTGCCTTGACTGTCGAAATTGAACGACGCCGCGATTTCGGCAAAGCGAGGATCGCTCTCGGTGTTCGCGAAGCTCTTTGGATCGTTCAGATCGGAGGCGAAGATCTTCTTGAGAAAATCGGTGCTGACCTTCTTGGGATCCAGACCCTTGGCCAGGAGAATGAAATCGACCATCGGCCTGTTTGCGAGAAGATCGGAAACACTGTCGATGCCGGCGATGGCCTGCTGATATTCCGACGCATCCTTCGTGGCCTGTGCCCGAACTGCGGCCTGCTGCTGGGGAGTTGCCGTGCTGGCGCTCTTCACCGCTCCAATGACGTAGTCCTTGGCGATCTGGAGGACTTCAGCAGAGTCCTGAGCCACCAAGGGGGTCGTCAGATTGCCTTTAGCGTCGAAGTTGAAGGCGCGCGCCAGCTCCAGATATCGATTGTCCTTGAGGGTATAGACGTAGCTTTTGGGGTCGTTGATGTCGCTTTCGAGCACGGCCTTGACAGTCGCCGGCGAGACGTTTGCGGGATCGAGGCCGACGGCTCCCAGCGCAAAATCATAAACGCCCGGTGTCGATACGAACGCCTGGACTGAATTGATCTTGAGGATGGCGGTTCTGAATTGCCTGATTGCAAAGGCTTCGTTCAACGGGCTTGCCGCCGAATAGACGGCGGACTTGCTGTCGTCGAACCTCTGTTTCGTGATGGTGACATTTGCAGCAGTCTGCGCGGACACGCCTGACGGAAGGGACCCGTCGGGCGAAAACTCGAACGCACCGGCCAGGTCGACGAACCCGCCAATCGTCCCTATCTGGTCGCTGAGGCTGGAAATGCTGCTCGCATATGACTCCAAATGATGCTTTTCGACCAGGATCTGCACGTTCAACTGGGTCACGTTCGCGCCCGGCTGCGATAGCTGGGTGGTGTAGTCGGCGATCCGTGAATTGGCCGCGGTGACATCCGATCGGGCCTGAGCAAGGTCGGCGTTGAGGCCACTCAACTGAGAGGCGAAAGTGGTGTTGACGTAGCTGTTGGGATCGGATGGATCGCTGCGCAAGACCTGGCTTATCGTGTCACGCGACCACTTGGTTTGATCGATTCCGTATGCCGAATAGACATAGTTGCGAAGACGGTCGTTGTTCAGGAGCTGGTCTGCACTGCTGATGTTGCCGATTTCGGCGCTGTAGTAATTGGAGTCGCCGGTAAGTGCATCGACCTGGCTCTTCCTGGTCGCCGTGTACAGACCGATCATCTCGTCGGTCTGGTTCTCCGATTGCGCAACCGGCGTTGCACTGCCGTTGAAGGAAAATGCCGCGGCGAACTCGCGGTAACGCTTGTCGACCAGCTTGTTGACAAAGCTGTTTGCGTCGGAGAGGTCGCTCTCCAGCACCTTTTTCATGAAGGCCTTGGCGTAGGCCATGTCTTCCAGGCCATATGCCTTCGTCGCATAATGATAAAGGCGATAGTCTTTCATGAAGTCGTCGACGGACTTCACCTTGCCGATGTGGGCTTTGTAATAGGCGGCCTCTCGCGCCACGTCCTGTTGCTGTTCGACCCGCGTCAGGGACTGCTTGAGATTGCGCGTGATGTAGCTGTAACTGAAATACGTTGATACCATCGCGCACTCCTCGCGGCTCTTACGGTCCCGGACATCCGTCAATCATTGCGGGGTCGCGAGATGGGGGCTGGCCTCATGCCGGCAAACTGTCTCAGCTGGGTCTTCCCAGGAAGATTCCGGTTAACAACTGAGATTTCAATTTGCGTCCGATGCCGCATGACGAGTTTTGTTGCCGTTTGTTTCTGTCTGTTTCCCAGATGCAGCTTTCGCGAGGCTTTCGTGCTTGGCATGTTGCGGTCGCCAGCGCGCCAGATAAAGTTCCACGCTCGTGTCCCGGACAAGCTGCAACGCGTAAGCGTTGCGGCGTAGAGCGGGGACCCAGAAGCCGTGCATTTGCCGCTGCGTGGGCCCCGGCTCTGCGGCGCACCGCCGAAGGGGCGTTGCGCCGCGTCCGGGGCACGCGCCCAAAATCCATCTTCGTATTTCAATCCACAGAGTCCGCGCACCTTCGCCTTCTCGCGGCCTGTGCGGCCCGAGCTTTGCGGCATTCTTTGCCCCCAAAAATGCCGAGGGCGCAGGGAAGGCCGGGTGCCGGCTGGCACCCACGGTCCACTGTGCGAAGGTTGCGCTACAAGAGGCTGCACAGCGGCATACAGGTGAAGCCCAACACACGGCCTTCCCTGCGCAGTGGTTTTACGGCTTATGTCGTGATCTCCCCGGGGAGCGATGCACTATTGCCCCCGTCGCCTTACGGATGGCTGATGCGGATGCCCGGTCGGGCCGCCCACATCACCACAAGACTTGACGCACAGACCCCGGGCGTCAGGACCACACGATCTTGCCGTACGCGGATCACACCGGTCGTGTGCGCGACGCCTTCGTTCACGGTTGCCCGCCCTGCGAAGCCTTCGCGCCGGTGTGGCCCACGTCCACCACGTCCCATCCCGCGTTCGTGACGATCGCGATCCGCCCCCCGGCCGGGTTGGGATGGCTTTCTATACGATAATCCGAAATACGGATAAAGAGAAATATTTTTGCCGATCGTGGTTGACCCGCTTATTGGGTGTTTTGCCCGCCGGGCGGCAAGGGGTTGTGGGGCGCGCGGACGCCTGCCGCAACGTGGCCACGAACGGGTCTCCCCTCGGCCGCAAAATGCGCTACCATGATCCCAGCGCGCATCAAGTCGCGCATGATCAATGAGACGCATGAGGAAACGAGATGAGGGTGACGATTGGACGCCGCACGGTCTTGGGCGTAGTACTGACTGCTGCGGGCGCGGCAGCTTTGACGGCGGCGTTTGGCCCGGCTTCGACATCGGCCTGGGCCCACGGGCCGACCCGGCAGAAGGTCCGCGAATCCATCGAGATCACCGCCGCCCCGGCCAAGGTGTGGGCCGCAATGGGCAATTTCCAGGACATGAGCTGGCTGCCGCCTGTTGCCAAGACCGAGGGCGAGAAGGGCAACGAGATCGGCGCGACGCGGAAGCTGACGCTGACGGGAGGCGCGACCGTCGACGAAGAGCTCTACAAGTTTGACGCCGCCGCGATGAGCTATTCCTACCGGATCACCAATGTGGACGTGAAGGTGCTGCCGGTCACCAATTATTCCTCGACGCTCACCGTCACGCCGAGCGCCGACGGCAAGGCCTCGACCCTGGAATGGGCCGGCGCGTTCTACCGCGGCTTTCCCAACAACGATCCGCCGCCGGAGCTGAGCGACGAGGCGGCTAAGACTGCGGTGAGCGGGCTCTACAAGGCCGGCCTCGAGTCGTTGAAGAAGAAGATCGAGAGCGGAAGCTGACCGTGCGGGCGTTGGTCCTGGCGGCGCTCGCTGCCAGCCTTTACCGTGCCGCTCTCGGCAGCGCGTGCGCCGACGAGGCGTTCGTGACCAACCAGCTCAGCGACGATTTGATGGTGGTGGACCTCGCCACCGCGCGCAGCGTCGCGACCATCCCGATCGGCGGCAAGCCGGCGGGCGTGGCCGTTAGCGCGGACGGGCGCTTTGCCTATGTCACGAGCCCGGACGCCAAGGCCGTAACGGTGGTGGACGCAGCAACGCGGCAGATTGCAGGGCGGATCGAGGTCGGCGGCGGGCCGCTTGGCATTGCCGTCGCGCCGGATGGCCGCACCGTCTATGTCGCGGACTGGTACGCAGCCGCCGTGCGGGTGATCGACGCTGCGAGCCGCAGCGTCACGGCCAGCATCGCGGTCGGCGCCTCGCCGTCGGGGCTCGCAGTGACGCCAGACGGCAAGCTGCTGCTCTCGGCCGACCGCGACGACGACAGCGTCTCGGTGGTGGACATCGCGACCCGCCAGCGCAAGGCGACCATCAAGGTCGGCACCCGTCCGTTCGGCGTCACCATCGATGCCGAAGGCAAGCGGGCCTACACCGCCAATGTCGGCTCCAACGACGTCTCCGTGATCGACATCGCCGCTGGGTCCGAGACCGGCCGCGTGCCGGTCGGGATGCGCCCCTATGCGGTGGCGCTGGCGCAGGGCCGCGGCTTCGTCACCGACCAATATGGCGGCACTGTCAGCGTGTTCGATCTGGCGACCTTGAAGCCGATCAAACGCATCAATGTCGGCGATTATCCCGAAGGCATCGCCGCGACCGCCGACGGCAAGCGCATCATCGTCGCCTGCTGGGAGAGCAACACGCTCGACATCATCGACGCGGTCGAGCTAAAGGTGATCGGCGAAGTCAAGACCGGCGACGGCCCGCGCGCGTTCGGGGCGTTTTTGCGCAGGACGGAGTAGGGGCGTCGTAGCCCGCATGAGCGGAGCGACTTGCGGGACAGGCTCTCCTCATCCACCGCCGTTCCCGGATATCGCTTCGCTCATCCGGGCTACTGCACCGGGGCACAGCGTCCATACAATCTCATCCATCTGCTCAAACATGTGATCCGGCGCCTGCGCCCGCAGCGCCGCCGGCGCCGCATAACCCCAGCCCACCGCGCCGCAGGCGATCCCCACGGCCCGCGCCGCCTCGATATCGCGCACCTCGTCGCCGATCGCGATGACCTTGCCCGGCTCCACGCCGGCGCGGCGGATGACCCGTCGGAATTTCGAAGGCTTGCCAAAGATCGACGCGGCGCAGTCGAAATGCGCGAACAGCGCGGCGGCCTCGCCGAGTTTTTCGCGCGCATTCGCTTCGCTGTCCGATGTCACCAGTGCGAGCTGCACGCCGTTACCGGCCAGTGTTTTCAGCATCGTCTCGACGCCCGAAAACAGCGAAATCTCGGCGGCCGCCTCAGCCTTCAGCCGCCGCGCATGCCGCGCGATCGCCGGCAGCTTCCACAAGGGCACCTCGAGCCGGCTGAGAATCTCGCGCGACGAAGCATGCCGCAGCCCCTCGACATCCTCATCGGCGACGCGGCGGAAGCCGAAGCGGTCGGCGACGTCGTTGATGGTGCGCAGGAACCACGGGAAGCTGTCAGCCAGCGTGCCGTCGAGATCGAAGATGGCGAGGGAGTAGGGCATGGAGACGAAGCTACACCGCTAGGCTTTCCACACCGCTTCCTCGGTCCATCCGAGTTGGTCGAATTCGGTGGCCCTGAGCGGCGCCTCTCCCTCGGCGAAGAACTCGTCTAGCTGGGGCGGGGTAACGTGCGTTTCGGAAAGCATCGCGTGGGCTTGTCCGCGATGATGAATTTGATGCTGGAACAGATGCATGAGCAGCCGGTCGCGACGTTCGATCTGCACGCGGGTGTCGCGGTTGATCCGCACGAGACCGTCGAGAAGCTCGGGCGTCAGTCCATCGCAGACGGCAATCAAGCGCTTGTCGATCGCGGCTTGCTCGGGCTTCAGCGCGGCAAGTGAAAGGTGGGGCACCTGGTTCTTCCAAGCCGCCGGTCCCAGCCATCCGCCCTCCAGCGCATCGACATAGAAGAGGTCTATGACATGGATGTGGTTGAGCGTGCGCTGCAGGCTTGGAAAGAAGCCGGTTCGTGCGGCTTCGAAGTCAGCCTGAGACAGCGCGGCGCAAGCAGTGAGCAGCCGGTGGTTCGCCCAAGCATTATTGTGGGCGAACGCACGATAGGTTTGCAGAAGTCCTGCAGGCAAAAGCGACCTCCCTCAGACAATGTGTCGGCACGCTCCCGCTGCGTAACCTACTCCGCCGCCTCGCTCGCCGCGCGTCTCCGCTTCGGCTTCCGCGCCTTCGCCAGCACCGGTGCCAAAAACTTCCCCGTGTAGCTCCGCGGCGCTTTCGCGATGTCTTCCGGGGGGCCCCAGGCGACGATCTCGCCGCCGCCGTCGCCGCCTTCGGGGCCGAGGTCGATGACCCAGTCGGCGGTCTTGATGACTTCGAGATTGTGCTCGATGACGACGACCGTGTTGCCCTGCGCGACCAGCTCGTGCAGCACCTCCAGGAGCTTCTTGACGTCGTGGAAATGCAGGCCGGTGGTCGGCTCGTCCAGGATGTAGAGCGTGCGGCCGGTGGCGCGCTTTGACAGCTCCTTTGCGAGCTTGACGCGCTGAGCTTCGCCGCCCGAGAGCGTCGTGGCCTGCTGGCCGACATGGATGTAGTCGAGGCCGACGCGATGCAGCGTCTGGAAGGTCTCGCGCACCCGCGGGACCGCCTTGAAGAACTCGGCCGCTTCCTCGACGGTCATGTCGAGCACGTCGGCGATGCTCTTGCCCTTGAACAGGACCTCCAGCGTCTCGCGGTTGTAGCGCTTGCCCTTGCAGACGTCGCAGGTGACGTAGACGTCGGGCAAGAAGTGCATCTCGATCTTGATGACTCCGTCGCCCTGGCAGGCCTCGCAGCGGCCGCCCTTGACGTTGAAGGAGAAGCGGCCGGGTTCGTAGCCGCGCGCCTTCGACTCGGGCAGGCCGGCGAACCATTCGCGGATCGGCGTGAAGGCACCGGTATAGGTCGCGGGATTGGAGCGTGGCGTGCGGCCGATCGGCGACTGGTCGATGTCGATGATCTTGTCGATGTGCTCGAGGCCCTCGATGCGGTCGTGCGGCGCGGCGCCCTCGCTGGCGTTGTTCAGCTTGCGGGCGATCGCCTTGTACAGCGTGTCGATCAGCAGCGTCGACTTGCCGCCGCCGGAGACGCCGGTAACGCAGGTGAACAGGCCGAGCGGGATTTCGGCCGTGACGTTCTTGAGGTTATTGCCGCGCGCATTGACCACCTTGATGGTGCGGCGATGGTTCGGCGGGCGCCGCTCCGGCACCTCGACCTCAAGCTCGCCGGTCAGATATTTGCCGGTCAGCGAGTTGGGGTTGCGCATGATCTCGGCGGGCGTGCCTTCGGCGATGATGTTGCCGCCATGCATGCCGGCACCGGGGCCGATGTCGAGCACGTGGTCGGCGAGCAGGATCGCGTCCTCGTCATGCTCGACCACGATCACGGTGTTGCCGAGGTCGCGAAGTCTCTTGAGCGTGTCGAGCAGGCGCGCGTTGTCGCGCTGGTGCAAGCCGATCGAGGGTTCGTCGAGCACATAGAGCACACCTGTCAGGCCCGAGCCGATCTGCGAGGCCAGGCGGATGCGCTGGCTCTCGCCGCCGGAGAGCGTGCCGGAGGAGCGGGACAGCGTGAGATAGTTGAGGCCGACGTCGAGCAGGAAGGTGAGGCGCTCGCGGATCTCCTTGAGGATGCGGCCGGCGATCTCGTTCTGCTGGGTGTTCAGCGCCTCCGGCACGGTCTCGAACCACGCGCCGGCGCCCTTCACTGACATCTCGGAGATGTCGCCGATATGCTTGCCGCCGATCTTGACGCAGAGCGCCTCGGGCTTGAGCCGAAAGCCGTGGCACGCCTCGCAGGGCACGTCGTGGAAGTACTTCGCCAGCTCCTCGCGCGCCCACTCGCTCTCGGTCTCGCGATAGCGGCGGTTGATGTTGGTGATGACGCCCTCGAACGGCTTCTTGGTGTCATAGGAACGGACGCCGTCCTCGTAGGAGAACTTGATCTCGTCCTCGCCGGAGCCATGGAGGATCGCGTTCTGCGTCTTCTTGGGCAGATCCTTCCATTTGGTGGTCAGCGTGAACTTGTAATGCTTGCCGAGCGCAGTCAACGTCTGAATGTAATAGGGCGACGAGGACTTGGCCCAGGGCGCGATCGCGCCCTTGCCGATGGCTAGCTCCTTGTCGGGGATGACGAGGTCCTCGTCGACATGCTGCTCGACGCCGAGGCCGCCGCAGGCGGGGCAGGCGCCATAGGGATTGTTGAACGAGAACAGCCGGGGCTCGATCTCGGGGATGGTGAAGCCGGAGACAGGGCAGGCGAACTTTTCCGAGAACAGCATGCGCTCGGGTCCGCTCTTGTCGTGGATCTTGGCCGTCTTCTTTTTCTCTTCCGCGGGGGCTGCTGCAGCCGGCGCGTCCGCGAATTCGATGACGGCGAGGCCCTCGGCGAGCTTGAGCGCGGTCTCGAAGCTTTCGGCGAGGCGTTGGCCGATGTCGGGGCGCACCACGATACGATCGACGACGACGTCGATATCGTGCGGGAATTTCTTGTCGAGAACAGGCGCTTCCGCGAGCTCATGGAAGGCGCCGTCGATCTTGACGCGCTGAAAGCCCTTCTTGAGCCATTCGGCGAGCTCTTTGCGGTACTCGCCCTTGCGGCCGCGCACGACTGGCGCAAGCAGATAGAGCCGCGAGCTCTCCGGCAGCGCCAGCACGCGATCGACCATCTGCGAGACGGTCTGGCTCTCGATCGGCAGGCCGGTGGCGGGCGAATAGGGCACGCCGACGCGCGCCCACAGCAGGCGCATATAGTCGTAGATTTCGGTCACCGTGCCGACGGTGGAGCGCGGGTTCTTCGACGTCGTCTTCTGTTCGATCGAGATCGCCGGCGACAGGCCGTCGATCTGGTCGACGTCGGGCTTCTGCATCATCTCCAGGAACTGGCGGGCATAGGCCGACAGCGATTCGACGTAGCGGCGCTGGCCCTCGGCATAGATGGTGTCGAACGCGAGGGAGGATTTGCCGGAGCCTGACAGCCCCGTGAACACGACGAGCTTGTCGCGGGGAATTTCGACGTCGACGTTCTTGAGGTTGTGCTCGCGCGCGCCACGGATCGTAATCGCGCGCAGGTGTGCTCCCGCGTTCTGTTGTTGGCGCTTCGCCTTGATCACTTCATCCATCCTGGTGGTCCTCAGGGAATCCAAAAGCGCGCGATCGCGCCAACTTGAAAGGCGCGCATCGCCCGGAACCGGGATCGGCGCCGATGGGTAAGTAAGCGAACGTAGGAAGAACAGGGACGGATTTCCAGTGGCGTTTGCGAATCGTCAACGGATTGTTGGCGCGCTGGCGGCATCTGGCAGGAGCACGGCTTGCGGAACTGCGCGTGACCGGTCCCGTTCAAACAAAAAGGCCGGCGCGAGGCCGGCCTTTCGTAACACGATGGCGTCGATAGCGAAGATCAGTACTTCGCGACGATCGGGCCCCCGAAGTGATAGTTCACGCCGACCTGCACGGTGTGAAACTCGAGCGTGCCGGTGGGCAGGGCGCCCGAGAAGTAGGTCTCGCCGCCGAGGCTGCGAAAGAGGTACTCGCCCTTGACCGACCACTGCGGAGCGAAGAACGCTTCGACGCCCGCACCGACGGTCCAGCCGGAGTGCCACTTGCTGTCGGAAGCGGTCACGCCGAGCGCGCTGATGCTGAGCTTGTTGTCGATCCAGGCGTAACCACCGGTGCCGTAGAACAGGACGTTGTTGACGGCGTAGCCGATGCGGCCGCGCACGGTGCCCATCGCATCGGTCTTCGAGCTGAGGGTGGTGCTGACGAGGCCGAAGCCGGGGACGGCAACGGGGCCGGTGACCGACGCGCTGACGTCAGCCCAGGAACCATCGGCCTCGATGCCGAACACGACATTGCCGGTCTGCCAGTTGTAGCCGGCAGTACCGCCGACGAAGCCGCCCTTCATCTTCGGGTCGGTCGAGGAATTTTCCCAGGCGCCGCCACCGACGATACCGAGGTAGAAGCCGGTCCAGTTGTAGACCGAAGCCATGGCCACCGGAGCCTTGGTGTAGGGGCGCGCCGCCAGATCAGCGGCCGAAGCCGGGGCAGCGAGTGCGAACAAACAGGCCGAAGCCAACCAAATCTTTTTCATCTTCAGTAATCCCAGTCCCAGTTTCTGTTGTCCCTCCCTGTTCCGGAAGAGCATCGGACGCCGTGGTCCAACTGATATCGTCCATACACCGGTGAAGCCGCAAGTTGTGTCACTGAAAAGCAACAGCGATCGGAAAACGGAACGGCTATTGACCTATTGATATCGCAGAACCGCACAGCAAAAGGCCGGCACGAGGCCGGCCTTCGAAGTGCTCTATTCCAGCGCGATCAGTACTTTGCGATGACCGGACCGCCCCAGCGATAGTTCAAGCGGACGAGGCCCATGTCGACGTCCTGGCGAATCCGGTCGCTGCCGAAAACCGCACCCGCGGGCGTTGTGAAGCCGATCGTGCGATCGCCAAGGAAGATGTGGTCGTATTCAAAGCCCAGCGACCAGTTGGGAGCGAAGCCGAACTCCAGACCGGCCCCGACCGTGCCACCCCAGCGAGTCTCCCGCGCCGAGGCCAGCAGCGCGCCCGCGCCGGGCGTGCCCGCCGCAGCGTAGATGTCGTATTTGTCGCCGACGACGGCGGCGCCGCCCTTCACGTAAAGCAGCACGTTGTTCCAGGCGTAACCGATCTGACCGGTGATGAGCCCGAAAGAGTCGATGCGGGAACGGTTGCGATCACCCGTGACCAGGGCGGTGCCGGGGAAAAGTGTGCTCACGTTGTCGCCCCGGAAGTCGGCCCAGTTGCCTTGGCCTTCGAGGCCGAACACCCAATTGGTGGACTGCCAGCGATAGCCGATCTGGCCACCGACCGTGCCGCCGACCGCGTTATGGCAGCCTTCCCCGACCAAAACGCCGGTCGCGGGCGTGACGAAGTCCCAGCACGTGTGGCTCGAGCCACCGCCGCCGTTGATGCCGATGTAGAAGCCGCTCCAATCGTAGATGGTGGCAATCGCCGGCGCCGGAGCCTTGGTGTAGGGACGCGCGGCAAGATCCGCCGCGCTCGCGGGAGCCGACAGGCCCATCGCCACTGCACTGATTGCACCAATAAGAAGCTTATTCATTGCCAGTCTCCCCAGGTTCGTCCGCTTCTTTCTTCCCCGAAGCGGTTGATCAGGCACGAGGGCCCATATGATTTAAGTCCGAGGAAACCGTAGCTCTGCGGAGCGGCAAAGTCCGTCTCCGAAATGCAACAAGAACGGGGCCGTGCGAGGACCCACAACTTGCTGAATGTTAAGTTCTTTCC
Organism: Bradyrhizobium sp. i1.15.2; assembly: GCF_040548425.1. Classification (NCBI taxonomy): domain Bacteria; kingdom Pseudomonadati; phylum Pseudomonadota; class Alphaproteobacteria; order Hyphomicrobiales; family Nitrobacteraceae; genus Bradyrhizobium; species Bradyrhizobium sp. i1.15.2. Next base: position 48,195 of record NZ_JBEPRQ010000020.1, on the reverse strand, counting down.
TTCGCTTTTGGGAACCTACAAAGGTTCCAATCGACGCGTGCCTTCCCGCAGTACATTGGCCGATCGACGCCACATATTCGATGCGGAAGTTCGCCAAGAACAAATCTGGAACATGCCGGAGGTCGATGCTATATGTGGGGATAACCGGAGGGGCGACGGACTGATCGTCGTCCGCAAGCGTTCGGCGAGCGTATAGGGTCGCCTCAACAGGCACGGTGGAGCGCGGGGAGCGGACCGGCCTTCTTGAATTCAGTGGCATTCGGAGCGGAGAGCGGAGATGGCGGGAAGCGTCAACAAGGTCATTCTGGTTGGAAATCTCGGCAAGGATCCTGAAATCCGCCGCACCCAGGACGGGCGGCCGATCGCCAATCTGAGCGTCGCCACCTCGGAGACCTGGCGCGACAAGGCGACCGGCGAGCGCAAGGAAAAGACCGAGTGGCACCGCGTCGTGATCTTCAATGAAGGGCTCTGCAAGGTCGCCGAACAGTATCTGAAGAAGGGCGCCAAGATTTACGTCGAGGGTGCGCTCCAGACCCGCAAATGGACCGACCAGAGCGGTGTTGAAAAGTACTCGACCGAAGTCGTGCTGCAGGGCTTCAACTCCACCCTGACGATGCTGGACGGCCGTAGTGGCGGCGGGGGAGGCGGCAGCTTCGGCGACGAGCCGGGCGGCGATTTCGGCTCCTCCGGTCCGGTCAGCAGCGCGCCGCGGCGACCCGTTGCCGCCGGCGGCGGTGGCCGCAACAGCGACATGGACGACGACATCCCGTTCTGAGCGATTCCGTTCTGAGAACGAGGCATATCGATGCGGAGGCGCCGGCCGCGTGGGCGGCGCTTCTCATCTCGTGTCAAAAAATCCCACTAATCGGCAGGACGGGCTCGGGATTTCCGGGCCCGCTTCATGTTTGGGGTGAGCTCGGATTGCGGCTTGGCAAACGCGCTGACGGGGCAAGCTCGCCGGTCGGTTTTCCACGTGTTACCGGCGATTTTGCAAGGCCGATGCGGGGGCTGCCCGAGGCACCGCTCGCAAGGGCTTAAGTTGTTGGAAAAATAGGCGGAAAAAGCGCTTCCCAGATCCCCGCGAGGGTGGTTATCAGAGGCTCGATGCGCTATATGATTCCCAGATAAAACCTCATCGGATTTCCCCTTGGCTGACGACGACGACAAGCCCGGCGACCAGCCGGCGCAACCCTCGGATATTCGCCCCGTCTCCATCTTCGAGGAGATGAAGAAGTCCTATCTCGACTACGCCATGAGCGTGATTGTGGCGCGTGCGCTGCCTGACGCCCGCGACGGCCTGAAGCCGGTGCATCGGCGCATCCTGTACTCGATGAACGAGCAGGGGCACACGCCGGACAAGAAGTACGTCAAGTCCGCCCGCGTGGTCGGTGACGTCATCGGTAAATATCATCCGCATGGCGACCAGTCGATCTACGACGCCATGGTCCGGATGGCGCAGGACTTCTCCATGCGCGTGCCGCTGATCGACGGTCAGGGCAATTTCGGCTCGGTCGACGGCGATCCTCCGGCTGCCTATCGTTATACTGAAGCCCGATTGACGAAGGTGGCGCTGGCTCTGCTGGCCGACATCGACAAGGACACGGTCGACTTCCAGCCGAACTACGACAACAACGAGACCGAACCGTCGGTCTTGCCGGCCAAGTTCCCGAACCTGCTCGTCAACGGCGCCGGCGGCATCGCAGTCGGCATGGCGACCAACATCCCGCCGCACAATCTCGGCGAAGTCATCGACGCCTGCGTCGCGCTGATCGACAACCCCGCGCTCACCATCGACGAGCTCATCAACATCGTGCCGGGACCGGATTTCCCGACCGGCGGCGTCATCCTCGGACGGCAGGGCATCCGCGCCGCCTATCACCTCGGGCGCGGCTCGGTCATGATGCGCGGCAAGGTCGCGATCGAGACCATCCGCAAGGAGCGCGAGGCGATCATCATCAGCGAAATTCCCTACCAGGTGAACAAGGCGACGATGGTCGAGCGCATCGCCGAGCTGGTCAAGGAAAAGAAGATCGAAGGCATCGGCGACCTGCGCGACGAATCGGATCGCGACGGCTACCGCGTCGTCATCGAACTGAAGCGCGACGCCGTGCCGGATGTGGTGCTGAATCAGCTCTACAGGTTCACGCCGCTGCAGACGAGCTTCGGCGTCAACATGGTGGCGCTCGACAGCGGCCGTCCGCGGATCATGCATCTGAAGGACCTGCTGGCGATCTTCGTCGACTTCCGCGAGCGCGTCGTCACGCGGCGCACCAAGTTCCTGCTCGCCAAGGCCCGTGATCGCGCCCATATCCTGGTCGGTCTGGCGATCGCGGTCGCCAATATCGACGAGATGATCCGCGTCATCCGGACCTCGCCCGACCCGACCACCGCCCGCGACACCCTGATGTCGCGCGACTGGCCGGCCCGGGACGTCGAGGACATGCTGACGCTGATCGACGATCCGCGCCACCGCATCAGCGAGAACGGTACGATCCGGCTGTCGATGGAGCAGGCGAGGGCCATTCTCGATTTGCGCCTGCAACGCCTCACCGCACTCGGCCGTGACGAAATCCGCGAGGAACTCGACAAGCTCGCCGGCGAAATCGCCGACTATCTCGACATCCTGCGCTCGCGCGACCGCGTGCTTGAAATCATCAAGTCCGAGCTCGCCGAGGTGAAGGCCGAGTTCGCGACCCCGCGCCGCACCGTCATCATCGAGCAGGAAGGCGAGGTCGAGGACGAGGACCTGATCCAGCGCGAGGACATGGTCGTCACCGTCTCGCACGCCGGCTACGTCAAGCGCGTGCCGCTGTCGGCCTACCGTGCCCAGCGCCGCGGCGGCAAGGGCCGCGCCGGCATGCAGACCCGCGACGAGGATTTTGTCAGCCGGCTGTTCGTGGCGTCCACGCATACTCCGATGCTGTTCTTCTCCTCGCGCGGCCAGGTCTACAAGATCAAGGTCTGGCGCCTGCCGATGGCCGCGCCGAACGCGCGCGGCAAGGCGCTGATCAACATCCTGCCGCTGGAGCAGGGCGAGCGCATCACCACCATCATGCCGCTGCCGGAGGACGAGTCCACCTGGGGCAATCTCGACGTGATGTTCGCCACGACAGGCGGCAACGTCCGGCGCAACAAGCTGTCCGACTTCGTCGACGTCCGCCGCTCCGGCATCATCGCGATGAAGCTCGACGACAACGAAGCTATCGTCGACGTGCAGATCTGCACCGAGCACGACGACGTGCTTTTGACCGGCGCCGGCGGCCAGTGCATCCGCTTCCCCGTGACCGACGTGCGCGTGTTCACCGGGCGCACCTCGATGGGCGTGCGCGGCATTGCGCTTGCCGAGGGCGACAAGGTGATTTCGCTAGCGATCCTGCGCCACGTCGAGACGACGTCCGACGAGCGCTCGGCGTATCTGAAGATGCGTCGTGCGGTTGCCGGCGAAGCTGCGGCCGAGGAGCCGGCGGCGGACGCCGAGGCCGAGGAGACCTCCGGCAGCTTCCAGCTGGCTCAGGAGCGCTATGTCGAAATGTCGGCGGCCGAGCAGGTCGTGCTGACCGTCTCCGTCAACGGCTACGGCAAGCGGACCTCGTCCTACGAGTACCGCACCACGGGCCGCGGCGGCAAAGGCATCGTGGCCATGAGCGTCAACAACCGCAACGGCAACCTGGTGGCGTCGTTCCCCGTGGAAGACGCCGATCAAATCATGCTGGTCACCGACAAGGGCCAGCTGATCCGCTGCCCGGTCGAAGGCATCCGCGTGGCCGGCCGCTCAACCCAGGGCGTGATCGTGTTCGACACCGCCGAGGACGAACACGTCGTCTCGGTCGAGCACATCACGGAAGAGGCCGAGAGCGGAAACGGGGCGAATGGGGAGTCGAACGGGGAGTGATGCGTCACCCCTCGTAGCCCGGATGGAGCGCAAGCGAAATCCGGGTTCTTCATTCGAACGGCTGTCCCGGATTGCACTTCCGCCTTCGCTCTCCGAGCTACGGCGGACAAGTCGCTCCATCCGGGCTACGAATTGCGCTAAATCTCCAGCTCCGTGCCGAACTCCACCACCTGCTTGGTCGGCACGCCGAAGAACGCGGCGGAGCGTTCGGCGTTGCGCTGCAGGAAGGCGAACACGGTTTCGCGCCAGACCCACATGCCCGGCACGTCCTCGCGCGGGATGATGGTCTCGCGGCCGACGTAATAGGTGATGTCGGAGAGGTCGATGCCGGGCAGCTTGCCGTGGCGGCAGGCGAAGGTCAGCCCTTCGTAGATCGTCGGGTTCTGCATGAACCCGTAATGCAGAACGACGCGGGTAATGCCGGGAATGATTTCGATCACCTCGATGCGGTCTTCGTCGTCGATGTGAGGAAGCTCCTCGATCAGCACGGTGACCAGGACGATGCGCTCGTGCAGCACGTGGTTGTGCTTGACGAACTGGGTCAGCGCCAGCGGCACGCCGCGCGGCGCCGACGCCAGGAACACGGCGGTGCCGGGCAGCCTGGCGCTGCACTTGTTGACCGCGGTTTCGATCAGATCCTCCTCGGGCTGGCGCAGCTTCGCGCGTGCCGCTTCGACGAGCTTCACGCCGCTGCGCCAGGTCAGCATCAGGAAAGCGACGAAGCCCGCGAGCATCAGCGGAAACCAGCCGCCCTCGAACAGCTTGATCGAATTGGCCGAGAAGAAGATCACGTCGATCACGAAGAAGAAGCCGTTCACGGCCACCACCAGCCACGGCGAATAGCCCCACTGGATCGCGACCAGGGCAGCGAGCAGCGTGGTGATCGCCATCAACAGCGACACCGCGATGCCGTAGGCGCCGGCCAGCGCCTCCGAGCTGCCGAAGCTCAGCACGGCGCCGAGCGTTGCGGCGGCGAGCAGCCAGTTCACCAACGGCACGTAGATCTGGCCGATCGCTGCGCTCGTGGTGTGACGGATCTGCATGCGCGGCAGGAAACCGAGCTGAATCGACTGCTGCGTCAGCGAGAACACGCCCGAGATGATGGCCTGCGAGGCGATCACGGTCGCGACCGCCGAGAACGCGACCAGCGGATAGTGCAGGGCGTCGGGGCAGAGTTGGAAGAACGGATTCTCGATCATGGAGGGGTCGGTGATCAGCAGCGCGGCCTGGCCGAAATAGTTCAGCACCAGCGCGGGCAGGCAGATCGCGAACCAGGCCAGCCGGATCGGCAGGCGGCCGAAATGCCCCATGTCAGCATACATGGCTTCGCCGCCGGTCACCGCGAGGAAGGCGGCCCCCAGGATCGCGAAGGAGACATGAAAATCCTGGTGGATCAGGAAGTCGAACGCATAGAGCGGGCTCAGCGCCGCCAGCACCGCCGGCGCCTTGACGATGCCGTGGATGCCGAGCGCTGCCAGCACGAAGAACCAGGCCAGCATCACCGGTCCGAAGATGCGGCCGATGAAGCCGGTGCCCTGCTTCTGCATCATGAACAGTCCGATCAGGATGACGACGGTCACGGGCACCACCGCCGGCGCGAGCGAGGGTGCGTCGACCTTCAGACCTTCGATGGCTGACAGCACCGAGATCGCCGGCGTGATCGCCCCGTCGCCGTAGAGCAGGGCGGCGCCGACGAGGCCGACGACCAGCAGATGCGCGCGCCAAGTACCGGGTTGGGCGTTGCGGGCATGCAGCAAGGCCAGCAGGGCGACGATGCCGCCTTCGCCGCGGTTGTCAGCGCGCAAAATCAACAGCGCATATTTCAGCGAGATGATCAGCAACAGCGCCCAGAGGATCAACGAGGCAACGCCCAGAACGGCATCGTTCGTCAATGTGCCGCCGTGGGCGGCGGCCTTGGCGGCTTCCTTGAGGGCGTAGAGGGGACTGGTGCCGATATCGCCATAGACCACCCCGAGGGCGCCCATGGTCATTGCAAGCGGCAGTGGATCAGGTTGATGGCCGGAGGCGACTGCAGGCGTACTGGACAATGGCGACCCCTCGATGGGATCGCGGCCGACGGGTCATTCCGGCGGGCGCGAGCATCGGGCAGTCTGCGACGGGACGTCGCAAATATCCATGGGGTTTATCTATGGGATTTGTCGCTACCTGACGCGAAACTGACAGACGCCGCTACGGAGTGCGGTTTGCGGTCACGAGGCGAGCCTCGCGGATGTCGGCTTTGGTGCCGGCCTGGCGAAGGCAGGACGCCTCGAAATTCGGCCAGGCCTGCTGCGAGCAGTCCTTGCCGATGGTGCGGATGTCGAGCCGGTCGCTCTTGGCGAGCGGTTGCGGCACGCTCGCTTCGACGGTGGGGGCGAAGCCGGGCAGGAGGGTGAGAGCGGCAGCAACACACCCAGAGATGGCGATCGCCGAAAGAGCTTTGATCATGACAGTCCCCTGTGATGCGGCCGCTACGCCCAGTGTGCGGCCCGTCGTTCGTTGGCCGGATTAGTAACCATGGCCAGTTTCCGGACGTCTTCGCGAACCCGGGAAATGGTTTCGTTCGCGCTCCGTTTTGTTTCGTGGCCGCCCTCAGGACGAAACAATTCGGCCCATTCCGACACGGTTTTGCGGAAAAACCGCCAGGGAACCTGACCGGCTTGCCGGGCCGGGCCGGGCGCGGTAGGACGTTGGCCATGCCGCGCATTGCCTTCTATCCAGGTTCCTTCGACCCCATCACCAACGGCCATCTGGACGTGGTCCGGCACAGCGTGTCGCTGTGCGACAGGCTCGTTGTGGCGATCGGGGTGCATCCCGGCAAGAAGCCGCTGTTCTCGACCGAGGAGCGGTTGAAGATGCTCCATGACGTCTGCGGGCCGGTGGCGGCCCAGGCCGGCTGCGTGCTCGAAGCGGTGACGTTTGACGACCTGTCGGTGACATCGGCGCGCAAGTACGGTGCGACGATCATGATTCGGGGCCTGCGCGACGGCACCGATCTCGACTACGAGATGCAGCTCGCCGGCATGAACGAGGCCATGGCGCCCGAGGTGCATACGGTCTTCCTGCCGGCTTCTCCCATGGTCCGCCCGATCACCGCCACTTTGGTGCGCCAGATCGCTGCCATGGGCGGGGACGTCTCGGCCTTCGTCCCGCCGCTGGTTGCGGCCCAGCTCAAGGCAAAATTCGCCTGATAACGGCGCGTTTCCTTTCTCATCTCTGATCCGGAGTTATCATGATCCGAATTCTCGCAGTTCTTGCCGCGGTTCTGTTCGCGGTGCCGGCCTTCGCGCAAGCCTTGCCGGCCGGCCTCGACAAGGCCAACGCCATCGTCATCGACTCCACCAAGGGCCGCATCGTCATCAAGCTCAGGCCGGACCTCGCGCCCCAGCACGCCGAACGCATCAAACAGCTCGCGCGCGAGGGCTATTACAACAATGTGCCGTTCCACCGCGTCATGGACGGCTTCATGGCGCAGACCGGCGACGGTCAGAACTTCAACGGCACCGGCGGCTCGAAATATCCGAACCTGAAGCAGGAATTCTCCAAGGTGCATTTTGCGCGTGGCATCGTCGGCATGGCCCGGCGCGGCGACAGCGTCGACACCGCCAATTCGCAGTTCTTCATCATGTTCGCCGACGGCGGCAGCCTCGACAACCAGTACACCGTGATCGGCGAGGTCGTGCAGGGCATGGACGTCGTCGACAAGCTGAAGAAGGCGCCTCCCGGATCAAGCGGCGGCACCGTCACCGATCCCGACAAGATGGTGAAGGTGCAGGTCGCTTCCGACATCAAGTAGGAGAGGCGATGGCGCGCGCCTGTGGCAAGCTCCTGCTGGTTGCCGCGGTGCTGCTGCTCGGCGTCCCCGGCGCAATCGCCGAGGACGCACAGGTCAACACCATCCAGGACATCTTCCGGCATCTGCGCACCTGCTGGAAGCCGCCGCCCGCCGCCAAGGCCCGCCCGATCGACATCACCGTCGTCGTGAGCTTTAACCGGGCTGGAAACATTCTGGGCCACCCGAGGATTACCTATGAATCCGCGGAGGCTTCCGACGAGGACCGGCTGCAATACCGGGTCGCGGTGATGGAGGCATTGCAACGTTGCACGCCGATGCCATTTACCGATGCGATGGCCGGCGCCGCTGCAGGGCGTCCATTCGCGATCCAGTTTCGCAACCGTAAATCTTCACCTGACAGGACTTCACCCCCAACCCAAGAGAGACGAGCATGAGCGCCACCGAAAACACACTGATCCTCGAGACCACCCAGGGCCCCGTTACCATCGAGATGCGGCCTGATCTGGCGCCCGGCCACGTCGCGCGCATCAAGGAGCTCGTGCGCGAGGGCTTCTACGACGGCATCGTGTTCCATCGCGTGATCGACGGCTTCATGGCGCAGACCGGCTGCCCGCAGGGCACCGGCACCGGCGGCTCCGGCAAGAAGCTGAAGGCCGAGTTCAACAAGGAGCCGCATGTGCGCGGCACCACCTCGATGGCGCGCGCCGCCAGCCCGGATTCCGGCGATAGCCAGTTCTTTATCGTGTTCGACGACGCCCGCTTCCTCGACAACCAGTACACGGTGTGGGGCAAGGTTACCGAGGGCATGGAGAACGTCGACAAGATCAAGCGCGGCGAACCCGTGCAGAACCCCGACAAGATCGTCAAGGCGCGGATGGCGGCTGACGCGGAGTAGGCGTTTCTCCTCATGGTGAGGAGGCGCGTAGCGCCGTCTCGAACCATGAAGGCCGAGCTGCAGCAGCAGGGCCTTCATCCTTCGAGATGCGCGTTCCGCGCTCCTCAGGATGAGGAGTGACTGTACGGCCGTGAGCCCGAGATGCGCACCGATCTCTTCGATTTCGACCTGCCCGCCGAGCGCATCGCATTGCGCCCGGCGAGCCCGCGCGACTCCGCGAAGATGCTGGTCGTCGATCCCGGCACGCTCCGCGACCAGGTCATCGCCGATCTGCCGCAATGGCTGAAGCCGGGCGACCAGCTCGTCGTCAACGACACCAAGGTGATCGCGGCGCAATTGAAGGGCCGTCGCATCGGCCGCGAGACCGAGCCGAAGATCGAGGCGACGCTGATCAAGCGCCTCGACGGCTCGCGCTGGCAGGCGCTGGTGAAGCCCGCCAAGAAACTCGCAGCCGGCGACCGCATCCGCTTCGGCAATGAGGGCAAGGTCTGCCTGCTTGGCCATCTCGACGCCGAGGTCGAGGCCAAGGGCGCGGAAGGCGAGGTGACGCTGTCATTTTCGTTCCACGGTCCGACGCTGGATCAGGCCATCGCCGATCTCGGCAGCCCGCCGCTGCCACCCTACATCGCCTCGAAACGCACGCCCGACGATCAGGATCTCGCCGACTACCAGACCATGTTCGCGGCGAACGAAGGCGCCGTTGCCGCGCCGACAGCCGGCCTGCATTTCACGCCCGCGCTGGAGCAGGCGCTGCACGCGCGCGGCGTCGGCATCAACCGCGTCACGCTGCATGTCGGGGCAGGGACCTTCCTGCCGGTGAAAGTGGACGACACCGAAGGCCACAAGATGCACGCCGAGTGGGGCACGCTCTCGGCCGAGACGGCGGAGCGGCTCAACACCGCGCGCAAGACCGGCGGCCGCATCATCGCGGTTGGCACCACGTCGTTGCGCCTGCTCGAAAGCGCAGCCAGCGAGGACGGCACCCTTGAGCCGTTCGCCGCCGAGACGTCGATCTTCATCACCCCGGGCTATCGCTTCCGCGCCGTCGATGTTCTGCTGACCAATTTCCATTTGCCGAAGTCGACACTGTTCATGCTGGTGTCGGCGTTCTCCGGGCTCGATGCGATGCGGCAGGCCTATGCGCATGCGATCGCGACCGGCTATCGGTTCTATTCCTATGGCGATGCGTGTTTGTTGTTTCGGGCGCCGTAGGGTGGGTTAGCCGTAAGGCGTAACCCACCGCTTCTGTTTACGCGGTAGAGACAGTGGTGGGTTACGCTGTCGCTAACCCACCCTACGCACCTCCCGTTACGCCATCACCCGCTGCGGCAAGAGCTCCGCGATCTGCACTGCATTGAGCGCAGCGCCCTTGAGCAACTGGTCCGCTGCCACGAACATCGAGATCGAATGTCCGGAGGGGTCGCTGAGGTCCTTGCGGATGCGGCCGACCAGGACGTCGTCCTGGCCCGTGGCGTCGATCGGCATCGGGAAGTAGTTCTTGGCACGGTCGTCGACGACCTTGACGCCGGGCGCTCGCGCCATGATGGCACGGACCTGATCCTCGCTGATCGGCTTCTCGCATTCGAAGGTGATGGCTTCGCAATGAGCCCGCAGCACCGGCACACGGACGCAGGTGACGCCGATCGCGATCTTGTCGTCCTCGAAGATCTTGCGGGTTTCGTTGATGACCTTGGTCTCTTCGTCGTTGTAGCCGGTGTCGGGGTCGATCGCCGTGTTGTGGTTGAAGAGGTTGAAGGCGTAGGGATGCGGCATCACTTTCGGCGTATAAACCTGGCCGTTGAGGTTGGCGCGGGTGGACTCGACCAGCTCGTCCATGGCGGCGGCGCCGGCGCCGGAGGCGGCCTGGTAGGTCGAGATGATCACGCGCCTGATGCGGTTGGTCTGGTGGATCGGCCATAGCGGCACCAGCGCCGTGATGGCGGCGCAGTTCGGGTTGGCGATGATGCCCTTGTGGTCGCGGATGCGGTTCGCATTGATCTCGGGGATTACCAGCGGCACGTTCGGGTCCATCCGGAAGGCGGAGGAGTTGTCGACGACGACGGCCCCCGCCTTGACGGCGATCGGCGCGTACTTCTTGGAGATGCTGCCGCCGGCGGAGAACAGGGCGATGTCGACGCCTTCGAAGGCGCGTTCGGTCAGCTCCTCGATGACGACGTCTTGCCCGCGGAACGACACCGTCTTGCCGGCCGAGCGGGCGCTGGCGAGCGCCTTGAGCTTGCCGACGCGAAAGCCGCGCTTGTCCATGGTGGCAATGAATTCGGCGCCCACCGCACCGGTGACGCCGACAATCGCGACGACGGGATCGTTACTCACTGTGTCCTCCATTGATTTGAGAATTCAGACAACAAAAAAGCCCCGGACCAACGAGGGCGGGGCTTCGGTAGAGTGGATTGCGTTCTAGTCGACGACTACACGCGCACGCCTCCCCGGGCCCCGAAGGCCGTGGTGGTTTTCGTCGTGCGTTTGGTGGTCGTGAACATGGCGGGAGCTTATGCGGGAGAGTTTTGCGCCCGTCAATGGCTTTTCGGCGGGATTGGGGCTGCCGCTATTTAGTCCGGGCGCCCGGCGGTTCGAGGATGACCTCCTTGAGGTTGTCGCCACTGATGACGACGATCGCGAAATTCAGCCGGCCGCGTTCGCGCACCAGCCCGCCGCTGATCGCCTTGCCTGAGGCCGCGCGTTCGGCGACGTGCACGGCATCCGCAAGCCGATGCTTGATGGCACCGAGCGCTGCGAGGTTGCTGCGGTCGTCGAGGTCGAGCTCGGCGAGAGGGAGGGCGGCTTCGCCGCCGACGAGCTCACCAGTCGCCGCATTGATGGTGTGGCGCCAGATCCGGTCGTTGTGCAGGGTCTTCACCCGGTAGACCGGCACACCGGAGGCTCCGTCGAAACTCACATCCGCCGTGGTGGCACCGGCGTGGCGGGCTTCCGCAATCGCCATGGCCTGGTTGATCGAGATCGACGAGCTGCGGAAGCGCTCGATCTCGCGACTGACCGCTTGGCGGTCGGCCTCAGCGTCACCATCTGTGTCGCTGTGAAGGGCGGTCGGCGTGCCCGTGCTCACGATCGCCCGCACCGGCGCCGCGAGGAGGAGTGCGGACAGGGCGATCGCGAGCAATCCCGAGATACGTCGTTTGGCTGTCGTCATGCTCGAAACCCTCGGCCAGCGAGTGTGCCGGATGATCGTAAAGAATTTGCGGCCGACCTTGGGCATCGGTCGGCCGCTGAGCGTCGTGACGGGCTGTACCGCCGCGGCGATCGAGGCGGTGCGGACCTCTTGGGGCTGGTGAAAAAGCGATCCGCATCGCCCTATAACTAAACCATACCGTATCGTTTTGTTTTGGTCAACGGCGCGGGCGCGGGATTCACTGGAAAGATCGCAATCTCACGGAATTGTCAGCGGGATGGGCGCCGCCGCCGCGTGGTCTTGGCGGCGTCCTGGAGGCGGTCCGGGGGGCCAAGCGCTCCGGCCAGGAACAGCTTGATGGCAACCCGCATACGCTTTTCGGCGTCTTTCAGCTCGAGCGTCGTTCCGAAGGTCGCCATGCGGTGGGTGTGTCCCACGACGACATCGAGAAACACCTCGGCTGCGATCGTGGTGTCTTCCATGTTGAGTGCGCCTTGCGCCACCAGATGGTCGAAGAAGCGTGCCGTGGTGGCGACGGCCTTGAGCCAGCCTTCCTCCTTGCCGAGCTTGGCGATCTCGGGGAAGTTGATGGCCTGCGACGTCATCATGCGGCTGAAGGCGACGGCATCGGGACCGCAGGTGAATGTCAGCATCTCGCGCCCGATCTCGACCAGCCGCTGTTCGACCGAGATATCCGAGGCGCTGCCGAGCTGCGTCTCGGCGGCCGCGGATAGCGGTGCAAGCCATCGCGCGATCTCGCGCCGCAGCACGGCGGCGAACAATCCGCGCTTGTCGCCGTAACGGGCATAGACGGTGGGCTTGCTCACTCGCGCGGCTTCAGCGACTGCATCGAGCGAGGTCGCGTCAAAGCCGCGATCCAGGAACAGGCGGGTGGCGACCTCGATCAGCCGCTGATCGCGCTCGATCGCGGCGCTCTTCGTCGGCCGGCCGCCGCGCGATTTCGGCACCTCGCGCCGCTGAGCTGCCGGTCTTGTCCTGGTCGCAGTCAATCCCATGCCCAATGATTCCTGCGCGGTCGTGACATCCGTGATTGCTCTATAACGCGCAGCAACGGGTGCGTCATGGCTAATCTGGCCGAATGGGCCTCATCGTCAACCGTCCCGGCACGGCCCCGTTCCTCGGCGAGCGCTCACGGAAGCGTCGAAGTCCAGGCTTGGCCAGACGCCGCCTTCTCATATCCGTACTGATACAGCGCCCGCATATAGGCGGTGTCGAACCCTTCCGAGGGAGCCGCCGGATAGTCGCGCGCGATGTAGGAGAGATGGAAGCCCAGGCGGTTGCGCCTGGCAAAATCATAAGTCGAGAAGATGATCGAACGGGTCTGCGACTGGGTGATCGACGACAGGCTGCGTGAGGCGACGTCGATGGTGCTGTTGGAGACAAGCTCGAAATTGCGTTCGATCTTCTTGTTGACGAGGATGTAGATGTCCAGCTTCGCAGGGCCGGGAAGGCGACTGCCCTGGAACAGCAGGGCTTCCGGCAGCGTCAGCACCGGGGCGGTCACGCCGCCGTCGACATGCATCTCCTGAAACCTGCGGCCCTCGCCTTCGGCGTCGATCATGATCGGCGGAAACACCAGGGGGATGCTGGCGGAGGCCGCCATCACGTCGCGAAACAGCTTGAGCGCCTCGGGCGTGCCGACCGCGGCGATCTTGCCCATGTCCCAGATCGCGGTCCGCTGGGTGTCGAGATCGGTGGTCACCACCAGCAGCCTTCGGCCCCTGGCGTTTTCACGGGCGACCTGCGCCATGATCTCGGGCCCGACATAGCGGGCGACGAGCTCGCGCAGCCGCGTGTTGCCGAACAGGCCGGATCCGAACAGCACGCGCATGATGCTGGGATCGCTCAACAGGCTCTCCGCGACACCGCTGGTGTAGACCTCCTTCAGCGTGTCGTCATATCGCGAGCCGAGAAACGCAAAGGGCGCGATCAGGCCGCCGGTGCTCACGCCCGAGACGACCGAGAAGGTGGGACGGGTTCTGGCCGCGGTCCAGCCGTTCAGCACGCCGACACCATAGGCGCCATCGGCACCGCCGCCTGACAGCGCCAGGTAGGACTTCGTTGCGGTGCTGGTGTCCTTCTCGAAGCTGAATTTCGTGATGGGTTCGTCGGCGTAGCGCCGGAGGCCGTCGATATCGAGGACGCGCGACGTGCTGGCTTCGGTGGCCGTATAGGGCGTGCGGGGCAGGGAGGTGCAGGCGCCGAGCGCAAGGCTGCACGTCAAGACCAGCAATCCGAACAGGCGGGCGCCGGTCTGCCTTGTCCAGCCATGCGAACGGGCGGACGGAACAGTCGAACTTGAAGGGAAGGGCATTGGCGGTGGCTGGCGATCACGCATCTACCGCCGCCGGCAACATTGCCGCGGCAGCTCGTCCAGCCCCCAGGGTAAAACTACACTGTATCGTTTTGTTTAACAAGCGCCGCCGCCGCACAATTCCGTGTCCCCAATATTGGTGTCCGTTGTCCCAGTCTGATGCATAAGCTGGCCGAGGCATCGCCTGGGCGGGTTGATCGGCCTGCTCCGACACGCAATAAGCACCGTCATGAATCGTCCTGACACCGGTCTGCCCAATCATTTCGAACTGCTCGCCACCGATGGCGCCGCGCGCACCGGGCGCCTGACTACGCCGCACGGCGTGGTGCGCACGCCCGCCTTCATGCCGGTCGGTACCGCTGGCGCGATGAAGGGCATGCACTGGCGCGAGGTGCGTGAGGCCGGTGCCGACATCGTGCTCGGCAACACTTATCATCTGATGCTGCGTCCCGGTGCCGAGCGGATCGCGGCACTTGGTGGCCTGCAGACATTCACCGGCTGGAACGGGCCGATGCTGACGGATTCCGGCGGCTTCCAGGTGATGTCGCTGGCGGATCTGCGCAAGGTCAGCGAGCAGGCCGTGACCTTCCGTTCGCATATCGACGGCGCCAAGGTCGAGCTGTCGCCGGAGCGCTCGATCGAGGTGCAGCGTTTGCTCGGCTCCGACATCGCCATGCAGATGGACGAATGCGTGCGACTGCCCGCCGAGCGCGCCGACATCGACCGCGCGATGCAATTGTCGCTGCGCTGGGCCGAGCGAAGCAAGCGCGCCTTCGAGAGCGCGCCCGAGGGCTACATGCTGTTCGGCATCGTGCAGGGCGGCGACATACCCCAGCTTCGTCATGCCAGCGCCCAAGGCCTCGTCGAGATCGGTTTCCATGGTTATGCCATTGGCGGTCTCGCCGTCGGCGAGCCGCAGGCCGTGATGCTGGCGATGATCGACGAGACAGCGCCGCTGCTGCCGAAAGAGCGGCCGCGCTATTTGATGGGCGTCGGCACACCCGACGACATCCTCGAGGCAGTCAAGCGCGGCATCGACATGTTTGATTGCGTGATGCCGACGCGCAATGGCCGTCATGGCGTTGCCTTCACACGCTTTGGCCAGGTGAATTTGCGCAACGCGCGCCACGCCGACGATCCCCGTCCGCTCGACGAAGAGAGCTCCTGGCCGTCGGCGCGCAGCTACGTGCGCGCCTATTTGCATCATCTCGTCAAGGCGGGCGAGACGCTGGGCGCGATGCTGCTGTCCGAGATCAATATCGCTTACTACCAGTTCCTGATGCAGGGCATCAGGGACGCGGTCGCACAGGGCACGTTCGAGGAGTTCTATCGGCGTACGCGCGATGACTGGGCGAGGGGCGATATCGCCCCGCGCTAGGTCAATTGCGCAAGGTCGGATGCAGAGGAAACGTCAGTTGCAGAGAATGCGCTGCTTGACGGCGTGCTTGGTCACGAAGCCGTAGCCGCAATTGTCGCAGGTCCAGAGATAGCTGATCAGGTGTTCCGACACATACGCAGAACCTTCGGCGGCGACCATGGAGTCGGCGCAGACGGGACAGGTGGGCAACTCACTGCACCGCGGAGCGCGGTTCGATGCGACGGTCGACAACACTTCAGCGACTGCTGACATCGTGGTGACCTCTCTGCTTTGAGACCTAAGTCTAACATAAGCAGAATCAGTTGACGAGGTCGCAACACAAATGCGCTGGTTTTCTGATAATTACTGCTCACGTGATTTTGCGATGCAGCGTACTTAACATGTGCCGCAATGTCGCTTGCGTGTCGCCGCAGGCTGTCTCTAACTGCGCAAGAGCTGCAACAGAAGCACAAATCGTCGCCACAGGGAGTTCATCATGGACGCATCGTCCACCACGGGTGCAGCGCACCAACCCGGCCGCGGCCGGATCTATGACTCGATCGTCGATGCTTTTGGCGACACGCCGATCGTGCGCTTGCGCCAGTTACCGGCCATGCACGGCGTGAACGCGACCATTTTGGCAAAGCTTGAATATTTCAATCCCGCCGCAAGCGTGAAGGATCGCATCGGCGCGGCCATGATCATCGCGATGGAGAAGGCCGGCATCGTCAAGCCCGACACCGTGCTGATCGAACCCACCTCCGGCAATACCGGAATCGCGCTGGCCTTCGTCGCGGCGTCGCGCGGTTATAGGCTCAAGCTGGTCATGCCGGAGTCGATGTCGATCGAACGGCGCAAGATGCTGGCCTTTCTGGGCGCGGAACTGGTGCTGACACCCGCCGCGCAAGGCATGAAGGGCGCGATTGCGACAGCCGAAGAGCTGTTGAAGACGACGCCGAATTCGGTGATGCCGCAGCAGTTCAAGAATCTCGCCAATCCCGAGGTGCACCGCCGCACCACCGCGGAGGAGATCTGGAACGACACCGGCGGCAACATCGACTTCTTCGTCGCCGGCGTCGGCACCGGCGGCACCATCACCGGCGTCGGCCAGGTGCTGAAGCCGCGCAGGCCCTCGCTGCGCGTGATCGCGGTCGAGCCGGAGGAGAGCCCGGTGCTGTCGGGCGGCCAGCACACGCCACACAAGATCCAGGGCATCGGTGCGGGCTTCGTCCCTGACATCCTCGACCGCTCGGTGATCGACGAGATCGTGAAGATCAACTCGACGACGGCGATCGAGACCTCGCGGGCGCTGGCGCGGCATGAGGGCATTCCGGGCGGCATCTCGTCGGGCGCCGCGATCGCCGCGGCCCTCGAGATCGGCAGGCGGCCGGAAGCTGCGGGAAAGACCATCCTGGCTATAGTGCCGTCCTTCTCCGAGCGGTATCTTTCGACGGCTCTGTTTGAAGGAATCTAGGACATGGCGGATCAACCACCGAGGCGGCCGCGGACGTTGGGCGACGCCAGGACGGAGGCCGAGGCGGCGTTCAAGAAGGTGACGGCGAAGATCGCCGCAGCACCGCCAAAACAGAACGTGGCGCCGGGGGTCAAGGAGCAGGTCACGCTGCGCATCGACCAGGACGTGCTGGAGCATTTCCAGGCCGGCGGTCCCGGCTGGCAGGACCGCATCAACGAGGCCCTGCGAAAGGCCGCGGGGAAGTAGGCACCAAAGGCTGAGGGACTCGCAACGAAAAAGCCCGGCGCGAGCCGGGCTTTTGTATCTGCGATTGGCGTCGCCTCAGCGGCGGAACATGCCGCCCATCATGCCGCCGACGACACCGCCGACGAAGGCTGCTCCGGCAGGATCGCCGCCGCTGCTGCGATGGGGAGCCGGTGCGGGCGCGCTGCTGGCCGCGGGGGCGGCGGCCCGGCGGGCTGCCTTCTGGCTGTTGTCGCTCGCGGTCGGCGGGCCGGCCACAACCTCCGAAAGCAGAGCCTTGTGCTGGAGTTTGTTCAGGTAACCCGACGCGGGATAGCCGCGCGCCGCCTGCCACCGCTTGAGCACCGACCGGGTCTCCTCGCTGAACACGCCTGTCTGTTTGTTGTCGAAGCCGAGCCCGCCGAGGCGACGCTGAACGTCGCGGCGCAGGTTCTTGTCGAGGCCGATCTGGTCCTCGGTAAGCTGGGTGGCCTCATCGGTGAAGGTCGCGGGATCGACGCCAGCGGTGAGGGTACGCGTCGCGGTCGAGGGGCCGCTCTTGATGGCCGCGAGGCGTGCCAGCGCCAGCGCCTTGAACTGACCGTTGGGGTAGGCGGAGAGGTAGGCGTTGAGCTCTTCCGGCTTGTTGCTCTCCTTCACCGAGCGCCAGTATTCGAGCTCGATGCCGTCCGAGCTGCCGCCGGTCGCCATTGGCGCGCTGCCAGCAGCCGTCGGTGCGGCATTGGCGACCTGGGTCGTCGGAGCCTGGTTGAGATAGACCGCGCCGGTCAAATTGGTGTGGCCCCAGGGCAGCTGACCCTTGTGGGTCTCCTCGTTGACCTGGGCGCGGACCGACGTCATCGCCTGCTGGATCTCGACACCGGGCTTGGTGATGTTGTCGATCAGCGCACGGGTGAACGGGCTGTTGTTGCCCTCCTGGCCGTCGAGCGCGGTCTGGCCCGGGCCGGTGGCGAACGCGATTAGCGTGCCTTCGCCGGACTTCATCTCGGCAAGACCGCTCTGCACGTTGACGCTGCGGGTCGCGGAGTTCGACTTGATCTTGGCGGCGAACGGATTGTCGCGGCAGGCGTCAAGGAAGACCAGCTTGACCTTGGCGTCGCCCATGGTCTGCTCGAGCGTCAGATCGATGTTGATGGCAGCACCGAGCTTGACGTCCATCTCCGACTTGATGTCGGCATCGACAGGCAGAAGATAGTTGGAGCCGCCGACCGCGATGCCGTGACCGGCATAATAGAACACTGCGACATCGGAGCCCTGCGCCTTGCGGCCGAAGTCCAGCAGCTTCTCCGTCATCTGATCGCGCGAGAGGTTCGAACCTTCGATCACCTCGAAGCCGACATTGCGCAGCGTTGCCGCCATCGCCTTGGCGTCGATCGGCGGGTTCGGCAATTGTGCGACGTTCTTGTAGGTGCCGTTGCCGACGACGAAAGCCACACGGCGGTCGGCCTTCGCGGCACTGACCGACAGTGCCATGCACATCAGCGACGCGAGGAGGGTGAGAGTGCGCATCTGAAATCCCCAACAGAATCGAATTGCAGGCAGCAACAAATTGGCAACGAACTTACACGAATTGCCCGACTTGGCGCCACCAAGACTTGGCACCACCAAACGGCAGTTCGTCGCGTTCAACCCGCTGCTGTGTGGCAGAATGTGCACGATGGAAAGCCCCTCCAACGTGATCCAAATCACACGGCCACTTGGTTTTGTCGCACGAGGCGTCGGGAGGTTCAGCGCGCGCGGACAGGAACCGGCGAAGCCGGCTTCAAATTCAGGAGATTGCCGCAGAGGATCAGCGCCGCGCCGAGCACGGTCCAGGCATCGAGCCGCTCGGAATAGAGCAGCCAACCGACGGTCGCCGTGAGTGGAACCCGCAGAAAGTCCATCGGCACCACAATGGTCGCATCCGCGTACCGGAGCGCGCTGGCGAGGCAATAGTGCGAGAATGTGCCGCAGACCCCGATGACGAACAGCCAACCCCACAGGGAGGTTGACGGCCAGGTCCAGACATAGAGCGTCGGAAGCAGGCCCACGACCATCTGCACGACGATCATCCAGAACAGGATCGATAATGCGCTTTCGGTCCGGGTCAGCGATTTCGCCAATATCATGGAAATGCTGAAGCCGATCGCGGCTCCCAGTGCGATCAGCTGGCCCGGATTGATCTCGCCGGTGGCGGGCCGCACGATCATGACCACGCCGACGATGCCGAGTACGATCGCGGATACCTTCCAGACGGTCATGCGCTCGGACAGGAATGTTGCGGCCAGCAGCGCCGTCCAGATCGGCATGGTGAATTCGATCGCGACGACCTGGCCGATCCCGATCAGCGTCAGTGCGTAGAACCAGCCGAGCTGTGCGAAATAATGGACCCCGTTGCGTGCGAGGTGCTGGGGCAGGCGTTTGGTCGCGACCGCCTTGAAGCCACCGGCCCGGTAGATGATCGGCAGCAGAAGCGTGAACCCGATCACCGAGCGCACTTCCATAATCTCGAAGACGTTCAGCTCGCGCGTGGTCTCGCGCCCAGCGACCGCCATGACCAGCATCAGCGAAAGCCAGCCGGCCATCCACAGGGCAGCCATCGTTTTGGACGGTGTCGTGTTCATCGGCGCAGGTGTGGGAGGCGAGGGTCCTGAGGGAGAGCCGGTATCAGCGACATCGTCGCCATTTGCAACGGCCAAATCTGCCGGTGCAGCGATGCATGGCGGCGTGCTAAGGCATCAGTGAACAACGAGAACAATCGGGAGATATTCGCTCATGGACATCTTGCAGCCGGCCGAGTGGAAAAAACCGCGCGGCTTTTCCCATGGTGTCGTGGTCGAGGGACCGGGCCGCTGGGTGATGCTGGCCGGGCAGACCGGCGGCGACGAGACCGGCAATTACGCGCCTGACATGGCAGCGCAGGTCGGGACCGCGTTGAAGCGGATCATCAAGCTCCTGGGCGAGGCCGGCGCCGGCCCCGAGCATATCGTTCGTCTGACCTGGTACCTGACCAGCCGCAGCGAATATGAGGCAGCCGGGGCCGGCATCGGCACGGCCTGGAAGGAAACGCTGGGGCGCAATTTCCCGCCCTCGACCTTGCTCTACATCGGCGGTCTCGTGGACGACCGGGCCAAGGTCGAGATCGAGGTCACGGCGTTCGTGCCGGGCACATAAAAAATCGACCCGGCGAGATCGCCGGGTCGATTGTCAATCTACTCGTATCGGCTTAGCGCGAGAGCGAGATGTTGGCGCCGCGGAACTGGCTGTCGGCGCGCATCGTGACGTTCTGCTTGTTGCCGGATGTCTTGAGCGAGATGTTGGCGTTGAAGCCGGCGGTGGAGGCGAGCAGCTCATAGTTTCCGCCGGCGCCGCGGCCGGAAAGGGAGCCGCTGATATTGCGGCTGGCCTCGGACCAGCTGCCCGCGATGGCGCTGCCTTCAGCCCTGACGTTGGCGCCGAGGTTGAACTTGTAGGCGTCGCTGGCGCAGGTCAGCGACAACTCCATAGTCGGTCCGATCGGAGCGTATTTGGCCCGGCAGCGGATCCGCTCGGTCGAGCCGTCATCCAGAGTGACCGTGCCTGAGCCGCTCCAGCTGCCGGCCAGCGGGGCGAACGGGCCGGACTGGGCCTTGCTCTCGGAGTTGGCAATTCCGGCCGCAAACATAACGGCGGCCGCGATCAGCAACCGCCGGCCCAGACCGTTCGTCACGATTTTTCTATTGGCGCGATGCTTCCCACCGCCCGCTGCACGGTATGCCTGCAGATGCTCCATTCCACTTCCCCGATCCGGCGTTGCCGCTGAGTTGACCGTTGGCATATGCACCATTGATCGAAACTTTCACAAGTCCCCCGCTGCCGATGGTGCCGGAAACGTTAGCGCCCGGCGCGGTGATCTTGCCGTCGGCAACCGTCAGCAAGGAGCTTGCAGTCGGCTCACAGGAACCGCTCTTGGTCACGATGGTGACCTGCCAGTTGCCGTCATAGGGAGTCTGGGCGAAAGCGGGCGCGGCGAGGGTGAAAACTGAAGCGGCACAGAACGCCGCAATGCGAGCAAAACGCATAAAATCCGTCCTTGAATTTGTCTGATATGCTGACCCTTATTCGGGCCAAATGTGACGGAAATTTGGTGCGGTGCCAAATCGAAAATTGTTCCTGTGGGAACAATGGTTTATTTGGGTTTCCGGCTGCAATTTTGGAAGCAGAATCAACGAGCCCTCACGTTAAGGGTAAACGTCAGGACAGCGACTCAGGAAAGGGGCTTAGGAAAGGGGCTTTAGGAAAGACTTGGCGCCGAGGTCGCGAACTGCTCGTCCTGAGTCTTGGACGGCAGCGCCTTGTGGACCTTGGCGTAATCGATCACGTCGGCCAGCAATTTGAGCCCGAGCGGGGCCAGCGCGCGCTCCCATAGCTCCCGCGCCGTCTCGCCCTTCTTGACGAAGCACCACTCCTGGGCCGCGATGGCGCCGGCGTCCATGCGGTCGGCGAGGTGATAGATCGTGCCGCCGGCGATCGGATCGCCTTCCTTGATGGTCCATTCCACGGCCGCCTTGCCGCGGTGACGCGGCAGCAGCGAGGGATGATAGCCGATCCCGCCCAGCTTCGCGGCCTCGAGCGCGTCCTTGCCGATCCGGGCGTGGCTGTGCGCGGTGACGATCAGATCGGTGTCGGGGGCGATCTCGGAGGCCACCACCAGTTTGGGGTTGGCCTGGACCACGACCCCGATGCCTGCCGCCTTCGCTGTCGCGGCGAGACGATCCTCGGCGTCGGCCACCACGACCCGCACGATCGAGACACCGTGCTCCCGGAGCATGTTCAGGGTGGTCACGCCGAAATGGCGGGAGCCGACGAGGGTAATGCGCATGGGTGTCCGATCCGTCTCGCAACTGCGTCATCTCCCGATAACACGTCCGGAGGTCCTGTCACCACCCGCGCCGGGTTTGCGCCGGTTATCAACAATGCACCGGGCGAGGGGTGCGCGATCAACTCCGCGATTGCGGCGTCGGCCGGTCCGGTGCTTCCATGCGCGCATGGCATCGGCTCGGAGCGAACGCATGCGGAGCGCGTGGTTTGTCCTTCTCGCGGCCCCGGTCGTAACCGTTGCGGCGCGCGCTGGCGGACCACCCTATCCGGCGGTTCCGCCCGAGGTTGGGGTGGCACCGTTCATCGGCCCGACCTGGGACACCTATCGCTGCGCGGAAGGGCCGGTCATCAATTTTGATCACGGCGCCTATTACGGCCAGGAGCCGCCGGCACTCTATCGCGGCTACGCGTACCGGCCGCATTACCGCTACAGCGCCTACCGTAGGCTGCCGCGCAAATATTTTTGCGTTTCGGACTAGCGTGGCCGCGCCACCACGGTCGGGCGGCAAGTGGAGATAGGCCGGTTCCTGTGTTTCGTTTTTAGCAGAGTGATCCAGGATTTGCCGGTAGAACGTGGACCCACCGGGGCTGGCGACATTTCAACCCGCATCCGTTTTCGAACCCGGATTTGGCCGCTGGCGTAATTGCCAGCGGCTTTTTCGTGCTCGGCCATCACGAAATCATCTGACGGTAACATGATCTCAACCAGCTTGGCGTATCGACGAATCCGTCGCGGATTTGTATTGCGTACCGCGACACCGAGATTGTCCCGCCGGCGTGGGTGCGCCGTGCGGGCTTTTTCGCCGGGACCTATTTCATGCCGAGCGCGATTGAGCAGATCGTCGACGTCTATGTCCGACTGAAGAACCGGCGCGGCCTCGACGAGCTGATGATGCACAGACAGCGGCTTGCGGTCGATCTGAAGAGCAGATCCGGCTACGATTTCAGCCTGCCGATCGGCCAGATCGACGAGGAGATCGCGATCATCGAAGCCGGCCTCAGCCGGCTCAAGTCGGGCGATATCGCAGCGACGGATGACGGCCGGCCAGTTTGACGCTCAGTCGCGCCGGCCGCCGTCGATGACGGTGAACAACGGCCGCGCCGAGGTCGGCTCGACCAGCAATTCCTCTACCAGCGCGGTCGCCGCATCGACATATTTGCGCGTCGGCTTGTCGAGGGGGCGCGTGGCCTCGTCGTCGAGCGCGACCTTTGCGGCCTCGACCAGCTTGCGCATTCGCGCCGCGTGGTCATCGCCCGCCGTCAGCGTCGCGCGGGCCAGCGAGCGCAGCACGAACAGCTCGCCCTCGAGGCGGAGCAAACGGTCGTTGAGCCTGGTGAGGACGGCGTTGAGGTCGGCCATGGCGCGCGTTCGTTGCGGAAGATCCATCCTGCTCTAGCGGCGATCGGTGAACGGAGTCCAAACGGCATCGGCGCAATTGGGGCGATCTCCCCCTCAAGTCTCGGTCCGCGCCACATAGTCGCGTGCGAAGGCGAGATACCAGTCGAGGCAGGCGGGATTGGCCATCGCCTCCCGGTTGATGACCTTCTCGACGGGCTGGCCGAGCAGCAGCTTCTTGATCGGCAGTTCCTGCTTCTTGCCCGAGAGCGTGCGCGGAATTTCGGCGACCGCAAGAATCTCGTTGGGCAGGAAACGGCGCGAGAGGCCGGCCTCGATCGCCTTGTTGATCTTCGCCTGCATTGCGCCGTCGAAGGCGACGCCTTCGCGCAGCACCACGAACAGCGGCATGTAGCTGTCACGGCCGAGATATTCGAGATCGACGACGAGGGAATCCAGCACCTCGGGCAGGGCCTCGATCGCGGAATAGAGTTCGCTCGTGCCCATGCGCAGGCCATGCCGGTTGATGGTGGCATCGCTGCGGCCATAGATGATGCAGGAGCCGTCCGGGTCGACCTTGAGCCAGTCGCCATGCCGCCACACCGGCCCGCGGCCGCTGCCGTCGAAATTGTCCGGATAGGTCTCGAAATAGCTCGCCCGATAGCGCGCATCGCCCTTGTCGTTCCAGAAATAGAGCGGCATCGACGGCATCGGCTCGGTGCAGACGAGCTCGCCGACCTCGCCGATGACGGCGCGGCCCTGTTCGTCGAAGGCTTCCACGGCAGCACCCAGCAGACGGCACTGCATCGCGCCCGGCGTCTGCGGCAGTTCGCGATTTCCGCCAATGAAGGCGCCGGCGAAATCGGTGCCGCCGGAGATGTTGGCCCACCAGATATCGGCCTGCGCCTTGCTGCCGTTGGCTTTCGAGAGCGCCGCGAAGCGGTCGTTGAACCACGCTTGCGTGTCGGCGCTCAGCGGAGAGCCGGTCGAGCCGAGACATCGAAGCTGTGAGAGATCACCGGCGGCGGCGAGATCGATCTCGGCCTTGACGCAGTTGGCGAAGAACGCGGCGCCCGCACCGAAGAAGGTCGCTTTCGACTGCGCGACGAAGCGCCACAGTGTGGTCCAGTCCGGCTTGTCTCTGGCGCCGCCGGGGCTGCCGTCGAAGATGCAGCAGGTGGTGCCGCTGAGCAGGCCGCCGACCTGGCTGTTCCACATGATCCAGCCGGTCGAAGAGTACCAGTGATAGCGCTCGCCGAACGAGTTCTCGTGGTATGAGCAGCCGAGATCGTTGTGCAATCCCAGCAGCGCCAGCACCACGATGACGATGCCGCCATGGCCGTGCACGATCGGCTTCGGCAGGCCGGTGGTACCGCTGGAATAGACGATCCAGAGCGGATGATCGAACGGCAGCCAGACCGGCTCGAACGCGTCGATCTCCGCGCCCGTTGTTGCGACGATCTCGGAGAGCAGGGCGTCCGCCGCTGCGGGCGCGACGGCCTCGCTGTGCAGGATGACGTGCTCGACCGTCGGCAGCGATCGCCGCAGCTCGGCGAGGACGTCTTTGCGATCGTGCCGGCGGCCGGCATAGGTGACGGCGTCGCAGGCAATCAGCACTTTGGGTTCGATCTGCTTGAAGCGGTCGATCACGGCAGGCGCGGCCATATCGGGCGCGCACACGCTCCAGACCGCGCCGATGCTGGCGCTCGCCAGGAATGCGATGATGGTCTCGGGGATGTTGGGCAGATAGGCGGCGACGCGGTCGCCGGGCTTGATGCCTTTTGCTTTCAGGTGCAGCGCGAGCGCGGCCGCCTTGCGCCGCAGCTCCGGCCAGCTCGTCTCGTAAAGCTTGCCGTCCTCGCCGCAGCTGACGATCGCGGGCAGGCCGGCGGCGTCAGCCGCATCCACATGGCGGAACACCTGCCGGGCATAGTTGACCTGGGCGCCAGGAAACCAGATCGCGCCGGGCATCTTGCGCTCGGTGATCACCGCCGCAAACGGCGTGGGCGATTGCAGATCGTAATAGTCCCAGATGCTGTGCCAGAACCCGTCGAGATCGCGCACCGACCATTGTCGCATGTCTTCGTAGGTCGCGAAGGTGAGGCCGCGCTGCTCGGCGAGCCAGTTGCGGTAGAGGGCGATCTGGGGAACGAAGGGTGAGGTCATTGCGGATCGATTTTGATTGCAGGGAGAGGAGTGTAGCCGGCGATGGAACGAAGTAGAAGTCGCAGTTCGCGCAGCCGCGTCTGGCTCGCCAAATCCGGGCGATCGCCTTTGAGCCACCAGAAGTTGCCATTTCGCCGGGAACGCGTATGCACTGCGTCTGGGATCATAGTGTGAGACATTCAAATGACGATGGAGCTGAGGGGCGCGAGTGGTGAGGGATTTGCGACGGTTGGCGCTGATGGTCGCGTGCTGGATTCCTGGTTTCCTCGGCTGCGCCTGGTTGTGGCGGCCGACAAGGCCGTGACGGTACGGCTGACGAGCGACGAGATCGTCAGATCGTTGGGTGCATCGGCGGACGGATATGCGCGACACGATGATATCCGCGATGTCGAGATCGTTTCCATTCGTACAGAAATTCACTCTCTTGCATCTGCGCCGACTGATGTGCACGACGCGTATCTTCGACTTCATCTCCTGAGCCACCGGCTCGTCCAGCCCCATTGCCTGAATCTTGAAGGAATTTTCGGTCTTTTGCCCAACGTTGCCTGGACGACACTCGGTCCCTGTGAATGCTCTCGTGTCCCGGAAGCGCGAATGGTGGCGCGAAAGCGTGCCCTCGCGTTTGAGGTGGCAGGCATCGATAAGTTTCCGCGCATGACGGATTATGTGACGCCTGCGGACGTGAGAATTGCAGATGCGGACCGTGTAAGGCTCGGAGCCTACCTGGCGCCGGGCACAACCGTCATGCATGAGGGCTTTTGCAATTTCAACGCCGGTACGCTCGGCCCCTGCATGGTCGAGGGCCGCATTAGCGCCGGTGTGGTTGTGGGAAGCGGCAGCGACGTTGGCGGCGGAGCATCGATCATGGGCACTCTGTCCGGAGGAGGGAAAGAGAGGGTCACAGTTGGTGAGCGCTGCCTGATCGGAGCCAACGCCGGCATCGGCATTTCATTGGGTGACGATTGTATCGTCGAAGCCGGCTGTTATGTCACGGCGGGGGCGCGCATCCTTCTGGAAGATGGCCGAATCCTGAAAGCCAGAGAACTATCAGGCCAGAAGGGCCTTCTGTTTCGTCGTAATTCCCAGAGCGGTGCGATCGAGGCAACCAAACGTACGCCAAATTGGGAGGGCCTCAACGCGCAACTTCACAGCTAGGCCACGACGGCCGCAGCGTTGCTCCCTGGCCGCCGTCGCAGAACAGCCTCAGCTTGCCCGCTTCGTCGGTTGGCCTACCACGGCACCCCGGCCCAGCGCCTTCCGAACACGGGTGGCTTGGTCTTCACCGCTTCCCAGCCGAAGAAATGGTGCTTGCCGGACCAGGTGTGCACCACGCCGCTGCAGATCCTGCACTTGAAGCTGCCGGAATGCACTTCTGCGTGCTCCTCCCTTGTCGCGGTGTAGTTCATGCCGCAACCCGCGCAGGTGAATTCTTCGATCGTCCAGATGGTATTGGCCATTGCACCGAAAGTGGTTTGGGGGACCTCGATGGAAGCGTAGGTGCGCGCCTTTGCATCGGCGTAAACCGGTTGGACGAAATCCGGTTAACCGTCGTTAATGCTCCGCATGTCGCGGTCGATGCGCATCTGTACGCGCCTGATGGCGAGCAACGGCAGCCTGCCTTGCACGCGCCCGGAGCGGGCCCTGTCGCCGACGGCATAGGCGTAGCGCCAATAGCCCGGTGCGGCGTTTGGCTTCAGGGAAAAGTGGATGCCGCGGTGAATTCCCGCATGTGCGACGGGCTCTCTGGGGCGGCGTGCCATCGTCTCGGAATGCCGAATGGCCCGATGCGTTCCTAATCACCGGCTCGGGCCGGCTCGGTCGTCTTGACGCCGGGTGCGCGGCTGGCAATAACGCTGGGCCGCGCAAGTGCCGGAACCCGCGTCAATGCCGCAAGGAAAGCCGTGCCCGTGAAAAGTCTGCGTCAGCTCCTGACGGGCGAGGACATCATCCAGCTCGTGATCCGCGTCGGCCTGCTCGGCCTGCTGATCATCTGGACCTTCCTGATCATCCGCCCCTTCGTGCCGATCCTTGCCTGGAGCGGCGTGCTCGCGGTTGCCTTCTACCCGGCCTTCAGCTGGGTCGCGAAGATCCTGGGCGGCCGGCCCAAGACCGCAGCGGCGATCCTGACCCTGATCACGCTCGGCATCGTCATCGGTCCTGCGACCTGGCTCGGCATCAGTGCAGTGGACGGCGTGCGCGAACTGGCGCACCAGCTCGGCACCGGCGACCTCGCGCTTCAATCGGCGCCGGAGCAGCTGAAGTCGTGGCCGGTCGTTGGCCCCTGGCTATTCGAGCTCTGGGAGCAGGCCTACAACAACATCCGCGCGGTGCTGCGCGAGGTGGCGCCGTATCTCCAGCCGCTGGCGGGACCGCTCTTGTCGCTCGCGGGCGATGCAGGCGTCGGCACGCTCCAGTTCTTGGTCTCGGTATTCGTGGCCGGCTTCCTGTTTCCGCACGGGCCGAGGCTGGTTGCGGCCGGCCGCGGTTTCCTGTTTCGCATCGTGCCCGAACAGAGCGAGCATTTCCTGGGGCTCGCGGGCGCGACCATCCGCGCCGTGGCGCAAGGCGTGATCGGCGTCGCGATCGTGCAGGCATTGCTCGCCGGCATCGGCTTCAAGCTTGCCGCGGTGCCGAGCGCAGGCCTGCTCGCCTTCATCGTGCTGCTGCTCTCGATCGTGCAGATCGGCGCCTTCCTGGTGCTGCTGCCGGTGATCATCTGGATCTGGACCGCCAAGGACGTCACTACCGCGCTGCTGCTCACCGTGTTTCTCGTCGTCGTCGGCTTCCTCGACACCATGTTGAAGCCGCTGGTGATGGGGCGCGGCCTGACCACGCCGACCATCGTCATCTTCGTCGGCGTGATTGGCGGCACGCTCGCCCACGGCATCGTCGGGCTGTTCATCGGCCCCATCATCCTGTCGGTGGCCTGGGAGATGATGATGGCCTGGATCAGGACGGAGGACCGGGCAGAGGCGGGGTCGAGGGCGGGGACGGCGGCGGGCGAGGGCTGATCCGGCGCCTCGAACGGCGGGATCGGCCTGCCGGGTTCAATCAGACCTGGCGGCGTTGCCCCATATGATCAAGATCGATCCCGAACTTGTCTATCGGACTAGACAAGTTACCATGGGCTCGATTCTATTTTCGATTACGGCGGACATGGCGAAGTCTTCCAAACTGGTTGCCGCCAAGCGCGGCAAGGTCTTGTTGGTCAGACGGCGGTCGGACGGCCTGTGGATGTTTCCGGGCGGCCGCAAGCGGGCGCGCGAATCCGACAAGGACTGCCTGCGGCGGGAAATCAAGGAAGAGCTGCCCAAGCTGAAGCTCGGCCGGATCAGCCTCTGGAAGGAAGTGACGACCAGGAACAAGCGCTCCGGCCGCAAGATGAGCGACGCGATCTTCATCGCCAAGGGCGCCAAGGGCAGGCTCGCGATCGGCGACAAGCACGAGATTGATCGCGCCGTCTGGCAGAAGCCGCGCGGCATCCGCCTGACGCCGACCTCGCGCTACATCCGCGACCGCCTGTTTCCGCGGAAGCGCGGGTGAGCTAGTCCCCGTCGTCCTCCGATGAGAGCTGTATCCGCCCGGTGTGGGCCCGCGAAAAATTGGCGCGCGCTTGCGGCGCGGAGATCCTGGCCATTTCGGTTTCGCGCTGCTCCTTGCGAGCCTGGCGCGCGCGCTTCATGGCCTGCTTGACCTGAGGGTTCGGCGAATCCTCCGCGAAGAACAGCACCACCTCGCAGCTCGGACATTGCCTGGAATAGCCGTCCTGCAACCGTCCCGCGCGGTCGCGGAACACGGTCTTGCAGCGCGTGCACTGAATCTGGACGAAACTCATGCGCGGTCGATCGACAATGACTGATGGAAATGGATCGTCAGGTGATCCCAAATGTCTGAAGAAAGCTTGAACGCGTCGGCGACCTCAAGCCGCTTGAAACAGCCGCCTATTGCTTGGCCGCTATCGTGTCCAGGCAATGGTTGAGATAGACGGTGCGATCCCTGGGCAGCACCTTCTCGAGATCCGCCTTCAGCGCACATTCGCGCTGCCGCATCTGCTCGGCCCTCCGCTTCTCGGCCGCCTCGCGATATTCGGGAGCAACCTTGTTGGGATCGACGAGAGCCTGCGAGCGGGCGGGAGTCGTCAGGGCGAGTGCAATGGCGGTGATGATCATGAACTGTTTCAAATGAGCCTCCGTAAAAGGCTCATCCTAGCGCTCGGGCTGCGAGAGCTCAAACGGCAAGTTCGGCGAGACCACCGGCAGCGAAGTTGATTTCATCTACCTGAAGTTGGGACCCGTGAAGTCCCTCACTTCGGGACGTGGTCGATCTTGTGGCCGAGATGCCCGGTGTCGTGATCGCGTCGCAACTGGCTGAGCGATGTCTCGTTCAGCTGGTGCAGGACCTCGCTGAGTTCAGTCGTATCCGGATAACCGGCAGCAAAACCCTTGCCGTAGATCTTGCGCAACGTACCGACCAGCGTGTTGCCGTGCTTCTTGCTGATCGCGCCATCCTTGTCGCGGTGGCGATGATCCAGGCCCGTGTCCTTCATGGCTTTCTCCCTGAGTGGCGTCTGCGCGCCTGGAGAGAGCGTGCTCCCAAACGAGTTGATTGGCAACGGCACGGCGTGCGGCAGTTGAGCCTCGTCAAGGTGTGGAAAGATCGAAGGACGTGTGAAGCAGTTCACAAGCGATGGCCGAGATCGCTGCTACGAAGGCCTCATTGCTTCACCAATTGATATTTTGAAAACGCCCCAGCGCTCCACCAGGCGCTGGGGTTTTCACGTCGATCGTTGCAACCGCCAGAGCGCGCGACGCGCGGTCGGTCGGGTGCTTTCCGAATGATGCCCAAGGCGGGCGGACTACGCGGCTTGCTCCTCGAACGAGGTGTAGACTTGGCCCCCTGGACCAATCACCTGAACGCCCCAGCACCCGTCGGCGATAAGTTCCTTGGCCTTCTTGAGGGCGGCGGTGAGTGACAGCCGCTTGAGGCTGACGATTCCTGCCGTGTCGAAACCGCTGATTTCAAACATGCCGCTCCTCCCTGTTTTGTCGAATCCTACACTTTTTGAGCGGGTTGTCTCGCGGCTTTTGGGGCAGGGGCCGGCGCACGAACACACGCTGGCCAAAATCGCGAAAACAACCCCATGCACAGTAGCTAAGTCCTGCTGGCGCAACGCTTTCTTTTTGGCACACGGCGGTCTTGCATCCGGCGGAGACGCCGGTTGACGCGTCGGGCAAAACAGGCGTAGTGTGCCAACTTCGGAAAATCCGCTTCGGGCCGAGGCGGCGTCCCGGGCTCGGGAGGAGCTCTCGCATCGGCCTGCGAGTTATGTCTGTCGCACGACCCCGTAGTCGGCCGGGGCGGCGGGGTCTGCGGCAGGCCGCGGCCGCTAACGTGAAATTAAGCTGAAAAGCCGACAATTTTAGACAGTTGTAGATGGGTGCTGCGTAAGGGAGCCGTCGCGAGGACGTTCCGGCGACGGCTTCCTGTTGCTCGCTCATTTGGGGTCAATGCCATGACCGCGACTTTCGAAACGCAAGGCCTTGTCGAACAGCTCGACCCTGCCGCACTGGCTGCGGCCATCGCCGCCGACGAACCCGCAAGCTTGGACGCTCCAGAACCCGTCAAGCGGTCCAGCCGGACGTCGGTTATGACGCTGTCGGTGTGTGCGCTGGCCATCAACGGCGCGGCGGCGATCTACACATGGCCGTCCGGCTTGCCGTCGCTCAATCTGAGCAGCCTGGCTGAGTTGCTACCGCGGCAAGAGGCTTCAGCGCCAAAGCCGGATCCGGTTGTCGCTGCCTTGAAGGATATTCAGTCGACCCAGCAGCAACACACGGCTTCGCTGCAGGAGAGCAACCAGGCATTGCAACAAAACGCGGCTGTGCTGCAGGCGGATTCGATGGTGCTGCTTTCGCTGCGACAGAGCATCACGGACGAACGGGTCGATGTGAGGAAGGTATCTTCGCAGCTGTCCACACTGATTGCGAAGATCGACTCGCTGCAAAATGCCATGATGTCGGACGTCACGTCCTCCGTTCGACGAGCGCATGCGCGCTACGGACTGTCCGCCGCGATCCGTAAGCGGATCGCCCGGCAGTCGAAATCTATCGGGCCAGTTTCGGTGGGAGGAGCTCCGCTGAGCACGCCGGCTACGGTGTCAGCTCCGGAGAGCTGAAGGTAGGTCAGGCAAATCATCTGGGGCTGTGTGCGCCATCGCGGCCGGGTTCGCGTTGACGGGCTGGCGGGCCCTAACCCAGTTTAAGCGGCCGTTGTGCGGCGATGCCTGGTTGGATAGAATAAAGCCTGTGTCAGCGTCAGTTGCGTCCGACGGTCATGATTACGTACAAGCAGTACCATATCGAACGGCTTGAGCACGGGCCCAAGCGCTGGGTTGCTCGCATCACGCGGACAGACGGCCAGAACCTCCGCACGATTTTGCCAGCGTCCGAGCGCCCCTACCTCGATACGAAGCCGACAACGTCCGCCGAGGAAGCTGAGGCGCTTGCCAAGGAAGGCATCGACTTCGGCGGCGTGGTGTAGTCCGTCGTCGCGGTCCTGACTTTCATTCGCGAGCTCGCCGTTGGGGTCGTCCGTCTTCGCAGCGGGCTTTTATCCGAAAACTATTGTGGCTCGGCCGGCTTGTCTCGCTCATGGCTCTCGGCTTCGGCGGCCGCGCACGCATCCATGCCATGGCATTTGCTGAGATAGTACCGAGCGCCTGCGAAGATCGAGCAAACGATCACCACGGAAACCAGCAGGAAGATCATCCACCGTCGATTCAACATTTCCACGACCTTCTGCACCCTCCATCCAACGCGGCCCGTTGGCCTGACCGGCCCAACCAGGCGAGGCGAAAGCTCGACAAGCTCAAATCAGACCTTGCGCTTCGGATTCAGTCGAGCCTCACGCTCCAGCCGCTCGGACTTCAGGCGTTTGAGGTTTTCCTGAAACTCCGGAGTGGCTTGACTGTCCGCTATTGTCTGTCTCGATGCTATCGGATTGAGGGTCCTTCGATCGGCTTCGTCCGCGATTTGTTGCTCGGCCGACCGTTTGGGTTTGATCATTTGCTTTTTGCCTTGAGGCGAGATTGACCAAGCGGGCGCCGGTCAAATCATTTTCGATTTGGCCGATCGCGTCGAACGTTCTGGAATTCCTCGGGTCCCTTGACGAGCCGCCGCTTGCGGCTGGCCTGGTCATCCGGGCTCGCTTTGTTGTCTTTGAGCTTGTCGATCGCTTTACCCGCCATTTCCCGAGCCCGCTCGGACGAGGCCTTGGCGGCAGACGTAACCGCGAGGGCGGGGGCGGGTTTGCCCAAGCCAATATCGACCAGCCGACGGATGGATTCAGAGCGAGCCGGAGTGTCTTCCTGCCGCGACGCCCATGCGTCGATCTGAACGACAGTCGCCTCCGGCCAGCGCGTGCCGATCTGGACGCCCTGACCAGTAGCGGGGCGGCCGCGATGCTTTTTGGCACGAATCTTTTTTGCTGGTTTCATTTTATTTGGTACCAAAAAATCAGGCGGAGGGGAAGGGCGAACTTCCGATAACTGTGCCTGCTTGATCACTGTCACCGCAGTCCCCACGCAACATGTCGATCACAGATTTGAAGTCAGGCGGCGCCCCGTAGAGGGAGCGCCAGTTGTACAGCAAACGGTCGGGAAGCATTGGCCCGGATGAAGGCCTGCAAGGCCGGCGTGATCTCGGCGCGCCCTGTGACGCGCTCGGCCAGCTCGTCAGCGATCTCGCTGGTCGCATCGCGAGCCCGGCCCTCGATCGCGTTGAAGGCGACGATATGGACCGGATAGGCGTACTGCCCGGAGAGCAGGTCGCGGATGATGGCCTCGACGTCGGTGTCCTGCTCGTCGGTCTCCCGCCAGGAGCAGCCGGCGCGCGCGCCCAAGTCTTCCAGCACAAGGTAAATCTCCCGGTCGAGCCTATCCAGCGGCACGATCGACGGCGCATGACGCATGACGCAACTCCTACTCAGGGAGCAATTGCGCTGCTGGCGGATCGTTCCGGCCGTCGGCCGTGCGCCTTGGCGGGTCGGGGGCCAGCCAAGCCGTCACAGTGAGGCAAAGAAAAGAGGCCGCCCACCGGGCGGCCCTTCCCGTTAGCTCGGTGCTCTCAATCCAGGTGAGCTAATCCATTGCTGGAGCTGGAGGGCGGTTTCGCTTATGCGCGCCGCTTTCAGGAGAGTTTCGCGCTTCGCTCCGAGCGGAGCCGCCTCGGCGCGGCGGCGGGCTTCCTCCGCCAATTGAGCAAGTCGCGTTGTCAGGGGAATGGTTTGTTTTTTTCTGGTTGGCATAGGGTGGCTCCGCGTAGGGCGGGAGCACGAGCAGCTCTCAGTCACCGATAGATGCCGTGATGGGCCGGTGATCGAATGACTAGGCGCTTGTTCAGTCAGAATAGATACTGAATTCCGCACCAAAGCTGGGGGTGCGCGCGTACCATAGGCTTTCCTCATGAAAACGCCGCCCGCTTGAAATGAAGCGCAGGCGGCGGCGTTCCAGCCCCGAGAGGGATCAGCAAAATCCCGGACATTCATTTGTCTGAGCCGGCTACATAAAGGTTCACTCCACTGGCAGGAGGCGAAGTCCCGGCCTACACGGGGGAACGACAGGCCGGAGAACGCGCCGAAATCGTAAGAGCTACTGCTTTGTTTGTGATTGTTGCGTTCGGCGGCGCGATGATCGCCGCCGGCTTTATGACGTCTCCAACATCGGCGGGCAAAATGAATGGGAAGCCTGGGGGCGGACGTAACTCGGCGCATTATGATACCCCCAGCAGTGGCACAGCGAAGCCACCGACCGCAACGAAGAAGCCTCCTCAGTGAGCCATCAAAGGGCCCGCCGGCTAAGCCTGGCGGGCCTCATACGTTGGTGCCCATTTTGGGAGGGGCGAAGTCAGGCCGCACATCGGCGCCGCGACTACCGCAGACTTGGCAGATAAACCGCCGTTCAAGATCAGAAAGCCGCAGTTCGTCGGGCCAGCGATCGGCGCTGACCGCGACGTGATGGCCGCAGTGGCACCAGACCATGACGCCGCTTATGCCCATCTCGCGCAGCTCGCCGAAAGTGATCTTGACCGGGCGGCGACTGAAATGAGTGGCGCTATGACGGCGGAGCGAGGCATGCCCCATCAAAACGCGCCTCGATGCAGGCTGCAAATTATCGATTGGTAGGGGCGTCGGTCGGCGGCGAGCTACTGCGGGTCGTGGGTGTGGATAAGCCTCGGCGCTCGATGCGGGCTACTCCAGAGCGACGGTGTCAACTCTCAGGCAGGGGAGGCACCTGTAAGCATACACTGCCGGTAGGTTCACAATCGCAGGCAGCGTCGCGAGGTAGTCCATTCGCCCCCTGCATTTGCGGCAAATGAGGATCGGTGGGCTGCCCCGCTCCTTGCTGCGCGTCATCCGAAATGGTCCAAAAGCCGGCAGGGTAGTTCCCTTTAGACGGCTGCGCATGTCCGGTGGAGTACCGGGGACTATCGGAAATTGGACGTGTACCGTCTGGCGCAGAAGCTCGAACAGCAAAAGCTGATACGCAATGAGCGTGATGGCTGGACATTGACTGCCGGCGGCTAAAAGGAGCTAAACGCTATGAATTGGCGTGGTTCAGGCAAGAACCAACCACCGCCCCCGCCGCACGTTTCCTAAGTGCAGGTTTATCACGTTGGCGGGTTCGCGGTGCTGGAAGATCAGATGTGCGCCTTCACGACCAATTTTGAGCGCGGACGCACCGGCTATTCGCCAGATCGTGTCGACGCGCTGATTGAGCTGAGCGGGCGCAACATTGGACGCGTCCTGCCCGATGACGTTGCTCCTGTTCTCGAAAATGATCGCCGGGGACTCGGAGCTGTCTCTTCCGGGCGGCGCTTTGTTCTCGGGACGGGAGTTGATGAAAAAGCTGGTAGGCGGATTCCACGTCAAAATTGTTCGTTGGGTCGGTGCTTCGATATCGATTTCTGGTTGCAGCAGGTTGGCATACGCGAAGTTTTGTATTTGGAGAGCAGCGGTCAGCAATAGACAGACCACTCCGAAGAAAGCGATCCAAATTGCTGGAATTTTGTCGCCGCCGTACCAAGCACTGCCGGCAATCCCGCTAAGTAGGATACCCGCAAGGAGCGGCAGCCAGAACACGGCCAACTCGACGCTTCTACTCGCCATCTAGACTCACTCCGAATCAAGGAGTCGATAGTGGCACGATGGAGGCGCACGCTGCACGTGCTCGGCAGCCCTATTTTCCTATGGCGGCAAAAGGGTCCAAGTGGCCCGGAATGCGCCCCGCATGAGCAAGGCTCCGATAAAACCGAAAATTTTAAAGCGGAGTATCTGTTGGTGAGCGCGCTGGGGCTCGAACCCAGGACCCCGTGATTAAAAGTCACGTGCTCTACCGGCTGAGCTACGCGCTCCCATGGCCGCTGATGGCTTTGAAGAGATCGCCATCGTCTTCGGTCATTTGGAAAAGCATGTCTTGCCGCCACATCGACGCAAGCGTTGCGGAAAAACCGGCTGTTTCCGGATCATGCTTTCGGCCCGCGCTGTGTAGGGGGATGGGGCGCGGAGGTCAATAGCTCGGGTGGCTGCCGAAGTTGAAGGCAACAGCGGGAATTCGCTCGCCGTTTCCAATGCTTGAGCCGGGATTTTCAACCGAGATGGCGGGCCGCCATCCACGCCGAAGAACCCGCGACGTCCGCCCATGGGCCGGATGCCGCGTTCGGAGCCCCGTCAGTTCGCTTCCCGCCGGACCTCGCTCGGCACCGGCACTTGCTGCGGCGTGCCGGCGGGGGTCGGCAGCGCGACCGGGCGCAGGCCGATCAGCTCGGCGGTGCGGATCGCGCTGTCGCGCCAGAACTGGAACGAGTTGATGCGGCTGAGCTCGAGGATGGCGATGGCGACCGCAGCCAGGAACGGCAGGCTCTGCAGCACCAGTACGCCAGCGAAGATGTAGATCTCGGTGATCTGGCGATAGCTGTTGGAGGCCACCAGCACGCCGGCGCCGATCAGGAGCAGGGCGCCGATCACGGCCTCCCAGAACGCCTGGAACTCGATCGACATCCTGGACAGGCCGCCCTTGGAGGTGCGCGCGAACGCGATGTGCTCGGTGATCAGTCCCTGCGCGACGGCGCGGGACACTGTCCACTGCACGCTCATCGCGGCGATCATCGCACCCAGCATCTGGCCGGGCTTGATCGCGACGCGCGCGCGGTACATCGACAAGAAGTGCGCGAGCGAGACGATGAAGGCGCCGATGATCGGCAGCGTCAGGATCTTGTCGGGAATGGCGATGTCGGCGAAGGCGACGATCGGCACCCAGACGAGGTTGAGCAGTGCCACGACCACGCCGAGGCTTTCGGCACCCAGCCAGTTCAGCCAGCCGAGGCCATATTCGCGCTTCTGGTCGGGCGTCAGCCGGCTCCGTCCCGGCAGGAAGTTCCGCCAGTGCTTCTTGACGATCTGGAGACCGCCATAGGCCCAGCGGTGACGCTGCTTCTTGAAGGCCTCGTAGGTGTCGGGCAGCAGGCCCTGGCCGTAGCGGTGGTTGGTGTAGTGCGTGGTCCAGCCGAACTGCTGAATCGAAAGGCCGAGGTCGCTGTCCTCGCAGATCGTGTCGGACGACCAGCCGCCGGCCATGTCCATCGCGGCGCGGCGGATCAGGCACATCGTGCCGTGCACGATGATGGCGTTGGTCTCGTTGCGCTGGACCATGCCGATGTCGAAGAAGCCGGCATATTCGCCGTTCATGATGTAGTGCATGATCGACAGATCGCCGTCGCGATGTTCCTGCGGCGCCTGCACCAGGCCGACACTGGGATCGGCGAACGCCGGCACGAGGTCCTTCAGCCAGTCGGGATCGACGACGTAGTCGGCATCGAGGATGCCGATGATCTCGGCGTCGACGGCGGTGCGGTCCATCGCGATGCGCAGCGCACCGGCCTTGAAGCCCTGCACCTTCTCGGCGTTGATGAACTTGAAGCGTTCACCGAGCGCGCGGCAATGATCCTGGATCGGCTGCCAGAACGCAGGGTCCGGCGTGTTGTTGATGATGACGACGCATTCGTAGTTTGGATAGTTCAGCCGCGACAGCGCATCGAGCGTCTGCTTGAGCATCTCGACCGGCTCGAAATAAGCGGGGATGTGGATCGAGACTTTTGGAAAGTAATTCTCCGGTACGTTCTCGACTGGCTTGTCCTTCGCGAGCAGGCGCTGCGGCGGCCGGCCGAAGGCGACGGCGGCGATCTCGTCGATGCGCGCCATCGCGATCAGCACAAGGGGAACAAGCAGGATCATGCCGAGCGTGAGCGCGAAGGCCGAGCCGAAGATGAAATAGTGCCCGTTCCAGAACGCGAACACGGTGGCGGCCCAGGCGCCGACGCCGTTGGCGGTGGCCGACAGCAGGAACGCCTGCTTCGCCGTCGGCTGCTGCAGCCGCAGGATCGGCAGCGACAGCAGGATACCGACCAGGAGCGCCACACCCATCAGCTTCCAATAGTCGGGATTCTCCACCGGCCCGGTCCATGCGAATTTCGGCTCGCGGCTGGCGTTGAGGATGCCCCAGTACGGACCGACGCCGCCTTCGAAGTATTTCCAGGGCTGATCGATGGCTTCGACAATGTTGTATTCCATGCCGATGGCGTCGGCGCGGCTGACGAAGTTGCGCAAGGTCAGTGCCTGCTGGAACGGACCGGGGTCGGCGTTGCGCAAATTGTAACCCGCGCTCGGCCAGCCAAATTCGGCGATCACGATGCGCTTGCCGGGGAACAGGTTGCGCAACAGATTGTAGCGGTCGACGGCCTGGTCGACCGCCTGGTCCGAGCGGAAGTTCTCCCAGTAGGGCAGCACGTGGGCGGCGATGAAGTCGACATTGGAGCCGAGGTCGGGATTGTCGCGCCAGATGTTCCAGATTTCACCGGTCGTGACGGGCACGCGGACCGCGCCCTTGACCTTCTTGATCATCTCGATGAGGTCTTCGACCTTCTGCTCGCCGCGGTAGATCACCTCGTTGCCGACGACGACGCCGTTGACGTTGCTGTTCTTGCGGGCGAGCTCGATGGCGGCCTTGATCTCGCGCTCGTTGCGATCCTTGTCCTTGTCGATCCAGGCGCCGACGGTGACCTTGAGGCCGAACTCGGCCGCGATCGGCGGCACCAGTTCCACGCCGCCCGTGGACGAATAGAGACGGATCGCGCGCGTCATCGTCGACAGCGTCTTCAGGTCGGCGCGGATTTTCTCCACCGTCGGAATGTTGTCGATATCGGGGTGAGCCGAGCCCTCGAACGGCGCATAGGAGACGCTGGGCAGCAAGCCCTTGAAGTCGGGCGCGGGTTCCTTGTCACGCAAGACCCCCCAGAGGCCGGCGTGGAGCGCGGACACAAGCAACAGAACGGCGGCGACAACCCGCATCGCGGCTAAACCAAAAGGGGCTGAGGGGGCAGGGAAGCGGATCCGACCCCGAGATCCGACCAAGTCCGCGGCAAATGGAGCATACCTCTGCCGCGCGGTTTCACAACTGTCATCGCCTCATGACCGTATGAGGGCATGCACATTTCAAATTCGCAGCAGTGCCAATTGCCTCTATCGCCGATCGTTCCTGAACGGAGGCTGAAACAATCGCGGCTATTTCGGGGGCGCCGGTGACGGGCTTGCCGCCGGCGAGGGGCTCGCGGCCGGCTGCGGCTGCGCATTGCCCGATGCCGGCGCGGCCGGCTGGGAGGCTGCGGCCGCCGCCTGCTGCGGCTGCGACGCCGGGTTGATCCAGCAAGCGTGCACACGGCTGTCCAGGGTCTCGGCGACTTTGGGATCGATCTGGCCGCCGAAGCGGGTCAGGCAGCGGAACGCGGCCTGGATATGGCCGCCGGGGCAGCCGAAGCGGTCGTACAAGTCGAGATGGCGGAATGCGGTATCGAGGTCATCCCGCCACATCAGCCGCACCACGCGCCGGCCGAGCCAGACGCATTCGGGGTTGCCGGCCGGGCCGCTGATGACTTGGGCTGCTTCGGCGAACTCGTCGGTGCGGCGCTGGTTCTGGGCGGCATCCTTGGCCGCGTCGGCGGGCTGGGCGGCTGCCTTGCTCTGGTCGGGGGCGGGCGTGCCGCTCTGGGCGGAGGCCGCGCCGATACCCATCAGGATGACAAGGGAAGAAACGGCCAAGGTGGCGGCGAGCTGCCGCAGGACCGCATTTCGTAACTCGAACACCCGTTGCCGCATGAATTCCCCAATATATCACTGACCGTCCGCGTCAGGACCTTCGCGGACGCGCCTGCGTGATGGCGTCCAAATGGGTCTCCAATGCGGCGGAAAAGTCCTCCCGAGTCCATGGCCTGAATCTGGAATTTTGTCCAGCAAAGTCACGATCCTAGGCCTCGGTCGAACGGCCGCAGGTAAATTCCTCAGGGGAGGGATGTATCCATAACGGAGTCACCCCCTTGGCAGACGGCGTGCTAGCAGGTAATCGACTGCCCTTCGCGGAGGACGGAACCGATTTCTCTTCGTACGCCACTGGCGCTTCTGCTCGTTTCACTGGGTGCGATCGCTGCCGTGTGGTGGTGGCTTGCCACGCCGATCTCGCTCGCGCGCGCCCCGATCGATCCCGCCGACAAGGTCCAGTGCGTCTCCTACGCGCCGTTCCGCGGCGAGCAGTCGCCGCTGAACGCGTGGACCCATATCGAGGCCGACCAGATTGAGCAGGACCTGCGCCAGCTCAAGGAGATCACCGACTGCGTCCGCACCTATTCGATGGAGAACGGGCTCGACCAGGTGCCGGCGATCGCGGCCCGGATCGGTGGACTGAAAGTGCTCCAGGGGATCTGGCTCTCCAGCAACCGCACCAAGAATTTCGAGCAGGCCGCGCTCGCCATTCGCCTTTCCAAGGATTTCCCCGGAACCATCACCAGCATCATCGTCGGCAACGAAGTGCTGCTGCGCGGCGAGATGACGACCGCGGACCTCGTCTCCATCATCCGCTCGGTGAAGGCGCAGGTCAGCGTGCCCGTCACCTATGCCGATGTCTGGGAGTTCTGGCTCAGGAATCGCGAGATCTATGACGCCGTCGACTTCGTCACGATCCACATCCTTCCCTATTGGGAGGACTTCCCGGTCAAGGCGAAGTTTGCCGCCTCCCATGTCGAACAGATCCGCGAGCGCATGGCGGTCGCATTTCCCGGCAAGGAGATCCTGATCGGTGAAACCGGCTGGCCGAGCGAAGGGCGCATGCGCGAGGGCGCGCTGCCTTCGCGCACCAACCAGGCGCGCGTCGTCTCCGAGATCCTGAGTCTGGCGAAAGCGCAGAAATTCCGCGTCAATCTGATCGAGTCCTACGACCAGCCTTGGAAGCGCAAGCTGGAAGGCACCGTCGGCGGCTATTGGGGCCTCTATGACTCGGTGCGCCGGAACCTGAAATATCCGCCGGGCCAGCCGATCAGCAATTTCCCTTACTGGAAATGGTACATGGGCGCCGGCATGGGCCTCTGCGTGCTGGTGTTCGCGGTGGCCGGCCTGACGTTGCGGCGCAGGCCCTGGACGCCGCGTTTCTCGGCTTGGCTCGGTGTGGCGATCTCGGCGACCTCGGCAGGCATCCTGCTCGGGATCGGCGCCGACAAGATGTACTACGAGAGCTACGGCATCGGCGGCTGGCTGCTCTGGGGCACGCTGCTCGCGGCCGGCATCCTGTCGCCGATCTTCTGCGCGCAGGCGATGGTGATCGGCCGCAGCCTTCCGACCTTCCTCGATCTGCTCGGTCCGCGCGAGGGCCGGAAATGGTCGAAGCTCACCGCCGTGCTGGGTCTGACGCTGGCGGTGGCCGCGGTGATCGCGGCGCAGACCGCGCTCGGCTTCGTGTTCGACCCGCGCTACCACGACTTCCCCTACGCCTCGCTGACGATGGCGGTGGTGCCGTTCGCGCTGTTGATGCTGAACCGGCCGCAGATTGGCCAGCGTCCGATCGCGGAATCGGTCTTCGCCGGCGTGCTGACGCTGTCGGCGGCCTATGTGCTCTTCAACGAGGGCCGCGACAATTGGCAGTCGCTGTGGACCTGCGCGATGTATCTCTTGTTCGCGCTCACGCTGTGGCGGGCGCGGGCCGAGCAAATCCAAGAATGAACAGTCCGATCGCCAGGCCCGACAGCACGACATTGTAGAGCACGATGCCGAGACCGGCGGCGATGATGCCGACGGTGAGCAGCACGATCGACGGCCGCATCAGGTTCAGCGTGGCCACCACCAGCGCGACGATGCCGAATACCGAATTCTTGAACAGCACGGTCGAGACCGAGCGCGCCTTGCAGATCAGGGTCTGAAGCCCGGCGTCGCAGGCGAGACCGACCTGCGAGTTTTCGATTCCGAGGTAGCGCAGATAGAGCGCATAGCCGACGGATGCGAAGCCGACGACGATCAGGAACTGCACCTGGTAGGGCGTGAGGCGGAAGGGCTTTTTTGTCATGGCGGCAATATGGTCGGGATGGCGCGGACGGGCAACAGGGAAGGCGCAAGTTTCTCGCGCCCTGCGTGAGATCCGTCACCCATTGAGCTGATGAATTGCCGCGAGGTAAGCTATCTTCTGAAGAACGACGACAGCGTCGATCCCGCCGACGCCGTCTCCGGCTTCGGCTGTGCGGCCGGCGGCGCCGCAGGAGCAGGCGCGGGTTCCTCGCGCTTCGACGAGCGTTTCGAGGAATAGCTGCGGCGATGCTTGTCGGGCTTGGCGGCGGGCGCGGGCGCGGTCTCGGCTTGCGGCACCGAGTCCTGGGTCTTGTCGGAGTTCTTCTCCTGAACTCGATCCTGAGTCTTCTCTTGTTTTTCCTGGCCGCCGCGCATCGACAGCCGCTGGCCGTCGAACACGGTGGTCTCGCAGTGGCGGTCGTTCTCGGCGAGGCCGGCGCAGAGTTTTGC
Organism: Bradyrhizobium sp. i1.15.2; assembly: GCF_040548425.1. Taxonomy (NCBI): domain Bacteria; kingdom Pseudomonadati; phylum Pseudomonadota; class Alphaproteobacteria; order Hyphomicrobiales; family Nitrobacteraceae; genus Bradyrhizobium; species Bradyrhizobium sp. i1.15.2. Next base: position 5,830 of record NZ_JBEPRQ010000020.1, on the reverse strand, counting down.
CGCAGCCGCTGCATTGATCAGCGGGCCGGCACCGAGGCGGAGCTGCATGCCGAGGCCGGTGTTGCCTTCCTTGATCATGATGATCGGCCGCAGCGCTGCGATCTCGGGATTGGATTTGGTGAGCCCGCGCCACAGAGCGCGCAGTCCGTCGAGCGAGTTGGCGCCACCGAGATCAATCGCAAAGCGCGTCTGCTGGACCGCGATCGCGGGAGCCTCGCTTTCGGCAGCCTCCGGCGGCTTGGTGGGTGCAGCGGCGACTTCGATGGGCGCGGGCGCCGGATCGGGCTTCTTCTCGGCAGCCTTCTCAGCGATCTTCTCAGTGGTCTTCTCAGTGGATTCGGGCTGAACCAGTTTCGGGGCGGCCGGATCGGGCGGCGCCATGATCGATTTGGACGGGACCAACGGAAGCATCGGCAGTGCCGAATTTGTCGCCGGCAACTGCGCGACCAGCGAGGCCGCCGCTGCGCTCTGTGGCGCCGGGCTCGACGGCTCCCTTGCGGCCTCGGTGCGCGGCTTGTCGTTGGCCGGAGCTGGTGTCGAGGCGACCGGCGCGATGCCGGGCGCCGGCGGCCCGATCAAAGCTGGCGCGTCCTGCGGCTTCGCGACGGATGCCTGCGGCGGCGTTGTCGTCTGCTTGGCGATGGCGCCGGTGACGGAATCGAGCCCTTGCTCCAGCACGGTGACGCGCGAATAGAGCCGGTCGCGATCGGTGTTCAGCGTCTCGATGGCGGAGGCGAGCCGGCGGGCCTCGTTCTGGCTCTCCTTGGTCAGGATCTGGAGCCGGTCGGCCTGGCGCGCGAGATCGGCGGACGCGACCTGGTCGCGCCGCCAGCCGAGCTGGGCCTGGTTGGCGAACACGGCAATCACCACGGCGCCGACGGCCGCCACGCCCCATGAGCCCAGCCGCCACATCATGCCGCGATCGAACGAACTCTCCTCGGCCACAAGTCCGGAGAACAGCCCGCCGGTCTCCTTGGCGCCGAAGGCATCCGCCAGTGGGTCGGAATCCTTTGCCATGAACGTTAAGTGCCCAACCCCTGTCCGGCTTCCCCGAATCAATCAGGGAACATTAACAGGAAAAGCGTGTCGCACTTGAACTCCGGGCGTTTGCGGGGGTAGCAAGGCGATAGCTCATGAGGGCGGCCGTCGCCGCTGGCGCCGATTGATTCGGCCGATTGACAGGATTTCGATGACCGCCCGTTCCAGCCTCACGATCGTGCTCGCCGCCGGCGAAGGCACGCGTATGCGCTCACACCTGCCGAAAGTGCTGCATCCGGTCGCGCACCAGAGCCTGCTCGCCCACGTGCTCGCCGCGGCGCCCAGGGGAACCGGCACCTCGCTCGCGGTCGTGATCGGACCCGACCATCAGGCGGTGGCGGACGAAGCAAAGCGCATCCGCCCCGACGCGCTCACCTTCGTGCAACAGGAACGGCTCGGCACCGCACATGCGGTGCTGGCGGCGCGCGATGCCATTGCGCGGGGCGTGGATGATTTGCTGATTGCGTTCGGCGACACGCCGCTGATCTCGGCCGAGACCTTTGCGCGGCTGCGCGCGCCGCTGGCCAAAGGCGCGGCGATTGCGGCGCTCGGCTTCCGCGCCGCCGATCCCACCGGCTATGGCCGCTTCATCGTCGAGGGCGACCGCCTGGTCGCGATCCGCGAGCAGGCCGATGCCAGCGCCGAGGAGCGCAGGATCGACCTCTGCAATGCCGGGGTCATGGCGATCGACGGCCGCCGCGCGCTCGCCATCCTCGACAAGATCGGCAATGCGAACTCCAAGGGCGAATATTATCTGACCGATGTGGTCGGCATTGTCAGCGAACAGGGATGGGATGCCGTGGTGATCGAAACCAGCGAGGACGAAGTGCGCGGCATCAACACCAAGGCGCAGCTCGCCGAGGCCGAAAGCGTGATGCAGGCGCGGTTGCGGAAAGCGGCTATGGAGGCCGGCGTCACGCTGATCGCGCCCGAAACCGTCTATCTCGCCGCGGATACCGTGTTCGGCAAGGACGTGACGATCGAACCCTTCGTGGTGATCGGGCCCGGCGTTTCGATCGGCGACGGCACGGTGGTCCATTCCTTCTCGCACATCGTCGAGACCACGCTCGGCAAGAAGGTCTCCATCGGCCCCTATGCGCGGCTGCGGCCCGGCACCTCGCTCGGCGACGGCGCGCGCATCGGCAATTTCGTGGAGACCAAGGCCGCGACGCTGGAGGCCGGCGTCAAGGTCAACCATCTCTCCTACATCGGCGACGCCACCATCGGCGCCAATTCCAACATCGGCGCCGGCACCATCACCTGCAACTACGACGGCTTCAAGAAGCACAAGACGATCATCGGGCAGGGCGCCTTCGTCGGCACCAACTCCTCGCTGGTCGCGCCGGTGACCATCGGCAACGGCGCCTATATCGGCTCGGGCTCGGTGATCACGCGCGACGTGCCTGATGACGCGATGGCGCTGGAGCGCAGTCCGCAGACCATCCGCGAAGGTGGTGCGGCGCGCTATCGCGAGATGAAGACGCGAGGGAACAAGCCGGCGAAATGAGCGCCGCTATTCGTCGTCGGCAAATTCCGAGAAGATCGCCCGCGTCAGGCGCCAGCCGCGCGGCTTGGCACGCTTTGCCGGCTCGCCGGCGACGTGCTTGATGATGACGGGCTTGCTTTCCTTGCCGCGCTGGGGCGGCGGCCAGTGCGCAAGGTGCGTGCCGGTGGTCTCGCTGGCGCGCACCGACATCGATGACCGACTTTTGCGGTCGGATGAGCCTTTCATGGCCTGTCTCCCTGGTACGCAAGGGTTGGCCAAATTCGTTGACAACTAGTTAACGCGCGCGGTTTAAGGCCCAGCCAGTTCGACGCAGGCGAGGCTCGTTGCCGTCGGTGCTGTCTCAATCAGCAATAATTATTGAGTATCTGGTTCCTTAGGAACTTCGCTAAAAACCGAGCGCGTCGTTTAGGCGATTTTTCGACGATTTGGGGGATATTGATCCGCATGTGCGGGATTGTCGGCATTCTCGGGCGCGAGCCGGTTGCAGAGCAATTGGTGGATTCGCTCAAACGTCTTGAATATCGCGGCTATGATTCCGCAGGCGTCGCCACGCTCGAAGGCAAGCATCTCGAGCGCCGCCGCGCCGAGGGCAAGCTGAAGAATCTGGAGAAGCGGCTGGAAGCCGAGCCGCTCAAGGGCACGACCGGAATCGGTCACACCCGCTGGGCCACCCACGGCAAGCCGACCGTCAACAATGCCCATCCGCATGCGACCGAGCGTGTCGCCGTCGTTCACAACGGCATCATCGAGAATTTCCGCGAGCTGCGCGAGGAGCTCGAGACGAAAGGCACGGTGTTCCACACCCAGACCGACACCGAGATCGTGCTGCATCTCGTCGACGATCTGCTCACGCGCGGCAACAAGCCGGTGGAAGCGGTGAAATTGACGCTGGCGCGTCTGCGCGGCGCGTTCGCGCTCGGCTTCATCTTCGCCGGCGAGGACGATTTGATGATCGGCGCCCGCAACGGTCCGCCGCTCGCGATCGGCTATGGTGACGGCGAGATGTATCTCGGCTCCGACGCCATCGCGCTTGGGCCGTTCACCGACACGATCAGCTATCTCGAGGACGGCGACTGGGTCGTGCTGACCCATACGAGCGCTGCGATCTTCGACAAGGACGGCCACGCCGTCCAGCGCGAGAAGACCAAGCACGCCGCCTCGACCTCGCTGGTCGACAAGGCCAATTACCGCCACTTCATGGCCAAGGAGATCCACGAGCAGCCGGAAGTGGTCGGCCACACGCTGGCACGCTATGTCGACATGGCGACCGAGCGGGTCTCCCTGCCGGTCAAGCTGCCGTTCGACTTCAAGAACATCCAGCGCATCAACATCACGGCCTGCGGCACCGCGAGCTACGCCGGGTTCGTCGCAAAATACTGGTTCGAGCGTTTCGCGCGCGTGCCGGTCGAGGTCGATGTCGCCTCCGAATTCCGCTACCGCGAGGCGCCGTTGCGCAAGGGAGATCTCGCCATCTTCATTTCGCAGTCGGGCGAAACCGCCGACACCCTGGCCGCGCTGCGCTACGCCAAGGCCGAAGGCGTGCACACGGTGGCCGTCGTCAACGTGCCGACCTCGACGATCGCGCGCGAGAGCGAAACCGTGCTGCCAACGCTGGCCGGCCCCGAGATCGGCGTCGCCTCGACCAAGGCCTTCACCTGCCAGCTCATGGTGCTGGCAAATCTTGCGATCGCGGCCGGCAAGGCCCGCGGCGAACTGTCCGACGAGGACGAGACCAAGCTCGTCCACGGGCTCGTCGAGGTCCCGCGTTTGATGTCGGATGCGCTGACCACCGAGCTCCAGATCGAGAAGCTCGCGCGCGAGATCGCGAAATCGCGTGACGTGCTCTATCTCGGTCGCGGCACCAGCTTCCCGCTCGCGCTCGAAGGCGCGCTGAAGCTGAAGGAGATCTCCTACATCCACGCCGAGGGCTATGCCGCCGGCGAGCTCAAGCACGGCCCGATCGCGTTGATCGACGAGACCATGCCGGTCGTGGTCATCGCGCCCTACGACCGGGTGTTCGAAAAGACTGTTTCCAACATGCAGGAGGTCGCCGCCCGCGGCGGCAAGATCATCCTGATGACCGACGCAAAAGGCGCGGCGGAGGCGACCGTCGAGTCCCTCGTCACGATCGTCATGCCTGATATGGCGGCGGCGTTCACGCCGATGGTCTATGCCGTCCCCGTTCAGCTGCTCGCCTATCATACGGCGGTCATCATGGGGACCGACGTCGACCAGCCGCGCAATCTCGCGAAATCCGTGACCGTGGAATAGGCAGAAGGGTCGGGCCGGAACGCTTCGTGGTCTTCCAAAACCTGCTAGAAGAACCTAGCTTGAACGAAGCGACCGACCTGGAACCCGAATGAACCCCCGTGACGACGCGCCAGCGCCTCTTGATCCCGTGCCGGAGCCGCATACAGGCCTGATAGGCCGCTTCCGCAATTATTTCCTCACCGGTCTCGTGGTGACGGGACCGGTTGCGATCACCTTTTATCTGGTTTGGTGGTTCGTCACCTGGGTTGATGGCGTGGTGCGACCGTTCGTGCCGCTGGCCTATCGGCCTGAAACCTACATGCCGTACGTCATTCCCGGCTGGGGGCTGATCGTCGCATTTTTCACGTTGACGCTGGTCGGCTTCCTCGCCGCCAATCTGATCGGCCGGACACTGGTCGATGTCGGCGAGACCTTCCTCGGCCGCATTCCGGCGGTGCGCGCCATCTACCGCGGCCTGAAGCAGGTGTTCGAGACGCTGTTCTCGGGCAAGGGCTCGAGCTTCCGCAAGGTCGGCCTGGTCGAGTTTCCCTCGCCGGGCATGTGGTCGATCGTGCTGATCTCGCAAGCGCCGAACGAGGACGTCTCCCGCAGCCTGCCGGGTCAGGAGGAGCACGTCTCGGTGTTCCTGCCTTGCTCGCCTAACCCGACGACGGGCTTCTTCTTCTACGTGCCCAAGAGCAAGATCGTCGAGGTCGACATGAGCACCGAGGACGCCGCGACGCTGATCATGTCGGCCGGCGTGGTGCAGCCCGGCTCGGCGCCCGATTCGAAGAAGGCAGCGGCGCTGGCGGGCATGGCGAATGCCGCGCGTATTGCCAACGCCTCGGCGCTCCAGCCCCAGCCTGCGAAGGTGGAGTAGGGCCATTCCTTTGCGAGATGGCCGCCGTTCACGCGGGCGTTCGCATCCCTGCCAGGGCGTGTACTCATCTGTGGACGCCCCGCGAGATGCAAGCGATTTTTGAGGAAGATCGGCACGTAGTCGGATGCTGCCATCTGTCCGGCCTCTGATGGTGC